>CAYYRC010000007.1:8138-108708 GCA_964474045.1 uncultured Actinomycetes bacterium
GCTGAGGTGGTGCGCAGCGTGGCGTTGATGAGCGAGTGCCCGAGCAGCTGTGCGAGCAGCGTGAGCGCGGCGATCAACGCCCAAGCCGACGCCGGATACCCGGTCAGGGCGGCGCCGGCCAAGAGGCACACCGGCAACAGCACGACCGCCGAGCTGGAGTAGGCGATCAGCGTGTAGCTGGGCGTCGAGACGTCCTGGCGGGCCGCCTCCCCGACGGTCACATAGGCGGCCGCGAGCATGGCCCCGACGAGCGCGAGGGCGTCACCGATGAGCGAACGGGCATCCAGGGCGACATCCACCCCCGTCAACACCGTGATGCCGATGAGCGCGACGCCGATCCCAGCCCACACCCGACCGGGAAAGCGCACGCCGCGGGCACGGGCGAGCAACGCCGCCCAGACCGGCTGCGTCGCCACAAGGGCGGTCGACGACGCCACCGAGGTGAAGCGCAGCGACGGGATCCACGCGGCGAAGTGCGCGGCGAGCAGCGCCCCGCCGGCCGCGCACAGCCACCACTGCCTCGCCGTCAGGGCGCGCAGCTCCGGCAGATGCCGCGTCAGCGTCCACGGCGCGGTCAGCGCCGCCCCGAGCGCCGTCCGCCAGAAGGCGATCGCCAGCGCCGGCGCCTGGGTGGCGGCGATGATCGGCGCGGAGGTGGAGATGAAGAACACGGCCACGGCGAGCAGTCCCAGCGCCGGGCGGCGCGCCGTGGTCACCGCGCCACGCTAGCCGGAATCGTCGGGAGCGGGCGATAGCCTCGCAACCATGGTGTCCCAGCTCACGCGCATCTACGCGGCGAAACTGGCCGGCACCGCCGTGTTCGCCCCCAACGGCGACCAGCTCGGCGTGGTCCGAGACATCGTGTGCCTGCTTCGGGTGCCCCCGGACCTGCCGAGAGTCATCGGGCTCGTCGTCGAGGTCGGCGCGCGGCGCCGGATCTTCATGCCGATGACGAGGGTCACCGAGATCGAGCCGGGCCAGGTCGTCACCACCGGTCAGGTGAACCTGCGGCAGTTCGCGCCGCGGGCCTCCGAGACGTTGGTGGTGGCGGAGCTGATCGACCGCCAGGTGACGCTGGATGAGACCGGGGAGCAGGTGAAGATCCTCGACGTCGGCCTGGAACGGCGCAACCGCGACTGGTTCATCAACAAGCTGCACATCCGCAAGGGCCGATCCGGGCTGCGCCGCCGCGCCGACACGGGCACCGTGGCGTGGGGCGACGTGTCGGGCGCCGGGGACGCCGAGGGCGGCCAGGCGGTCGACACCATGCTGGAGTCGGTGGCCGAGATGCACCCGGCCGACATCGCAGCCCTGCTGCGCACACTCCCGGCGAAGCGGCGGGTCGAGGTTGCCAAGGGCCTTACCGACGAGCGACTGGCGGACGTGCTGGAGGAGATGAGCGACAGCCGCCGGCTGGAGATCCTGGCGGGCCTGGACCCCGAGCGGGCGGCTGACATCATCGAGGTGATGGCGCCGGACGATGCCGCGGACCTGCTCGCCGAGCTCAGCCCGGAGAACGCCGCAGCGTTGCTGGCGCTGGTCGAGCCCGACGAGGCCGAGGACCTGCGGCGGCTGCTCGTCTACGACGACGGCACCGCCGGCGGCATGATGAACCCCGAGCCCATCATCCTGCCGCCGGACGCGACCGTCGCCCAGGCGCTGGCGGCTATCCGCAACCCCGACCTGTCCCCCAGCCTGGCCGCGCAGGTGTACGTGGTGCGGCCACCGCTGGAGACGCCCACGGGTCGCCTGCTGGGCGTCGCCCACTTCCAGCGGCTGCTGCGCGAGCCGCCGGCCACCCTGGTGACCGCCGTCGTGGACAAGTCGATCGAGCCGCTGGCGCCCGACGCCCTGTTGGGCGCGGTGACGCGACGCTTCGCCACCTACAACCTGGTGGCGATCCCGGTCGTCGACCCTGCCAAGCACCTGCTCGGCGCCGTCACCGTCGACGACGTGCTCGACCACATGCTGCCCGACGACTGGCGTGACCAGAGCGACGACCCGCTCGAGGACGAGGTGGTGGCCGATGGCCTCTAGCACCACGAAGAACCGCTCCCGCCGCCTGGACCAGCCGCGCGAGGGCCGACGCTCGATGCGCCCGAGCTACGACTCAGAGACCTTCGGGGCGCTCAGTGAGCGCATCGCGCGCTACATCGGGTCCTGGCGCTTCATCGCCTGGATGACCGGCTTCATCGTCTGCTGGGTGCTGTGGAACGTCTTCGCCCCCGACGACTTGAAGGTCGATCCCTACCCATTCATCTTCCTGACCCTCCTGCTGTCGCTGCAGGCCTCGTACGCGGCGCCGCTGATCCTGCTCGCCCAGAACCGCCAGGCTGACCGTGACCGCGTGCAGTACCAGGAGGACCGCGGCAGCACGGACCTGCTCATCGCCGACACCGAGTACGTGAGCCGGGAGCTCGCGTCGCTGCGCACGAGCCTGGGCGACATGGTGACGCGGGACTACCTGCGCACCGAGCTGCGCGCCGAGCTGCGGCTGCTGCTGGCGCAGATCGAGGACCGCGACGCGGCCGCCGAGGCCGAGGCCGCGCGGCGGGCCAAGGCCGAGCGGAAGAAGCGCGAGCGCAAGAAGCGGGAGCAGGCAGCGGCGACCGAGGTCGGGAAGCCCGGCGCCTGACGGGGCTGGCGCGGGATGGCGCACCACTAAGCACTGCGTACGCTTGGGCACCATGACGCAAGTAACGCGAGAGGCCATCGACTCGGCGCTGGCCGGCGTGGAGGACCCCGAGATCCGCCGGCCCATCACAGAGCTGGGCATGGTCAAGTCCGTCCAGATCGACGGGGCAGCTGTGAAGGTGGCCGTCTTTCTGACGGTGTCCTCCTGCCCCATGCAGGGCACCATCGTGGACCGGGTGCGGGCGGCGGTGACCGGCGTCGCAGGCGTGGACACCGTGGACGTCGAGCTCGACGTCATGAGCGATGAGCAGCGCAAGGCGCTGCGGGAGCAGCTGCAGGGCCCGCAGAAGGAGATCCCCTTCAACAAGCCGGGCAACACCACGCGCATCATCGGGGTGGCGTCGGGCAAGGGCGGCGTGGGCAAGTCGTCGGTGACGGCCAACCTGGCGGTGGCGCTGGCGCAGCGCGGTCTGCGAGTGGGCGTGCTCGACGGCGACATCTATGGGCACTCGATCCCCCGCATCATCGGGGTGGACCGCTACCCGACGCGGGTGGAGGGGATGCTGCTGCCACCGAGCGCGAACGGTGTCCAGGTCATCTCCATGCTGATGTTCAAGCCCGGCGGCGTAGCCCAGGCTGTGGCCTATCGCGGCCCGATGAACCACAAGCTGCTGCAGCAGTTCCTGACCGACGTGTACTGGGGCGACCTGGACTACCTTCTGATCGACCTGCCGCCCGGCACCGGGGACATGGCGATGAGCCTGGCGCAGCTGCTGCCGCAGTCGGAGCTGCTGGTCATCACGACCCCGCAGACGGCAGCCGCCGATGTCGCCGTGCGGGCCGGGATGATGGCGCTGCACACCAAGCAGCGGGTGATCGGCGTGGTCGAGAACATGGCCGGACTGCCCTGCCCGCACTGCGGCGAGCCGATCGAGCTTTTCGGCACTGGAGGTGGATCACTGGTGGCGCAGGTGCTGACCAAGGAGCTCGGCACCGACGTGCCCGTGCTCGCCCACATCCCGTTCGACGTGCGGCTGCGCGAGGGCGGCGACAACGGCGAACCGCTGGTGGTGGCCGACCCGGCGGTCCCGGCGGCCGAGGCGATCACCTCGTTGGCGGCGCACCTCGCCGGCCGACCGCGCGGACTGGCAGGGATGTCCTTGGGGCTGACCCCCGCCTCGCGCTTCTGACGACAACGCGCCGGGGCACCGGCTTTGGGACCACCGGCCCGTTCTGCCCCTGATCAGGTCGCGTCGGGGTCGAACGACTGCTGCGCAGAAGGCGGCCCCGGGGACTTCTGCGGCGCCTCTGGGGGCGTGGAAGGACCCGGCGGCGCCTGCTCCGCGGCGGCGGCGCCGCCAGCCTTGGCAGCTGCGTCTCCCTTGCCGCCGTCAGCGTCGTTGAAGACCGAGGCGGCCAGCTTGCGCGGGTGCAGATCGGCCAAGGACTTCAAGTCGCTGGTCACGTCCTCGAGCCCGGCGGAGTCGCTGATCTCCTTGCGGGCCGTAGTGGCCATCTCCCGGACCTGGCGGGCGAAGCGGCCCGCCTGCGCCGCGACCTTGGGCAGCTGATCGGGTCCGAAGACGAGCAGGGCGAGGATGGCGAGCACGATGATCTCGCCCAGGCCTACGTCGAACATCGCACCTCCCTTGCCGCTCCGCCCATCTTGACCGAACAACGAGCCTGGCCCCGGCGCCGTGATCGTCCCGGCGCCGGGGCCAAGCCTACGGTCACTGCAGCGCTATTCCGTCTTTGCCTGCAGGGTGACCTCGACATCCTTGCGCTGGCCGTTGGACTCGACGGTGATCTTGACCTTGTCGCCCGGCGCCTTCGAGCGCACCTGGGTGATCAGGCCAACCGAGTCGGTGACGGGGACGCCGTTGACCGCCACGATGGTGTCGCCGGACTTGATGCCCGCCGCGGCAGCAGCCCCATCGGCGGTCACCTGGGCCACAACCGCCCCGCGGGCGTCGCTGTTGACGTCCAGGTTGACGCCCATCACCGGCGTCGTCGCCTTGCCGGTCGCCATGATCTCCTCCACGATCCGCTTGGCGGTGTCGCTCGGGATGGCGAAGCCGAGTCCGATCGAGCCGGCCTGGCTGGTCGCGTCCTGGCCGAGCGACGCGATCGCGGAGTTGACGCCGATGACCTCCGCCGCTGAGTTCACCAGCGGGCCACCGGAGTTGCCGGGGTTGATGGCGGCGTCGGTCTGGATGGCGTTGATGTACGAGGTCTCGCCCTCGCCGCCGGCTGTCACCGGCCGGTTCACGGCCGAGATGATGCCGGACGTGACGGTCCCGGTCAGGCCCAGCGGCGAGCCCACGGCCACCACCGTGTCCCCCACCTGCATCGTGTCGGAGTTGCCGATCGACGCCACGGGAAGGCCCTTCGCATCGACCTTGATGACGGCGAGGTCGTAGGACGCGTTGCGGCCCACGATCGTGGCCGGCTTGCTGGTGCCGTCGTTGAACTCCACCGTCAACGAGCCGCCGTTGGCCGCACCCTCGACGACGTGGTTGTTGGTCACGATGTAGCCGTCCTCGCGGACGATGAAGCCGCTGCCGGTGCCGGCCGAGGTCTGACCCTGTTCGGCGATCGACACCACGGTGGGCAGCATCCGGTCGGCGATGGTGGCGATGGAGTTGTCGCCAGTGGCCGCCTCCTCCGCGGTCGGCACCTGCATCGAGGTGTCCCCGGCGCCAAGCGAGGAGGACGAGTTCTGCGTGTCCGAGGAGCCTGCCAGCGCGTACCCCAGGAAGCCTCCGAGGGTGCCGATGAGCAAGCTCACCACCGCCGCGATGGCGATCACGGCGCCCGCCCCCAAGGGCTTGCGCTGCTTGGGGGGCTTCGGCGCCGGAGGGCCAGCGAGCGGAGGCGCGCCATAGGGGTTGCCCGGCTGCGCGGCGGCTGCGGGCGGCGCCCCCCATGACGGCGTGGGGGGCGCCGCTGGCGGCTGCGGCTGCGGCTGCGCGTGCGCGGCCGGCGTCGGCGCAGGCGGCTGGGCCGGAGGCGGAGTGGGTGCAGGCGCGCCAATCACTTCGGTGTGGTGCTCGCCAGCCCCGGCATCCGGGTGCGGCGTTGCGTCGGGCTCGTCGGCCATCGTTGACTCCTCGGTCTTCGCTCCGATAGCGGCTCATCGCTTCGGTAGCGGGTCTTCGTCGCGGTCGCGGCGCTCAGCTGCAGCGACGACGCCCCGAGGCGTGCGCCGCAGCACATTGCACCGCAATTCCAGCAGCAGAACCCCCGCCGTAGGCGCGAATGTTCCTATCGATGTGTAAGCGAAGCGTAATGACGGTCTAGCCTGTGCCCAGGACAGCGGAGCCGGCAGCCAGCGCCCGTCCGCGGCGCATTCCCAAGGAGGCACCTCATGGAGGTCCAATCGTTCACCGATGAGTGGCATGTCGCCGACGAGGTAGCGATGGCGGCGCGCGAGCGCGGGGCGGACCTGCCCGGTGGGCAACCATCGCCCACCGCCTGCGGCGTGCTGCGCTCCGTGGCCTGTGCCATCAATGCGGCAGCGGTCGTGCAGGCCGGCGCCGACAGCGGGGTCAGCGGCCTCGCCGTGCTCTCCGGCATGGCCCCCGGCGGCATCCTCACCAGCATCGAGGCTTCCCCGGAGGCCGACCGTGCTGCCCGCCAGACCTTCCGCGAGGCGGGCAGCGGGGCGGCTGTCCGCTCCATCACCGGCAACACCCTGGATGTCATCTCGCGGCTGGCAGACCACGCCTACGACATGGTGATCGTGGGCGCCGATGCGGCCCATCGGGCGACGTATCTGTCCCAGGCCCGCAGACTCCTGCGCCCGGGCGGTGCCGCGGTGTTCCTAGGCGTGTTCGGCCCCTCCGACGAGGTGCTCGACCCCGCGCGACGGGATGAGCCGACGGTGGCCGAGCGGCACTTCCTGGGCGAACTCGCCGAGGACCCAACCATCACCGCCAGTCTGCTCCCGATCGACGGCGGCATCCTGATAGTGCAACTGCCACGGGACTAGGTCTCCCCCTGTCCCGCTAGGCGGCACCACCGGCGGTTCGCCGGGGCACGGCGTGGCGGAGCAGCCACGCGGTCAGCAGTCGGGCTCCGAAACCTGTGGCGCCGGCCGTGACCTCGCGCCGGGGCTTGTCGGCGCGTGCCGGCCCGGCTATGTCGAGGTGTGCCCAGGGCACGTCGCCGACGAAGTGCTGCAAGTACAGCGCCGCGGTGATCGAGCCAGCCCGGACCGTGGGGTCGGTCGATGCCTGCGCGATGTCCGCCAGACGCGACTCCAGAGCGGACCGATACTCCGGGACCAGGGGCATCCGCCAGACCGGGTCGCCGGCGGCCTCACCGGCCTCCACCAGGGATGCGGCCAGCCGATCGTCGTCTGAGTACAGCGCGCCCATGAGCCGCGACAGCCCCAGCGTGGCCGCCCCGGTCAGGGTGGCGACGTCCACGATCACGTCGGGGGCCTGGGTGGCGCGGGCGAATGCCAGGGCGTCTGCGAGCACCAGCCTGCCCTCGGCGTCGGTGTTGGACACCTCGGTGGTGGCACCGCCGAAGTGGCGCACCACGTCACCGGGGCGGTAGGCGGCTGCGCCGGGCATGTTCTCGGCCATCGGCAGCAGCCCGACGATCGTTGCGGCGTCGTTGCGTCCGCTCATGTCGCCGATGGCGGTGAGAGCACCGATCACCGCCGCCGCCCCGGACATGTCGGTCTTCATCAACGGCATCGAATCCACGGGCTTGAGCGACAGGCCGCCCGAGTCGAAGGTGATCCCCTTGCCGACGAGCACGATCGTCGGCCCACCGGGGGCGCCGGGGCGCTTGATGATGCCGAGCGCCGGGGGTCGGCTGCTCCCGCTCCCGACGGCCAGCAGCCCGCCGAAACCCCGCTGCCGCAGCTCGTCGGCGGCGAGCAGCTGAAAACTCAAACCGGCCGCGGAGGCTCCTCGTTGCGCCTCGTCGGCCAGCCATTGCGGAGACTTGATGTCAGAGGGTGCATTCGCCAGGTCGCGCGCCGTCGCCGCCGCCCGCACCAGGGCCGCCTCGAAGGCCGCCTCGGCGTCGTCCGGCGCCGGCCTGCAGACGGTCAGCGATCCTCTGGGAGGGGGCGGCTTGGAGCTGTAGGTGATGGCGTAGCCGGCGAGCTCCCAGCCGTGCACGATCGCTGGGACGAGGTCCGCGACGGCATCGCCGACCTGCAGCACGGCGTCGCCGCCAACCCGGGTGGCCAGAGACGCACCAGCGGCCACCGCTGCCGCACGACTGCTCCGCGCCAGCGGAATCCATGCGAACCGGCTCCAACGGTCGTGGTCGAGGTCAACCACGAGCGGCTCCTCGCCCGTCGCCTGGCGTCGCGCAGCCATCCGCGTGAGATCCACTCCAAGCTCCTCGCCCTGCTGGGCCAGGACCTGCGCGAATCGGGCTTCCGCATCCGCATAGGCAAGCGCGGGGGCACCGGATCCGGGGTCTGCCAGAGCCGCCGGGTCGTAGCGCACGTCGCGAAGCATGGCCGGAGCGTAGTGGGAGACGTGAGCTCTTGGGCTAACCCGCGGTCTCGGTCAGCGCCGCGCCCAGCGCCTTGGCCTCGTCCGGGGTCATCTCGACCACGAGTCGGCCGCCACCCTCGAGCGGCACGCGCATGATGATGCCGCGGCCTTCCTTGGTGACCTCGAGCGGGCCGTCCCCGGTTCGCGGCTTCATGGCCGCCATAGCGGTCCCCTTTCGTCTCAAGCACCCGGGCGCCTCCGCCCGGGCCGCTGCACGATCGAGTCGCGTTGCAGCCGGGCACCATTATCCACCATGGCCACGATCGCCGTGGCGATTGGCGGCGACCGCCCTGCGATCAGCCGCCGGTTTCGGGTGGGATGCGCCAGCGCCCGCGCTCGACGAGTCGGGCGAAGCGGTCGAGCGAGAGGCGCACGCCGGCCGCGAAACCCGGACGCACCAGCGGCCAGCCCATGCGGCCGACCGCCCCCAGCGGTAGTTCCAGCAACTCGCCCCACCAGAACACGGACCCGCCGCCGATGGAGGGCACGACCTCCATGATTCCGTCACCGCGGACCACGCGTCCGGTGTGCCTCACCACGACCCGGTTGGGGGCATCCCACTCTGTGATGACCATCGTGTCCCAGAACCCGATGGGGCCGACCCCGCTCCACGCCGCCAGCTCACCGCCCACGCCGGTGGCGGGCCCGTCAACTGTGTGCACGGCAGTCCCCAGCATCCATTCGCCCTGGGCCGGCCAGTCCGTGAAACCACGGAAGACCTCCTCGGCCGGCGCGTCGATGCTCACGCTGAGGCGCAGATGCTTCATGGCGACTCCGGTCGGCCGGGGGCGTCCCCGTGCTGGTCGGAGATGGGCGTGGAAGTTTCCAGCCTGCTCCCAGGCACGGGCGGCGGCACGCTCTCGGGCGACGGCGCGAGCGCGCCGCCCGCAGCCGGCTCGGCCCCCCCACCAGCGAGCTGCCGCTCCAGGCGCTCGAGCAGGGCATCGACCTCTGCGGGCCGATAGCCACGGAACACGATCGGGAACCTCGCTGCGCGCACGTCCGCGGCAGTGAGCGGACCGGCTGCCGGGACCGTCGTGACAGATCCGACCGGGCCCGGCTCGGAGAGTGCTCCGGCCCCCGGGTTGCGCACGGCGATGGCGACCCCGACGCCGATCACAAGGACCACCAGCAGGGCGAACACAACAGCCACGTCGTTCCCCTTCCACCGTCGCGCTCCTGGCCGGAGCGCTGGCAGAATCGTGCCACGCCCACCCGTCACAGGCGGGGCGGACCCTGACGGAGGCAGCGTGCTCATCCTGCGCGACAGGCGTTTCGACGCCGGCGAGACAGTTGTGATGGCGATCATCAACCGCACCACCGACTCGTTCTACGACCGCGGGGCGACGTGGACCGACGACGCCGCGCTGGACCGCGCCGATGCCGTCGTTGCTGCCGGGGCGGACATGGTCGACATCGGCGGGGTGAAGGCGGCACCGGGCGCGGAAGTGGCCGTCGACGAGGAGATCCGCCGGGTGGCGGCCTTCGTCGCAGCAGTCCGCGCCCGGCACCCGGACGTCATCATCAGTGTGGACACCTATCGCGCCGAAGTCGCCCGGGCCGTTGCCTCCGAGGGCGCCGACGTCCTCAACGACGCCTGGGGTGGCTGGGACCCGCGCGTGGCGGAGGTAGCCGCGGAGTTCGGCCTGGGTCTCGTATGCACCCACGCGGGCGGCGTCGCGCCCCGCACCCGACCCCACCGAGTCGCCTACGCCGACGTGATGGCCGATGTCCTGCGCCGGACCGTGGGAGAGGCCGAGCGCGCACAGGCCTTGGGCGTCCCGCGCCGCTCGATCATGATCGACCCCGGGCACGACTTCGGCAAGAACACTCGGCAGTCGCTCGAAGTCACCCGGCACCTCGACCAGATGGTGGCCACCGGCTGGCCGGTGCTGGTGTCCCTGTCCAACAAGGACTTCGTCGGCGAGACGCTGGACCGACCCGTCGGCGAGCGCCTGACCGGGACGCTGGCGGCCACCGCCGTCTGCGCCTGGCTGGGCGCCCAGGTGTTCCGGGTGCACGAGGCCGCCGAGACCCGCGACGTGCTCGACATGGTGGCCGCCATCAAGGGCCTGTCGTCGCCGCGCGTCAACGTCAGGGGCCTGGCCTGAGCCCTGGTCAGCAGGCGGGGCACCCAGCGGCGGGGGCGCCGAGCAGCGGGGGCGCCGCGCCCGCCGACGTCGAACACCCGTCGCTTAATCAGCCTCCAACGCCGCGATTGCCTCGGTCAGTCCCGCCGGCGGGGCCGTCAGTCCCTGCGCCTCGGCATCGCTGTCAGCCGACCAGACAGCCTCAATCGCGTCCACCGCCTCGGAGACGCCGCGCGACCAGTGCACCTCGGCCGCCGCGGCGGCATTCACGAATCGACCGGCCACCAGCGAGCCGATGAGCTCATGGAGCTGGGCGAAGTCGTCCCATGGGTCTAGCACCACGAGGGGCTTTCGATGCATCCCCAGGACCCTGCCAACCCACGCCTCGAAGAACTCCTCCAACGTGCCGATGCCGCCGGGGAGGACCAGGAAGGCGTCAGATCGCCGGTCCATCTCACCCTTGCGCTCACGCATGTCCGCGGTGACCACCAACTCGTCGGCGTCCAGGTCGGCAACCTCGTACTGCAGGAGCGCCTCCGGGATCACGCCCGTCGTGTGCGCCCCGGCGTCTCGGGCCGCGCGCGCCAGCGCCCCCATGCTGCTGATGCTGCCCCCGCCCGACACCAGCCCGTAGCCGCGCCGCCCCAGCTCTCCGCCCACCCCCGCAGCCAGCTCCAGATAGCGGTCATCGATCTGCGTGCCTGAGGCGCAGAACACGCAGACGCGCCGGCGCCCCGCAACCTCCTGCTCAACCATCGCCGACGTCCCCACCACCCAGCCACTCCCCCATGAGCCTCCGCACCCGCCGCAGCTGCTCGACGGGGACGTGCTCCTCGGCGGTGTGCGCCAGGCTCGGATCGCCGGGTCCGAAATTGAGCGCGGGGATGCCCAATTCGCTGAACCTGGCCACATCCGTCCAGCCGTACTTCGGTGCGGGCCGCGTGCCCGTGGCCGCCAAGAACTCCTGCACGGCTGACTGCCCGAGACCTGGCAGGGCACCGGGCGAGGAGTCTTCGACCTCGAGCTCGAAGCCCGAACACACCTCCGCGACGTGAGCGAGGGCCTGCTCCGGCGACTTGTCGGGGGCGAAGCGGTAGTTGATCGTCACCACGCATTCGTCAGGGATGACGTTGCCGGCAACCCCGCCGGCGATGCGAACCGCGCTCAGCCCTTCGCGGTACACCAGGCCGTCGATGTCGACCTGCTGCGGCTCATAGTCGGCCAAGCGCGCCAGGAGTTCCCCGGCGGCATGCACCGCGTTGACGCCCATCCAACTGCGCGCGCTGTGCGAGCGGCGGCCGCGGGCTGTGGCACGAACCCGCAGGGTGCCCTGACACCCAGCCTCCACCTGGCCGTTGGAGGGCTCCATGAGGATCCCCAGGTCGGCCCCGCCGAGCCACTGCGGGCGATCGCGCACGAGGTGGCCCAGCCCGTTGTGCACGGCGGCGACCTCCTCGGCGGCATAGAAGACGTAGGTGACGTCGCGGCTGGGCTCCGGGATGGCGTGCGCGCACGACAGCGCCACCGCCACGCCACCCTTCATGTCGCACGACCCGAGCCCATAGAGCCGTTCGTCGGCGGCGACGTCGGCTCCGTCCAGCCCAGTCACCGGTACGGCGCCGCCAGCGGGCACCAGCACCGCGCGCCCATTGCCGTTGGCCGGGACCGTGTCCAAGTGACCGGCCACGATCACCCGCTCGGAACGCCCGAGCTGGGTGTGGGCGACGATGTTGTCCCCCAGCCGCCGCACCTGCAGGTGGGCCTCCGCGGCCAGCGCCGCCGCAACCGCGTCCGCCAGCGCACCCTCGTGGAAGGACTCGCTGGGCACGTCGACCAACGCCGCGGCCAGGTCGACGACGTCGGCGGCGAGGTCGAGCGGAACCACAGGAGTCACCCCGTTACCGTATCCGTTGTGACCGACATCATCACCGCGCCCGCATCCAGCATCGGCCTGGCCACCTACGCCGGCGATGCGCTGCTCGACGTCTGGTACCCGCGGCCGGCGCTGAGCGCCACGCCGGCCGACGTCCGCGGCCTGGAGTCCTGCATCGACAGCGACCAGGTTCGCGGCACACGCACGGCGACAATCGTCACCGTCATCGAAGACCTGTCAGAGCCACCCGTCGACGCGGCCGACGTGTACCTGCGCCTGCACCTGCTCTCCCATCGCCTAGTGCAGCCGCGCACCGTCAACCTCGACGGGGTCTTCGGCCTGCTGCCCAACGTGGCCTGGACGGCCGATGGCCCGGTCGCGATCGCGGACCTGCCCGCTGCCCAACTGCGGGCACGCGCGCACGGCCGAACCCTGATCGTGCTGGGCGTGGACAAGTTCCCCCGGATGGTCGACTACGTGGTGCCCAGCGGGGTGCGCATCGCCGACGCCGACCGGGTGCGCCTCGGCGCCCACCTGGCCGAGGGCACGACCGTCATGCACGAGGGCTTCTGCAACTTCAACGCCGGGACCCTCGGGTCGTCGATGGTGGAGGGCCGCATCTCGGCCGGGGTGGTGGTGGGCGACGGGTCGGACATCGGTGGCGGCGCCTCGATCATGGGCACGCTGTCCGGCGGCGGGACCGAGGTGATCGCCGTCGGCGAGGGCTGCCTGATCGGCGCGAACGCCGGCATCGGCATCAGCCTCGGCGACCGGTCGGTGGTGGAGGCCGGGTGCTACATCACCGCGGGCTCCAAGATCACCCTGCCGGACGGCACGGTGGTCAAGGGCCGTCAGCTGTCCGGCGAGCCGGACCTGCTTTTTCGGCGCAACTCGGTCACGGGCGCGCTGGAGGCCGTCGCGCGGACGGGGCACTGGGGCGGGCTCAATGCGGGGCTGCACGCCAACGACTGAGCGGGCAGGTGACTGAGCGGGCAGGATGACTCGAGTGGACTCCGTCTACATCATCCGCGACGTCGCCTTCGGCCGTGACTTCACGCCCAAACTGATCATGGGCGTCGTCGCGTTGGCGCTGGCACTCTGGGACGCCCGTCGACAGCATCGGGCCGACTACCTGTGGGTGGCGGCGTTCGGCACGGCGATCTGGGGCTGCGCCGAGTGGTTGCTGGCGCTGCAGCGCATCCGCGACATGCCCGAGCGCGTGCTCTTCGGCACACCGTTGCCCAACGCACCCTCGTACCTGCTGCAGGGCGCCGGCGAGGCCGCGATGGTGGCTGTCCTGGGCCTGTTCCTGGGCGACCGCTGGCTGGCCAGCAGGCGCCGTGGCGCGGCCCTGGTGGCGATCTGGCTGGCTCTCGTCGCCGCGGCGACGATCCGCAACAAGCGGTTGGTGTCCGGGATAGGCGAGGCAGCGTCCCGGCGCGACATGCTCGACCCGCGAGCGCTGCTCCTGCTGGGCGCCATGGTGGCCCTGGTGGCCGTGTTCTACTGGCGCTGGCGACCGTGGCGCCCGCGAACGTCCGCGATGTTCGTCATGATGGTTCTCATAGGAGCTGTGTGGACAGTCGCCCAGATCGCCATCGGCGGCCGCTGGGTTGAGGTCCCGGGCTCGGCGCCGGGGACCTTCACCCAGGCTGGCCCGCTGTTGACCGTCGCAGCGCTAGCCTGGGACGTGGTCTTCGAGATAGCAGTTGTCTACACACCCTTCCTGGCTCTCCCCGTGATGCTGCGGCTCATCCGCAACCCCACACCACTGCCCCTGGCCCACGGCAGCAGCCGATGACTGTCCGGCGGATCACCTTCGACGCTCGCGCCTATACCTTCACCGACCTGCGGGCCCTGCTGGCTGCCGCGTCGCCGCCGCGCTCCGGCGACGAGCTCGCCGGGATCGCGGCCGCCGACGGGTCGCACCGTGCTGCTGCGCAGCTGTGCCTGGCGGATGTGCGACTGAGCGAGGTGCTGGCCGAGCCGGTCGTGCCCTACGAGGACGACGACGTCACGAGGCTCATCCTCGACGGTCACGACGACGCCGCGTTCGCTCCCATCCGGGCGCTCACCGTGGGCGAGTTCCGCGACTTCCTGTTGTCCTACGACACCGATGCCGCGGCCCTGGGCCGGATGGCCCCCGGCATCACCCCGGAGATGGCGGCGGCAGTGAGCAAGCTCATGAGCAACCAGGACCTGATCCGGGTGGCGCAGAAGTGCCGGGTGGTCACGGCCTTTCGCAACACCCTGGGCCTGCCGGGGCGCTTCTCCTCCCGGCTGCAGCCCAACTCCCCGACCGACGATGCGCTGGAGATCGGCATCGCCATCGCCGACGGCCTGCAGTTCGGCGTCGGCGACGCGGTGATCGGCATCAACCCCGTCAACGACAGCGTGCGCGCCGAGCGCGAGCTGCTGGCAGTCCTCGACGACGTCATCGCGCGCTACGCCATCCCGACCCAGACCTGCGTCCTGGCCCACGTCACCAACACGCTGGCGGCCATAGCGGCAGGCGCACCGGTGGACTTGGTCTTTCAGTCGATCGCCGGCACGCAGGCGGCCAACCGCGCGTTCGGCGTCACCCTGGACTTGCTCGCCGAGGCACAGCAGGCGGCACTGTCGCTGCGCCGCGGCACGGTGGGGCACAACGTCATGTACTTCGAGACCGGTCAGGGCTCCTGCCTTTCCGCCGACGCCGCCCACGGTGTGGACCAGCAGACGCTAGAGGCGCGCGCCTACGCAGTCGCCCGGCGCTACGCGCCGCTCATCGTGAACTCCGTCGTCGGGTTCATCGGACCGGAGTACCTGTTCGACGGCAAGCAGATCCGCCGCGCCGGGCTGGAGGATCACTTCTGCGGCAAGCTCCTGGGCCTGCCGATGGGAGTGGACGTCTGCTACACCAACCACGCCGAGGCCGACGCAGACGATGCCGACGACCTGCTCACGCTGCTGGCGGTGGCCGGCTGCACCTACGTGATGGGGGTTCCGGGCGGGGACGACGTGATGCTCGAGTATCAGTCGACCAGCTACCACGACGTGGCCACCACCCGCGAGCTGCTGGGCCTGCGCCCGGCACCGGAATTCGAGCTCTGGCTGAAGCAGCAGGGCATCCTCAGCCCAGGTGGGATTCTGCAGGACGTCGGCGGGGGTCATCCCCTGATGGAGCTCACGCGATGAGCGAGCTGGCATCCCCGGAGCCATGGGCGCTGTTGCGCCCCGCCACTCCGGCAAGGGTGGGGCTGGGCCGTTCGGGCAGCTCGCTGCCGACGGCCGAGCTGCTCGCCCTCCGCGCCGCCCACCTGCAGGCGCGGCAGGCGGTGCTCGCCGACTTCGACGCGCAGGCCATCGTCGCCGACCTGGCGGCGCGCGGAGTGCCGGCCGTGCTGGCCCAGACCATGGCCGCCGACCGATCCGACTACTTGCTGCATCCGGCCCGCGGCCGGCAGCTGACGGCGAGCAGCCGGTCCGACCTGGCCGCGCTGCGGCAGGAGCGGCCGTGGGACGTTGTGCTGATCATCAGCGACGGGCTGTCGCCGGAGGCTGCCATCCACCACGGTGCCGAGGTCGCCACCGCACTCCTGGCGGGCTTGCCCGGCAATATCCTGGCGGCGCCGGTCGTCGTCGCACCGCGTGGGCGCGTCGGCCTGGTCAGCGACGTCGGCTCGGCCGCCGGTGCCAGGCTCGCAGTGATCCTGCTGGGCGAGCGGCCCGGGCTGTCGGCGATCGACGGACTGAGCGCCTATCTGGAGTACGACCCGCGGCCCGGGCACACCGACGCGGACCGCAACTGCATCTCGAACATCCGCCCCGCCGGCGGCCTGGCGCCGGTCGAGGCGGGGCGGCGGCTGGCCGAGCTCGTCACCGCCAGCCTGGAGCGGCGGCTGAGCGGCACCGGCCTCAAGGTCGAGCTAGGCGGCGGCCCTCAGTCGTTGGGCCGCTCGAGCATCGGCACGTAGTCGCGCTTGGCCTCGCCGATGTAGACCTGGCGGGGGCGCCCGATCTTGGTGGCCGGGTCCGAGATCATCTCGCGCCACTGGGCGATCCAGCCGGGCAGCCGGCCGAGGGCGAACAGCACTGTGAACATGTCGGTCGGGAAGCCCATCGCCTTGTAGATGAGCCCGGTGTAGAAGTCCACGTTCGGGTACAGCTTGCGCTCGACGAAGTAGTCGTCGGCCAGCGCGATCTCCTCCAGCTCGCGGGCGATCTCGAGCAGCGGGTCGGACACCTCCAGGTGCTCCAGCACCTGGTCTGCCGTCTTCTTGATGATCGCCGCGCGCGGGTCGTAGTTCTTGTAGACCCGGTGGCCGAAGCCCATGAGCCGCACACCGGACTTCTTGTCCTTCACCTTCGCCATGTACGAGGCCACGTCGTCGCCGGAGGCATGGATGCGCTGGAGCATCTCGAGCACGGCCTGGTTGGCTCCCCCGTGCAGAGGGCCGAACAACGCGTTGATCCCCGCGCTGACGCTCGCGAACAGGTTGGCGTGGCTGGAGCCCACCAGGCGCACGGTCGACGTGGAGCAGTTCTGCTCGTGGTCGGCGTGCAGGATGAGCAGCATGTCCAGCGCGCGCACGACGACGGGATCGACGTCGTAGGGCTCCGCCGGCCAGCCGAACGTCATGCGCAGGAAGTTCTCGACCAGCGACAGCGAGTTGTCCGGGTAGAGCAGGGGCTGGCCCAGCGAGGTGCGGTGGGCATAGGCGGCGATCGTCGGCAGCTTGGCCAGCAGCCGCACAGTGGAGAAGTCCACCTGCTGGGGGTCGAACGGGTCGAGCGAGTCCTGATAGAAGGTGCTGAGCGCACTCACCGCGCTGGACAGGACCGGCATGGGGTGGGCATCGGACGGGAAGCCCTGGAAGAAGCGCTTGAGGTCCTCGTGCAGCATGGTGTGCTTGGAGATCCACATGGTGAAGTCCTCCAGCTGGTCGCTGGAGGGGAGCTCGCCGTAGATCAACAGGTAGGCGGTCTCGAGATAGCTGGAGCGCTGCGCCAGCTGCTCGATCGGATACCCCCGATAGCGCAGGATTCCCTTGTCGCCGTCGATGAAGGTGATGGCCGACGAGCACGCCGCCGTGTTGACGAACCCGGGGTCATAGGCAACATCCCCGGTGGTCCGCAACAGCGCTGTCACGTCCAGGCCGCCCTCGCCTTCGGTCGCCGGGATCGCGTCGAGCTCCAGGGTGCCGCGGGGGTGGTTGAGGGTCGCTTCGCTCATGGCTGTAAACGTAGTACGGACCGCGCCTGCGTCACTACGCCAGGCGCTCGACGGCCGCCGCGATGCGCTCGTCGGATGCAGTCAGGGCCACACGCACGTGCTCGGCCCCGGCGGGGCCGTAGAACTCGCCAGGGGCCACCAGGATGCCCCGCTCGGCGAACCAGTCGACCGTGTCGCGGCAGGGTTCGCCGGCGGTCACCCACAGGTACAACCCGGCCTCGGAGTCGTCGATGCGGAAACCCGCGCCGCGCAGCGCGGCCACGAGCGACTCGCGGCGGGCCCGGTACACCTCGCGCTGCTGCGCGGCGTGCGCGTCGTCGGCGTAGGCGGTGGCAGCGGCCGCCTGGATGGGGGCCGGCACCATCATCCCGGCATGCTTGGCGACACCCAGCAGTCGCTCGACCAGCGCCGGGTCGCCGGCCACGAAACCGAACCGGTAGCCCGCCATGTTGGATCGCTTGGACAACGAGTGCACGATCAGCAGGCCGGTGTGGTCGCGATCGCACACCGCGTCGGCCAGCAGCGAGGGCGCGGGAGCGGTCCACTCCAGGCCGGCGTAGCACTCGTCGCCGACCACGATGGTGCCGCGCGCCTGGGCCCACTGGGCGACCTTGCGCAGATGGTCCAGCCCGAGCACGCGACCGTTGGGGTTGGCCGGCGAGTTCAGCCAGAGCAGGTCCGGGCCGAGGGGGCCGAAGCCGACAGTGGAGTCGCCGCGCTGCGGAATCGCGCCGGCGATGAGCGCGCCCACCTCATAGGTCGGGTAGGCGAGTGAGGGGAAACCGATGACGCCCCGCAGCCCGAGCATGGTCGGCAGCCAGGCGACCAGTTCCTTGGTGCCGATCACCGGCAGGATCGCGGCTGGGTCGATGGTGACGCCGCGGGACCGGGCGAGCCACACCGCGATCTCGCCCCGAAGCTCCTCGGGTCCATGAGTCGTCGGGTATCCGGGGGCGTCGGCCCCGGCGCGCAGCGCATCCTGGACGATCTCGGGCGTCGGATCGACCGGCGTCCCCACTGAGAGGTCGACGATGCCGTCGGCGTGCTCGGCGGCGCGGGCCTTGGCCGCTGCCAGCGAGTCCCAGGGGAAGTCGGGCAGGGACGTGACGCCGTGCCGCGCCACCTCGGCGCGGGTCTCGGTCACTCGGAGGCGTTGATGTCCGCAGGCAGCTGCGCCACCAGCGGCACGTCACGCTTGATCAGCCCCAGCCGCGCCGCGCCGCCGGGCGATCCGAGCTCGTCGAAGAAGTCGGCGTTGGCGGCCGTGTACTCGGCCCACTCAGCGGGGACGTCGTCCTCGTAGTAGATGGCCTCGACGGGGCACACGGGCTCGCAGGCGCCGCAGTCCACGCACTCGTCGGGCTGGATGTAGAGCATCCGCTCGCCCTCGTAGATGCAGTCGACCGGGCACTCGTCGATGCAGGCCTTGTCCTTCAGGTCCACGCACGGCTCTGCGATGACGTAGGTCATGGGCTCCTCCTTCGCCGGTGGGGGCCGGTGCTGCGATCCTAGTCACTCCGGCGCGATTGTGCCGAACCCGTGCCGGAAGTACAGCAGCGGCGCATCGTCGTCGTGGCCGTCGGGCAGATCCAGGCCCACCACCAACCCCACCAGGATGTCGTGGTCGCCGCCGCGGTGGACGGCCTCGGTCCGGCATTCCAGCCGCCCCAGGGAGTCCGCGAGCAGCGCGGCGCCGGTCAACTCGCCCCGGACCACCTCGTAGCCCGCGAACTGCCCGGCCAGCGGCCTCCCCCTCGTCGCGAACCACCGGGCGGCGGCGCGGTCGCCAGCCGCCAGGATGCTCACCCCCCACGCACCCGCCGACATGACGGCACCGTGGAAGCGGGAGTCTCGCTCCACGCACACCAGCACCAGCGGCGGCGCGAGTGAGACCGAGGCGAAGGAGTTGGCGGTCATGGCATGGTCGATCCCGCCCGCTTTGGCCGACACCACCACCACGCCCGTCGCATAGCGGGCCAGCACGCTACGGAATTGGCCGCCGTCGGCAGGATCGAGCCTCACCGGCGCGAGGCTACTCCGCCGCGACTGCGTCGTGCCTTGCCTGGGCGGTGCGCAAGACCTCCACAATCTCCTCGCCGATCAACTCGTGTCGCTCCAGCAGGGCATCCCGCAGCCCCTCCACCAGGTGCCGGTTGGCCGCCATGAGCTCTGTGGCCACGCGCTTCTGGGCCTGCAGCAGGTCCTCGACCGCCAGCCGGCCCTGTGGGTCGCCCAGCACCCGTCCGGTGATGTTGGAGTCGGCCAGCGCCCCGCGCTCGACTGCCTGCAGCGAGATCAGCGAGTCACCCATACCGCACGCGCCCATCATCTGTGCGGCGACGTTGGTGGCGTAGAGCAGGTCGCCGCCCGGGCCCGTGGACACATCGCCGAAGAAAATCTCCTCGGCCACCAGGCCGCCCATGGCGATCTGGATCAGCCGGGTCATCTCGGAGCGGCTGCGGGTGAAGACGTCCTCCCGGTCGCCGTGGGCGAGCATCCCCAGGGCCTCGCGCCGCTTGACGATGGTGAGGATCTCCAGCCGGCGCTCGGGCGCGACCAGGTAGGCGATCGTGGCGTGGCCGGCCTCGTGGGTGGCGATCAGCCGCTTCTCGTGCTCCGTGTAGGCCACCGGCTGTCCCAGGCCGACCTCCTCCACCAGCCGCGCCGCTGTCACGTCCGCGGCGCTCATGCGGTCCGACCCTCGGCGCATGGCATTGACCAATGCTTCGTCGAACAGGTGCTCGAGCATGGCTGGCGTGTAGCCGGTGGTGACGGCGGCGATCTGATCCCGGGTCAGCGCCTCATCCAGGTCCGCACCGTGGGCTCGGGTTGCCAGGACGTAGTCGATCAGATCGCGGCGACCCGCCTTGGTGGGCGGCTCGAACGTGAGCCGGCGGTCGAAGCGCCCCGGCCGAACCAGGGCGGGGTCCAGTTGGTCGGCGCGGTTGGTGGCGGCGATGATCAACACATTCGGGCGTGCCACCCTCGGCCGCGGCAGCTGCCGGCCGACGGGCAGGAAACCGTTGAGCACGTCCACCATGCCGGTGGCCCACTTCTGCCAGCCGGTGGGCTCGTCGAAGGACTGCAGCTGCACCAGCAGCTCGTTGACCACGCCGCCGGTTCCCTCGCTGGTCATCGAGCGGTTGGCCGTGAGGGCGCCCGCATGCGTGGCGGGCAGCTCCGCGTAGGCGGAGGGCAGGCCGGTCATACCGCCGCAGCGCACCTCGCGGTGGGCAGCGGCCGCCGCCGACGTCATGGGCGCCGCTGTCATCGGCATCCCGCCGCGCGACATCGCGATCGCGTCGATCTCCTCGATGAAGCCGATTGCGCCACCCTCGCGGCGCGCGGTCTTGCGCAGAGCCTTGAAGAACGAACGGATCTTGCGCGCCGTCGCTCCGTAGTACATCGACTGGAAGGACGTGGCGCTGACATACAGGAAGGGAACGCCGGCCTCGGCCGCCATGGCCTTGGCCATCATGGTCTTCCCGGTGCCGGGCAGGCCTTCGAACAGCAACCCCCGGCGCGGCTGCCCGCCCATGGCGTCGGCGTAGGTCTTGTGGGCCAGGAACATGGCCAGCGAGCGCCGGACGTCATCCTTGACCAGGTCCACGCCTCGCAGGTCCGAGAAGTGCACGTCCATCTGCTCCGGCCGGTACATCACATGCGGCGAGCGGCCGGCGACGAACGACGTCCCGACCAGCGTGAAGATCATGACCCCGAAGAACAGGACCACCATGGCCGTGATCGGGTCGACGCTCGGTAGCCGGAGCTGGGACCACTCGACTGGGGTCCCCATCCCGATCTTGTACCAGAGCCATGCCGCCGGCACCGCCAGCACGAGCGCCAGGAGGGCAAGCCGCCGCCGGCGCCGGTTCTCGCGATCCCGGCCGACGTCGGCCGGGTTGACCGTCAGGTGGTCGAGCTCGGAGGATCCCAGCAGGCCGGCGACCACCAGTGGGCTGTCTGCGGTCTGCATGGCCTGTGCGCGATCGGCCCGTTGCAACTGCGCTCGCTGCTGCTTTCCCATGGCTCCAGGGTGAGCGCCGATGGACTTAAGCGAAAGCAGTGGATTCACCCATTCGGCCCAATGATGTAACCCAACAGGCGCTCATTTGACGCTCCGAGAGAGGCATTTCACTCAGAGTGGTCACCGACGGTCGGCTTCTGGCGGACCTAGGGCAGCCCGGCGAAGAGGTCCTGCTCGAGATCGCCCGCCACGAGGACCGGCTCGCCCTTGGCGATGCGGTAGTACTCCGAGCCGAAGCCCAGCCCGCCACCCGCCGCCATCAGCTGGAACATCGGCGAGTCCATGTCGATCTGGGTTGCGTGCGCCCGCATCGCGGCCAGCTTCGCCGACAGGTAGTCAGCTGTGTCGATCCGACTCGTGATGAGGTCGTCGTCGACCAGGAAGGGCGCCTCAGCGGGATCGGCGCCGCCGAAGACCTGCGAGCGCAGGTCTTCGGGCGCCGCTTCGATAGCGGCGGCCACGATGCTGCGCGGAAACGCCGGCCAGTAGACCTTCTCGATCTCCCAGGCCGGCCCGAGCTCCGGCGCGAACGACGGCACGGACGCCAGGAAGGCGGCGTAGGCCGCCACCCGATGGGCCTGGATGTGGTCCGGATGACCGTAGCCGCCGAAGTCGTCGTAAGTGATGAGGACCTGCGGGCGCACCTCGCGCATGATCTCCACCAGGGGCCTCGCGGCGGCCAGCAGGTCCGCGCGCCAGAAGCAGTCGGGGCGGTCGTTCGACGCCGTGCCCACCATCCCGGAGTCGCGGAAGGCGCCGTCCCCGCCCAGCCGCCGATGGTCGGTGACGCCCAGCTCGGCCATCGCCGCCGCGAGCTCGGCCAGCCGGTGCGGCCCGAGCGCATCCTCGAACTCGGCCGCTAGGTGACCGAGGTCCCCCAGCACGACCTCCCCCTCCTCGCCCAGCGTGCAGGTGACCAGTGTGACCTGCACCCCCTCGGCCGCGTAGCGAGCCATGGTGCCGCCCGTCGCCAGGGTCTCGTCGTCGGGGTGGGCGTGGACCAGCAACAGCCGGCGGTCCGCGGTGGCATCGTCCATGGCCGCACACTCTAGGGCAGGATGATGCGCATGGAGGATGACGCCGAAGACGACTACGCCAAGACCCCCGTTTTCAAGATCGCAGCCTGGATCGTGCTCGCCCTCGTGGTGATCGGCCTGATCCTGACCCTCGTGCTGTCCTGACGGTGTCCGAGGTAGATCGGGAAGGGGACTACTGGTACCGCGCCGCGGTCACCGGACGGTTCCGTCGCGGGGCGCCGCGGACGCCGCAGCTGGTCGACGGTGGCCGGGCGCTGCTCTTCGTGCGTAGCGCTGACGGTCGGTCGGCTGTGGGCGATCTGTGGCAGCTGGACGTGGCAAGCGGCGAGGAGAGGCTGGTCGTAGCAGCGCGCGACCTGCTCGTTGACGTCGCCGAAGACGCGTCGCTGCCCGCAGCCGAGCGTGCGCGCCGGGAGCGGGCGCGCGAGTCCGGCGGCGGGATCACCGACGTCAGCGTCAGCGTCGACGGCAGCCGCGTCGCCTTCGCGCTCGGCGGCCGCCTCTTCGCCGGCGGGACCGGCGAAGGTGAGCGAATCGTCGAGCTAGCGGTGCCGGGCCCGGTGGTCGACCCCCGGCTCTCGCCGGATGGCGGTGCCCTGGCGTGGCACGCCCGCGGCCGCCTTTGGCTGGCCGCCGCGGATGGCTCGGACCCGGCGCCGATCACCCCGGATGACGGCGCGGTTTGGGGCTTGGCCGAATTCATCGCCGCCGAGGAACTACAACGCGGCCGTGGTTACTGGTGGGCGCCGGACGCCAGCGCCCTGCTGGTCGCGCGGGTGGACGACAGCGCCGTGGCCGAGTGGACAATCGCCGATCCGGCGAATCCCCAGCGTTCCCCACGGCGCCACCGCTATCCGGCGGCCGGCGAGACGAACGCGACCGTGGAGCTGTGGCACGTGTCGACCGGCTCGGAGCGCGCGGCCCGGCGGGTGCTCGCGGTGGGGCCGGGCCATGACCACGAGTACCTGGCGACCGTGTCCTGGCGTGCCGGCGGCGCCCTCGCGCTCACCCTCACCCGCGATCAGCGCGAGTGCGCCGTCTGGTCAGCGACCTCCGACGGCGCCGCCGAGCTTGCCCGCTGGCGCGACGACTGCTGGGTGGACGTCGTGCCCGGTGTGCCCGTGCTGCTGGCCGACGGCCGCCTGCTGACCGTTCGCCGCGACGCCGCCGCGGACCGGCTCCGGCTGTTCCTCGACGAGGACCCGGTATCACCGGCGAACCTGAGCGTGCGCTCGGTGGCGGCATCCGCTGCGGACGCCGGGCAGGTCCTGGTGCGGGCCGCACCGGAGCCCGATGAGTCGCGCCTCTACTCCCTGGACCTCTCGGCACAAGGTGGGGCCAGCGACTTGACCGGCCCCGGCTGGTTCGCCGGCCAGCACGTCGGCGACACGCTCGTGGTGAGCGGCGCCGGCCCGGCAGAGCACGCTCCGTCCCTGGTGGTCCGCCGGTTGCCCACCACCGGTGATGAGCCGCCGCAAGTCGTCGCCAGCCGGGCGGAAGATCCCGGCGTTCGTCCAGCGCCGCAGTTCCACACCGTGGGCGAGGTGCGCTACGCGATCCTGTGGCCATCGGGCGGCCCGCGCGAGCGCCTGCCGATCCTCATGGCGCCCTACGGCGGTCCTCACTCCCAGCGGGTCATGCGAACGCCGGCGGCCTACGTGGACGACCAGGTGCGCGCCGACCAGGGATACGCGGTGGTGGTGGCCGACGGGCGAGGCTCGCCAGGGGGCTCCACCAGCTGGGAGCGCGCCATCTACGGCGACCTGCTGGGACCGCCGCTCGCTGATCAGCTCGCCGCCCTCGACGACGTCGTCGCCCGCTACGGCAGCGCCGTCGACCCCAGCCGGGTCGGGATCATCGGCTGGTCCTTCGGCGGCTATCTGAGCGCGCACGCCGTGCTAGCCCGCCCGGATCGCTTCGCCGTCGCGGTGGCCGGCGCCCCCGTCACCGAGTGGCGGCTCTACGACACCGCCTACACCGAGCGCTACCTGGGCGACCCGCAGGATGCGCCCGAACGCTACGACGCCAACAGCTTGCTGCCGCTGGCGTCGGGCTTGCAGCGGCCACTGCTGCTCATCCACGGCTTGGCCGACGACAACGTCGCGGTCGCCCACACGCTGCACCTGTCCTCGGCGCTGCTCGCGGCGGGTCGTCCGCACACCGTCCTGCCGCTCACCGGCATCACCCACATCACCCCTCAGCCCGTGGTCGCGGCGAACCTCGCGCTGCTGCAGAACGCCTTCCTGGCCGAACACCTGCGGCCAGGCTTCATACAGGGTCGGTCAGCCGAGCGACAAGGCAGTGCTTCGCCGTAGCGCCAGGCAAGCTGCCGCCAGGGTCTGCGCCTGCGCGATGAGCCGTTCGTGGCCGCAGCTCTGCGCATCGCCGAGCCTCACCAGCCCCGCAGCCCGCTCGAGCTGGTCCGCCATCACCGACAGCTGGTCGCCCAGGGCGTGGTCGGCCAGCGCCGGCAACGCCGCGTCCCCCGGTGGGCACTCGCGATCCGCCCCCACGCCCCCGCGGCGAACCTCCGCGCACAGCTCGCGGGTCAGCGCGTCGAAGGCTGCGATGAGCTGCCGCGACTCCTGGCCCACCTTGCCGTCGCCGGCCCGGAGGCGCGCCAGCGACAGCTGGCGCAGCCACTCGGCGGTGCGCCGGCCCTGGGTCACGGCGGCGGCCACCTCCGGACAGGACGCAGTGTCGGCCACCCGGTCAGCATGCCACCGGGCCCGACGGTGGGCCATAGTTGCGCTCGACCCCGCCACACGGCCCAACCGACCCGACAGCGCTGAAGGGTGACCCGATGGACGTCACGCCGTTCTACTGGTTCGACGAGGGCGCGGCCGAGGCCGCCGCGTTCTACGCCGCGATCTTCGAGGACGCCGAGGTCCTGGGCGGCCAGGCCGGGCCCGACGAAGGGCCGCCGCTCACCGTCGCGCTGCGCATCGGGACCCAGCACCTGACCTTCATCAACGGCGGCCCGCACTACGAGCTCACCCCCGCCGCATCGCTCATGGTCACCTGCGACGACCAGGAGCAGATCGACCGCTACTGGGAGGCGCTCGCCAGCGAGGGCGTGGAGATGCAGTGCGGCTGGGTCACCGATCGCTTCGGCCTGACCTGGCAGATCATCCCCGGTCGGCTCAACGAGTTGCTCTCCGACCCGGACCCCGATCGCGCCGCCCGGGCGATGGCGGCCATGCTCAGCATGGTCAAGATCGACATCGCAGAGCTGGAGCAGGCCGCCGACGGCACCTAGGCGAGCCGCTCAGGACGTCATGCCGATGGCGCGCAGCAGGTCGGTGAACCACACCTGCGAGGTGTCGAACGGCTTGCCGCCGGCGACCCGGTCGAACTCGATCGCGCGCAAACGGTCGCCCTGCTCCTCGTCGTTGCCCACCAGGCCGCCCTCGCGGCGCAGGGCGCAGTCCACTGCGTAGTCGGTGCAGGACTGGATCAGCCGGAGGTCGTCGCCGTTGGCCGCGGCCGACCGGCTGAAGTAGCCGCTCTTCCAGACCTGCGTCTTCTCGGCGCCGACCATGTCGGCGAACTGCTTGCCGAACCACTGCCCGGGGTTGATCTTGTCGAGCTTCACATGCCCGAAGGCATCCCGCGGCACCTCCTCGCCGGCCGAGGTGAGCTCCTCCACGATCTCGGCGACGCCGGCGCCCTCGGAGAGGAAGATGTTGAGGCAGCCGATCTCGTCCATGATGCCGCGCAGCCGCTTGCCCTCGGCCCGAACGTCGAAGGACATCTCCGGCACGTAGACGGCGTGGATGTCCCACTGGCGCATGTCCAGGCCGATACCGGGGTTCCACTCCTGCGTCATCAGCCACTCACGGTACTTGGCTGCCGTTGCGGCGGTGAGCCAGCCGCAGTTGCGCCCCATCACCTCGTGGATGATCAGGGAGCGGGCGTTCGCGCTGTGCTCGGCCATGATGTTGCGCGCGAAGACCGCACCCTGCTCCGCCGCAGTCAGGGCGCCCAGGCTCTGCTTGACCGGGATGATGTCGTTGTCGATGGTCTTGGGCAGGCCGACGACGGTGAGCTCGTAGTCGTTCTCGGCCAGGAACGCCGCCAGGTCGGCCGCAGTGGTGTTGGTGTCGTCGCCGCCGATGGTGTGCAGCACGTCGACGCCATCGACCGTCAGCTGCCGCGCCGCGACCTCGAGCGGGTTCTCGCCCTCAGCCACCAGGCCGCGCTGGACGCAGTCCTCCACGTTGGTGAGCTTCACCCGGGAGTTGCCGATCGGGCTGCCGCCGAAGCGGTGCAGCAGCGCCGCGCCCTCACGGATCTCAGGCGTCACCGCGATCGAGGATCCCTTGAGCAGGCCCTCGTACCCGTTGGCATACGCGATGATCTCGACTTCCGGGGCGATCGCCGTGTACCTCTCGATCAGGCCGCCGACGGCCGAGGAGAGGCACGGGGCGAGCCCGCCTGCGGTCAACATGGCTACCTTGCGCACTGTCACGCCCGCCACCCTAGGGACACGACGGGCAGGATGCCATCCGTCGGCGGCAGTGCCTGCTGATCTGCGACGATGTGTGGATGTCTGGCAACGCAGTGCCACCGGGCTCCGCCGCCCGGGCCGCTCCGGCGCGGCCTGTGCGAGATACGACGGTGGACGTCGCCAAAGGTCTGGCGATCATCCTGGTGGCGCTCGGCCACGTCGAGCGTGGGCTGGTGAACGCCGGGCTCGTCTCCTTCGACGGCTGGGCAGGACAGCTGGACGCGTGGCTGTACGCATTCCACATCCCGCTGTTCATGTTCCTGGCCGGATTGTTCGTCGCGACCTCTGTGCGCCGATACGGCATGGCAGGCTTCCTGCGCCGGCGCCTGGTGGAGCTGCTGTGGGTCTACCTGGTGTGGGAGCTCATCAACACCTCGGCGAGCGTGGTGCTGGCGAGCGTCACCAACGGTGAGGCCACCTGGCTGGACGTCGTCCGGCTGTGGGCCCCCTACGGCGCCATGTGGTTCCTGCCCAGCCTGGCCCTGGGCACGCTCGTGGTGGCGCCGGCCTGGTGGTGGGCGCAGGACCGGTCCGGCCCAGGCGTCCGCAACGCCGCTTTGGCAGCGCTCGTCGTCGTGCTGACGGCCGCCAGCGCCTGGCTGTGGATCCCCATGACCTCTTGGCCCTGGGACTGGGTACGCCCCCAGCTGTGGTCGTTCCTGGCGGTCGGCGTGGTGGTCGGGGCGGGCGGCCTGCGGCGCGCGCTGGCCACGCTGCCGGCGCTGGCACTCGCCGCGATCGCCCTGGGCGGCGCCGCCGCGGTGTATGCGCTCACGTTGATCCCCGGTGCGGTTCCCACACTGCTGGAGCCCGTGGACGGCGCCCCGGCCGCCCGCGCGGCTGGCTTGGCCGCCGCCTGGCTGGGCACTGCCGCGGTCGTGACGGCGGCCGCGCTCATCGCCCGCCACGCCGAGACCCCGGCCACGGGCCTGGCCTACCTGGGCGTGCGCTCCCTGGCCATCTACGTCAGCCACACGAACTTCACCGCCGGCACGCGGGTGGCGTTGGGGATGATCGGCCTCACGGCGCTGCCGCTGGAGGTGGTCGCCGGGGTCGTGGTCGGCGTCGCCGGGCCGCTGCTCCTGTATGCCGTCGCCCAGCGCGCCCACCTGGGTTGGCTCTATCGCCCGCCTTCCGCGCTCAGCGGAGCGGGTGGCCGGGCCGCCCCGCGGCGTGGGACGCTGGCCCGGTGATCGGCCTGCTGCGGCGCTTCCTGCGGCCCTACTCCCGCTCCTTGGTCATCGTCGTGCTGTTGCTGCTCGTGCAGGCGATGGCCAACTTGTTCCTTCCCACCCTGAACGCGGACATCATCAACAAGGGCGTCGTCACCGGCGACATCGGCTACATCTGGCGCATCGGCGGAATCATGCTGGCCGTGACCGTCGCACTCGGGGTGACCGCCGTGATCGCCGTCTACTTCAGCGCCCGCACCGCCATGGGCTTCGGGCGCGACGTGCGCGCCGCCCTGTTCGCCAAGGTCCAGCAGTTCTCGCTGTACGAGGTCAACACCTTCGGGACACCCTCGCTCATCACCCGCAACACCAACGACGTGCAGCAGGTGCAGATGCTCGTGCTCATGGGCCTGACCATGATGGTGCTGGCGCCCATCACGGCCATCGGCGGCGTGATCATGGCGCTGCGCCTCAACGTCGAGCTCTCCGCGATGCTGCTCGTGGTGATCCCGCTGATGGCCATCGTGATCGGGGTGCTCATGGCCCGCGCGATCCCGCTGTTCCGCTCCATGCAGGTCAAGATCGACCGGATCAACGACGTGCTGCGCGAGAACCTCACCGGTATCCGCGTGATCCGCGCCTTCGTGCGCACCCGCGACGAGGAGCAGCGCTTCGCCGTGGCCAACGCCGACCTGACCGACACCTCGCTGCGCGTCGCGCGACTGTTCGCGATCATGCTTCCGGCGCTCATGCTCATCATGAACGGCTCGTCGGTGGCCGTCATCTGGTTCGGCGGCCACCTGGTGGATGACGGCTCAATGCAGATCGGCGACCTCACGGCCTTCCTGCAGTACCTGATCCAGATCCTGTTCTCGGTGATGATGGCCGTGATGCTGTTCGTGATGGTGCCACGCGCGGCGGCCTCCTCCGAGCGCATCGATGCGGTGCTGGCCACCGAGCCGGCGATCACCGATCCCGCGGTGCCGCAGCCGGAGGGGCCAGGTCGCGGAGTGGTCAGCTTCGACCACGTCACCTTCCGGTACCCCGGCGCCGAGGACCCGGTGCTCGAGGACGTCAGCTTCACCGCCCCGCCGGGCCAGACCACCGCGATCGTGGGCGGCACCGGGGCCGGGAAGACCACGCTGGTCAACCTCATCCCGCGGCTCTACGACGCCTCTGAGGGCCGGGTGTGCCTCGACGGCGTGGACGTCCGCGACCTTCGCCAGGCCGATGTCTGGGCGTCGATGGCGATCGTTCCGCAGAAGGCGTTCCTGTTCAGCGGGACGGTGGCCAGCAACGTCCGGTTCGGCCGACCCGACGCCAGCGACGCCGAGGTGTGGCAGGCGCTGCGCACCGCGCAGGTCGAGGACTTCGTCCGCGAGCTGCCCGAGGGCCTGGACTCCCCCATCGATCAGGGCGGCGCCAACGTCTCCGGCGGCCAGCGCCAGCGCCTGGCGATCGCCAGGGCCCTTGTCCGCCAGGCCGAGGTCCTCATCCTGGACGACTCGTTCTCGGCCCTGGACTACGCCACCGACGCCCGGCTGCGCCGCGCGCTGCGCACGAGCGCGGCGGACACCACCGTGATCGTGGTGGCCCAGCGGGTCAGCACGATCATGCACGCCGACCAGATCATCGTCCTGGACGACGGGCGCATCGTCGGGCGCGGCACCCACGCGGAGCTGCTGGCCGACTGCGAGACCTACCGCGAGATCGTCGAGTCCCAGCTGACCGCCGAGGAGGCGGCATGAGCAGCGACCGGGCGCCGGCCAACCCGCGCCGCCCCCAGGGCATGTTCGGGCCTGGATCGGGCCTCGGGATGGGCCTGCCGCCGGAGAAGGCGCGCGACTTCCGGGGCACCCTGCGGCGCATGGGCGCCCGGCTGCGCCCGGAGCGCCTGGTGATCGCGCTGGTGCTCGTGCTGGGGGTGGTCAGCGTGTTCTTCGCCGTGATCGGCCCCAAGCTGCTGGGCGACGCCACCAACATCATCTTCGCCGGGGTGGTGTCCGAGCAGATCCCGCCTGGGGTCACCCAGCAGCAGGCCGTCGAGTTGCTGCGGGCGCAGGGCAACACGACGCAGGCCGACATGCTGTCGGCGATGACGCTGAACCCGGGCCAGGGGGTCGACTTCGCCGCCCTGGGCCGCGTCATCGCGGTGGTGGCAGCCGTCTACGTGCTGAGCTCGCTCTTCTCGTGGGCGCAGAACTACCTGATGGCCGGCGTCACCCAGCGCGTCATGTACCGGCTGCGGGAGGACGTCGACACCAAGCTCGGCCGGCTGCCGCTGAAGTACTTCGACGCCCATGCCAGGGGCGACCTGCTCAGCCGCGTCACCAACGACATCGACAACATCTCCACGACGCTGCAGCAGACGCTCACGCAGCTCATCACCTCCGTCCTGACCGTGCTGGGGGTGCTGGCGATGATGCTGTGGATCAGCCCCCTGTTGGCGGTGATCTCGCTGCTGACGGTGCCGCTGTCGTTCTTCATCACGATGTTCATCGCCAAGCGCTCCCAGAAGCAGTTCGTCGGCCAGTGGTCGTGGACCGGGAAGCTCAACGGCCACGTCGAGGAGATGTACTCCGGGCACGAGCTGGTCAAGGTCTTCGGGCACTCCGAGCAGGCGCAGGCGGACTTCGACGAGGCCAACGAGCAGATGTACCAGACGTCGTTCAAAGCCCAGTTCATCTCCGGCATCATCCAGCCCGCGATGCAGATCGTGGCCAACCTCAACTACGTCGCGATCGCCGTCATCGGCGGCCTGCGGGTGGCCAGCGGCAGCATGAGCCTGGGCGACGTCCAGGCATTCATCCAGTACTCGCGCCAGTTCACGATGCCGATCACCCAGATCGCCTCGATCGTGAACCTGCTGCAGTCCGGGCTGGCCTCCGCCGAGCGCGTCTTCGAGCTGCTCGACGAGCCGGAGCAGGAGCCTGACACGCCACGACCCGAGCGGCTTGTCCGGCGCCGCGGCCACGTCGTGTTCGACGACGTCTCCTTCAGCTACACGCCGGACAAGCCCCTGATCGAGCACTTGAGCCTGACGGCGCAGCCGGGCCAGACGGTGGCCATCGTCGGTCCCACCGGGGCCGGCAAGACGACGCTGGTGAACTTGCTCATGCGCTTCTACGAGCTCGACGGCGGTCGCATCACCTTCGACGGCATCGACATCCGCGACGTCACCCGGGACGACCTGCGGCGCAGCTTCGGCATGGTGCTCCAGGACACGTGGCTGTTCCGCGGCAGCATCCACGACAACATCGCCTATGGGGCCGAGGGCGGCGCCACCCGCGAGCAGGTGGTGGCCGCTGCCCAGGCCGCCCACGTGGACCGGCTGGTGCGCACCCTGCCCGACGGCTACGACACGATCCTGGGCACCGACGCCGCCAGCGTGTCGGCCGGTGAGCAGCAGCTGCTGACCATCGCCCGGGCCTTCCTGGCGGACCCGTCGGTGCTCATCCTCGACGAGGCGACGAGCTCGGTGGACACCCGCACAGAGGTGCTGATCCAGCGTGCGATGGCGGACCTGCGCGCCGGGCGGACCGCCTTCGTCATCGCCCACCGGCTGTCCACCATCCGTGACGCGGACCTGATCCTGGTGCTGGACCAGGGTCGCATCATCGAGCAGGGCACCCACGAGCAGCTCATCGCTGCCGGCGGCTTCTACTACACCCTCTACACCTCGCAGTTCCTGGAGAGCTACGACGAGGTCGCCGATGACCAGGCCGCGCGGTTCGGAGCCGCTACTCCCTGATCTGGCCCGAGGCGCGCGGCACGAGCCTGGTCGGGATGCGCACGTGTTCGCCCCTCCCGGTGCGGGAGCCGTCGATGCGGTCGAACAGCATCCGCGCGGCGGTGCGCCCCAGCGCGTAGATGTCCTGCTCCACCACCGCCACCGGCGGGTCCAACATGTCCGCCAGGGCGAAGTCGTCGAATCCGAAGAGCGCAACGCGATGGTGCAGGTCCAGTGCCCGCAGGGCGCGCACAGCTCCCATGGTGACGAGGTTCTGGGCGGTGAAGAGCGCCGTCGGCGGATCCTGGGCGAGCAGCAGGCGACGAGCAGCCGCCTCCGCGGCAGGCGCGTCGTGCAGGTCCCCCACCACCAAGGCGGGATCAACGACCACGCCCGCCTCGGCCAGCGCCTCGCGGTAGCCCAGCAGGCGTTCGGCGGCGGTGGAGATCCGCAGGTAGTCGCTGAGGAAGGCGATCCGGCGGTGGCCGCGGCCGAGCAGGTGGCGCACCGCGGCCCGGCTGCCCTCCAGGTTCTCCGACGAAACCGTGTCCGCATCCAGGTTGACCGGCGGCCGATCGACGAACACCATCGCGGTCCCGCGCGCCACCTCGCGCGCCAGGTAGGCCTGGCTGTCGGCCGAGGGCGCGATGATCAGGCCGTCGACCTGCCTGGCGAGGAAGGCCTGGGCCAGCGAGACCTCGCGCGAGGCGTCCTCGCCCACGCTGGCGGAGAGCACGGCGCTGCCCCTGGTCCTGGCATAGTCCTCGATCGCCCGCAGCAGAGCGGCCGAGAAGGGGTTGGCGACGTTCTCCAGCAGCAGCCCCACGGTTCGCGTGGTGCCCTGCGACCGGCGCAGGTTGCTGGCGGTGAAGTTGGGGCGGTAGTCCAGCTGTGCGGCCGCTGTCTCTACCCGCTCGATGAGCTCGGTCGACACGCCCGGCTCGCCGTTGACCACCCGCGACACGGTCTTGAGACTGACGCCGGCCAGCTTCGCCACGTCGTTCATGGTCGGCCGCAGACGCGAGTCTTTCGTTGTCATAGCAAGTGACGCTAGCAGAACACCGAGTCGAAACTAAGCGTGGATTTATGGTTGCAATCCTTGCAATACTCTGATCTACTACTGAGACAACGTTGTCAAGGCAGCGAGTCTTGACCGCAATCACACAGGAGGTACCACCGTGGCTACTCGTAACTGGATCAACGGCGCTGCCGCAGCAGCGGTCGGCGCGACCCTGATCGTGGGCCTGGGTGCCTGCAGCTCCGGGTCGTCGTCGTCGGGCTCGTCGGCCTCGGGCAGCGCCAACGGCTCCAGCAGCGGCCAGATCGGCGTGGCCCTGATCACCAAGACCGCCGACAACCCGTTCTTCGTGTCCATGCAGCAGTCCGCCCAGGAGGCCGCCGCCGCCGACAACATCAACCTCACCGTCGCCGCCGGCAAGGAGGACGGCGACGAGCAGACCCAGGTGCAGGCCATCGAGAACGCGATCTCGGCGGGCGACAAGGGCATCATCATCACCCCGAACGGCCCCGGCGTGAACTCGGCGATCGAGAAGGCCCGGGCGGCTGGCATCTACGTCATCGCGCTCGACACCGTGCCGGACCCGGCCAACGTCGTGGACATCACCTTCGCCACCGACAACTTCCTGGCCGGCAAGCTCATCGGCCAGTGGACCGCCGGCACGCTCGCCGGCAAGCCCGCCACGATCGCCATGCTCGACCTGTTCAACGACAAGGTGGTCTCCGTCGACGTCGCTCGCGACACCGGCTTCCTCACCGGCATGGGCATCACCGTCCCCGACCCCAACAACAACGGCAAGGAAGCCGCCACGGGCAACTACTCCGGCGGCACGTACACCATCGCCTGCCACGAGGCCACGAAGGGCGCCGAGGACGGCGGCCGGACGGCCATGGAGACCTGCCTGTCCAAGAACCCCAACATCAACGTGGTCTACACGATCAACGAGCCCGCCGCCGCCGGTGCGTACGCCGCCCTGCAGGCCGCCGGCAAGGAGAACGGCGTGACCATCGTGTCCGTCGACGGCGGCTGCGCCGGGGTCCAGAACGTCCAGAAGGGCGTCATCGGCGCCACCTCGCAGCAGTACCCCGGCAAGATGGCCAGCGAGGCGATGGCCGCCATCCAGAAGTACAACCAGACGGGCGAGAAGCCCACGGTCACCGAGGGTCTGCAGTTCTTCAACACCGGCGTCGCCCTTGTCACCGACAAGCCCGTGAGCGGGGTGGAGAGCATCACCTCGGCGCAGGGCCTGGAGAAGTGCTGGGGCTCGACCTCCTGAGCCGCGCCTGACCCAACGCCCGCCGACTCGCGCGGGGGCGGGTAGCCGCCCTGCCCGCCCTCGCGCGTCCCAAGCCCAACCGCCCCCCATCGCCGCCCACCACCAGGAGTCAGCTCATGAGTGCAACTCAGACCGCCCCCGTGGACGCCGCCGAACAGTTCCTCGACCGGACCACCCCGATCCAGCGGATGCAGCACATGCTGCACAAGTACCCTGCACTCGGGCCGGCCATCGTCCTCGTTGTGGCAATCATCGCGTTCACCCTGATGAACTCCCGCTTCATCAGCCCGTCCAACCTCTCCCTCATCACCCAGCAGGTGGCGGTGGTGGGAACGCTCGCCATCGGCCAGACCATCATCATCCTGACCGCCGGCATCGACCTGTCCGTCGGCGCGATCATGGTGCTGAGCTCGCTGGTCATGGCGAAGCTGGCCACCGCCGCCGGCCTGCCGGGCTTCCTCGCCCTGCTCATCGGCTTCGCCACCGGCGCCCTCGCCGGGTTCCTCAACGGGTTCCTCGTGACGAAGGTCAAGCTCCCGCCGTTCATCGCGACCCTGGGCACGCTGAGCATCTTCACCGCCCTGGCGCTGCTCTACTCGGGCGGCACGACGATCCGCGGCTCGGCCATGCCCGGTCTGCTCACCTGGACCGGCGAGCCCATCAAGATCGGCGGCTTCGTCATCACCTGGGGCGTGCTGATCATGCTCGTCCTGTACGTCTTCTTCGGCTTCATCCTTGCGCGCACCGCCTGGGGCCGTCACGTGTACGCCGTGGGCGACGACAAGGAGGCCGCCCGCCTGGCGGGTATCAGCGTCAACCGGGTGCTGCTCAGCGTGTACATCGCAGCCGGGCTGGTGTTCGCCATCACGGCCTGGATCCTCATCGGCCGGATCGACGCGGCCAGCCCGAACGCCGGCGCCGATGCCAACCTCGACTCGATCACCGCTGTCGTGATCGGTGGCACGAGCCTGTTCGGCGGCCGGGGAACGGTGTACGGCACCCTCCTGGGCGCCCTCATCGTCGGCGTCTTCCGCAACGGGCTCTCGCTCGCCGGGTACGACGTCCTCTACCAAACCCTCGTGGTCGGCATCCTCGTCATCCTCGCGGTGGCGGTCGACCAGTGGATCCGGAAGGTGCGTGTCTGACATGAGTGCGACGGAAGCGGTCTCGCTGCCCGAGACGATCGAGGACCGGAAGGTCATCTTCAAGGCCCGCGGCCTGGTCCAGGTGTTCGGTCGCGTGGTGGCGCTCGACGCCTGCGACCTGGACCTGTACCAGGGCGAGGTGCTGGCGGTGATCGGCGACAACGGGGCCGGCAAGTCCAGCCTCATCAAGTGCCTGTCCGGGGCGAACATCCCGGACGAGGGCACCATCGAGCTGGACGGCCAGCGGGTCGACTTCAAGCGACCCCAGGACGCGCAGGACGCCGGGGTCGAGACCGTCTACCAGACCCTGGCCGTCTCCCCCGCGCTCGACATCGCCACCAACATGTATTTGGGCCGCGAGCTCCGGAAGCCCGGTGTCCTGGGCAAGGTGTTCCGGCTGCTGGACGGCAAGCGGATGCGCCAAGAGGCCGAGAAGAACGTCAAGTCCCTGGGCATCTCCACGCTGCAGAACGTTGGCCAGCCGGTCGAGACGCTTTCGGGCGGCCAGCGCCAGGCGGTCGCCGTGGCTCGCGCCGCGGCTTTCGGCTCCAAGGTGATCATCCTGGACGAGCCGACGGCCGCACTCGGCGTCCGCGAGAGCGCCCAGGTGCTGCGGGTGATCAAGGACCTGCGCGACCAGGGCATGTCGATCATCCTCATCAGCCACAACATGCCGCACGTGTTCGAGGTCGCCGACCGCATCCACGTGCAGCGGCTGGGCAAGCGGGAGGCCGTCATCTCGCCCAAGACGCACACGATGAGCGAGGCCGTCGCCATCATGACCGGCGCCATGCCCGGCGACGTGGCGGCGATGCTCGGGGAGAGCGCGGACGGCGGCGAGGGCTCCGGGGAGCAGTCGTGATCGTCGTGGCGGGCGAGGCCCTGATCGACGTCATCATCAGCCCCGACGGCACCATCCGAGCGGTCCCGGGCGGCGGGCCCTACAACGCCGCCCGAACCCTCGGCCGGCTAGGGGCCGACTGCACCTTCCTGGGCGTGCTGGCGGACGACCGCTTCGGCCAGCTGCTGCGCCACGAGCTTGCCGCCGCCGGCGTCGAGCTGGGGTGCCAGCGGCCCACGCACGCCCCCAGCACCCTGGCAGTGGCGCAGCTGTCCGAGGGCGGCACCGCGGAGTACCGGTTCTACATCGAGGGCACGTCGCTGCCGATGCTGTCAGCACGAGAGGCCTGGTCCGGGCTGCCCGCATCCTTCGACGCCCTGCACGTCGGCACTCTCGGCATTCTGGTGGAGCCGACGGCGTCCGTGCTCGAGGCGCTGGTGGATGAGTACTCCAACCGGACGCTCATCATGCTGGACCCCAACTGCCGGCCGGCGGTGGTGACCAACTATGAGCCCTTCCGCGACCGGGCCCTGCGCCTCATCGCCAAGGCCGATCTGATCAAGGTCAGCGACGACGACGTGGCCTTCCTCTTCCCGGAGGGCGGCTTCGAGCAGGTGCGCGACGGTGTCGTGGCGCGCGGCGGCGTCATCCTGCACAGCGCCGGCCCCGGGCCCATCGACGTGTTCACCCGGGACGGGAACGGCCAGGTGACGCCACCGACTGGCGACATCGTGGACACCGTCGGCGCCGGCGACATCTTCGGCGCGACCGTGTTGTGGTCGCTGATGGAGTCCGGCTGGCGCAAAGGCGATCAGCTCGGCCTCGACGATGTGATGCCGGCCGTGCGGGTGGGCGCCGTGGCGGCGCATCTGGCCTGCCAGCGCGCGGGGGCCGAGCCGCCGACGCGGGCCGAGTTGGGCGAGAGTGCGGCGGCTACTCCCCGCGCGGCGGCTCCAACACGCTGACGGCCGCGTGCTCCGGGTCGAGGACGTTGGCGATCGTGCCGATGTCCGGCATAGTCTGCGGCCCGAAGATGACGGTGGCGCCGCTCTCGGAGGCGAAGTCCACCGCCGCGGCGGCATCGTCGACTTCGAAGTAGATCGACCAGTAGCTGGGCGCCTCCGCCGGCACCTCGTCCGGCATAGCCATCAGACCGGCGAAGTCGGCACCTTCGGCCACCCCCACGAGGCGGTAGTCCATCGGGACATCGGCCTTGGTGACCTTGGCCCCGAGCAGTTCGCGGTAGAAGTCCGTGGCGGCATCCAGGTCGCGGCTGAGCAACTCGTACCAGGCGACCGAGCCCCGGCCGGAGGTGAGCCCGAATCCCTTGTGCTCGCCCGGCTCGGACAGCCCGAACACCGCCCCGCCGGGGTCGGCCAAGACAGCGATCGAGCACATGTGGACGCCGCCGACGTCGACGGACATGGGCGGCATGTAGACCGTCGCCCCCAGCTGCGTCGCCCGTGCGACGGCCGCGTCGATGTCGGTGCAGCCGAAGTAGACGGTCCAGCTGGACACGGGCATCTGCGCGGGCCGCGGCGCCATGCCGGCGGCGGGCTTGCCCTCCGCCGTCGCCATGATCCAGCCACCCGCGTCGGGGTGGGACTCGCCGTACTCCCAGCCCAGCAGCCCGGCGTAGAAGGAACGCTCCGCGTTCATGTCGGAAGCGGCCAGGTCAGCCCAGATGGGGGCTCCGATCAGTGACATGGCCGCCACCCTAGGTGAGCCCCGGCGGCGATGTCATTCCGAGTCATTCCGACGTGGAGGGCCCTGTCGCTGGTCGCGACGCTAACCTGCACCCGTGGATCGGAGTCGGCGACTGGGACGTTGGGGTCCGGCCTGCTTGCCCGACCTGACCAGGCTGTGGGCCGCCTGCCTGCCCGCCGAGCACATCACGGCCGATGACCTGCGCCGGGTCCTCGCCGACGACGCCGGCCAGGTGATCGGCTCGGCCGACGGCGAGGCCGCCGTCGCGGTCCTCACCCGGCCGGGCCCCGACGGGAAGGCTGGGTTCGTGCGGCTGCTGCTCGTCGCCCCGGACCACCGGCGGGCCCGCCGCGGGACTGAGCTGCTGGCCGCCGCCGAGGAGTGGCTCAGCTCGCAGGGGGTGCCGACGGCCCAGCTGGGCGGCGAGTTCCCCGAGTACCTGTGGCCGGGGGTGGATGTGAGCAACGTGGGAGCTCAGGCCCTCGCCCAGCAGTGCGGCTACCGCGCCGTGGGCGCGGAGATCACCATGCGCATGCCGACCGACCGATTCCGCGCGGCTCCTCCGCCGGGCGTGACGGTCCGCTCGACATCGTCGGCGGACCGCCGCCACGGCGCGGCCCTGCGGGAGCTCGTCAGCGACGAATGGCCCCACTGGCTGCCGGTGCTGGATCGCGCAATCGCCCTGGGCACCGTGACGGGGGCCTTCGTCCCCGGCGACGGCGCCGGACCGCGGGCAGTGGGATTCGCTGCCCACTCCGCAGTCCGGGAGGGGTGGCTGGGCCCCGTCGGCACCCGCTCCGGCGACGGCGGGCGCGGCGTCGCGGCGGCAACCATCAGCGGCGCTCTGGCCGACCTGCGGGCCCGGGGCGCGCGGCGGACCGAGATCGCGTGGATGGGAATCCCGGGCTACTTCGCCGATCGCGGCGCCGAGTTCGCACACGGCTACCTGCACCTGCGCAAGGACTTGGTCGGCGCCGGCGGCCAGCGCAGCCGCGGCTAGAAGGTCCCGACGACCCAGACGATGGCCGGCGCGACCACGAGCGCCGGCAACAAGTCGCCGACGGCGATCTCGCGGATGCGGAGCAGCCGCAGCGAGACGCCGACCAGCAACAGGCCGCCGGTAGCGGTCATCGCGGCGATCTCAGCATCGCCGAGCACCCCACCCAGCGACCACCCCAGCACCGTCCAAAGGCCCTGGTAGACCCCCACAGCCAGCGCCGAGGCCGCCACCCCCCAACCGAGCGACGCTGCGAAGGCGATGGACGCGAACCCGTCCAGCACGGCCTTGAGCGCCAGCTGGTCGATCCCGTCGCCCAAGCCGTCGGACAGCGCCCCCAGGATGCCGAGCGGCCCGATGCAGTACACCAACGACGCGGTGACGAAACCCTCCACGAACCGGACCCCGCGGGCGTGCTCCGCGGCGGCTTGGTCGGCGGACTCGACGCCCGATGGGCGGGACTCGCCGCCACGACGCTTGGCCGTCGCACGCTGCAGCCGCTCACCCAGGGACTCCAGCCGCTGCTCGATGCGCAGCGCGGAGCCGACCAGCCCCCCGAGGAGCACCGCCGCGAGCACGACCAGCAGCGCGCCGGAACCCACGACGGCGACCAGCGCCGGGTCGGCGACGGCCACGCACGACAGCCCCGCGACGAGCAGCACCACCAGCCCCAGGCCATCAGTGACCAGCTGCCGCGTACGCTCCGACAGCCGATGCCCGAAGGCGACGCCGATCGCCGAGCCGACCAGGATTGCCACGACGTTGACGATCGTTCCCAGCCCGACCACGTGGTTCATCGTAGAGGGGTCCCGGAGCCGTCGGATCGCGCGGCAAGTCGCGAGTAGGCTCGGACCATGGACGCGACGCTGCTGTCCACAGATGCCGGGCAGGTGGAGGTCTCCGACCGCGGGGACGGCCCGCCCGTCCTCGTCCTGCATGGCTCGCCGGGCGGAATCGACGTCGCCGAGCTCATGGGGCGCTTCCTGCGCATCCGCGGGTTCCGGGTGATCGCCATCTCCCGGCCCGGCTACCTGGGCACTCCGCTGCGGCCGGGCAACCGCGACCCGGAGGGGCAGGCCGATCTGGCGGCCGCGGTGCTCGATGAGCTCGGCGTCGAGCGGGCGGGAGTGCTCGGCTGGTCCGGAGCGGGGCCCATGGCCTACTCGCTGGCGGCGCTCCACCCGGCTCGAGTGGCCGCCCTGGCGCTGGTGGCGGCGGTCAGCCGACCCGACGACTGGCAGCCCGGCGTGATGGACCGCCTCCTCTTCGACACCGCGGCCGGTCGCTTCACCATTCGCCAGACACTGCGCTGGCTGCCGTCGACCATCATCGACATCGGCCTTGCCGCCCAGGGCAACCTGACCAACGCTGAGCGCCACGAGCTTCTTGCAGCCGTCGAGGCCGACCCTCGGCGACGTGATTTCACGCTGGACCTGGTGGCGGCTCTCGCGGCCGCGGGCAGCCGGAGCGCGGGCACCGCCAACGACCAGCGCGTCTTCGCCGAGCTGGGCGACCTTCCGCTAGCTGCCATCACCACGCCGACCCTGCTGATCCACGGCGACGCCGACATCGCCGTGGAGCTCGCCGACTCCCAGTTCGCCGCCCAGCAGATCACGGGCGCCCGGCTTGTGGTCGTCCCCCGCGGGACTCACATGTGCCTCTTCGCCGATGAGCGCGACCGAGCCCTGCAGGACCTCGTGGCCGACTTCCTGGGTGCGGAGCTGTCCCGCAGGGCAGTGATGCCCGGCCTCTGAGCTTTACCAGATCGGCGTCATCTTCGAGTGGACTCACGTCCCGCGTGTCGGGAAGACTGCTGGCGTTCCCGATGGAAGGTGGCGTGTCATGCGTCGAGTGGTGTCTGTTGCGTTGTCGGCCCTATCGCTGACGGCCTTCTCACTGGCGCTGGCGCCGCCGTCCCAGGCCGCTCAGCCTGCGGGACTCTCCGAGCAGATCAGCTCGCTGCTGACCACGCCCGGGGCCACCGGGGCTGCTACGTCCCCGGCACAGTCGCAGCGCTCGACGCCGGGGCTCGTCGCCGAGGCTGCGCCGCAGCCTCAGAACGGCTCCGACGTGGTCGTCACGGTCGCCTCCTGGCCGGCTGACCCGGTGCTGCAGTCCAACGCCCACTACCCGATCGCGATCCACGTGGACAGCGGCGCCAGCCCTGCCGCGGGCCTGAAGGTGGGCTTCCAGTACCTACCCGACGGCGGCACCTGGACCGACGCCGGCCTGCCGCTCGGCGGCCCCGCGACCTTCACCCCGGGACGTGACATCCCGACGCCGACCTACATCACCCCCGCCGCCACCACCGACGCGTCCGGGAACGCCAACGCCACCCTGGTGGCGCCCACGGCGGCGCAGACCGGCGTCACCTTCCGCGCCGTTGTCCTGGGCAAGGCCTCCACCCCCGCAACATCCGGCGCCTACGACGTCGTCATCGGCTCCAACAGCCTCTACAACCCGCCCGCCTACAGCAACGACCCCAACGCCGCGGGCAACGCGATGCCAACGCAGCCCGGCGTGCTCATCAAGGCGCAGAAGCTGGACCCGGCCGGAGCGACGATCGAGGACCAGCCGCTGCAGTACCCCGGCATCGCCGCCAACAACCCGCTGAAGCCCGCCGAGCCGCTGGTGGTGCCGCAGGTCGCCGGCGCAGGCGCTCCGCCCTGCTTCTACCGCCAGGTCACCTCGGATCCCTGCGTCGTAGGCAGCACCGACGGCAACGGCAACACCCTGCCGAGCGACAAGCAGGCGGACCAGTACCGCATCCTCTACTCCGACCAGCGGTTCATCCCCAACCCGCCGCCGTTCACCGACCAGCGCTCGCTGGGCCGCGACCAGGAGATCCTGGAGGCCGCCAGCGCGCTGGTGATCGTGCCCAAGAACGCCACCGCCTCCTCCAAGGTCGTGGCCTGGGACCACCCGACGATCGGCCAGGCCGACCAGTGCTCGGTCACGCGTGGCTTCGCCCTGATCGACATGCCGGTGATCGGCGGGCAGTCCAACGGCGGCGCCCAGATCAACGCCGGTGACATGAGCTTCTTCATGGAGCAGACCCTGGCCGCGGGCAACATCATCGTGATGCCGGACTACATGGGCATCGGGGTGAACGGCCCCACCCAGTTCAAGAAGTCCTACGCGATCGGCCAGCAGGAGGCCCGTGACAACTTCTACGCCATCAAGGCCCTGCAGGCCACCGCCGGCAAGGTGCCCGGCTGGAACGGTGTGGGCGCCGGCGACGAGACCTGGACCGGCACCGACTTCGTGGCCATGGGCCACAGCCAGGGCGGCCACGCCGCCATGTGGACCGGCGTCGAGAGCCAGCGCGACTGGGCCAAGCGGCTCGGACTCAACCTCAAGGGCGTGGTGGCTGCCGCGCCGGCCACGGACCTGGTGCAGATCGTCAGCAACCAGTGGGAGGGCTACGCCGGCTGGGTGCTCGGCCCGGAGTTGATCCAGACCTATGTGTCGATCAGCCCGGAGTTGACCGCCTTCGGCCTGTCGCACAACGTGCTGACCGAGACCGGCATGGCCGAGCTGCCCTACTACACGACCCTGTGCACCACGCAGGCGTTCGCGGACTCCACCCGCTTCGTTCCCAAGGGCATCAACTTCCTGCAGGACCCGGCGGACCCCAAGTACACCCCGTCGTACGCCGCGTGGGCGCCGCTCTTCGGCCAGCAGACGCCGATCCCCACGTATGACCCGAACAAGCCCGACCAGAACTCCTTCCCGCGCGACCTGCCGTTCCTGCTGCTGTCCGGCACCGCCGACAACATCGTGGTCTCGCAGATCAACGCGGCGATGCAGCAGGCCTTCTGCCTCATGGATGACGCCTCCGGCAAGCCGGTCGTACCTTTCCGGGCTTCCTGGTCGCCGACCATGACCGGTCTGAACACGCCGCCGGCCGTGTCCTTCAAGGGCTCCTTCACGGGCAGCACCCTGATTGTCGACTCCCTCACAGGTGGCACTGGGGCGCCGTACACAAAGATCATCAAGGCGGTATCACCGGCGAGCAGCACGCAGGCCTTCCAGAACCTAGGCAAGGTCAACGTCGGCGACACGCTCGTGAGCTACGGCCCCGACGCCAACACTCAGACGCCCGCCCCGGCCGACATCAAGGTGGCATCGATCGACTACAACACCCAGGTCGTGACCTTCAACCAGGCGATCACCCCCACCGGGACTACCCTCGTGTTCCAGCCCAGGAACCCCGGCCCGCTCGCTGTCAACACCGAGGTGCAGTGGGTCGTGGGAACGGCGTTTGAACAGTCGGTGCAGTCCGCGACAATCACCGCGCTCGGCACCGGCAAGGGCGGTGTTGGCACGTACCAGCTGGACCGCAGCCCGGACAAGGCGCCGCGGGCCGGCATGTTCCAGGTTGAGTCCTACATCACCGGACCGGGCGCCGCCTCGCCGGTCTCCAACCAGCAGGCCCCGGATCACCTCAACCCGCTGACGTTCCCCTTCACCACCGCAAGCGCCGCCGGGTCGATCGCGGCCCAGGCAGTCTCATACGCGGTTGTGAAGGAGAGCTACATCAGCCACCCGGTGGTGCTGTATTTCGACAAGGATCTGCCGGCTGAGTTCGTCGCCGGAGCCAACGTGGTCGTCAGCAACATGCCGCTGCTCAAGAAGGGCAAGGACACCGTCGATCCCAACGGCAACCAGAAGCTGACCGCCGTGAATCAGGAGGCCCGCACGGTCACGTTCTCGGCTGGCGGCCTGCCTGATGTGACTCCCCAGACGGTGCTCAAGCCGATGGCGACGGTCGCCACCGACGCCGCGGTGACGTACAACAACGCCCCCAGCGAGCTGCTCGGCTTCACCGCCGACGTCTTCGCCGGCAAGGAGATCAACGCGGACTGCCACGAGGTTGACGAGCAGCGCCCGACCAGCCCGCCAGGCGCGGGACCGTCGCAGGGGATGACCTGGTACGACTTCCCCAACGGCGAGTTCAGCCCCACCAAGTTGCCGGATCCCTCGAAGGAGATCTTCTACAAGTCGTGGGGATCCGGTGCGCTCCCGCCGCCGACGGACCAGAACGCCCAGCCTGCCCTTGGGCTGCTGTTCCTCAACACGTCGCTTGAACCCGCCAAGACGACCGCGGCGGAGTCTGGCTGTGCGCTCACCTGGAAACCGGTGACGGACTACGCCATGAACAAGCGGCCACCCAACCCGGACTGCACCCAGTACGGCCTGTGGCCCTACGGCAAGTTCACCTACTCCAGCCATGACGTCAGCAAGGGGCTGTGGGGAACGTACCCGAACAACGGCCAGCAGCAGCGGATCCCGGTGGGTCCGTCCGCGGGCCAGACGGTCTACGTGCCGATCGATCCGACGCGGGTGTGCGACACCCGCCTGGCGTGCCCGGGTGCGAGTGTGGCGCCCGTGCCCGGCGGCGGCTCGATCACCTTCGACCTGGACAAGGGCATCAACGTCCAGACCGGCCAGATCGTCAAGAACGACGTGATCCCCGCCGACGCGACCGCGGTGGCGTACAACATCACCGCGATCAACACGAGCAGCCGCGGCTGGTTCGCCGTGATGCCGCCCAGCGAGGCATCTGCCTCGGCGTCGTCGATCAACTGGCCGGATGCCGGACAGGTCGTGGCCAACGGCCTGACCGTCAAGTCCGGACCAGAGCGCCAGACGAAGGTGCAGAACGGTGCCGCGACGGCCACCGACATGGCCTTCGACGTGGTCGGGTACTTCATCGACCCCGCCAAGGCGGTCACGCCGGGCCAGCTGTTCCACCCGATGACCCCGCAGCGCGTGTTCGACTCGCGGACGTCCGGTCCGGGCGGCACGCCGGACCCGATCCAACCCGGTGACCAGAACTCGCGCGTGGTCAAGGTCAACCAGCCGCTGCCGGCCGACGCCAAGGCGGTCGCCTACAACATCGTGGCGGTGGACACCCCGGCCCGAGGCTTCTTCGCGGTGACGCCCGGCGATGTGGTCACGTACGACGCCTCGACCATCAACTGGGCCGGTCCCGGCTACGTCATCGCCAACGGCCAGTTCTCGAAGATCGCCAACGACGGCACGATCCGGGTGTTCAACGGATCGTCCCTGCCGACCAACGCGATCATCGACATCACCGGCTACTTCACGGACGAGGCCAGTTCCTTCAGCGGGAACTACTTCTTCCCGATCGTGCCCGCCCGCGCCTACGACTCGAGGGCACCGCAACCGCAACCGGGCGCCCTCAACGGCGGCAGCTCGATCAACGTCAGCCTGGCTGACGGTCGCAACCTGACCACCGGTGCGGTGGAACGGCCCAATGTGGTCCCCTCGGATGCGACCGCGGTGAACTACAACATCACGGCGATCAACACCACGAGCCGCGGCTGGTTCGAGGTCGCGCCGTCAGGTACACCGCCGACGGGTACGAGCTCGATCAACTGGCCCTGGGCCAACGACGTGATCGGCAACGGCCTGACGGTCGGGCTGGGCCTCTACCAGAACCCGCAGCCGCCCAACCAGCTGCAGAACCGCAGCATCAGGGTCACCAGCGGCGCGTCGGGACCCACGAACCTGACGGTCGACACCTACGGCTACTTCCGCTAGCCGCAGACAAAACGGCGGCCCACCGATCGAGATCGGTGGGCCGTCGCCCCTCCCCCTGTGGACCAGTCCCCCCGGCCCTGGGCCCGGACTCCGCGGCGCGACACCCCACCGGCCTCGCCGCCCAGAATCCTCCGTGCATGTACAACCTAGGCGCGGGGGGCTGGACGGGGTATCGGTAGAAGTAACCAACGCCATCCAATGGCCGGAGGGGTGACCGGTACCGCGTGCGGCTGCGTGGAGGGCGCGCCCACGGCACACTGAGGTGTCGTCGCCAGACGGCGGTGCCAGAAGGGGGTGGAGGCTGTGGATGCGCTGGAGTTTGGGGTTGGGGGCGCCAGGCAAGTCGTGCCTCTCGGGGATTCGCCGTTCCACATCGGACGCGGGGGGTCGAACCACCTTCAGCTCGCCGGCGATCTGACGGTGTCCCGCAACCACGCTGCCCTCGAGCGCACCGACCTGGGCTGGCGGGTGCGCGACCTGGACAGCAGCAACGGCACCTTCGTCAACGGCATCCGGGTGGAGCAGTCGGCGGCGGTTCACCCAGGTGATGTGATCGAGGTCGGGCACTCCCGCCTGCGGCTCCTGACCGACGGCGGCGACGACCTGGTCAACCCCACCAACCTTGCCGCCCAGGACTCCCCCGGGACCCGGCTCTCCAAGCGCGAGGAGGAGATCCTGCGCCTCGTCGCGGCTGGCCGCACGGATGCCCAGATCGCCGACCAATTGATCATCAGCGTCAGCACGGTTCGGTCGCACCTGGAGCGGATCAGGGACAAGACCGGGGCCCGGCGTCGCGCTGAGCTCACCACACTGGCGAGCTCGCTCGGGCTCACGGAGTAGCGGCGGCCGGGCTCGCGGCAGTGGCGGCAGCGGCCGGCGGGACCTCGCCCAGCGGCACCAGCACGACCCGACCGTCGTTGAGGATGTTGGTGGGGGGCAAGCCGCACTCCAAGGCCGACTGCGACCCCTGGACGTATGCGCACTGGAAGTAGTAGCTCTTCCCGTTGGCGACGCTGTAGACCTCGGAGTAAGAGCCGGGACCAGTCACGGCCTTGGCCACGTTCTGGGCGAATCCGTCAGAGATGGCCACATAGCGGCACACGTTCCACGGCCCCACCATCCCCACATATGAACCCTCGCCCGGGCAGCCGGCGAACGTCGGGTCAAGCGGGGCCTGCGACACCGTGGGCGTCGGCGAGGGCTGCGCCTTGGGCTCGGCGTCAGTGTTCGCTATCGCCACCCCGATGCCGAGCAATGCCAGCAGCCCGACGACCGAGCCGGCAACCGCCAAGGTGCGCCGCCGACGCCGCTCCCGCCGCAAGTGCACCGAGGACCCCGTCGCGGATGACGCGGGAACCGGCGCCGGCGGACGCCAAAGTTGGGCCAGCGCCGTGGAGATGTCGGTCTGCCCGCCGATCACAGTGAGGTCGGGATCGTCGGCCAGACGGGTGGCCGCTATGAGCTCCGGGACTGTGGGGCGGCGAGCAGGATCGGCCGCGAGGGCGGCGAGGACCGAGTCGGCGAGCGCCGGGGCCAGTTGCCGCAGCGGCTCGGGATTCGGTTCCGTGTTCGCCAGGCGCCAGGCCAGAGCGTCCGGGGGTCCCTCGCCGAACGGCGGCGACCCCGTGACTGCGGCGTACACGGCGGCCCCCCACGCATGCACGTCGGTGTAGGTGCCTGGCGGGTCCGCCGACAGTTGCTCGGGTGCCATCCACGCCAGCGAGCCCGGTCGCTGATCGGCCTGCGTCAAGCTGTCGGAATCAAGCGTCTGAGCGATACCGAAGTCCAGCAGCTTGGGGCCCTCGTCACCCAGGATGATGTTGGAGGGCTTGATGTCCCGGTGGATCACGCCGGCCCGGTGGATCTCGTCGAGCGCCTCTGCCAGCGCCCAGGCGAGCAGCCGGGCCATCTCCGGCTCCAGCGGCCCGTTGACGGCCAGCGACGACTGCAGCGTGGGGCCGGGTACGTACTCCATGGCGATCCACTGCGGCTCGGCCTGCAGGTCGGCTGCGATGAGGTTTGCCGTGCACGGACCGGTCACGAGCTCCAGCGCCGCGACCTCGCGGGCGAACCTGAGGCGGAACGTCTCCTGTTCGGACAGCTCCGCCCTGATGACCTTGATGGCCACCGCCTCATCCCCGGGGCCGAAGGCCAGGAACACCCTTCCCATCCCGCCTGAGCCCAGGGGGGATGCGAGCCGAAAGCCGCCGACTGTGTCGCCGGGCTTCAGCTGGAACTCCATAGCGTTACTTTAGCCCGCATCCATCAGGCCGAGGGATGCCTAGGCGGCCGGGCTTCAGGCGATGCCCATGATCCTGGCGTAGAAGACCGGACGGAGGGTGCGCAGCCCAAGAGCTTTCCCCGTCGTAGGACTCCATCGCCGGAGCCAGTCCGAGCGACCAGAAGGGCTGAACAGGCACCTTCGGCAATCTACTGCGCGACCGTCGACACGGGAGCCCACCTGTGTCGTTCAGGCAGGCACTAGTTGCGGTTGAGGATCGCCAGCAGGCGCAGGATCTCCAGGTACAGCCACACCAGCGACACCATCAGGCCGAATGCGCAGCGCCAGGACTCCTTCTCCTCGACGCCGTACTGCGCCATGCGCACGATGCCGTCGAAGTCGATCACCAGCGAGAACGCCGCCAGCCCCACGGCCAGCAGCGAGATGATGATGCCGATGCCGCCGACGCCGTAGAAGCCCCAGCCCCCACCCACCCCGAACAGGGCCGCGACCAGTGAGATCAGACCGATGATCATGTAGGAGAACAGCATGACCATGAAGATCTTGGTGGTTCGCTGCGTCACCTTGACCAGGCCGGTCTTGTAGACCACCAGCATGACGGCGAACACGACCAGCGTGGCGCCCACGGCTTGCAGCACCAGGTTGCCGTTGCCCTGCGACTCCCCGTAGGCCTGGTACCAGCGCGAGATACCGCCCAGGAACAGCCCCTCGAACACCGAGTACAGGATGACCAGCAGCGGGCTCGACGACTTCTTGAACGAGATCACGAGCGCCAGCACGAACGCCACGAGCGCCGAGCCGAAGGCCACCAGCGTCATGGCGCCGCCCAGGTTCCACCCGACGACGGCCGCGGCGACCAGGATGACGAAGACGATGCCCGTCTTGACGATGACGTCGTCCATGGTCATTCGGCGGACGCCGGCCGAGGCCGGGGGCGCACCCGTGCCGCCGCGCACTGCAGCCGCCTGTGCCGCCCCGGTGGCCTGCGCATAGGCCCCCGGCGGCGGGGGCGGTGCCGGCGGCCCCGCATACAGCGAGCCGGAGCCGGGCTGGTTCTGCTCGGCTTCCTTCTCCATCTTTGCCAGCATGGGGTTGCCTGCCACTGGGTTCCTCCCGGTCGGTGGGTACTCGACAGCGCCCGGCTCAACAGAAGACGACGACTGAGCCGGGCGGCTCATGTCACTACCGTAACCAACGCTGCCCCTTGCCGATTCCCGACGCGCGCCGCGTCGTGCGCCCGGCCCGCCTACGCTGGTCGCTGCGCCCGGGTGGCGAAACGGCAGACGCAGAGGGCTTAAACCCCTCGGCCGAAAGGCGTGCGGGTTCGAGTCCCGCCCCGGGCACGCCGTCGGTGCGCGGGGCTTCGGGTAGCCGCGGGGCTACAGGTAGACCTGGCGCGGGTGCACCGCCCGGGCGCCGTCCACGCGGTCCAGGAAGAGAAGCCCGTCCAGATGGTCGATCTCGTGCTGCAGGGCCACGGCCTCGAAGGCGTCCGCCTCGATCGTCACCGGCTCCCCGGTGACGGGCAGCTCGCCGCTGACGCGCACCCGGGTGGCGCGGCGCACGTCGCCGGTCCAGTCCGGCACGGACATGCAGCCCTCGCGTCCCCGCTGGCGGCGCGTGGCCTGCTCCAGGACCGGGTTGCACAGCACGAAGACGCCATGGTGGGTACGAGTCTTGGGGTGCGCGGTCACATCGAGGCTGAACACGCGGGCGGACTGCCCGATCTGGTTCGCCGCCAGACCGACACAGCCGGGCGACACCGCCATCGTCGCGAGCAGGTCTGCGGCCAGCTGCGCGACGGCCGGGTCACGAGGATCGATCGGCGCACAGGGCGACGTGAGCACATCCGCGGGCACGGTCACCACGGGCCGCACGACCCCGATCGGCAGCTCGGGCATGCGCCAGGCCGTCACAGGACCTCCGGCTCCTCGCGGTGCACCGACACGGCGACCCCCAGATCGCGACCCACCCCGGCCGCCGCGGCGGCGAGCTCATCGATGTCGACCCTGGCTCCGAAGTCGACCTCGGCGGTTCCCAGGTACATGCCGCCGGCCAGGTGCGTGGTCAGCTCGACGATGTTGCCGCCGCGGTCGGCCAGCAGCCGGGTCACCGCTGCGGTGATCCCGATGCGGTCGGCGCCGTGGAAGGACACGATGATGCGATCGTGCGGTGCGGGTGCCTCGCTCGGGACATCGTCCAGCGGCACGACCGCGGCTCCCCGGGGACAGACCACGAGGAGCCGCCGCTGCAGCTCGTCCGGCTCGATCTGCGCGGCCACCACCAGCGTCCAGGCGAAGTGACCCTGCAAGAGCGACATCGACGAGCCCTCCACGTTGCCGCCGATTTCGGCGAGCACCCCCGTGATGTCGGCTATCAGTCCGGGGCGGTCGTGGCTGACCACCGTGATGGCGTAGTTGGGCATGGCACGATCCTGCCCTGCCCGGGGGTCGCGCTGCCAGCCAGCGTCGGCACCTGGAACTCAGCTCACCTGCGCCGCGCTCTGAGCCACGCCGTCGAGGATGTCGTGCTCGCTCACCACCACCTGCGGAACCCCGACGGCTCGCACGATGCGCGACCAGATCATGGCTCCCGACACGATCACGTCGGCGCGGCCAGGGTGCATCACCGGCAGCGCCAGCCGCTGTGCGAGGGTCATGGCCGCCAGTTCCAGGGCCACCCGGTGCACATCCCCGGCGCTGATCACGGCGCCATGCAGCGCCTTCGGGTCGTACTCGGGCAGGCCCAGGGCGAGCGCCGCAACGGTGGTCACGGTCCCGGCGACGCCGATCAGGCTGGCGGCCGAGTCCAGCTGCACGGCGGAGCCGGCCCGGGCGATGGCCGCGTCCGCATCCGCGACCAGGTCCGCCAGCTCGTCCTCGCCCGGGGGGTCAGAGCGCAGCCACCGCTCGGCCAGCCGGACGCAGCCGATATCGACGCTGCGGGCGGCGCTTGGCACATCGAGGCCCAGCACGAACTCGGTGGAGCCGCCGCCGATGTCGACCACCAGCCGCGGGCCCGGCGCGACTGCGCGCACCGCCGACGAGCCAACAGCGCCGGCGAAACTCAACTCCGCCTCCTCGGCCCCGGTGATGATCTCCGGCCGCACCCCCATGATCTGCTCGACGCCCGCGATGAACTCGTCACGGTTGCCGGCGTCGCGCGACGCGGAGGTGGCCATGAAGCGGACGCGCTCCACCTGGTGCGCGTCGATCAGCTCGGCATACTCGCGGCAGGCGGCGAAGGTGCGCTCCAGCGCCGCCGGGGCGATCACGCCCGACTGGTCCAGGCCCTCGCCCAGCCGGACCACGCGCATCGTCCGGAGCACGTCCACCGTGCCGGCCGCCGGGGTGCGCTCGATGATGAGCAGACGAATCGAGTTCGTGCCGCAGTCGATCCCGGCGAACGTGGCCATCGCTACTCCGACTCTAGGTGGACGCACGGGGTGGCGCAGACCCACAGACCGCGCTCGGCGACCAGGGCCAGCGCGCGGTCCCCCAGGGGGTTCACGCCCGGGCCCGCTGCCAAGGCGTGTCCGGCTAGGGCGTGCAGGCACTTGACCCGGTCCGGCATCCCGCCGGCGCTCACCTCTTCGATCTCGGGCACCGGGCCGACGCCGAACTCCACCGCGACGGCAGCTCGGCGGCGGAGGTAGTCGCGATGGGCCTCGAGGTAGGCGTCACGCAGGGTTTCGTCTTCGTCCAGATCGGCGGCCATCTGGTTCATGACGCCCTCCGACTCCAGCGTGGACAGCGCCGCACTGGCCCGAGGACAGGTCAGATAGAAGGTGGTGGGGAATGGCGTGCCATCCGGCAGACGTGGTGGCGTCACGATCACATCCGGCAGCCCGCAGACACAGCGGTGGCCGACCCCGACGGCACCGCGCACCGGCCGCCCGAGCTGGGCTGACGCCGCTGCGCGATCCGACGTCGCGATGGCCTCAGCCCTGGGAGCGCTCGACACTGCGCCACAGCCGCTCGTACCAAGAGCCGCCGGCCTCGTCAGCCGGAAGCTGGCCCAGGTGGTCCGCGTCGGCATCGGCTGGGGCACCCAGCACCGTGTACCCCACCTCGCCCGGCTTCGCGTAGTGCAGGCGATCGCGCACCTGCTGCTCGACGAAGGCGGGGTCCTTCCACTTGGCCAGCTCCGACTCCAGTTCGGCGATGTGGCCCTCCCGGTCGGACACCTCCGCGGCGAGTTGGGCGTTCTCGTCCGACTGGCGCACCAGCGTCCGCAGCGGCGCGGCGACGCTCAGGGCCACGGCTATGGCGAGGAGCGCCAGGATGCCCATGCGCACCGCCGGCGTGAGGTACTTGGAGGGCATGGCCCTATGGTCGCTCAGACACTGAAGCGACGGAAGGCCGCCGCGCCGGGGTATGTGCCGGCCGAGTCAAGTTCCTCCGCGATCCGCAACAGCTGGTTGTACTTCGCCACCCGCTCCGTACGGGCCGGGGCACCTGTCTTCAGCTGCCCGCAGTTGACCGCCACGGCGAGATCGGCGATGAAAGTGTCCTCAGTCTCGCCGGAGCGGTGGCTCATCATGCAGGTGAAGCTGTTGGTCTGGGCCAGCGCGACGGCGTCCAGCGTCTCGGTCAGGCTGCCGATCTGGTTGACCTTCACCAGCAGCGCGTTCGCCGCCCCGGACTCGATGCCGCGGGCCAGGCGCTCGGGGTTGGTGACGAACAGGTCGTCGCCCACGAGCTGCACCTTGGCGCCGATCTCGTCGGTGAGGCGCTCCCAGCCGGCCCAGTCGTCCTCGGCGAGCGGGTCTTCGATGCTCACCAGCGGGTACTCGTCGATCAGACCCTCGTAGTAGCCGGTCATCCACTCGCTGGAGCGCTGGGCGCCCTCGAAGGTGTAGGAGCCGTCGGCGAAGAACTCCGTGGATGCGACGTCCAGCGCCAGCGCCACATCACGGCCGGCGGTCAGGCCCACGTCGCCGATGGCGCGAATGATCAGGTCGAGCGCCTCGCGGTTGGTCGGCAGGCTGGGGGCGAAGCCACCCTCGTCGCCCAGGCCGGTTGCCAGGCCCTGGCCCTTGAGCACGCTCTTGAGGGAGTGGTACACCTCCGCGCCCCAGCGCAGGGACTCGGCATATGTGCTTGCGCCGATGGGCGCGATCATGAACTCCTGGATGTCTACGTTGGAGTCGGCGTGGGCGCCGCCGTTGAGGATGTTCATCATCGGCACGGGCAGGACGTGGGCGTTCGGGCCGCCGAGGTAGCGGAAGAGGGGCAGCCCGGCGCTGTCGGCAGCGCCCCGCGCCACGGCCAGGGACACGCCCAGGATCGCGTTGGCGCCCAGTCGTGCCTTGTTCGGGGTGCCGTCGAGGTCGATCATCGTCTGGTCGACCAGACGTTGGTCGGCAGCGTCCAGACCGGTGACCGCAGGGGCGATCTCGTCCTCAACCGCCTTGCAGGCGTTCAGGACACCCTTCCCGCCGAAGCGCTCGCCGCCGTCGCGCAGCTCGACGGCCTCGAAGGCCCCGGTGGAGGCGCCGCTGGGAACCGCCGCGCGGGCCACCGTGTCGTCGTCGAGGACAACCTCCACCTCGACGGTCGGGTTGCCGCGGGAGTCCAGGATCTCGCGCGCGATGACACCTTCGATGATGGCCACAGGGTTCCTCCCTCTCACTGCCTACATGTCCCGACAAGCCTAGCCCCGCGGTCGATGGGTCGCTCAGCGCGGCGGCGAAGCAGCGGCGAGCGCCTCAGTCGCCAACAGACGCTCGCGATAGGCGCGCGCCGCCGACCGCGCAGCCCTCTCGGCATCCAGCCCGCGATCGTCGGCCCGGGCCATGAGGGCCATCAACAGGTCGCCGAGGGCCTGCTCGTCCTCGCCCATGGCGCCCAGCGCCGCATCGGCCACGGCGGCCGCCCGGTCGGAGTATGGCTCCACCGCGGCCCCGCCGGCGCTCGTCACCCTGCCCTTCGCCGCCCGGTGGCGCAGCTTAGCAGCGAGCACCAGGCCCGGCAGACCCATCGGCACACCCGCGGTGACCGAGGTCCGCCCCTTCTCGGCGGCCTTCATCGCGAACCAGGCAGCCTCAACGTCCTCACCGGTGGCGTACTCGGCGTCGCCGAACACGTGCGGATGGCGGCGCACCAGCTTGTCGGTGATGTCACGCGCCACGTCGTCGATGTCGAACCCCTCGGCCTCGCTGGCGATGCGGGCATGGAACACGACCTGGAGCAGCAGGTCCCCGAGTTCCTCCCGCAGCGCTGCAGGATCACCGGCCTCGATGGCCTCAACCGTCTCGTAGCACTCCTCGACCAGGTACTGCACGAGGGTCGCGTGGGTCTGCTCGGCGTCCCACGGGCAGCCCCCTGGGGAGCGCAGCCGGTCCATCACCGCGACCAGCTCCCGCAACGGATCGGTCACGGACTGCCCCGCTCTCTGCTCGTCGCGCCTCGGCACCTTGCGGCGCGCCGCGGCGCCTAGTTTCCCTGCCCGGGAAGGGTCAACCCCCCGGTCGATTGCGTGAGCGCGTTGGTGGGCTCGCGCGTGAGGCCGTCGTCGTTGGGCACAACCTGAAGCTGCTTGGCCGACCATGTGCCGAACCTCGGGTTCGTGCGCAAGGCAATGTCGTTGCTGACCTCGCCCAGGAAGCTCTGAGCGATGGCCTCGCCGGTCTCCGGCTTGGCCGGGTCGGAGGCATTTGCCTTCACCAGCTCGGTGTAGATCAGGTTGACGCGGAAGAAGTCCTCCAGCGCGGACGGCGGCACACCCTGGCGCAGGGCAGCCTGCTCGAGCGCCTCGCGGCTGCCGAACTGCTCGGCCTGCGCCGCCACCGCGGCATCGACCTCGCCCTGGGAAACCTGGACGCCTGCGCGCTCGGCCGCCTGCTCGACCAGCACGAACGTCGCCATCCGGTTCAGCGTCGCCTCGGTGATGCTGCGCGACACCGGGACGCCGGCAAGGTCGGCGAGGCCCTGGGCGTCGGCCGCCAGGGTGGCCTCGGTGATGCGACCACCGTCGTAGGTGATGGCCGACCCGGCGTCGGGCGGCCCGCCGCAGCCCGCCAGCAGGGCAGCTGTCGCGAGGGTCGTACCGATCCCAACGCGCCGGGATATCTTCACTTGCCCTCCTGCGGGACGACACGGGCCGAGCCACCGCCCGACAACCACAACACTGCGAACTCTAGTCGGCCTCGACTCCTGTCGGCGCCCCCACAGCATCCGCGAAGCCGTTCAGCCACTCGATCAGCGCGATCCCGGTGAGCGGGCGCCCACCCAGGCGAGCCGTCTTAGGCGCCGGCAGCGCAACGGTCCGGGTCGCCGGCTTGAGCATGCTGCCGGGGTACAGCCGGCCCAGGCGCAACTGCAGTGAGTCCGGGAGCGCGAGTCCCTCCACCCGGATGCGGTTGCCCGTCATCACCACCTCGGCAACCCCGACCGCGGCCAGCCGCTGGCGCAGCCGAGCGGTCTGGGCCAGCGCGACGACCTGCTCCGGCATGCGGCCGTAGCGGTCCACCAACTCGGCTTCGACCTCGTCCACTCCCGTGGCGTCGCCGGCCTCCGCCAGTCGACGGTAGGCCTCCAGGCGCAGCCGCTCGTCGGGGACGTAGCTGTGCGGGATATGTGCGTCCAGCGGCAGCTCGATGCGGGTGACCGGGGTGTCCGGCACATCCTCGCCGGCGCCCCCGGCTTTGGCCTCGGCCAAAGCCTCACCCACCATGCGGACGTAGAGGTCGAAGCCCACATCGGCGATATGGCCTGACTGCTCGCCGCCCAGCAGATTCCCGGCCCCGCGGATCTCCAGGTCCTTCATGGCCACCGCCATGCCGGCGCCGAGCTCGGAGTGCTGGGCGATCGTCGTCAGCCGCTCGTGGGCGGTGTCGGACAGCTGCCGGTCGCCGTCATAGAAGAAGTAGGCGTAGCCGCGCTCGCGGCCGCGACCCACGCGGCCGCGGATCTGGTGCAGCTGGCTCAGCCCGAAGCGCTCGGCGCCATCCACGATGAGCGTGTTGGCGTTGGGGATGTCCAGGCCCGACTCCACGATCGTGGTGCTTACGAGAACGTCCGAGCGCCGCTCCCAGAAGTCCACCATGACCTGCTCCAGCTGTGCCTCGTGCATCTGGCCATGGGCCACGGCGATGCGCGCCTCGGGCACCAGGTCGGCGATCCGGGTAGCCGCCTTGTTGATCGACGCCACCCGGTTGTGCAAGAAGAACACCTGGCCGTCGCGGGACAGCTCGCGGCGGATGGCGGCGGCGACCTGCCGGTCGTTGTAGGGGCCGACGAAGGTGAGCACCGGCAGCCGCTCCTCCGGCGGGGTGGCGATCGTGGACATCTCGCGGATGCCGGTCACCGCCATCTCCAGCGTGCGCGGGATCGGGGTGGCCGAGAGCGTCAGGACATCCACGTTTGTGCGCAGCGCCTTCAAGTGCTCCTTATGGTCGACGCCGAAGCGCTGCTCCTCATCTACGATCACCAGCCCGAGGTCCTTGATGCGCGTCTTGGGCCCCAGCAGCCGGTGGGTACCGATCACCACGTCCACGCTGCCGTCGGCCAGGCCAGCCAGGATCTCGCGCGCCTCGGCGTCGGAGGTGAACCGGCTGAGCCCGCGAACCGTGACGGGGAACGCCGCAAAGCGCTGGCTGAACGTCTGCAGGTGCTGGCGGGCCAGCAGTGTGGTCGGCACGAGGACCACCACCTGGGTCCCGTCCGCGACGGCCTTGAACGCCGCCCGCACGGCGATCTCGGTCTTGCCGAAGCCCACGTCGCCGCAGATCACCCGGTCCATCGGGATCGGCTTGGCCATGTCGGCCTTGACCTCGTCGATGCACGCGAGCTGGTCGGCCGTCTCCGTGTAGCCGAAGGCGTCCTCCAACTCACGTTGCCAGGGCGTGTCCGGGCCGAAGGCCCGGCCCTGGGTGCTCTGCCGCGCCGCGTACAACTTGACCAGCCCGTCGACGATCTGCCGCACCGCCTTGCGGGCGCGGCCCTTGGCCTTGGCCCAGTCCGCGCCGCCCATCTTGCTCAGGGTCGGGGCCTCGCCGCCGACGTAGCTGGTGACGCGGTCCAGCTGGTCGGTGGGCACCGACAGGCGATCGGGGGGCTGGCCACGCTTGCTCGGGGCGTACTCGATGATGAGGTACTCCCGGGTGGCGCCGCCGATCGTGCGCTCGATCATCTCGACGTAGCGGCCAACACCGTGCTGCTCGTGGACGACGTAGTCACCCGGGGTGAGCACCAGCGGGTCGACGGCGCGCCGGCGGCGCGACGGCATGCGCTGCACCTCGCGGGTCGCCGTGGCGCCAAGGAGGTCAGCCTCGCCGAGCACGACCAGCGCGGCGGCTTCCGCGACGAACCCGGTGGCCAGGCGACCGGTGACGATCTCCAAGTCATCGCCGGCCGGCAGGTCGAGCTCGGCGAACCGCTCGGACAACCGATCGGCGGACCCGCCGCCAGCCGCGACCACGATGACGTGATCGCCCTCGCCGATGCGGGTCCCGATGTCGTTGGCCGCCAGCTCCAGCTCGCCGCGGTAGGCCGGCGCCGGCAGCGCGGCCAGCGACTCCACCACCGACGCGGCGCCCGTGTCCTCGTCGCCGGCCTCCGCGTCGGGTGCGAACGCCGCGATCCCCCACCAGGCGAGCCCGGCGTCCGCGGCGATCTGCTGCAGCTCGGGCACCGACTTGTAGGCAGACTCGGCCAGCTCGACAGGCGCCTCGCCGCCGCCCGCGGCGACGTCCCAGCCGGCCGCCAGGAACTCCGCAGAGGTCGCCACCAGGTCGGCTGCCCGATCGGCTACCCGGTCCGGCCCGACGAGCACCACGGCGGCTGTCCGCGGCAGCAGCTGCGGCAGCGTCGTCATCGCCTCCACCACCAGCGGGGCGACTGCCTCGACGCCGGGCACGGCAACGCCCTCTGCCAGCGCACCGAGCAACTCGGCCAGCTGGGGGTACGCCACCGCCTGCGCCGCCGCCGCTTCGCGCACCTCGGGCGTCAGCAGCAACTCGCGGCACACCGGCGCCCACAACTCATCGGCCTGCCCGGTCGAGCGCTGGTCGGCGACGGAGAACCAGCGCAGCTCCTCGACCTCGTCGCCGAAGAACTCCACCCGCAACGGGTGCGCAGCAGTCGGGGCGAACACGTCCACGATGCCTCCGCGGACAGCGAACTGCCCGCGCCGCTCCACCAGGTCCATGCGTTCGTAGCCGGTGGCGGCCAGCCGCCGGACGAGGTCCTCCAGCGCGAGCTGGTCGCCCTTGCGCACCACCACCGGATCGACGTCACCCAGTCCCGCCACAATCGGTTGCAGCACGGCCCGGACCGGGGCCACCACCACCTGCACCCGGCCGTGCGGACCACCGCGGCGCTCTGGTTTGGCCAGGCGCCGCAGCACCGCAAGACGCTCACCCACCAGGTCCGCACCGGGACTCAGGCGCTCGTGCGGAAGGGTCTCCCACGCTGGGAACAGCGCCACGGAGTCCGCCGGCAGGTAGCCGGCGAGCTCCTCGGTGAGGTCCTCTGCCTGTCGGACCGTGGCTGTGACCAGGAGCAGCGGACGATCGCCGTGCTCGGGATGGGCCGCAAGTGCCGCCAGCGCTGAGACGGCGCCGGACGGTGCGACGACGACCCGGCCGAGCCTGCTGCGCTCGGCGGCGGCTTGCTGCCAGTGTCGCGCCGCGGGATCGGCCACCAGCGCCGTCAGCACAGAGGTCAGGGGCACGGGTGGAGCCTACGACCCCCTTGGGCGCAGGTGGCGCACGGCATGTGCGAGCGCTTCGACCAGCTCAGGGCGGCAGACAGCCAGGTTTGCCACGTATGGCGGACGCTGGTTGAACATCACCTGCGACCCGTCGAGATGCCCCGCGTGCAGCCCTGCAGCCCGGGCCACGGCCAGCGGCGCGGCCACATCCCATTCGTAGAAGCCGCTGTCGTGCAGGTACACCTCGGCGCGCCCCGCGAGAAGTCGTGCCACCTTCGCCCCTGCCGAGCCGACCTGCACAACCTCGGCACTGGGCGGGCCGCCAAGCTCCGCCCAGGTCGACGCCATGGCATCGGCGACGGCATCCAGGCCCGCCGGCGGCCGACTTCGCGAGGCGACGATCCGCAGCGGGCGGCCAGTGGCCGCAGCAGGGAGCGGAGCGGGCAGGTCCGTGCAGAACACCAGGCCCTCGTCGGGGAGCGAGATCGCAGCGGCGGTCAGCTCCCCGCCATCCGCCCTACCTTTGGTGCGCTCCCACAGCGCGACGTGGACCGCCCAGTCCGAGCGACCGGAGCCGTACTCGTAGGTGCCGTCCAGCGGATCGATGATCCACACGCGCTCAGCGGCATCACGGGCGGCCGAGTCGGCCGCCTCCTCGCTGAGCACGGCGTCGTCGGGACGGGCCTCGGCGAGCTGCGCCGCCAGGAACTCCTGCGCCGCAGCGTCGGCCGCATCCCGCAGCGCACGGACCCCATGCGCGTTGCCCGAGCCGGGCGGGGCGAAACCGTCCCGGAAGCTTCGCAGCAGCGCGCCGGCCTGGTCGGCGAGCCGACGCGCCAGGCCGCAGTCGGCGGAGCATGCGGACGGTTGCACAGTCATGTGGGACTCCCGGCTCAGAATGGTCGGCGTCAGCGGTTGAAGCGGTTCTGAGCGGTGGGCACGCCATCCGCCATCACCGCCAGGACGGCATCGGCAGCCTCTCCGACGGCAAGGTCGGCCTCGGTGCGCTCAGCGCCTGCGAACCTGCGGAGCACATAGGCGGCAGGGTCCATGCGTCCCGGCGGGCGACCGATTCCGACCCGCACCCGGGTGAAGTCGCCGGTACCCATCGAGGACCTGATCGACTTCAGCCCGTTGTGCCCGCCGTCACCGCCACCGGTCTTGACCCGCAGGCCACCGAGAGGAAGGTCGAGGTCGTCATGCACAGCGATGAGGTGCTCCGGACGGATCCGATAGAAGCCCGCCAGTCCCGCCACCGCGGAGCCGGAGTTGTTCATGAACGTCATGGGCTTCGCGAGGATCGTGCGCTGGCCGTCGAGACGTCCCTCGGCGACCATGGCCACCGCGCGCTTGTGCCGGCGGAATCCTTCGCGTGCCTGAGCGGCCAGCGCATCGACCACCTCGAAGCCGATGTTGTGCCTGGTGCCGTCATACTCACGGCCCGGATTGCCGAGACCGACCACCAGCCAGGGTCCGCCAGCATCCGCGGACCCACGATCGTCCGGGGACGTGGCTCAGCCCTCGCTGCCGGCTTCGGGCTCCGCACCGTCGCCCTCGGCAGCCTCGGCCTCCGCCGCCGCGGCCTCCGCCGCAGCAGCCGCTGCCGCCGCCTCGGCCTGGGCCTTCATGGTCTCCTGCACCTGTGCCACGGCGGCCTCGATCGCCTGGTCGGCGTCGTAGTCGTTCTCCTCGTCGGCCAGCAGCTCGCCCACGGCCTCCTGCACCGCCACCGGGTCCAGCTCGAGCTCGACCGCGACCGCCTCGGCCTTGGCCAGCGCCTGGCCGAGCACCAGGCGCTCACGCACCTCGCGCCGGGACAGGATCACCAGGTCGACGTGCTCGATGATCGGCTTGTAGGGGTGCCGCTGGACATCGCGGGGAGCCACCACGTGGGTGCCACCCTCCAGAGCGATCTCGAGCACGACCTTGGGCTGCTTCAGCGCCATCATCAAGTCGTGGGCATCCAGCGACAGCGGGGTGGTGTCCGCGGCGGTGCCATAGATGACGGCCGGCACGCGGCCGCCTGCGCGCAGGCGGCGGGATGCGCCCTTGCCGAAGTCGGAACGGGGCTCGGCGGTCAGCTTGACCTGGGTCATGATGTCTCCTTGATCGTCGGTCTGGTGATTGCAGTGGGCGACGCGACGACGGAGACGGAGCGTCTCGTCGATCACGGCGGCGCTGGGCCGCCCTCGCCGGAACAGGGTCAGATTCTAGCAACCGGGCCGGATACGCCCGGAGTTGGGCGGGTCAGCCGTCGGGCAGGTCAGCCGTTGGGCGACCCGAACAGGCTTGTGACCGAGCCGTCCGTGAAGACCTCGCTGATGGCCTTGGCGATCATGGGCGCGATCGGGAGCACCGTCAGCTTGTCGAATTGCTTGCCCGGCGGGATCGGCAAGGTGTCGGTCACGACGACCTCGGTGATCTGCGACTCCTGCAGGCGCTGGGACGCCGGGTCGCTCAGCACGCCGTGGGTGGCAGTGACGATAACCTCGGCCGCGCCCTGCTCGAAGAGCGCCTCGGACGCCTTGACGATCGTGCCGCCGGTGTCGATCATGTCGTCGACCACGATGCAGGTCCTACCGGCCACCTCTCCGACGACCTCGAACACCTTGGCCTGGTTGGGCACGTCGGGGTCGCGCCGCTTGTGGATGATCGCCAGCGGCGAGCCGAGGACGTCGGTCCAGCGCTCGGCCACGCGCACCCGGCCAGCGTCCGGGCTGACCACCGTGGCGTTGGACACGTCGACGTTGTCGCGGATGTACTCGGCCAGCACGGGCAGCGCGAAGAGGTGGTCGACCGGGCCGTCGAAGAAGCCCTGGATCTGGCTGGTGTGCAGATCCACCGTCATGAGCCGGTCGGCGCCGGCGGTGCGGAACAGGTCGGCCATCAGGCGCGCGGTGATGGGCTCGCGGCCGCGGTGCTTCTTGTCCTGCCGCGCGTAGCCGTAGAAAGGCATGATCACGGTGATGCGCTTGGCGCTTGCGCGCTTGAGCGCGTCCACCATGATGAGCTGCTCCATGATCCACTTGTTGATGTCGTTGCAGTGGCTCTGCAGAACGAACGCGTCAGTGCCGCGCACCGACTCCTCGAAGCGGATGAACATCTCGCCGTTGGCGAAGTCGTAGGCCGACATCGGGGCCAGCTCGATCCCGAGTTCCTCGGCGACGTGTGCGGCCAACTCGGGGTGCGACCGGCCCGCGAAGAGTTTGAGCTTCTTCCGCGGCGTCTGGACGATCTCGGTCACGCAGTCCTCCGGTGGTTGACGGCCGAGCCAATCATAGGGGCGCCCCTATGAGCGGCTGCCGCGCGTCCCGCCAGCACCGTCAACAGGGACCGATCAGGTCGCCTCGTTCGCGCCGGGCGCACCCTCGGCGCTTGCGGCCGCTTCCGCCGAAGCCGAGCCCGGGCGGGCCCCCGCCACCCAGCCATCGAGGTTGCGCTGCCGTGCGCGGCCGAGGGCGAGGGCGCCGGGCGGCACGTCCTCAGTGATGACGGAGCCTGCTCCGGTGTAGGCGCCGTCGCCGACGTTTACCGGAGCGACCAACATCGTGTCGCTGCCGATTCTGACCGCATCCCCGATCACCGTGCGGTGCTTGTTCACACCGTCGTAGTTGACGAACACGGTCGCCGCTCCGATGTTCGTCCCCTCCCCGATCGCCGCATCCCCGACATAGGACAGGTGTGGCACCTTCGATCCAGCCCCGACCTGGGCGTTCTTGATCTCGACGAAGGCGCCTGCTTTGGCCCCCTGCGCCAGGTCGGCGCCGGGTCGCAGAAAGGTGAACGGACCGACGGTCGCGCCAGGGCCGATGATGGCGGACTCGCAATGGCTGCGCAGGACGCTCGCGCCCTCGCCGACCTCGCACTGCACCAACGTCGTGTCGGGGCCCACCACGGCCCGAGCGGCGACAGTGCAGCCCGGCCCCACGGAGGTGTTGCGCTCGATGACGGCGTCGCGCCCCACAGTGGCATCCGGAGCGATCCAGGCGGTCGCCGGATCGACGATCGTCACCCCTGCGCGCATCAGCGCCTCGTTCACCCGACCCGCCATCACCCGGGCCGCCTGGGCGAGCTGAACTCGATCGTTGATGCCGAGGACGTCTTGCGGGTCCTCAGCGATGCAGGCCGACACGCGGAGCCCGTCTGCGTGCAGGATGCCGAGCACGTCGGTCAGGTACTCCTCGCCCTGCGAGTTGTCGGTGGTGAGGCGCCCCAGCGCGTCGGCGAGGACGGCCGAGTCAAAGGCGAAGACGCCGGAGTTGATCTCGTCGATCCGGCGTTGATCGGGCGTGGCGTCCTTGGTCTCCACGATGCCGACGACGGCACCGTCGGGGTCCCGCAGAATCCGCCCGTAGCCTGCGGGGTCTGCGACGCGGGCCGTGAGCACGGTGGCCTTGGCACCTGTGGCCTCGTGGGTCTCCAGCAGCGAGGCCAGCGTCGCTGATGTCAACAGCGGGGTGTCGCCAGCCGTGACGATGATCGGGCCCGGCGGCACCGAGACGTCCTGCGCGGCCAACTGCTCGAGCGCGCAGCGCACCGCATGCCCGGTGCCGTTCTGTTGGGCCTGCACTGCGGTGTAGACCTGCGGATAGGCCTGCGCGACGTATGCCGACACCCGCTCGCGCTGGTGGCCAACCACCACCACAGACCGAGCAGGATCGAGCGCAGTCACCTCCCGCAGCACATGCCCGAGCAGCGGAGTGCCCAGGACCGGGTGCAGGACCTTCGCGGTGTCGGACTTCATGCGGGTGCCTTCGCCGGCTGCGAGGACGACGACGAGAGCGGGACGGGTCATGCCCGACAGCCTAGGCGGCGCGAGAGCGGACACGCGGGAACGGCTCCCCGCTGAGGATCCTGGTGGCCGACGGATCCTCCCCCTCCCACCCCGCAGCGGGCGGCCAGCGGCGAGCGCAGCGGTTTGCCTAGGATGGGTGGGACTTTCCCCGTTGGTGTAATCGGCAACACCCCAGGTTTTGGTCCTGGTATTCGAGGTTCGAATCCTCGGCGGGGAGCCACCGCGCCGCGACGCCTCGAGACCGCCGCGACGCCTCAAGACCTCGGCACGGGGTTGGCGATGGGCACCACCGGGGCCGGGACCCCGAAGCTGCACGTGTCGACCGGCGGCAGCCCATCGAACCTCCGGGCAGCCCACTCGATCGCGGCCGGGCCGCCAGCCGACTGGGTGTCCTGGTGGCTCACCCCGCCAAGCCAGAGGCTGGACATTGGGCGCCCCGCAGCGCACCACTGGTCCTGCAGCGTGGCATTGCTGCCTGCCAGCACGACCTCGTCGCCGGTTCCCTGGACAAGCAGCATGGGCAGCGTCGCCGGCGGCGGAGGAGGCGTCTGCTCGCGCAGCGTCTGCGCCCATGCCGGCGAATCCAGCGGGTTGGAGGTGAAGAATTTTCGTCCCAGCGACTCGTTGAGCAGGCCCGTCAGCGCATCGCCGACGATGCACTTGGCGCTCAGCTTGGGCAGCTGATCTTGTGCCTCCTGGGACACGGTGTCCAGGAAGTCCCGGTCCGGGTAGTAGGGGACCCACGAGGCCAGGACGGCAGGCCCGAGCGCCCAGACCGCCACCTTGTCCCACTGGGCCGACACCGTGGAGCCCAGCTCAGCCGCGGGAACGGCAGCCATGACCGCCTTGAGGGGCAGGTCGGGCGCCATCTCGGCAGCCAGGTTGGCCGTCCAGAGCGCGGAGTTGCCGCCCTGCGACGATCCGAACACGATCCAGTCAGCCCCCGCCTCGGCGCCGGGAAATGCCCGGGCCGCGCGAACGCTGCTCACCACGTCGCGGGCCTCCTGCTCGCCGATCAAGTAGGTGCTCGGCCCTTGGATTCCCAGCCCCAGATAGTCCGTGAGGACCACCACCCAGCCCTGCTGCAGGGCCGGCAGCAGCCAAGGGGTGAAACCCATCGCCGCCGCGGTGGTGGCGCGTGAGGGCGCGCAGACCGCGGCGGTTCCGACGGTGCCGTGGGCGAATGCCAACACCTTCCGCCCGCCGCCAGGCGCGGGCGCATCCGGGATGAAGATCATCCCGCTGATCGGTACGGGCTGCCCCTGCAGGCCGACACCGCTGTAGACGATGCGATAGCCCTTGCCGCCCGCCACGGCATACTCCAGCGGCTCCGAGCGGATGATGGTGCCCGGCGCCGCCGGGACGTCGGGCGGCTTGGCATAGAAGGCGTCGAGCTGCGGGGCCTCCTGGCCGCTGGCCTGCTTGCCCTCGTTGACCTTCACGCCCAGCACGATGGCGCCGACCACGGCGGCCACCACTGCCAAGGCGCCGATGATCGCCAACACCCGGACCACCCACGTCCACACGACCGCTCAGCCCTCCCGCAGACGGGCGCCGGGAACCGGCCCGGTCGCGCGCGCCACCCCGCTGCACAGCCCTGATGCCGACAACGAGACGGCGAGGTCGAGGGCGGCTTCGTCGTCTTCCACCAGGAAGGCGCAGGTGGGACCGGAGCCGGACACGATGGCGCCGAGCGCCCCGGCGTCACGGCCGATCTCCAACAGCATGTCCAGCTGCGGGCGCAGCGAGATCGCCGCTGGCTGCAGGTCATTGACCAGGGCAGCGCCGAGCCGCGCCGCATCCCCCGCGAGCAGGGCCTCCATCAGGGCCTCGGGCACCTGCGGAAGAGGCACCTCGGCACCGGCCCGCAGCCGGTCGCACTCGGCGTAGACGCTCGGGGTCGACAGACCCTTGTCCGACAGCGCGCAGACCCAGTGGTACTCGCCCCTGGCCATCGCGCTGGTCACCCGCTCCCCGCGCCCGGTGCCCACGGCGGTGCCGCCCTGCACCGAGAAGGCCACGTCAGAGCCGAGTTCGGCGGCGAGCTCAAGCAGCCGCTCGCGGTGCAGGTTGGCTCGCCAGAGCACGTCGCAGGCGAGCAGCGCCCCCGCGGCGTCCGCTGAGCCGCCGGCCATCCCCCCGGCAACGGGGATGCGCTTCGTGATCCGGATGTCGACGTCTGGCTCCACGTCAACCTCAGCCGCGACGAGCTCGGCCGCGCGCCAGGCCAAGTTGCCCTCGTCCGTGGGCACCCGGTCCACGTCGGCGCCCTCGACGGACAAGCGGATCCCGGAGCCCGCGCTGCGCCGTGTGACCTCGACCTCGTCGAACAGGCTGACTGCCTGGTAGACGGTGGCGAGCTCATGAAAGTGGTCGCGCCTGACCCCGCCGACGCATAGCGCCAGGTTGATCTTGGCCGGGACCACAGCGGTCACGGACTTCGGGAAGGCCGACACAGCGGCAGCCTAGGGGTTCGACGCCCTGCCAAGCCCGCCAGCGAGACAGGCGAAGTCGGCCGCCGCGAGGGTCTCGCCACGGGCTCCCGGCGAGATATCGCAGGCCTGCAAGATGGATTCGGCGGCAGCGGGCGTCCCCGCCCACGGCGCCAGCGCCGTGCGCAGCACCTTGCGCCGCTGGCCGAAGGCCGCATCAATGGCGGCGAAGGCCCGCCGCCGGGTCGCGTCGTCGGCCAACGGCTCCGGACGGCGACGGAACCGCACCAGCCCGCTGGCGATCCTGGGTGCGGGCCAGAACACCGAGGCCGACACCGTCCCCGCCGGTTGGGCGATCGCGTACCAGGCCAGCTTCACGCTGGGCACGCCGTACATCCGCGACCCGGGCGCCGCACAGAGCCGATCCGCGACCTCCTTCTGCACCATGACCAGCCCCCGCTCGATGCTGGGGTAGGCGGCCAGCACCTCGAGCAGCACCGGCACGGCAACGTTGTACGGGAGGTTCGCGACCAGTGCTGTGGGCTCCCCCACGGGGTCCGGCAGCCTCGGCAGGTCCAGCGCATCGGCGCACACGACGGTGAGCCGATCCTGAAGAGCGGGGGCGTACTCGCCGACGGTCTCCGGCAACCGCGCCGCCAGCTCGGGCGCGATCTCCACCGCCGCCACCCGGCGCACCATGGGCAACAGCGCCAGTGTCAGCGAGCCGAGGCCCGGGCCCACCTCCAGCACGACATCGTCGGGGCCCACCTCGGCCCTCCCCGCGATCATGCGCACCGTGTTGGGGTCGATGACGAAATTCTGGCCTTTGGCCTTCGTGGGGCGCAGGTCGAGCTCGGCGGCCAGCCGCCGCACGTCAGCCGCCGACAGCAGGCGGGATGCCGGCACCGCTACAGCGGCCCGAACGCGCGCTCGGTATTCGCCATGAGCAGCTCACACGTGTCGGCGAGGTCCCAGTCGCGCCGCTCCGCTATCGCGCGCACTGTCAACGGCACCAGGTAGGAGGCGTTGGGCTTGCCCCGGTGCGGCGCCGGCGTCAGGAAGGGGGCGTCGGTCTCGACCAGCAGCAGCTCCGCCGTCACCGCGTCCAGGGCGTCCCGCAGGGTGTCGGCATTCTTGAAGGTGACCACGCCGGCGAAGCTGCAGTACCAGCCGCGCTCCACGGCCGCCCGCGCGAAGTCGGCATCACCGCTGAAGCAGTGCAGCACGACCACGTCGGGCGCGCCGGCGTCGTCCAGCACCCGGAGCACGTCAGCGTGGGCCTCCCGGTCGTGCACCACCAACGCCTTGCCGGTGGACTTGGCGATCTCGATGTGGGCCCGGAAGGACTCCTCCTGCACCGACCTGCCCCCGGGCTCGGTCCGGAAGAAGTCCATACCTGTCTCGCCCACGCCCCGGACCTGCGGCAGCGCGGCGAGTTCGGCGATCTGGGCCAGAGCCTCATCCAGCGCCGGCTGGCCCTCAGCCGCCGCCAGCCGCGGTGCCTCGTTGGGGTGCAGGGCGACGGTGGCCCAGACCTGCGGGTACAGCTCCGCGGCCGCCGCCGACCAGCGCGAGCCCGCCACGTCGCACCCCACCTGGATGATCGACTGCACACCCACGGCACCGGCGCGGCGGATGGCGTCGACGACCCGGTCGGAGTCCGGCGGGAAGGCAGTGTGGCCGTCGCCGTCAAGGCTCATGTCGAGGTGGCAGTGGCTGTCGGCGACTCCGGCCGGCAGCGCCGCGGGCAGCGGCGGCTCCGGCGGCTCCGATGCCGCGGGGGTCATGTGGCCTCCTGGATGCGGGGGAACAGGGCGTCGCCCTTCGCGAGCAGCGCACCGGGCGGCAGCTGGCCCCAACGGCCCACGTCGGCCACTGGCTGCTCGATCACCGGTCCCAGATGCGGCAGCGCCCCCAACCTGCTCCACAGCGTCGTCATGGACGCCGGCATGACTGGGTTGTACAGCACCGCGATGGCCCGCAGCGCCTCGCACATCGTGTACAGCACCGTGTGCAGACGCTCGGTCTGCGCCGGGTCCTTGGCCAGCTGCCAGGGCTCCTGCTCGGTGACATACAGGTTGACGGCCTCGACGAAGCCACGGACGGCGGCGATCCCGCCGGCGAAGTCCATGCGGCCCATGGCCGAGTCGGCCACCTCGGCGGCGCCTCGCAGCGCCTCCTGCAGCTTGTTGTCAGCGTTCGTGTAGTCCACGGGCTCGGGCAGGATGCCGTCGCAGTAGCGAACCACCATGGCCGTCGCGCGCGAGGCCAGGTTGCCCAGGCCGTTGGCCAGCTCGGCTGTGTACCGCGCCTGCATGTCCTCCCAGGAGAACGAGCCGTCGGAGCCGAAGTTGATGGCAGCCAGGAAGTAGTAGCGGAAGGCGTCGACGCCGAACACGTCGGTGATCTGCTCGGGGCTGATCCCGGTCAACTTGGACTTGGACATCTTCTCGCCGCCCACCAGCAGCCAACCGTGCGCGAACACCTTGCGCGGCAGCTCAAGTTCCGCGGCCATGAGCATGGCGGGCCAGTACACGGCGTGGAACCGCAGGATGTCCTTGCCGACAAGGTGAACGTCGGCCGGCCAGGTATGCCCGAACCGCGCGGCGTCGGTGGAGTCCGGCGGGGCGCCGTAGCCGATGGCGGTGATGTAGTTGAGCAGGGCGTCGAACCAGACGTACACGACCTGCTCGTCGTCCCAGGGCAGTGGGATGCCCCAGCTGACGGCGGATCGCGACATGGAGATGTCCGACAGGCCGCCGCCGATAAACGACATCACCTCGTTGTAGGCGCTGCGCGGCTCGATCGCGTGCGTGTGGCGGCGATAGTGCTCGGCCAGCGGCTCGGCGAAGGCGGAGAGCCGGAACCACCAGTTGCTCTCCGAGAGCATCTCGACGGGAGCCGAGTGAACCGGGCAGAGCAGCTCGCCGCCGGGCCCCTCGACGAGGTCGCCGGGAAGCTTGAACTCCTCGCACCCCACGCAGTACGGCCCCTCGTACGTGTCCTCGTAGACGAAGCCGCGTTCCTTGAGCCGCTCCCAGAAGACCCCCACCCCGTGCCGGTGGCGTCCCGAGGTCGTGCGGATGAAGTCGTCGTTGGCGATCTCGAGCGTCTCGAGCATCGGCTGCCAGGAGTCTGCGACGAGCGCGTCGGTCCACTGCTTGGGCGTGACGCCGTTGGCGGCAGCTGTGCGCTCCACCTTCGTCCCATGCTCATCGGTTCCCGTCAGGTACCAGACCTCCTCGCCGCGCTGCCGGTGCCACCGGGTGAGGACGTCGCCCGCGACGGTCGTATAGGCGTGGCCGATGTGCGGGGAGTCGTTGACGTAGTAGATGGGCGTCGTGACGTAGAAGGCCTTCCGTGCGGACATGCCCACGATCCTACGCAGGGGGTTCCGTGGCCTGCTTGGCGGCGAGCACGGCGTCATACACGTCACGGCGGGACACGCCCAGGCGTTCGGCCACCTGCCGCATGGCCGCGCTGCGCGGCAGCCCCGCTGCCAGCGCATCCTGGTAGGCGCGCACGAGGTCCTGGGGACCGAGCCGGTTCGGGGAAGCACCGGCCCCGGCCACCACGAGCGTCACCTCCCCGAGCACCTCGTCGGCGGAAGCTGCGGCCGCCAGATCTGCCAGCGGACCGCGGCGGACCTCCTCGTAGGTCTTGGTGAGCTCCCGGCACAGGGCGCCGGGACGGTCGGCGCCGAAGGCCTCCGCCATCTCGGCCAGGGTGACCGCCGTGCGGCGCGGAGACTCGAAGAACACCATCGTGCGCTGCTCGTCGGCCAGCGCGGCCAGCCGCCGGCGCCGCTCGCCGGCCTTGCGCGGCAGGAAACCCTCGAAGCAGAAGCGGTCCGCCGGCAGCCCCGACACCGCCAGCGCCGCGGTGACCGCCGACGGTCCGGGCGCGGTCGTCACCGGCAGGCCTTCGGCCACGGCAGCGGACACCAGGCGGTAGCCCGGATCGCTCACGAGGGGCATGCCGGCGTCGCTGACGAGCAGCACGGTGGCTCCCTCGCGCACGGCCGACAGCAGTTGCGGGACCCGCGCGGCTTCGACGGCGTCGTAGCAGGACAGCAGCCGACCCGTGATCCGCACCCCCAGGTCCGCGGCCAGCCGGAGGGTCCGGCGAGTGTCCTCCGCCGCCACGATGTCGGCCTCGCCCAGCAGCTGGCGCAGGTGCTCCGACGCATCGCCGGGTCGCCCCAGCGGCGTGCCGGCGAGCACGATCCGCCCGCGTTTGGGGCCGTCAGCCGCGTCACGTGAACTCTCTGGCCTCATGATCTTGCTCGCACAGGACTTCTCCACCCTAGAGATTCAGCGCGCCCCATGATCATGAGGAGAGGGAGCTCAGCTGTTGCGGCGCCGCGCGGCAGCCGCGGACTTCTCCCGCGCGGTGGAGTCCAGCACCACCTTGCGCAGGCGGACGGCCGACGGCGTGACCTCGACGCACTCGTCGTCGCGGCAGAACTCCAACGACTGCTCCAGCGACAGCAGTCGGGGCGGGATCAGCCGCTCCAGCTCGTCAGCCGTGGACGAGCGGATGTTGGTGAGCTTCTTCTCCTTGGTGATGTTGACCGTCATGTCGTCGGCGCGGGAGTTCTCGCCGACGATCATGCCCTCGTAGACCTCGGTGCCCGGCGAGACGAAGAGCTGGCCACGCTCTTGCAGGCTCTGACAGGCGTTGCCGGTCACAGAACCGGGCCGGTCGGCCACCAGGGATCCGGTGGGGCGGGTGCGGATCTCGCCGGCCCAAGGCTCGTAGGACTCGAACACGTGGTGCATCAGCCCGGTGCCGCGGGTCTCGGTCAGGAACTCCGTGCGGAAGCCGATCAGCCCGCGCGCGGGCACCAGGAACTCCATGCGCACCCAGCCCGTGCCGTGGTTGACCATCTGCTCCATCCGGGAGCGGCGCTGGCCAAGCATCTGCGTCACCGCGCCGACGTACTCCTCGGGAGCGTCCACGGTCAGCCGCTCCACCGGCTCGCACAGCGTGCCGTCGACCGTGCGGGTCACCACCGTCGGCTTGCCCACTGTCATCTCGAAGTGCTCTCGGCGCATCATCTCGACCAGCACCGCCAGCTGCAGCTCGCCGCGGCCCTGCACCTCCCAGGCGTCGGGCCGCTCCGTGGGCAGCACCCGCAGCGACACGTTCCCCACCAGCTCGGCGTCCAGCCGGCCCTTGAGCAGCCGGGCGGTGACTTTGCTGCCCTTCTCCCCCGCCAACGGCGAGGTGTTGGTGCCGATGACCATCGAGATGCTGGGCTCATCCACGGTGATCACCGGCAGCGGCTGCGGGTCCTCGGGATCGGCCAGCGTCTCGCCGATGGTGATCTCCGGAATGCCCGCCACGGCGATGATGTCGCCGGGACCGGCCGAATCCGCTGGCACCCGCTCAAGCGCCTCGGTCATGAGCAGTTCGGCCACCTTCGCGCTCGTCACCGTGCCGTCGGCCCGGCACCAGGCGACCGACTGGCCCTTGCGGATGGTGCCGGAGTGCACGCGGCACAGGGCGAGCCGACCCAGGTAGGGCGAGGCATCGAGGTTGGTGACGTGCGCGCGCAGCGGCGCCGCATCGTCGTAATGCGGGGCGGGAACTGTGGCGAGGATCGTGCGGAACAGCGGCTGCAGGTCCTCGCTGTCGGGCATCCCCCCGTCGGCCGGCCGCTCCAACGACGCCCGTCCCGCCTTGGCGGACGCGTAGATGATCGGGAAGTCGATCTGGTCCTCGTCGGCGTCCAGGTCGAAGAACAGCTCATAGGTCTCGTCCAGCACCTCGGCGATGCGGGCGTCCGGGCGATCGACCTTGTTGACGACCAGGATGATGGGCAGCCGCTTCTGCAGCGCCTTGCGGAGCACGAACCGCGTCTGCGGCAGCGGACCCTCGGAAGCGTCCACCAGCAGCAGGACGCCATCGACCATCTCCAGGCCCCGCTCGACCTCGCCGCCGAAGTCCGCGTGCCCGGGGGTGTCGATGATGTTGATGACGGTCTCCGGTCCGTCCCCGGCGGGGTCGGAGTACCTGATAGCCGTGTTCTTGGCCAGGATCGTGATGCCCTTCTCGCGCTCGAGGTCCATCGAGTCCATCACCCTGTCGGTGACTTCGGCGTGGGCGGCGAAGGCCCCGGACTGGCGCAGCATCGCATCCACCAGAGTCGTCTTGCCGTGGTCCACGTGGGCCACGATGGCGATGTTGCGGAGGGTGTCGCGCGATTGGCTGGGCATGGCGGCAATCGTGGCAGGTGGGTCCGTCGAAGTTCTGGCTACCCCACCGTGACGGCAGCCACGCGACCGTCGGCGACGTCGAGATTGACCCGGCTGGCGCTGTAGTCCATCGTCAGCGCCCTTGGCTGACCGTCCACGCTGGCGATGCGGGTGGTGTACCCGGCAGCGCCCGCGCGGGCCTCGGCCTCGGTCTGGGTGAGGCCCACGAGCGCCGCGGAGACGGCTTCCGCGTTCGGCGGATCGGTGGGGGCGGGCAACGACGCGCGAGCCGGTGCGGAAGGCGCGCTGCTGCCGCTGCCGCTGCCGCCATCTGTCGCGCACGCGGCGAGTAGCAGCGCAAGCAGTGCCAGAGCTGGTCCCAACCTGCGCATGCCCGCGCTAGCCCACCAGCTCCGGCGAGGGCTTGCCGTAGAGCCAGCCCTGACCATGAGCCCAGCCCTGATCGGCCAGCAGCTCCGCCTGCTCGGCTACCTCGATGCCCTCGGCCACCGTGTCCAGCCGCAGGCCATCGGCCAAGCCGACGAGGCCGTCAGCGAGATTGATGCACGTATCGTCGCCCGCCTCGATACCCGCGACGAAGGAGCGGTCGAGCTTGAGACCTGCAATCGGCAGGTCCCGCAGATGGCTGATGGACGAGTACCCGGTGCCGAAGTCGTCGACGTACCACGAGGCTCCGGCCGCAGCCAGCCGCTCCATCCCGGCCCGGACCTGCGGCGTGACGTCCAGCAGCGCGGTCTCGGTAACTTCCAGGTGGAGGCGGTCGAGGGACACCCCGGCCCCCGCCGCGGCCGACAGCACCTCATCGGCGTAGGTCGGCCGGCGCAGGGTGGAGGCGGCGACGTTGACCGACATGAAGATTCCCTCAGCGGTCTCGGCGAGCCGCCGCAGGACAGTGGGAAGCATGGCGAGGTCGAGTTCGGTGATGAGCAGGCCGCGCTCGGCAACCGGCAGAAAGCGCCAGGCGTCCACCGGACCATCGGGACGAATCCACCGCACGAGCGCCTCATACCCGACGACCGTGCCCGAGGGCAGCTCGACGATCGGCTGGAACCACGGGACGAACTCCCCCGCCTGCAGGCCGGAGCGGATGTCGGCCTCCAGCTGGAGCTGGGACAGGGCCTCGATACCCACCTGCGGGTCGAAGTACTCGAACCGGTTGCGACCCTTCTGCTTTGCCTGGCGCATGGCCAGCGCGGCGTCGCGCAGAAGCCGCTCGGCGTCATCGCCGCGCGCTCCAGTGGCGATGCCGATGCTCAGGGTGGGCGCCACTTGCTGACCAGCCAGGTTCATCGGGTGCGGGACGTCGCGACGCAGCTTCTCGGCCGTCAGGCCGGCGTCGGCGGGCGCGCGCAGCCCGGGAAGGATCACATGCAGTTCGTTGCCGGAGCCGCGTCCCACCAGGTCGGCGTCTCCGATGAGACCGACGACGCGCGCCGCAGTGGCGGCCAGCACCCGATCGCCAGCCGTGTGGCTGATGGCGTCGTTGATGGCGGTGAGCGAGTCGATGCCGATGCAGAGCACCCCCACCGATCGGTTCGCCTGCTGGGAGGCCAGCCTGGCTTCCAGCCGATTGATCGTCGAGTGCCGGTTGGCCAACCCGGTCACCAAGTCATGGCCCACCGCGTGGGCGAGTTCCTGCCGGGCGGCGACCTCGTCGCCGATGTCGCGCAGCGAGCCGACCAGCATGTTCGTCTTCGCTCCCGGGGCGACATGGAGGTGCGAGGCCATCCAACGCGTCGAGCCGTCCGGGCACAGGAGCCGGATCTCGGCCCGGGCGGCACCGCCGACCAGCGCCGCACTGAGGTCGCGGGCGACGTGCTCCCGGTCTTCCGGGTGCAGGAAGTCCATCGCGGGTCGACCCACCATCTCGTCCGGGCGCCACCCCAGCACCATGCGCACGGAGTCCGAGACCCAGGCGATCTTCGAGTCCGCGCCGATCTGCCACACGATGTCCGAGGCGTTCTCGGCCAGCAGCCGATAGCGCTCCTCGCTGGCCGCCAGGGCTGCGTGCGCCCCCTCCCTGGCCAGCTCGCGCTCGGTCTCGTCGGTGACGTCGTTCACCGTGCCCAGCATCCGCACCGGGGTGCCGAAGCGATCGCGCTTGACCAAACCGTGCTCGCGCACGTAACGGATCGTCCCGTCCGGGCGCAACACGCGGTGGCGGAGGCTGTAGTCCTCGATCCCCTCCACCGCGCGGCCCACCCGGATCTGCACCTCGCGTCGATCGTCAGGGTGGACGTGGGCGATGAAGGCGTCATAGGTGGCGGGGAACTCCTGGGGCTCCAGCCCGAAGATGCTGTAGATCTGCTCGGACCACCACAGGGCGCCCGTCGAGATGTCCCAGTCCCACACGCCCATCTGGGCGATCTGGCTGGCCTTGGCCAGCGCGTCCTGCTCGCTCCAGGTCGCCTGCCCGGGTTGCGAGTCGCCCAGGGCGAGGACGACCGCCGTGATCGTGGCCACGAGTTCACCATCGGCCCCGAAAGCGGGGATGTGGCTGACCGTCCACCAGCGGCTGGACTCACTGGGCGCGGCCAGCCGCACCCACGCGCGTCGAGCGGGGTCGGCGGACTGCACATCCACCCCGATCAGTACGTCATCCAGGCGCTGCAGGTCCTCCTCGTCGGCCACCAGCGACCGCAGCGCGGACGGCGGCGCGCCCGCGCCCACCAGACTCGTCCATGCAGCGTTGGCGTAGACCGGGTTCCCCTCGGTGTCCGCGATGTGGGTGGGCGAGACGCTGGAGGAGGCAAGGGCGAGCGCGATCGGGTCCATGGCCACCTCGCTCCGCTCCATCCACGACACGCGGCAACCCCCGGGTCCGCCTATGGAAGGTCATTCTACGCAGGTCGGCGCAGCTTGAGCCGGGTGCGATCGAAACGTTGAGACGGCCGCGGCTGGGTCTGGGCCCGGGACTCACACGTTGAAACGGAACTCGACCACGTCGCCGTCGGCCATGACGTAGTCCTTGCCCTCCATCCGCACCTTGCCGCGGGCCTTGGCCTCGGCCATCGAGCCGGCTGTGAGCAAGTCGTCGAAACTGACCACCTCGGCTTTGATGAAGCCCTTCTGGAAGTCCGTGTGAATGACCCCAGCCGCCTCCGGCGCGGTTGCGCCCACGGGGATGGTCCAGGCGCGCGACTCCTTGGGTCCGGCGGTCAGGTAGGTCTGCAGGCCGAGCGTGGCAAACCCGACCCGGGCGAGCTGGTCCAACCCGGACTCCTCCTGCCCCGTGGAGGCGAGCAACTCGGCGGCGTCGTCGGGCTCCAACTCGGTCAGGTCGGCCTCCAGCTGCGCATCCAGGAAGATCGCCTCAGCCGGCGCCACGACCTGGGACAGCCGGGCCCTCAGCTCGTCGTCGGCCAGCTCGTCGGAGTCGAGGTTGAAGACGTACAGGAACGGCTTGGCCGTCAAGAGGTGCAGCTCGGCTATTTCGCTGGCGTCGAACCCCGCCGCGAACAGCGTCGTACCCCCGTCGAGCACCGCATGGGCGACCTCCGCGGCAGCCAGCACCGCTGCCCGGTCCTTGGCCATCCGGGCCTCCTTCTGCAGCCGCGGGATCGCCTTGTCCAAGGTCTGCAGGTCGGCCAGGATCAGCTCGGTGTTGATCGTCTCGATGTCCGCCGAGGGATCGACCTGGCCGTCGACGTGCACCACGTCGGGATCGTCGAAAACGCGGATGACCTGGCAGATCGCGTCGGCCTCGCGGATGTGGGCCAGGAACTTGTTGCCCAGGCCCTGACCCTCGCTGGCGCCGCGCACGATGCCGGCGATGTCGACGAAGCTCACCGTCGCGGGCAGCTGCGCCGCGGAGCCGAAGATGCCCGCCAGCTGAGCCAGGCGCGGATCCGGCACGCCGACGACGCCCACGTTGGGCTCGATCGTGGCGAAGGGGTAGTTGGCCGCGAGCACGTTGTTGCGCGTAAGGGCGTTGAACATCGTGGACTTGCCGACGTTGGGCAGGCCGACGATGCCGATAGTGAGACTCACGGGCACCAACCCTAGTTGGCCATTGTGTCGGACCCCCCGGGCAGCCTGCGGGCATGGATCTGCCCACGTGGCTCGTCGCCGTCGTCCTCGCTGCCGCACTCGGCATCCTGGTCGGCGCCGCCATCGGCATGCTTGCCCTGCGGAGGCGCGATCGCCGTGAGCTGGCGGCGGCCGAGAGTTCGGACATGGCCGACCTCGTCGCCCCGCTCCGGCAGAGCCTCGCCGATCTAAGCGCCCACCTGGCCGCAGGTGAGCAGCGCCGCACGCACGACACCGCCGGCATCACCGCCGAGTTGCGCAACATCGCCCGGGGCCAGCAGGACATCGCACGCCAGACCGGCGAGCTCCGCGCTGCCTTGCGCCACCCGGGCGTCCGCGGGAAGTGGGGTGAGGTTCAGCTGACCCGCATCGTCGAGGCCGCCGGGCTGCTGCCGGAGGTTGTCCACCGCCCTCAGACCACCCTCGGCAGCAGCCGGCTTCGCCCCGATCTGGTGCTCGACCTTGGTGTCGGGCGTCAGGTCGTCATCGACTCGAAGGTCCCTTTGGATGCCCTCTTGGGCGGTGTGTCGTCCGATTCCGACGAGGATGGCGAGATCGCCCCGGCGGCCCTGCAGGCGCACGCCGCCGCTGTCCGGGACCGGGTCCGGGAACTCGTGGGGCGCCAGTACACCGCGCAGTTCGAGCGGCCCCCCGACTTCGTTCTACTGTTCCTGCCGGCCGACCCGCTGCTCGCCGCCGCTCTGGCCGGCGACCCGGCCGTGGTCGAGCAGTCCTACGCCAAGGGCGTCATCCTGGCGACGCCGGCGACCCTGCTGACCCTGTTGCGGGTGATCGCCCTGGCCTGGCGCGAGGAACGCGCGCAGGACAGCGCCGAGGAGCTGCTGCGACTCGCCGGCCTGGCCGTGGAGCGGGTGGGCACCCTCGCCGGGCACCTGCAGGATCTGGGCACCCGGATCGACGGCGCTGTCGCCGCCTACAACAAGGTCGCCGGCAGCTGGCAGGTCCGGGTGCGTCCGGTGGCCCGACGGATCGCCGAGCACACCGGCGACACATCGGCCGTCGGGGAGCTCGGCAAGCTCGACCGCCCAGCGCGCACCATCGATCCGCTGCTCGTCGCGGACGCAGAGTCGCTGCCCGGACCGGCTGAACCTGTGGCGTAGCCTGCTCTGGTGGATCTGGACTCCTACGACACCGAGACCGGCGAGCAGGAACAGGCGTCGGCCTTCGAGCAGGGGAACCCCGAGCCCACGCCTCACCACGCCGAGTCCAAGAAGTCCCGCGGGTTCATCACCACCTGGACCGGGTTCGTCATCCTGGCAGTCGTCACGACGCTGGTGGCTTCCATCGAGATGATCACGACGGGCAGCCTCGGCTGGTTCACGGGAGTCGCCTTCGTGGTCGCCTGCATCGTGGTGGCGCTGTTCATCCGCGCCTCCGACCTGTCCACCGCCGTGATCTCGCCGCCGCTGGCCTTCCTGCTGGCCATCATCATCTCCACGCAGTTCGCCGCGGTGGGCGCTTCCGGGAATCTGTGGCTGCACGAGGCGACGACCATGATCACCAGCCTCGCCTTCAACGCCCCCTGGGTGTTCGCGGGCACGGGCGCCGCCCTGATCATCGTCCTCATGCGCGCATCGGCCTCCCGCCGCGCCAACGCAAAGGCGTCCTGAGCACTACCTCTGCTCGGCTGCGCGCAGATCGCGCCGAAGCTCCGGCGGAAGCGCGAACACCAAGGACTCCTCGGCCGACTCCACGATCTCCACGGTCTCGAACCCCAGCCCCTGGAGGCGGTCGAGCACGCCGTCCACGAGTTCCTCCGGCACCGATGCGCCCGAGGTGACCCCGACGGTTGTGGCGTCGGCGAACCAGGCATCGTCGAGTTCGGCTGCGCGGTCGACACGGAAGGCCGCCCCGGCGCCGGCCTCCAGGCCGACCTCCACCAGACGCACGGAGTTCGATGAGTTGCCCGACCCGACCACGACCAGCACGTCGCACTGGCCGGCGATCGCCTTCACCGCCAGCTGCCGGTTCTGCGTGGCATAGCAGATGTCGTCACTCGGGGGGTCGATGAGCAGCGGCAGCCGCCGGCGCAGGGCGTCGACGGTCTCCATCGTCTCGTCCACCGAGAGCGTCGTCTGCGACAGCCAGGCGGTGGGGCGCTCCGGGTCGAGGTCGAGCTCCGCCGCGGAGTCAGGACCCTCCACCAGGGTGATGGCGTCCGGAGCCTCGCCCGCGGTGCCCTCGACCTCCTCGTGACCGGCATGCCCGATGAGCAGGATCTGGTAGCCCTCGGCGGCGAACCGTCGGGCCTCGTTGTGCACCTTCGTCACCAGCGGACACGTGGCATCGATGGCCTTCAGGTCACGCCGTGCGGCGTCTGCATGCACCTGCGGCGACACGCCGTGGGCGCTGAAGATGACGGTGCTCCCGACGGGGACCTCGTCGACCTCGTCGACGAAGATCGCCCCCTTCGACTCGAGCGTGCGCACCACGTGCCGGTTGTGAACGATCTCCTTGCGCACGTACACCGGCGCCGGGTAGATCTCCAGCGCCTTCAGCACTGTGGTCACGGCACGGTCGACGCCGGCGCAGTAGCCGCGCGGGGCGGCCAGCAGGACTCTCTTGTCAGCCATGCTGACAATGGTAGGTCCTCAGCCGGCCAGCGCAGATTCTCGTGGGGTCTCGTAGGGTGCGGACATGGCGGCCGACAACAGCCCGGAGCAGCCGTGGCCTGTCATCCGCGTGAACAAGGTGATGGGCGACTACATCGCGCGCCTGGGCGACATCTGGGTCGAGGGCCAGCTCAGCCAGGTCAACATCCGCCCCGGCGCCAGCCAGGTGTTCATGTCCCTGCGTGACGTCTCCGCGGACGCGACGCTGTCGTTGGTCGCGAGCACAAAGGTGTTTCAGGCTCTGCAGCCGCCGCCCGAGCCCGGCGCCCGCGTCGTGGTCCTGGGCAAGTTCGAGTTCTGGGCCAAGCGCGGCGGGCTGCACCTGCGCGCGCGAGCGATCAAGGCGGTCGGCCTCGGCGAGCTGCTGGCCCAGTTGGAACGGCTGCGCGCGACGCTGGCGGCCGAGGGACTGTTCGACGAGCGTCGCAAGCGCCCGCTGCCGTTCCTGCCCCGGCGGGTGGGACTCATCACCGGGCGTCGCTCCGACGCCGAGCGCGACGTTCTGACCAATGCCAGGCGGCGGTGGCCCGCGGTCGAGTTCGAGGTGCGCTCGGTCGCGGTGCAGGGCGTCGCCGCGGTGCCGGAGGTGACGGCGGCGATCCGCGAGCTGGATGCCCTCGACGACGTGGACGTGATCGTGATCGCACGCGGTGGCGGCTCGGTTGAGGACCTGCTCCCGTTCAGCAACGAGGATCTCGTGCGGACCGCGGCCCTGGCCGCCACCCCGATCGTCAGCGCCATCGGCCACGAGCGCGACCATCCGCTGCTGGACGACGTCGCCGACTTCCGCGCCTCCACCCCAACCGACGCCGCCCGACGCATCGTGCCGGACCTGGCCGAGGAACAGGCGCGGCTGGACCGGCTCCGGCAGGCGATGCGCACGCAGTTGACGGCCGGCATCAACGACGAGCACCGCCGGATCGAGTCGCTGCGCCGGTCCGGTGCGCTGGCGCAGGCGATCAACCGCATCCCCGCTGAGCAGGAATTGCTCCAGCGCACGCGTCGGGACGCGCGGCGGGCCGTCGAGGCGTTGCTGGCCGGCGCCTCCGAGCGCCTCGACGGCCTCCAGCACCGGCTGCATGCACTGTCCCCCGCGGCGACCCTGGAACGGGGGTACGCCATCGTCGTGAGCGAAGGCGGCAGCATTGCCCGCGAGCCGGCAGACGTCGTGCCAGGCTCGCGGTTCCGGGTCCGCCTCTTTGGCGGCTCGTTCACCGGCGAGCGACCGTTGACCGACACCGACACCGGAGCGTGACCGCCATGACCGAGACGACCCCTGATGCGCTCACCTTCGAGGCGGCGCGCGACGAGCTCACCGCGATAGTGGAGCAGTTGCAGTCGGGCGGCCGCTCGCTGCAGGAATCGCTCGACCTGTGGGAGCGCGGCGAGCGCCTGGCGGTGCACTGCGAGCGCTTCCTGGCCGGGGCGCGCGAGCGCGTCGAGCAGGTGTTGGCCGAGACGCAGGGGAACGCGGTCGGCGACGGGCCCACGCGGGCCGGCTAGCAGCGGCCGGTGACGGCGAAGCGGTCGGCCAGCGTCAGCGCCAGGCGTCGGAAGGCCCTGCCGCGGTGGCTGATGGCGTCCTTCTCGGCAGGCAGCATCTGCGCGGTCGTGCGGGTCTGGCCCTCGGGGACGAAGATCGGGTCGTAGCCGAAGCCGTCGCCGCCGCGCGGCGCGGTGATGAGCGTGCCCACCAGGGAGCCGACCACCACGGTCGGAGGCTGGTCCGGGCAGACGAAGGCGGCGGCGCACACGAACTGCGCCGAGCGCCGATCGTCCGGCAGGGCGGACAGCTGGCCGATGAGCAGCCGGAGGTTGGACGCGTCATCGGCATCCGGCCCGGACCAGCGGGCCGAGTAGATTCCCGGCATCCCGTTGAGCGCATCGACGCAGAGCCCGGAATCGTCGGCCAGAGCTGGCATGCCGGTCACCGCGCACACGCCCTCAGCCTTGAGCAGGGCGTTGTCCTCGAAGGAGGTTCCGGTCTCGGCGATCTCCGGGACCTCGACGCCCGTCCGGCGCTCGGCCTCGGGCACGTCGATCAAGTCGATGTCCAACTCGGCGTCGGCCAGGATGCGCCGGAGCTCGCGAAGCTTGTGCTCGTTGCGCGTGGCCAGCACCACGGTCATGGGCGCGGTCACGCGCGCACCGCCGGGGTGCCGTCGAGCAGGCGCGAGCGCTCGGGCAGCGGCAGTGATAGCGCGGCCACCTGCAGGCCAGTCAGGCGTGTGCAGCCCACTTCGGCGAGGTCCAGCAGCTCGTCGAGCTCAGAGCGGTTGAAGGGCTCCTCCTCGGCGGTGCCCTGCACCTCGATGAAGCGCCCGTCGCCGGTCATCACCACGTTCATGTCGGTGGCGGCCGCGACGTCGTCGTCGTAGTGCAGGTCCAGACGGGGCTCGCCGTCCACGATCCCGACGCTGACCGCGCTGACCGAGGTCAGCAGTCCGCGCCCAGTCACCCAGCCGCGCTCCCGGCCGAGCTCGATCGCGTCGTGCAGGGCCAGGTAGGCGCCGGTGATCGCGGCGGTCCGGGTGCCGCCGTCGGCCTGCAGCACGTCGCAGTCCACCACCAGCGTGTTCTCCCCCAGGCCCCCGAAGTCCACGACGGCGCGCAGCGAGCGACCGATCAGCCGCGAGATCTCCTGGGTGCGACCGCCCGGCCGGCCCTTGATCGACTCCCGGGTGTCGCGCCGGGTGGCCGCCCTCGGCAGCATCGCGTACTCCGCGGTCAACCAGCCCTGGCCGGAGTCGCGCCGCCACCTCGGCACGCCCTGCGTCAGCGAGGCCGCGCACAGCACCCGGGTCCGGCCGAACTCGACCAGGCAGGACCCCTCGGCCTCGTCCAGCCACCCCCGAGTGAAACGGATCGGGCGAAGTTCATCGGCGGTTCTGCCGTCGCTGCGGGACATGCGCTCATGCTACTTGCGCTGCCGCCACCGAGGTCCGCACCACCTCGCCCCACGACGTCGGCCGCAGCCCCAGCTCTCGCCGGATCGCGGAGTCGTCGCAGACGAAGGGCGCGTCGAACTGATACAGGGTCTCCTGAAGCTCCTTGACCATGGGGCTGAACCAGCCCGCCGCTCGCAACTGCCAGCCGGGAAGGGCCGCGACGTCGGCGGAGTCGAGGCCGGCGGCCCGGGCGAGGTCCGTCAGAGCCTCCCGCTGCGACTTGGTGGCCGCCACCGGCGCGTGCCATGGCCGACCCCATGCCTCGGGAGCGGTGGCAACCGCCACCAGCGCGGCCGCCATGTCCTCGGTGTACGTCCACGAGTGCGGCGCGTCGGGATCCCCCACGACCCGCGCCTTGCCGCCCTGCAGCACGGTTGGCAGCACCCGCTCCAGGTGCGACGTGGCGCCCGGGCCCACGTAGTCCGAGCCGCGCACCTCGACCGCGCGCACCCGACCCGCCTCGTGAGCCGCCAGGGCCTCCTGCCACATCTGGGCCCGCACCCGGCCCTTCTTCCCCGTCGCCGCCAGCGGCAGGTCCTCGGCCATGCGCCCTGAGGGAACCGGACCGTAGCCGTAGAGGTTGGACGCCGTGACCAGGACGGCGCCGCTGGCCTCGGCAGCGGCCAGCATCGATGCCGCCATCGGCGGCCACTCCTGCACCCAGCGCTCATAGGGCGGGTTGGCGCAGTTGTAGATCGCATCGGCGCCCTCGCAGACGGGGACCAGGGCCTCGGCGCGGGCGACGTCCAGCGCCTGCCGCTGTGCGCCTTCCGGCCCGCGGCCAGACCGCGTCACCACGACCACCTGCTCGCCGCGTGCCAGCAACTGCCGCGCCACGCCAGCGCCGATCGGCCCGGCTCCCACAACCACGGACATTCCCATGACCACTCCCTTATGTGATTGGTGCTTCCATTTGTGAGCACCGCTCTGGCATGACCCTACCCGCGTCCCGAGGTCAAAGCAAGAGCGGTGCTCACATTCGTGATAGACGCTCGCGAATCGGGCCTGCGGGGTCCATGATGGGACGCATGTCCGCGCGCCCCCACAACAAGCCGACGGCCCGCCAACGGGTCCGCGACCAGATCACCGCCGAGATCCTGCAGGCCGCCCGCGGGCAGCTCGCGGAGTCCGGGGCCGGCGCCATCTCGCTGCGCGCCATCGCGCGTGACCTTGGGATGGCTTCTTCGGCGGTCTACCGGTACTTCCCCAGCCGGGACGAGGTGCTGACCAGCCTGATCGTGGCTGCCTACGACGCGGTTGGCCAGACCGCCGAGGATGCCCGGGACGCGGCGGCAGCCCAGGGCCTGGCGCCCTCGGACATCTTCTGCACGGTCTGGCGGGCGGTACGCGCCTGGGCCCTTGCGCATCCACACGAGTACGCGCTCATCTACGGCTCCCCGGTCCCCGGCTACCGCGCCCCCGCCGACACGGTGCCACCGGCCACACGGCTGCCATGGGTCCTCTTGGGGGTGCTCGCACAGACAGGCGCGCGGGCGCCCGCCCCGCCGAAGGCCGCCCCCGGCCAAGGCCAGGCGCTGTCGCCCCTGCGAGCCGAGGCAGCGGTCGCGGGCTTCGACGACCAGACCCTGCTCGCAGCCCTCACCAGCTACTCGGCGCTCGTGGGAGCGATCTCGTTCGAGCTGTTCGGCCACATCCACAACGTCGTGGATCCCGATCCTGCCGCGCGCTCGGCGTTCTTCGACGGGCAGCTCGACCTGATGCTCGCCCTTGTGGGCATGCCACCGGGGGCGCATGTGCCAACATGAGCGCCGTGCGCCAGATCGCGATCAACGAAGGCCTGCTGGTGCTGTCGGCGCTGCTGGGCGCGGCCGTCGGGCTGCTGCTCCTGCGCTGGCTGCTCAGAGCCGGCGACGAGCACAGCGGCAACCTGAAGTTGTTCTCCGACGTCATGACCTACGTCAGCACGATCTTCGGCATCATGCTCGGCCTCATGCTGCTGTTCACGGTGCAGCACTTCACGACCACCGCCTCGCACGTGCGCGACGAGGCGCGGGCGATCAGCGACATCTTCGAGTCCGTGCAGAGCTTCCCGCCGGAGGAGCGGGCACCCATCGAGCGCGATGCCGTGTGCCTGATGCGGTCGATCGCGACCGACTCCTGGGCAGCCTCGCAGCGGGCGGACCTGGCCGGCGACAAGAACACCACCGAGTGGTGGAACCGGATCCGCGGCGACGTCGGGGCGCTGCCCGCGGAACGACCCATCGACGAGGGCTCGCAGGCGGTCGCCCTCGCGGCGGTCACCGAGGGGATCAACGCCGGGCAGACGCGCCTGCTCAACGCCGTCTCGACCCTGCCGGGCGTCGTGTGGTTCGTCATCGACCTTGGGATGGGCGTCTTCGCCGCGCTCATCTTCCTGAGCTTCCCCGGTCGCACCCGGACCGCGATCGTGGGCCTGGGGCTCGCGCTGGCGCTCACCATGGGGGTGGTGTTCTCGCTGGGGGTCTTCGCCGAACCCTTCACCGACCTGGGGGTCTCGGTCAAACCCACCGCCATCCAGGGAACGATGATGCGCCTGGAGCGGGCCTACCCGGGCACCGAGTGGGCGCCCTGCGAGCGGCTCGCCGAGTAGTCAGACCTCGACCACCATGCCGGGTGCGGCCAGCTGCACGCCGCCGCGGCCGTGGTCGAACACCGCGGCCTCGGCCAGCGCTCCGGAGTTGTCGTGCCAGGCCACCATGTGCGTCAGGATCAGGCGCTTTGCACCCGCCTCGCGGGCCAGCTCAGCCGCCTGCCGCGCGGTCAGGTGCAGGTCCGGCGGGTTGTCGTCGCCGCTGCGGAAGGATGCCTCGAACAGCGCCACGTCCGCCTCGCGGGCGGCGCTCACCAGACCCGCGCAGGGACCGGTGTCGCCCGAGTAGACCAGCACCCGCTGGTCCGCCTCCACCCGCAGCGCATACGCGGCGACCGGGTGCCTCACCTTGACCGCGGTCATTGTGAAGGGTCCGACGACGAACGGCTCCGGGGGGAAGGCGGCGAAGTCGAAGACCTCCGCCATGCCCTGCTCCGGCTCCGTCCCGTAGGCCGTCGCCATGCGCCTGGCCACGCCGCGCGGCCCGAAAACGGGAATCCTCCGCGCGGCACCCCCGGGCCGGTAGCGGCGGGCGACATAGAGCGCGCACACATCCAGGCAATGGTCCGGATGCAGATGCGACAGCACGACGGCGTCGACGTCGCAGGGGTCGGTGTAGTCGTGCAGCGGCCCGAGCGCGCCCGAGCCGAGATCGAGCAGCATCCGGAAGCCATCGTGCTCCACCAGGTAGCTCGAGGCCGCCGAGGTGGCGTTGGGGTACGAGCCGGCGCAGCCGACGATGGTGAGCCTCATGCCAGCACCGCCTCGGCATGCCCGACCTCGGTGACCTCCGGGCCCAGGAAGCGCCTGCCCAGGACTGTGAAGGCAGCCGGGTCGCCGGTGGCGAGGAATCGATGTCGCGGCATCGATCCGGTGGTGTTGAGCAACTCGTTGGCGGTGAGGACGCGGTAGACGTCCTTGGCCGTCTCCTCGGCGCTGGACACGAGCGTCACCTCGTCGCCGACGACATAGGAGATCACTCCGGTGAGCAGCGGGTAGTGGGTGCATCCCAGGACGAGCGTGTCGACGCCCTCGGCGACGATGGGGTCCAGGTACTCGTGGGCAACCGCCAGCAACTCAGGCCCGCTGGTGATCCCGGCCTCGACGAACTCGACGAAGCGCGGGCACGCCTGCGAGGTCAGCCGAAGGTGAGGGGCGGCGGCGAAGGCGTCGTCGTAGGCCATCGACGTGACCGTCGCCTGGGTGCCGATAACGCCGACGTGGCCGTTGCGGGTGGCGGCTACGGCCCGCCGCACAGCCGGCTGGATCACCTCCACCACGGGCACCTCGTAGCGCTCGCGGGCGTCACGCAGCACTGCGGCGCTGGCCGAGTTGCAGGCGATCACCAGCGCCTTGACCCCCTCGTCCACCATATGGTCCATGACGTCCAGGGCGTTCGAGCGCACCTGCGCCAGCGGCAGCGGGCCGTAGGGGCCGCGCGCGGTGTCGCCGACGTAGTAGATCGACTCGTCGGGGAGCTGATCCAGGATGGCCCGCGCGACGGTCAGACCGCCGACGCCGGAGTCGAAGATGCCGATCGGTGACTGCACACCGCAAGGTTACTGTCACCCCCTTGCGGCAGCTACGCCCAGAGGTGTCCATCCAACGCCCGGGCGGCGTCCTCCAGCGAGCCCTCGTAGGCCCCGGTGGACAGGTACTTCCAGCCGCCGTCGCACACCACGAAGGCGATGTCGGCGCGCCTGCCATCCCGCACGGCCTTGTCGGCCATCCCGATAGCAGCGTGCAGGATGCCGCCGGTGGAGATCCCGGCGAAGATTCCCTCGACGTCGATGAGCTCGCGGGTGCGGCGCAACGCGTCGTCGGCCGCCACCGAGAAGCGCCGCGTCAGCACCGACTCGTCGTAGAGCTCCGGCACGAAGCCCTCGTCCAGGTTGCGCAGGCCGTAGACGAGCTCGCCGTAGCGCGGCTCCGCCGCCACGATCTCCACCTCGGGCGCGCGCTCCCGCAGGTAGCGTCCGACGCCCATGAGCGTGCCCGAGGTCCCCAGGCCCGCGACGAAGTGGGTGATCGTCGGCAGGTCCGCGAGCAGCTCCGGCCCCGTCGTCCGGTAGTGGGCATCGGCGTTCGCGGCGTTTCCGTACTGGTAGAGGAGCACCAGGTCTGGGCGCTCTTCGGCGAGCTCACGGGCCACCCGCACGGCCTCGTTGGAGCCGCCGGCGGCCGGCGAATAGATGATCTTCGCCCCCCACATCCGCAGCAGCTGGGATCGTTCCGCCGAGGTGTTCTCGGGCATGATGCACACCAGGCCGTAGCCCTTGAGCCGCGCGGCCATGGCCAGCGAGATGCCGGTGTTACCCGAGGTCGGCTCCAGGATCGTGGCGCCCGGCACCAGCCTGCCGTCGGCCTCCGCGGCCTCGATCATGGCAAGCGCCGCGCGATCCTTGATGGATCCGGTGGGGTTGCGATCCTCGAGCTTGGCCCAGAGCCGCACGTCAGGGCTGGGCGACAGCCTCGGCAGGCCGACCAGCGGGGTGCGCCCGACCGAGTCGAGCAGGGAGTCGTAGCGCGTCACGGCGGCGGTCAGCCGCCGGCGACCGCCGGCAGCACGGTGACCGAGTCGCCGTCGGCCACGACCGTGCTCAGGCCGTCCAGGAACCGCACGTCCTCGTCGTTCAGGTACACGTTGACGAATCGGCGCAGCCCCTTGTCGTCGAGCAGGCGGTCGGCCATGCCGGGGTAGCGCACGTCGAGGTCCGCGACCACCTCGGCGATCGTGGTGCCGTCGGCCTCGACGACCTTCGCGCCGTCGGTGTAGGTGCGCAGGATGGTGGGGACTCGGACCTCGATGGCCATGCCGACGTGCTCCTTCGTACCAGGTGGCGGGATTCGCAACAGGATACGCGGTGCCGATGGCCCCGGATCAGTCGGCTAGCACCTCCACCTGCTCCTCGGAGACCACCCCATCGATGATCCGGAACGACCGCAGTTCCACCGGACCCGCGCCGTTGCCGCACTCGCGGGTCGACACGAGGACGTAGTGCGCGCCGGGCTCGTTGGCGTAGGCGATGTCCGTGCGTGACGGGTAGGCCTCGGTCGCGGTGTGCGAGTGGTAGATGACGACCGGCTCCTCGTCGCGCTCGTCGAGGTCTCGGTAGAGCGCGAGCAACTCGCCGGAGTCGAACTCGTAGAAGGTGGGCGAGCGGGCCGCGTTGAGCATCGGGACGAACCGCTGCGGTCGGTCCAGCCCCGCCGGTCCGGCGACGATGCCGCAGGCCTCGTCGGGGTGATCGGCACGGGCGTGGGCAACGATGTCCTCGACGATGGAGGCTGCGATGCGGAGCACCTCGGCAGGGTAGCCCGCGGCCTCAGCGCGACATGGCCTCGACCAGGGACTCCTGCAGGAAGGTCAGGAAGTCGTAGACCGCGTAGTTGACCGCGCGCTCGTCGTCCTCGGGCAGCTCGCGCAGTCGGTCGTGGTCGGCGTCCGACTCGATCCCGAGCCGCGTGGCCAGGGCCAGCCGGGCGTCGTTCAGGCCCAACAGCCACGCCTGTGCCTGGTCGCCGTCGAGGGTGACCTTGCCGCCCTCGGTCAGCGACTCCAGCACCGCCTGCGCGTTGCCCTGCTTCTGCCGCCGCAGGCCCAGCTCCGTGAACCGCCGGAACTCCACGGCCTTGTCCTCATCCTCGTAGCCCGGCGGGAACAGACGGTCGATCACGGGATCCTGGCCGAACTGCCCCATCTCGGTGACGTCCACCGACGAGTCCAGCTCCTCCAGCCCGAGCGCCACCGCCAGCGGGTCGGCGTCGGCGGTCTTGGGGGGCGCGACCAGCTCCGCCACCTGGGAGAAGACGTCCTCCAGCACCCGCACCTCGACCGCCGACAGCCGCACGCTCACGCGACCGCCACGGGCAGCCTTGAAACCCCGCGTCACTGCCCGGACCCGTCGTTGCTGATGGTGGCCCAGAGCCCATAGCTGTGCATGGCCGTGGCGTCGCGCTCCATCTCGTCCCGCCCGCCCGCCGACACGACCGCCTTGCCGTCGCGGTGAACGGCCAGCATGAGCGCCTCCGCCTTGTCCTGGCCGTAGCCGAAGTACTGCTTGAACACGAAGGTCACGTACGACATCAGGTTGACCGGGTCGTCCCAGACGATGCAGACCCAGGGACCGTCGAGGGCGGTCTCGCTCCGTTCCTCGACGATCTCCTCGGGCATGACTGTCACGAGGGCAATGGTGTCACGACACCGCCCCCGGAGACAGCGCCCCGGCCAGCATTCGGGTGTCGAGGATTCGCGCCGGGGCATGGGCGTCGATGCCGGCCGTGACGCTCACCTGGTCGAACAGCAGGTGCGCCGGAGCCGCGGTGTACACGCAGATGCTGCCCGACGCGTCGGTGGGGACGGCCAGGAAGTTGGCGACGGTCTCGCCAGCCGCGAAGTTGGCCACCGAAGCCGTGGGCATCGGCTGGTCGCACGGCCATACGCGCAGATGCCCAGCACCCTGCGGCTCGGTGACGGTGAGGTTGCCCAGCACGGTCCGGCTGGCAGCTCCCGTCGCGATCACGACCGTGCCGCCCGCCGGCACCAGACCGATGGGACCGGGTCCGACTCGCGTGTCCAGCCGGCGCTCGGGCTGGGCAGCCACGAAGCCCTCTGTGCGTCCCAGCTGATCCCACACCAGGTGCGCGCTTGCGCTGCTGAGGATGCAGAACTCGCCGGCGGCGTCCGTCCGCACTGCGGCGAAGTTGCCGACCGTCCTGCCGTCGGCGGCGAAGTTCGACGTCGAGGTGGCCGGCATCGGTTGGTCGCATGCCCACACCGTTGTGTGTCCGGCGGCGCTCGGGGCCACCACCGTCAAACGGCCGAACACGGTGCTCCCGAGCGCCCCGGTCGAGACCCGGCGCACCTCCCCGGCCGTCACCGGCCCGCCGCCGGTGCGGGTGTCCAACAGCCGCACCGGCGCGCCGGCCAGGGTGGCGGGCGTGGCCGCGACCTGGTCCCAGACCAACCTCGCGGTAGCCGCGGTGTACACGCAGAACTCCCCGCCCGCGTCCGTGCGGATCGCCGCGAAGTTGCCGGTGGTCTCGCCGGCCGTGAAGGCGTTGACCGAGGTCGCCGGGGGCGGTGCATCGCAGGGGAACGCCCGGGTGTGCCCCGCAGTCTGTGCTGAGGCCACCGTGAGGTTTCCGACCACCGTCGCATTCGGGACCCCGGCGGCGACCCTGATCGTGGCGCCCGCCGGCACCGGCGCCACCGAGTCGAGCAGCCGCACCGGGCTGCCCGCTTCGAATCCGGGCGCCGCCCCCGCCTGATCCCAGAGCAGGTGCGTCTGCGCGGTCGAGTACACGCAGAAGTCACCGGCCGCGTCGGTGCGCACAACGGCGAAGTTGGGGGTGGTCTCGCCGACCACGAAGTTGTTGGTGGAGGCTGTCGGCCGCTGCTCGCCGCAGGTCCACACGGTGGTGTGGCCAGACCCCTGCGGCGCCACGACCGTCAGGTTGCCGGCCACCGTGGCACGGGCCGGACCGGCGTGCACCCGCAGTTCGCCCTCGGCTGCCAGCGGCTCGCCGGCACGGGTGTCGAGCACCCGCTGCGAGGCTCCCGCCTGGATCTCCGGCGCACCCCGCTGGGCATCCCACACCAGGTGCGCCGCCATGGAGGAGTAGATGCAGAACGACCCATCGGGATCGGTCGTGACGGCTGTGGAGTTGACCGTGCGCTGGCCCGGCGCCGTCACGTTGTTGACCGACGTCGCAGGGCGCCCCTGGCTGCAGGGCCACACCGTGGTGTGACCTGCGGACTGCGGGTCCAGGACGGTCAGGGTGCCCAGGATCGTGGCCGCGGCGGGCACCGAGGTGCGCACGACGACGGTACCGCCCGACGGCACCATGGCCCCCGTGGCCCGAGTGTCCAGCAGCCGACTGCCGGCATCCAGGGCGGTCGTGGCCGACTGGTCCCACACCAGCCTGGTGGCGCCGGAGTTGAAGACGCAGAAGTCGCCCGAGCCGTCAGTGGCCACGGTGACGAACGCCGACGACGATTGGGCCACCGAGTAGTTGGCCGCCGACGTCTCCGGCATCGGCTGGTCGCAGGGCCAGGCGCGCAGGTGCCCGGCCGCCACCGGGTTGACCGCCGTCAAGTTGCCCATGACCGTCGATCGCGGCGACGACGTGTGGATGCGGGTGGTGGTGCCGGCGGCAACCACCGAGGGGTCCGGCGGCAGCGGCGGCAGCGGCGGCAGCGGCGGGATGACGTCGTAGGCGTAGTTGCGAATGGGCTCCCACTGGGCTGCGTCCTCGCCTCCCACGGTCCACAGCGCCGCGCCGCGCGCGCCGCCGTCCACGACCGCCTGCACGCGGTCGGTGATGGTCTGTGCGTCCTGCAGCCACGCCTCCCGGTAGAGCACGCAGGTCTTGCCGCCCCCGGAGTAGGTCTCCTGGTAGCGGGCGCGCACCTCGTCGTAGCCGCCCACCCTGCGGTCCACGACCACACCGGGCTTGGACAGCACGGTGTCGTTGTTGGCCGATGTGATGGCCTTGGTGGCGGTCGGGGTGCCGGCAGGGCAGGAGGACAGCGGGATCTGCCGGCCGGCGAGGTCGGTTATGTACGGCGCGGAGTTGAGCGTCCGCAGCCAGTCCCGGCCGTAGACCGGGACCCCCATCATGAGCTTGTACGCCGGCACCATCTGCAGCATCGTCGTGGTCTCGCGTCGCACCCAGTCGATCGGCGCGATGGGGCCCGCCGCGGAGACGTTGTAGTCGTAGGTCATGACGCGCACGCCGTCGAGCTCGCGGCCGAGCGTGGGGAAGTCGTAGACGTAGTAGGGGCTGGTCGGTACTGCCGCCGTCACCCGCAGGCCCCGGGCGTGGAACGCCGCCGCGAGCTCGGTGACGAAAGCGGCCCAGTTCACCTTTGTGACGGGCCATGTGGCCTGGCCGTCGGAGAACGCGAAGCGCTCGTAGTCAAGATCGATCCCGTCGAAGCCGCGGGAGGTGACCAGGTCGAGCAGCTGCGTGACATGCGCCGTGCGTCGCGCCGGGTCTGCCAGCACCCCGGCGAGAAAGCGCGCCGACGACTCGTCGTTGATCGAGGGGATGATGGGCTTGCCCGCCGAACGCAGGGCGGACAGTGCCCACGCCCGGTCGGCCGCGCCGATTCGCTCGACGATGCTGACGCCGCTGGGGTTGGCACCGCCGCTGACCGCGGAGTACCAGAACGGGCTGACGTCGGTGAAGAGGTCGGCGTTGGCGGTGTACGACCCGACGCTCGCCGCGGTCGACCAGTAGGGCAGCCAACCGGTGAGGATGGGGGTGGGAGCGGGCGCTGCCGACGCGACTCCGCCGCCGCCCAGCAGGCAGGCGACGACAGCCCCCACGATGGCCGCTGCGACGACGGCCAGGCGGCTGCTGCCGGTCCGAGCCATCGCGCGACCTCCCTCTATGGCGCCATCGGCGGCGCGGCCCCGTCGCTTGAGCCGCACCGCCGGAGGCGTCACTCGGGCGCCGGCGTCAGTTGCCCGTCGCCGACTTGATCTTGAACGAGTAGACGATCTCGATGATGCCCATCAGGATCAGCCAGATGCCGGTGATCCAGACCAGGACGACGAGCGAGTCCAGCGGCACCGTGAGCACGATGATGCCGGCGATGATCCCCAGCACGCCGCTGAAGATCAGCAGCCCGCGTCCCTGCATCCCCTTGCCCTGCAGGCCGCCCACCAGCTGCCAGATGCCGCGGAACAGGAACGAGAACCCGATGAACAGGCTCAGGATGTACACGCCGTTGGCGATTCCGCCTCGGAAGCACAGGATTCCCAGGACGATGCTGACGATGCCGACGATGATCGCCAGCACCCGCTCGCCGGTGCTGTTGTCCCTGTTGAAGCCCTGAACCAGCTGCACGATGCCGGAGACGATCAGGTAGATGCCGAAGAGCACAGCGACCACCACGATGGTCTGCCCCGGCCACACCAGGCACAGCACCCCGAGGCCGGCGCTCAGCAGTCCGACGATGAGCACCACCCACCAGCTCTTGCCGACGGCGTGCAGGACATCGTCTTCGGTCAGCTCGATGTCGCGGGTGTCGGTGTCGCTCACGTGCTCCCCTTTCGGTCGTCGCGCCCGGCGGGCGCTGCTCGCCGCGAGTCTAGGGGCGCACCGCGCGCTTGCGCAGGACCTCGATGCGGGCCTGCAGCGTGGCGGCGTCGGCCTGCGCCGCCGGGGGCCCGCCGGTCGCCCGCCGAGCCTCGCTGTGGGCGGCGGCAGGGGTGATCCCCCGCTGCCGGGCGTAGGCGCGTGCACAGGTGTTGAGCTCTGAGCGCAGCGCGCTCACCGACGCGGCGGTGGAGACGGCGGCCGCCCTGGGGGTGGCGCTCTGTCGGCGCCGTTCCCGCAGCAGGTCGGCGACCTCGTCGGGGTCGAGCAGGCCGGGGATGCCCAGGAACTCGTCCTCCTCGGCATCCAGCGGCATGGTCGGGGTGTCGAACACACCGCCGTCGAACACGAGCCGATCCAGCGTCGCCTCGCTGGCGACGTGCTCGATGCTGGGCCCCCGCTCGCGGTCCCGCCGCTCCGGGCGCTCGACCTCGTCCAGCTCGGACCACTCCGCGAGGTCCTGATTGCGCCGCTTCAGCACATGGTCGCGCTCCAGCTCCAGCTCCGCGGCGTGGGCCAGCAGCTTCGGCACGCTGGGCAGGAACACCGTGGCGGTCTCCCCTGGTCGCCGGGTGCGGACGAAGCGCCCCACGGCCTGCGCGAAGTACAGCGGCGTGCTGGCCGACGTGGCATAGACGCCCACCATCAGCCTGGGCACGTCGACGCCCTCGCTGACCATCCGGACGGCGACCATCCAGCGCTCGCCGGAGGCGGCGAAGGCAGCGATCTTGCCGCTGGCCGCCGGGTCGTCGCTGAGCACGAGGGTCGCCTGCTGACCGGTCAGCTCCCGCAGCCGCCGGGCGTAGGCGCGGGCCGCGGTCTGGTCGCTGGCCAGCACCAGGCCGCCGGCGTCGGGGATGTGTCGGCGCACCTCGGACAGCCGCCGGTCGGCGTCCCGCAGGACCTGTGTGATCCAGGCGCCCTCGGGATCGAGGGCGGTGCGCCAGGCCGACGACGCCAACTCTCGCGGCAGCGCCTCCGACACGTCCGCGCTCATCAGGTCGCCCGCGGAACTGCGCCAGGTCATCTGGCCTGAGTAGGCCAGGAACAGCACGGGGCGCACCGTGTTGTCCGACAGCGCGTCGCCGTAGCCGTAGGTGAAGTCCGCCCGCGAGCGCAGGGCGCCGTCGCGATCCGCCTCGTAGGAGATGAACGGGATGGGGTTGACGTCGCTGCGGAAGGGCGTCCCGGTCAGGCTCAGCCGCCGCGCGGCGGGCTCGAACGCCGTCCGCGTCGCCTCGCCCCAGCTCAGCGAGTCACCGGCGTGGTGCACCTCGTCGAGGATCACCAGCGCCTTGCGCCCGGACACAAGTCGCCGCAGAGCGCCGGTGACCGCTGCCACGCCGGCGTAGGTGACCACCGGGCCGACGAACTCCACCCCCAGGCCCGTGCCCCGCCCGTAGTCCGGCGTGAGCGCGACGCCGAAGCCGGCGGCAGCATCCACCCACTGCGTCTTCAGGTGATCGGTGGGGGTGACCACAACGACCCGCTCCACCACCCGCTCGTCGAGCAGCCGGCGGGCCAGCGTCAGGGCGAACGTCGTCTTGCCCGCGCCGGGGGTGGCGACGGCCAGGAAATCCCGCGGCGATGCGGCCGCGTACTCCGCCAGCGCCTGCTCCTGCCAGGCGCGCAGCTTGACCTGCGGTCTCGCAGCCACAGCCGTCAGTCCTCCGACCCGCCGCCCGGGCGCATGCCCTCGTAGATCGCCTTGCAGTCAGGGCAGACCGGGAACTTCGAGGGGTCGCGGGTGGGCACCCAGACCTTCCCGCACAGGGCGACTACCGGCTCGCCGGTGACCGCGCTCTCGACGATCTTGTCCTTGCGGACGAAGTGCGAGAAGCGCTCGTGGTCGCCCTCGTCCAGGCGCGCGTCGGTGCGCTCCTCGGTGAGCGTCCCGCCGGACAGGCCGGGGGTTTCCAGGGGCGAGTCGGCGGCGCGGGGGGTGGTGTCCATAGCGCACCAGCCTACGCCGGGGCGCAGCGTCATCAGTTCAGGCTGGGGTCCTCCGGGAAGGTGCTGGCAAGTCGCAGATCGTTGCGCTGCCTCCGCAACACGCTCCACCACGCGCCCTCGCGCCCGCGCCGGCGGCCCAGCGCCAGGTCACCGGGAGCAGAGTCCACCACCCACCAGCTACCGGTGCGAAGCTCCCCAGCCAACTGCCCGGCCCCCCAGCCCGCATAGCCGAGGAACAATTGGGCGTCCACGATCGCGCCGGATGTCGCCATCGGCTCGGAGTCCAGGTCCACCACCGCCCATGGCCCCGCGATCGGCCGCAGCCCCTCGGGCGGGGAGGCGGTCGCCGCCGGGTCGAGCCGCGCGACGGCCACCGCTGCGTCGGTCTGAACAGGGCCGCCCACGCAGATGTCGGTGTGCAGGACGCCGGACCACATCGGCATCACCTCGGCGGCCGGCACGCTCGAGGGATCGTTCAGGACCACCCCGAGGGAGCCGTCCGCCAAGTGCTCGAGCAGGAGGATCACGGTGCGCCGGAAGGTCGGCTCCTCGATCTGCGGGGTCGCCACAAGCAGCGCACCCGGGAAGGCCGAGCCGCTGTCGCCCAGGCCCGAACTGGTCGTCGTCACGCCCTCGATTCTGCCCCCGCCGACCGCCGCTTCGCCAAGCATGCGCGGCGCCGGACCGGGCAACCCATACCCCTGGGGGAATATGCGGTCGTGCGGCGGCGTTGCCACCACCGATTGCCCCAACCTGACCTAAGACCACAGGATCGGAGACACATGGCCACCCTCAACCTCACGGCGGACACGTTCGGTGACACCGTCCGGAGCAACGACACCGTGTTCATCGACTTCTGGGCGGCCTGGTGCGGCCCGTGTCGCATGTTCGCGCCGACCTACGAGGCTGCATCCGAGGAGCACCCCGGCATCGTGTTCGGCAAGGTGGACACCGAGGACCAGCAGGCGCTGGCGGCTCAGTTCGGCATCCAGTCCATCCCCACGCTGATGGCGATCAGGGACGGGATCGTGCTGTTCAGTCAACCGGGGGCCCTGGCGAAGGCGCAGCTGGACCAGGTCATCGAGGCCGTGCAGGCTGCGGACATGGACGACATCCGGCGCCAGGTTGCCGAGGCCGAGCAAGCCGATGGATCGGATCAGCAGGCGAGTAGTCAAGCCTGATGTGACCTGAGCCACAATCCACCGTTCGGACGATGTCTTAACTACGAACGATTGATGGCGGCGCCTCCTCTGCGTTACTAGCGTCGAAGCAGGTCAGCAAGCGTTTCTCGCGGCTGACGCTGCCAGCTGGCCATGATGGCCACCACGCTATGCGACGGGAGATGCATTCGTGCCACAGCAACCGCTGTCTCAAGTTCCTGCAGATGCAACATGGGAGTGGCAGGAGATCGGATCGTGTCGAGAGGCTGACCCGGATCTCTTCTTCCACCCGCAGAACGAGCGCGGACTGGCGCGGGTGCGCCGCGACCGCAGCGCCAAAGCCGTCTGCGCGAGTTGTACCGTGCGCGTGGAGTGCGCCGACTACGCAATCCGCGCGCGCGAACCCTACGGCGTCTGGGGCGGCCTGACCGAGGAAGAGCGCGAGCGCATCTACCTCAAGGTCTCCGTGTCCGTCTTCCCGCGCGAGCGCGGGCAGGGCGCGGCGCTGGCCCCGGAGGAGATCGCCCAGGCGGTGCTGCCGGCGGCTTTGGGGATTGTCTCCTAGTTTCCGACAAACACACACGCATAAGGGCTGCGGCCCCCGACCCCGGACCGGGGTCGGGGGCCGCAGCCCTTTGTTGCTCGGGTGAGGCGGCCGCTAGGCGTTCGCCTTGGCGGCCTGGAGCCGCTGGACCAGCTTGGCCTGCTCGGCCTGCAGCCCCTCGGGCAGACGGTCGCCGAACTTCTCGAAGTACTCCTCGGTCAGCTCGCTCTCGGCCAGCCAGGTGGTGGGGTCGACGGCGAAGAGCTCCGCCACCTCGCCCTCGGTCAGGTCCAACCCGTCCGTGTCCAGGTCACCGGGCAGCGGCCGGCGGCCGATCGCGGTCTCCTCGGCCTCCACGACGCCGTCCACGCGGTCGATCACCCAAGCCAGCACCCGCGAGTTGTCGCCGAAGCCCGGCCAGATGAACTTGCCGTCGGCATCCTTGCGGAACCAGTTGACCTGGAAGATCTTCGGCAGCTTCTCGGAGTCGGTCGCCTTGCCGACCTCCAGCCAGTGGCCCCAGTAGTCGCCCATGTTGTAGCCGCAGAACGGCAGCATGGCGAACGGGTCGCGGCGCAGCGCGCCGACCGTGCCCTCGGCGGCGGCAGTCTGCTCGGAGGCGATCGTGGCGCCGATCAGCACGCCGTGGTCCCAGGACAGGGCCTCGTTGACCAGCGGCACGTTGGTCGCGCGCCGCCCGCCGAACAGGATCGCCGAGATCGGCACACCCGCCGGGTCCTCCCAGTTGTCCGCGATCGACGGGCACTGCGAGGCCGGCGCCGTGAAGCGGCTGTTGGGGTGCGACGAGGGGACGCCCGACTCCGGGGTCCAGTCGTTGCCCTTCCAGTCGATCAGGTGCTCGGGGACCTCCTCGGTCAGACCCTCCCACCACACATCGCCGTCGTCGGTCAGGGCGACGTTGGTGAAGATCGAGTTGGCGTACAGGGAGCGCACGGCGTTGGCGTTGGTCTTCATGCCGGTGCCGGGGGCGACGCCGAAGAACCCGGCCTCGGGGTTGATCGCGTACAGCCGGCCGTCGTCGCCGTAGCGCATCCAGGCGATGTCGTCGCCGACGGTCTCGACCTTCCAGCCGGGAACCGTGGGCTCGAGCATGGCGAGGTTGGTCTTGCCGCAGGCCGACGGGAAGGCGGCGGCCAGGTACTTCACGTCGCCGCGGGGCGAGGTGAGCTTGAGGATGAGCATGTGCTCGGCCAGCCAGCCCTCGTCGCGGGCCATCGCCGAGGCGATGCGCAGCGCGAAGCACTTCTTGCCGAGCAGCGCGTTTCCGCCGTATCCCGAGCCGTAGGACCAGATCTCGCGGGTCTCCGGGAAGTGCACGATGTACTTGGTGTCGCTGCACGGCCACGGGACGTCCTCGACGGCGTTGCCGTCGGCGTCCACCAGCGGCATGCCCACGGAGTGAACGGCCGGCACGAAGTCGCCGTCGTCGCCGATCTCGGCGAGGGCGTCGGCGCCCATGCGGGTCATGATCTTCATGTTGACCACGACGTAGGGCGAGTCCGTCAGCTCGACGCCCAGCTGGCTGATACGCGAGCCCAGCGGCCCCATGGAGAAGGGCACCACGTACATGGTGCGCCCGCGCATGCAGCCCTCGAACAGGCCGTCGAGGATGCCGCGCATCTCGGCCGGGTCCATCCAGTTGTTGGTGGGGCCGGCGTCGACCTCCTGCTCGGCGCAGATGAAGGTGCGGTCCTCGACCCGGGCAACGTCGGAGGGGTTGGAGCGGGCGAGGAAGGAGTTGGGGCGCTTCTCCTCGTTGAGGCGGATGAACGTGCCGCTGTCGACCATCTGCTGGGTCAGGCGATCCCACTCGGTGTCGGAGCCGTCGCACCAGACGACCTCGTCGGGCTGGGTCTTTGCGGCGACTTGCTCGACCCACTCGATCAGCTTGGCGTTCTTGGTCGGCGGATTCTCAAGGCCGGGGATGCTCATGCTCACTCCATAACGGTCGATGCCACGTCAACGCCGCCCCATGAATGCGGCATAGGTGTACTGTCCCACAGTGTCTTCGGCGGTCTCTCAGCACGTCAGCCGATGTGCCGCAGGAGGCTTGCGCCGGTGAGCCGACGGGGTTGGGCACTGTTTGCCGCCTTGTCGATCCTGTGGGGACTGCCCTACTTCTTCATCAAGGTCGCGGTGGCCGATCTGCAGCCCATGTTCGTCGTCGCCGGAAGGCTGCTGCTCGCCGCGGCCGTCCTGGTGCCGGTCGCACTCGTGAGCGGCGGTCGCGACAGCCGCGCGCTTCCCTCGCTGGCCGGCAAGTGGCGCTGGATCGTGTTGTTCGCGCTGATCGAGTTCATCGTGCCCTTCGCGCTGCTGACGTGGGCAGAGACGAAGGTGACCAGCTCGCTGGCAGGCTTGACGATCGCCGCCGTGCCCACGATCAGCGCACTGGCTGCCGCGCAGCTGGGCCTGGCCGACCGCCTGGACCGCACCCGCGTCGCCGGTCTGGTGCTGGGCGCCGCCGGTGTGGGGGTGTTGCTCGGCCTGGACCTGCACGCCGATTCGGCACTCGCCATCCTCGCGCTGCTGGGCGTGGCCGTTGGCTATGCGCTGGGGCCGATTCTGCTGCGGCTTCGGCTGCAGGACGCGCCCGGTCCGGCGGTGATGGCCGCTGGAACGGCAGTCGCAGCGGTGCTGTACCTGCCGTTCCTTGTGGGCGGCTGGCCCGCCGCGGCGGTGCCCGCGCAGGCCTGGTGGGCGCTGGCAGCGCTGGGGCTGCTGTGCAGCGCTGCTGCCTTCCTGATCATGTTCGCGCTGGTTGCCGAGGCCGGGCCGACGCGGATGACCGTGGTCACCTACCTCAATCCCGTTGTCGCCGTGGCGCTCGGGGTCGTCGTGCTCGGCGAGGCGATAACCGCCGGCATGGTGCTCGGCTTCCCGCTCATCGTGCTGGGCAGCGTGCTGGCGACTCGCCCGAACCGGCATCGCGGGAAGTCCCTGCGCGCAGAGCCGCGAACCGACACTATTGCCTCGTGATCACAGAGACCGCCTACTTCACCATCCAGCCCGGTAGGGAGCATGACTTCGAGCTGGCGCTAGAGGAGGCCAGACACCTGGTGGAGTCGATGCCGGGCTGCCGCGGGCTGACGGTCCTGCGGGGCGTCGAGCGACCATCGGTGTACTTGGTCGCGATCGGCTGGAACTCGGTGGACGACCACCTGGTCGGGTTCCGCGAGTCGGAGCGCTTCACCCGCTGGCGCGAGTTGCTCGGTCCGTACTTCGCCGAACCGCCACAGGTCGAGCACTTCGAGATGACCCAGGCCCGCCCGGACCATCGCTCCTAGGGCTGCCCCTCGTGGTGCTGGACCCGTCACGTGATCTGCGGACCCTGGTTGCGTCCAGGCATCAGCTGCTGATCGCCGCTGGCCGGGACGAACGCCGGGTGCTGGAGGCTGCCCGCGAGGTGGCGCGCCCGCTCGGCCTGCCGGTCTGGACCTGGACCGTCGCGAACGGGCTGGCCAGGGAGGCCGGCACAGCTCGCGAGCTGACTGCGCCGACGACGTCGCAGGAGGGGCAGACCGGCACGCGGGACCCGGCGCAGGCGGTGGCGTTCATCGCCCAGGCCCGCCGACCGGGGGTGTACCTGCTCCTGGACGCCGGACCGATGCTCGACGACCCGGTGGCGGTTCGACGGCTGAAGGAGCTGTCAGGCGCTCCAGTAGCCGGCCGCACGACGATCCTGACCGGAGTCGGCGACGCGGTTCCTGCGGCGCTGAGGCCCGAGGGAGTGCTGTTCCGCCCGCGGCCGCCCGACGCCGACGAGCTAGCGGACCTGCTCGACCGCACGGCCAAGGGCTTGGCGGCGAGCGGGATGTCGATCCGGCTGTCGCCCGCAGCTCGGGTAGCGCTGCTGGACTCCCTGCGCGGACTCACCGCGATCGAGGCCGAGCGGATCATCACCGAGCACACCGTGGCCGACGGGCTGCTCGGCGACTCGGATCTGCCGGCTATCCGCGCAGCGAAGGCGCAGCTGCTCAGCGCCGACTCGCCGTTGGACCTCATCCTGGTCGACGTCCCGCTCAGCAGTGTCGGCGGTTTGCCGCAGTTGAAAGCCTGGATGGCCGAGCGCGGTCGGGCGCTGGAACCCGCCGCGCGCAGGTTCGGGGTGCCCTATCCCCGTGGGGTGCTGCTGACGGGCGTCCCGGGCACCGGGAAGTCGCTCATCGCCAAAGCCATCGCCTCCAGCTGGGGACTGGCGCTCGTCGCCCTGGACACGGGACGACTGCACGGATCGCTGGTGGGCGAGTCCGAGCAGCGGCTCAGCGCCGCCCTCGACGCGGTCGAGGCGATGGCGCCGGTGGTGCTGTGGATCGACGAAATCGAGAAGGCCGTGGGCGGCTCCGGGGACAACGACGGCGGCGTGGCCGCCCGCGTCCTGGGCATTCTGCTGCGCTGGTTACAGGAGCGCCCCGACGGCGTCTTCGTGGTCGCGACCTGCAACGACGTGACAGCGCTGCCGCCAGAGCTGACCCGGCGCGGGCGATTCGACGAAGTCTTCTTTGTGGACCTGCCCTCGGCCGAGGAACGGATCGGGGTGCTGCACGCCCAACTGGCCGGACGCGGCTGGGATCCCCGCGCCTTCGACCTCGCGGCGATCTCCGCAGCCACGGATGGCTTCTCAGGGGCGGAGTTGGAGTCGGTCGTGGTGAGCGGGTTGTACGCGGCCTATGCCGCCAACCGGGCCCTGACCACCGACCTGCTACTCGCGGAAGCCGCGGCAACGGTGCCACTGTCGGTGCTGCGATCCGAGGACATCGCAGCGCTCAGGGAATGGGCACGAGGGCGGGCCATCCGGGCCTGAGCGAGTCAGGGGTCGAGGGGTGGTTGGGGGTGGCGGGTGTGGGTGAGGCCGGCGGGGGTGGTCCAG
>CAYYRC010000008.1:0-44350 GCA_964474045.1 uncultured Actinomycetes bacterium
GTCAAAGAATCAGTCAAGGCAGGTCAGGTCCGGGAAGACCTGTCCAGCGAACACCCCCGGACCCACGATCAGCCCCCTGCGGGAAGCCTCAGACGCTGCCCCGCGGTCAGCACCCCGCCGTCGATGCCGTTGGCCTCGCGCAAAGCCACCACGGCTTCCCGTGGGTCGCGGTCGGGGAAGTGGCGGGCGGCAATCGACCACAGCGTGTCGCCCGAGCGCACAACCACCACCTCGGCCTGCGCCCGGACGACCGCCCGTTCCGGCGCGCCGGCGCCGCCAGACCACTGGGGTCCGGATGCGGCCGCGGACGCACCCTGGCGGGCCGGCGCCGTCGAGGCCGATGCCGCGACCAGGCCGGCGAGCAGCGACGCGCCCAGCAGCAGCACTATGAGCGCCGCAGCGACCGTACGCCCACGCCGGGTGAGCCGCAGCGGTCCGCGCGCCACCTCCACGGCAGCCAGCTCCTCGTTCACGGTCACGAATCCATGGAGCACCCGGCCGCGAGCCGCGCCCGCGGTGCGTGCGACCGCGTCGAGGAGCTCCGTCAGCTGATCGCCGCCACCGGCGCTCAGCGGTCCGCGCGCCGACACTCGCCCCAGACGGGCCGACACCCGCTCCGCGGTGACTGCACTCATGTGACTCCCCTTCCGTCCAGACCCCGCGGACCTACCCGCGACACCTCGCCGCAGACGCCGCGCCGGTCAGCTTTCACCGAGCCTCGCTGTCGCTGTCCGAACGCATGTACGATCGAACATCTGTTCCAGTTCTATGCCAAGCGGGCGACACGCGCAAGTTCTTTTCGAACATTTGTTTGGCATTTACCGCTCGGCTGGGTAAGGTCAAATGTGACGGAGGGGTCCGACACAACCACCCGACCGGTCCCGACAACCAACGGAGAAGCGGCGTCAGGGAAGGCATCTGCGGGCGCCGCCGCACCGCGAACCGAGGAGGCACCATGGCAGAGGGAACCACCGACAAGAAGCGCCCGGGGCGACCCCGCGGCACCGGCGCGGACGACCGCAACGCCAACGGCCTGAGCAGCCGGCAGCAGAAGATCCTGGACATGATCCGATCGGTGGTCGCTGAGCGCGGCTACCCGCCGAGCATCCGCGAGATCGGCGATGCGGTGGGGCTGGTGAGCCCTTCCAGCGTCGCCCACCAGCTCCACGCCCTGGAGGCCAAGGGCTTCATCCGTCGCGATCCGCACCGACCGCGCGCGATGGAGATTCTGGCTCCCGCAGCCACCGATGCCAGGCCCGGGGTGACCCGGCTCCCCGCCCTCGAGGGTGCCGCCGGCGCCGACGAACAGCTCGACGATGAGCTGCGCGCCTTGATGTCGCGCACCGCCATGGTCCCGGTGGTCGGCCGCATCGCCGCGGGCGGGCCGATCCTGGCCGAGCAGTCAGTCGAGACCGTGTTCCCGCTGCCGCAGGAGCTCGTCGGCGACGGCGAGCTGTTCCTGCTCCGTGTGGTCGGTGACTCCATGATCGATGCGGCCATCTGCGACGGTGACTGGGTCGTGGTCCGCAGCCAGCAGGACGCGCAGCCGGGCGAGGTCGTGGCCGCACTGCTCGATGACGAGGCCACCGTCAAGACCCTCAAGCGTCGCGACGGCCACACGTGGCTCATGCCGGCCAATCCGGCCTATGAGCCCATCCTCGGCGATCACGCCCGGATCGTGGGCAAGGTCGTCAGCGTGCTGCGCCGGCTCTAGGCAACGGGGCCGGACGGGTCCGTTTGACCTGGCAGCGACTCAGCCGTGGGTGCCCCGCCCGGCCGCCGACGCCAGCCGCTCCAACGCCCCGACCGCGACGCCGAAGTCGCGGGTGGACCACAGCGGCGGCATGGATCGCTGGAGCGCCGCGCCGTACCGGGCCGTCGCGAGCCGAGGATCGAGCACCGCCACGACGCCGCGATCCTCCGAGCTGCGGATCAGGCGCCCGGCTCCCTGCGCGAGCAGGAGCGACGCCTTGGGCACCGAAACTGCCGTGAACCCGTTGCCGCCGTTGCGCTCGGCGCGCTCCGACCGCGCCTGCACCAGCGGGTCGTTGGGCCTGGGGAACGGAATCCGATCGATCGTCACGAGGATGCAGGCGTCGCCTGACACGTCCACCCCCTGCCACAGCGACATGGTCCCGACCAGCACCGACGTCGCATCCGCCGCGAACCTCCGCACGAGTGCCCCCACGGCGTCGCCGCGGCGCTGCACGATCACCTCGATGTTCGACAGCTCCGCCAGCCGCTCGGCGGCAGCCTCAACCCCGCGCCAGCTCGAGAACAGCGCAAGCGCGCGGCCGCCGGCCGCCCGGATGAGGTCGTAGAGGCGGTCCAGCGCCTGCTCGCTCGGACCATCGCGACCGGGGCGGGGCAGATCGTCGGCGATGTAGAGGATCCCCTGCCGGGCGAAGTCGAAGGGGGAGCCGACGTCCTCCGCCGTCCAGCCGCCTTCCTGCGGGCGGTCCCGATCGTCGCCGCTCAGGCCGATACTCCGGGCGACATGGCCGAAGTCCCCGCCGAGGGTCAGCGTCGCCGAGGTGACGACGACGCTGCCTTGTTCCAGCAGTCCTTCCCGCAAGGCAGCCGCGACGCTGAGGGGGGCCAGCCGAAGCACGGGATAGCGCCCGCCGACACGATCGACCCACATCACCGAGTCCGCGCCGGCCGCGAGCAGAGCCCCGGCCACGTCGTGGATGTCCTCCACGGCGCTGCGCGCGCGCTGCCGCCGAGCCGCCGCGTCGGAGTCGTCGTCCTTGCCGCCCCCCGAGCTGCTCCCACCCAGGGCTGTGATGACGCCGTGGGCGGCGTCCCGCACAGAGGCGAGGGCGGCACGCAGACCCTCCGGCAGTTCCACGATGCGCCCCTCGATGTCGAAGAGCGCATCGCCGAGCGCGGTGGCCGACTCGTCCGCGATCGCGGCGACCTCGGGATCCACCAGCCTCCGAGCCCCGGCGAGCGCACGGGACATGGCGTTGGGGCTCAGCTCGGCGGTAACCGCCGAGGTGGCCCGGTCGACAAGCTCGTGACCCTCGTCGACGATCACCCCGGAGTGCTCCGGCAGCACCGTGACATCTTCCAGCGCGTCCAGCGCCAGCAGGGCGTGGTTGGTCACGACGATGTCGGCGCCCCCCGCCCGGACCCGCGCCTGCTCGGCGAAGCACTCCTCGCCGAATCTGCACTTGGTGGCGCCGACGCATTCCCGCGAGGTCACCGCGAACGCCCGCCACACCCGACCGTCGACGTCGTCGAGCTCGTCCCGGTCGCCGGTGCGCGTGTCCTCGGCCCACTCGCGGATTCGGGCGGCCTCGGCCTCCAGCCGCCCCGAGGCCGACGCGGACACGACGTCGTCGAGCTCGAGCTGCTCGTCGGGCGCGTCCACTGGATCGTGCAGGCGCTGACGGCAGAGGTAGTTCGCGCGGCCTTTGAGGACGGCGAACTCCACCGTCTGCTCCCCCGCGGCCGCGAGGGCGGCGTTGATGGCGGGCAGGTCGCGCGACACCAACTGGTGCTGCAGGGCCAGGGTGGCCGTGGCGACCACCACCGGGTCGGCGCCCGCGCGGACATGGGCGATCGCAGGCGCGAGGTAGCCCACCGACTTGCCGGTTCCGGTGCCAGCCTGGACCAGGGAGTGCGTGCCGTTGCTCAGCGCCTGGGAGACCAGCCGGACCATCCGCTGCTGCCCCGGCCGCGCCCCGCCGCCGATCCCGGCCACGATCGTCGCCAGCAACGCCTCGGCGTCCGCGAGCTCACCGCCCCCGTCTGCGGCGCCGACCTCGGCGTCGTCGTCAGGCACCGCCAGGTCCCTCGGCCGCGACCTCCACCTCGTGCGCCAGCTCGCTGCCGACCCGGGCCACGACCCTGGTGCCGGCCTCGCCGTGCTCGATCAGGGCGACGTCTCCCTCCTCGTGCACGCGGGCGACGAGGTCCCCTCGGTCGTAGGGCACGACGACGTCGACGGCCACCGCCGGCTTGGGCAGCGAGGCCTCGATCGCGGCCAACAGCTCGGGGATGCCCTCGCCGGTCTTCGCCGAGGCCACCACCAGGCCCGGGATGGAACGCCGCATCCTGCGCACAGTCTCGGGATCGGCCAGATCGCTCTTGTTCAGCACGACGACCTCCGGATGATCCCCCACCCCGAGCTCAGCGAGCACCCCCCTCACCGCCGACAGCTGCTCCTCCGGGGCCTCGTCGGAGCCGTCCACCACGTGCAGGATCACGTCGGACTCGCCGACTTCCTCCAGCGTCGAGCGGAAGGCCTCCACCAGCTGGTGCGGCAGGTGCCGGACGAAACCCACGGTGTCGCTGAAGGTGGCCACCCGGCCCGAGGGCAGCCCGACCCGCCGGGTGGTGGGATCCAGGGTGGCGAAGAGGGCGTCCTCGACCAACACCCCGGCACCCGTCAGGCGGTTGAGCAGGCTGGACTTGCCCGCGTTCGTGTACCCCGCGATCGCCACCGAGGGGGTGGCGTGTCGCCTCCTGGCCGCGCGCTTGGTCCGGCGCACCGAGGCCATGCCGGCCAGGTCGCGGCGCAGCCGGGTCATCTGAGCCCGGATCCGGCGCCGGTCGGTCTCGAGCTTGGTCTCGCCAGGCCCGCGGGTGCCGACACCGCCAGTGGCGCCGCCCGCGCGACCGCCCGCCTGCCGGGACAGCGACTCCCCCCAGCCGCGCAGCCGGGGCAGCAGGTACTCCATCTGCGCCAGCGACACCTGCGCCTTGCCCTCGCGACTGCGCGCGTGCTGGGCGAAGATGTCGAGGATGAGCCAGGTCCTGTCCACCACCTTGACTTTGACCTTGGCCTCCAGCTGGCGCAGCTGGCCAGGGGTCAGCTCCCCGTCGCAGATGACCGTGTCGGCGTCGGTGGCCACGACGATGTCGCGCAGCTCGGCGGCCTTTCCCGAGCCGATGTAGGTCGCCGCGTCGGGCTTCTTCCGCCGCTGCACCAGGCCTTCGAGGACCTCTGAGCCGGCAGTCTCCGCCAGCGCGGCCAGCTCCCGCAGGGAGCGCTCGGCGTCCTCCCACGTGCCCTCCGTCCAGACCCCGACGAGCACCACCCGCTCCAGCCGGATCTGCCGGTACTCGACCTCGGTGATGTCCTGCAGCTCGGTGGACAGGCCGCCTACCCGCCGCAGGGCCGCGCGATCGGCCAGGTCCTGCGAGAACTCCTCGTCGGACCCGGCCTGCTCAGCCGAAGTCCCGTCGCCGCTCATCACCGACCTGTCTCCGGCAGGGTCCCGCCGCCGTGGGCCAGCCACCAGTCGGCGCGGACCTCGCCGTCGGCCAGCAGCTCTGCGGGACCGGTCATCCGGACCGTTCCCTGCGGTGTCAGCTCGATGCTCAGAGTTCCTCCGGCCACCTCGAGCAGGATGGGGACGCCGGGCGGGAGGTCAAGCCGCTCGGACACCACGACCCCGACCGCACAGGCGCCGGTACCGCACGACAGGGTCTCGCCGGAGCCGCGCTCGTAGACGCGCATACGAGCCGAGATGGGCTGCTCGGACGACAGGATGGTGGCCAGCTCGACATTTGCGCCCTCCGGGAAGTCCGCCGCGTCGATCGCCGGCGCCGGCAGGACCTCCGGCAGCCCCGCCAGCGAGTCCAGCAGCACCACCGCGTGCGGGTTGGGCATCCCCAGCGCGGCGGCACGGAACACAGCGGCGCCCAGCCCGATCGACGCCTCCACCGGGAAGCCCCGCCGCACCGGAGCCCCCATGTCCACCGCGATGTCGCCGCTGCGGTCGGCCGCCACCACGCGGACGCCGCCGCGGGTCATGATCTCCATGCGACCCGGCTGTGCCAGACCCCGCTCGACCAGGAAGCGGGCGAACACCCGGATCCCGTTGCCGCACGTCTCGCCCACCGTGCCGTCGGAGTTGCGGTAGTCCATGAACCACTCCGGCGCGCCCACCGGCGCCGTCACGTCGAGCTCGGGCGCCGCGGCGGCGCGACCGGTGCGCACCACCCGGAGCACCCCGTCGCCGCCCACGCCGAAGCGCCGGTCGCACAGCGCTCGAATCAGCTCCGGGGACAGGTCCAGGTCGCCCTCTGGGTCGCTCAGGACGACGAAGTCGTTCCCCGTTCCATGGCCCTTCGAGAAGGGGATGCCGGTGCTCACGCCCACCACCCTAGGTGCCTGCCGGCCCGTCGGCGGCGTGGAGCCCGTCGAGCCACCGACGGACCTCGGCGTCGTCGGCGCCGAGCGTGGGACTCGACGATCGGTGGCGGGCGGGACTCAGCGGCAGATCGATCGGATGCGCCACCGTGGGCACCGCCGGACCAGCGCCTGCGACGGCCGGGCCGTCGGGCACGCGGGTCGGGGCGAGACCGAGCTCCCCGGCCAGGGCGAAGGCCGCGGCGACGTCGTTGATGGGCCCGCACGGGACGCCGGCGGCGGTGAGCTCCTGCCGCCAGTGGTCGACGCCCCTGCCGGCCAGGGGGACGGCGAGCAGCTCGTGCAGCTCGCCGCGGTGCGCCACCCGCCGCGGGTTGTCGGCGAAGCGCTCGTCGCCTACCAGGGCACCGAGCCCCAGCACGCCGCACAGCGCGGCGAACTGGCGGTCGTTGCCGACGGCGATGATCATCGGCCGGTCCGCGGTGTCGAAGGGCTCATACGGCGCGATGGATGGATGGGCGTTGCCGAGCGCTGTCGGCACCTGGTCCCCCGCGGCATAGGCCGAGGACTGGTTGACCAGCGCCGACAGCAGGCTGCTCAGCAGGTTCACCTCGATGGGCTGACCGCGCCCGGTGCGCGCCCGCTCCACCAGGGCGGCGAGCACCCCCACGGTGGCGTGCAGGCCGGTCACGACGTCCACGATGGCCACCCCCACCTTGGTCGGCTGGCCGGGCTCGCCGGTGATCGACATCAAGCCGCCCATCGCCTGCACCAAGAGGTCGTAGCCGGGCAGCGCAGCACCCGGGCCCGAGCCGAAGCCGCTGATCTCACAACAGATCACACCCGGGTTCGCAGCGCTGAGCGCCGCGAAGTCCAGCCCCAGCCGAGCCATGGTCCCGGGCCGGAAGTTGCTGACGACGACGTCCGCGTGCCGCGCCAGGCGTCGGGCCAGGCGAAGATCGTCCCGATCGGCGAGGTCCAGGGCGACACTGGACTTGTTCCGGTTGACCGCGTGGAAGTACGTCGACTGGCCGTCCGCCGCCCAGGGCGGCCCCCACTGCCGCGTGTCGTCGCCGGCGCCGGGTCGCTCGACCTTGATCACCTGGGCGCCCAGGTCGGCGAGCAGCATGGTCGAGTAGGGGCCCGCCAGCACGCGAGTGAAATCGGCGACCAGGATGCCTTCGAGCGGTGCCATGGCGCCAGCCTAGGCACCGGGCTCGGCCAGCCGGAACGGCTGTGCCGCGATCTGTGCACGGCTGGTCGTGTCGGCCTCGCCGGCGGCGATCCACAGCGTGCCGCGGTCGCGCCGGAACCAGGCCTCCTGGCGGCGGGCGAACTTCCTCGTTCCCCGGGCGGTCGCCGCCCGGGCCTCGGCGTCGCTGCAACGACCTGCGAGGTGGTCGAGCACCTGCCGATAGCCCAGCGCGAACCCCGCCGTAGGGCTGTCCGGCAGGCCGGGCAGGTTGCGGACCTCGTCCACCAAGCCGTCGGCCCACATGCGATCCACCCTGGCGTCCAGCCGCTGGTCGAGCCGTGCGCGCTCCATGGTCAAGCCGATCGTCAGCGTCCGGAACACCGGCTCCGGGGTGCCGAGGGCGGCCGCGAAGGGCTGGCCGGTGATGGCGATGACCTCGAGCGCGCGCACGATTCGACGGCCGTTGCCCGGCAGGATGGCCGCAGCCGCAGGGGGATCGACGGCCGCCAGCTGCCGGTGCAGCGCCTCCGGGCCGGCCTCGGCCAGCACCGCCTCGAGCTCCGCCCGCACCGCGGGGTCGTGGCCGGGAAACCGGAGGTCGCGCAGCGCCGCCCAGACGTACAGCCCCGAACCCCCGACGAGGATCGGCAGCCGCCCGCGGCCGTGGACCTCGCCGATAGCCGCCCGGGCCCGTCGCTGGTACTCCGCGACGTTCGCCGCGGCGCGCACGTCCCAGATGTCGAGGAGGTGGTGGTCGATGCCGCGGCGCAGGCGGGCGGGCAGTTTGGCGGTGCCGATGTCCATGCCCCGGTAGACCTGCATCGAGTCGGCGTTGACGATCTCGCCGTCGAGCTGCTCGGCCAGGTCCAGGCTCAGCTCGGACTTGCCCGTGCCGGTCGCCCCCACGATGGCCAGCACCGGCGGGGTCTCTCCCGCCGCCGGCCGGTTCATCCCGGCGACGGCGCGCCGACCCGCGGCATCCCAAGCCCGATCGGCGCGTCGCCCGCGCCGGGGGTGGTGATGCCGCAGCCGTCGTCGGCCCCCGCCGTGAGCGCCGAGGTCGGGGCGCGCCGCACCAGCTCCACGCCGGCATCGGCCACCAGGTGGTGGGGCGCGGCGTGGGTGACGACCGCGGAGACCAGATCGCCCGGGCCCAGCTCCAGCCCCACAGGATCGACGTGGACGAGGCGGTTGTCCCGCGCCCGGCCGGACACACGTCGGGTCACGGCATCCTTGCGTCCGTCCCCGGCGGCGCCCAGGAGAACCTCGACCCGCGTGCCCTCCAGCTGGCGGCTCTCAGCCCAGGCGACCTCGTCCACCACGGGGATCAGGCGTTCGTAGCGGGCGCGGACGACCTCCGGCGGCACCTGGTCGGCCATCTCGGCCGCCGGGGTGCCGGGGCGCTTGGAGTACTGGAAGGTGAAGGCCCCCGCGAAGCGGGCGGCACGCACGACCTCGATGGTCTGCTCCAGATCGTCGTCGGTCTCGCCCGGGAAGCCGACGATGATGTCGGTGGTGATCGCCGCATCGGGCATCGCCGCGCGCACGCGATCGACGATGCCCAGGAACCGCTCGCGCCGGTACGAGCGCCGCATCCGCCGCAGCACCGCGTCCGAGCCCGACTGCAGCGGCATGTGCAGCTGCGGCATCACGTTTCCGGTGGTGGCCATCGCCTCGATCACGTCGTCGGTGAAGTCGCGCGGGTGCGGGCTGGTGAACCGCACCCGCTCCAACCCGTCGACTTCGCCGCACGCCCGGAGGAGGTCGGCGAACGCCCCCGGCTCGCCGAAGTCGCCGCCGTAGGCGTTGACGTTCTGGCCGAGCAGGGTGACCTCGACCACGCCCGACTCCACCAGCGCCCGAACCTCGGCCAGCACGTCACCCGGCCGACGGTCGCGCTCCTTGCCGCGCAGCGCCGGCACGATGCAGAAGGTGCAGGTGTTGTTGCAGCCGACGCTGATCGACACCCAGGCCGAGTGCGCCGAGTCCCGCCGGGAGGGCAGCGTCGACGGGAAGACCTCCAGGGCCTCGCGGATCTCGACCTGGGCCTCGCGCTCGGCCCGGGCGCGCGCGAGCAGGGCCGGCAGGCTGCCGATGTTGTGGGTGCCGAAGACGACGTCCACCCACGGTGCGCGCCGGACGATCTCGCTGCGATCCTTCTGCGCCAGACAGCCTCCGACCGCGATCTGCAGCTCGGGGTTGGCGTCCTTGAGCGGGCGCAGGTGCCCGAGGTTGCCGTACAGGCGGTTGTCCGCATTCTCCCGAACGGCGCAGGTGTTGAAGACGATGACGTCTGCGGCCTGCCCCGGAGGCGCCGCCACGTAGCCGGCCGCGGCCAGCAGTCCGGCCATGCGCTCGGAGTCGTGGACGTTCATCTGGCAGCCGAGGGTGCGCACCTCGAAGCTCCGGGTTGGTGTCATCATCGCCAGCCGAGTCTACGCGGCGCCGACGATAGGCTGTGAGCCGTGACTGCAGCGGTGACAAGCGCGGAGGAAGGCACGGCCGAGACCGTGCCGGTGGTGTTCGTCCCCGCGGCCCCCATGATGTTGGCGCGGCTCAACCCCGCACCCACCGCGGAGCAGTCGGCGGTGATCCGCGCCAGCCTGGAGGCCGTGCAGGCACTCAGCGGATGCCGTCGCGTGATCCTCCTGGCGTCGGCCGGGATGGGGCTGCGCCCGGACATGCCCACCCAGCCAACGGTCGTGCAGCAGGTTGAGCTGCCGCCGCCGCGCGAGCCCGCCGATGACCCGAACGCGAGAGACCCAGCGGCGCCGGCAGCGGTCCTGGTCGGCGCCGAGCTGCTGGGCCGATGCGGGTACGGCGGGCGCGTGGCCGCCTTCGTGGCCTGCGGGACGCCAGAGCAGGTAGGCGTGGCGCCGTCGCTCACCGTGACCGCGGGCGACGGGCTGCTCGTCGTCGGCGACGGCACGGCGACCCGGCATGAGAAGGCCCCAGGGCACGTCGTCGACGGCGCCGTCGGACTCGACCGGCGGATCGCCTCCATGTTGGCCTCCGCCGACCTCGATGGCCTGCTGGGCCTGAGCGCCGACATGGACGATCGCTACCTGCTGGACGGCCGACCGGCATGGCAGGCCGCGGCACATCTGATCAGACGCACCGGGACTGTGCGGGAGGCGCGGCTGCTGGGCTTCTTCGATCCGCAGCACGTTGCGTACTTCGTCGCAGAGTGGTCGGTGGCCCCCAGCGCGGACGTGACGTCGCCGGCCTAGCTAGCCCAGTCCAGCGCCCCCTTAGTCCGGCAGGCTCGCATCCTCGAACTCCGCCAAATCCACCACGTCGGACGAATCCTCCGAATCCTCCGAATCCTCCTCCTCGGCAGCCTGGAGCGCCGCCCGCATCGCGCTCGCGGCGACGGAACTGGAGTAACCCCGCCGCAGCAGCGCCGCCATCACGCGGCGCTCCCGGACGCGCCGCTCGAGTCCGGCCGTAGACCGTACTTTGCGCTCGGCGACCTTGAGCGCCGCGGAGTGCTCGGCCCCGTCATCGATCGCCTCGAGCGCCGACTCAATGTCCTGTTCTTCGACTCCCTTGCGTCGCAACTCCTCACGGATCACGCGTCGTGACGCCTGCTTGACCTCGTGCCGTGATCGCGCCCACATGCGCGCGTACTCCGCGTCGTCGATCAGGCCCAACTCGGTGAAGCGGTCGAGCATCTGGGCTGCCGTCTGGTTGGGAACCCCCCGCGCCGACAGCAGCTGGGCCAGCTGCGCCCGTGTACGCGGGGCAGCCGTGAGCGAGCGCAGCATGATGGCTCGCGCCACATCCCGCGGGTCCGCATCGGGTCCGTGCGCGGCAGCCGAGTCGGGAGTCGGCACCTGTGGGCGCGCGAGCCGTCGACCGGCCGCGGCCCTGTGCGGCGCGGACACCGGCCTCACCGATCCACTGGGCGGAGGTCAATCGGGGCGTCGATGTCGATGGGCCTCGCCGGCTGCCTGCCGGGCTGCACCTCCGAGGTCTCGGCCGGGGCGTCCAGCCGCGGGCCGACGCCGAGCTTCTCCTTGATGCGCTTCTCGATCTCGTCGGCCAGGTCCGGGTTGTCCCGCAGGAAGGCCCGGGCATTCTCCTTGCCCTGTCCCAGCTGGTCGCCCTCGTACGTGTACCAGGCGCCGGACTTGCGCACGAAGCCGTGCTCGACGCCCATGTCGATCAGGCCGCCCTCGCGGGAGATGCCCTGCCCATAGAGGATGTCGAACTCGGCCTGCTTGAACGGCGGGGCCATCTTGTTCTTGACGACCTTCACCCGCGTCCGTGATCCGACCGGGTCAGAGCCATCCTTCAGCGTCTCGATGCGACGCACGTCCAAGCGGACCGAGGAGTAGAACTTGAGCGCCCGGCCGCCGGTCGTCGTCTCCGGGCTGCCGAACATCACGCCGATCTTCTCGCGCAGCTGGTTGATGAAGATCGCGGTCGTGCCTGTGCCGTTGAGCGCACCGGTCATCTTGCGCAGGGCCTGGCTCATGAGGCGCGCCTGCAGACCCACGTGGCTGTCGCCCATCTCGCCCTCGATCTCAGCCTTCGGCGTCAGCGCCGCGACCGAGTCGATCACGATGATGTCGATCGCCCCAGAGCGGATCAGCATGTCAGCGATCTCCAGCGCCGACTCCCCCGTGTCGGGCTGGCTGACGAGCAGGGCGTCGATGTCCACGCCCAGTCGGGCCGCATACTCGGGGTCGAGGGCATGCTCGGCATCGATGAACGCCGCGATACCGCCGGCGGCCTGCGCCGAGGCGATGGCGTGCAGCGCGACGGTCGTCTTGCCCGAGGACTCCGGGCCGTAGACCTCCACCACGCGACCGCGCGGCAGACCGCCGATGCCCAAGGCGATGTCCAGGGCGATGGCACCGGTGGGGATGACCTCCACCGGGGGGCGGGACTCGTCGCCGAGCCGCATGACGGAGCCTTTGCCGAAGTTCTTCTCGATCGTGGCGAGGGCTTGGTCAAGCGCCTTCTCGCGGTCGCCGGCGCGGCCGACGGGCTGGTGGCGGGAGGATGAGGAATCTCTGGCCATGGGTGCGCACCTCTCAGGTCCTGGGCCGCGCATGGACCGCGCCGCCGGATTGTCTGGCTCTGTCCGCACGCTAGGCGGGACCTCCGACACAATCCAGGACGCGGCGCGCATCTGTGGATGGCTTGCGCGGCGTTCGACTCGAACTCTAGCCGTACGCCTGTTCGAATGGAAGGTATTCGACCGGCGCGCCGCGGATTGCCCGCGCTTCCAAGCCGACCGCCCGTGGCTCCGGTGTCAGCCGCGCACGATCTGGACGATGTGGCCGATCGCCTCCACCAGTTCCACGTCCCGCCGCTCGCCGGTGGCCCGGTCCTTCACCTCGATCACACCGTCGCCCAGCTTGCGCCCGACGACCACGATGGTCGGCACCCCGATCAGCTCGGAGTCGTTGAACTTCACCCCGGCCGAGGGCCCCCGACGGTCGTCGTACAGCACAGTCAGACCCGACTGCACCAGCCCCGAGACCAGCACCTCGCCAGCCTCGAAGATGGCATCGTCCTTCCCCGCGGCCACGACATGGACGTCGGCCGGCGCCACCGAGCGCGGCCACACGATGCCGCGGTCGTCGTGATGCTGCTCCACGATGGCCCCCACGGCGCGCGAGACCCCGATCCCGTAGGAGCCCATCGTCACGACGCGCGACTTGCCGTTCTCGTCCAGGACCGTCAGGTCCAGGGCCTCGGCGTACTTGCGCCCCAGTTGGAAGATGTGCCCGATCTCGATCCCGCGGTCCAGCGTCAGCTCGCCGCCGCACTGCGGGCAGGTGTCACCGGCGCGCACCTCCGCCGCCTCGATCCACCCATCCCCGACGAAGTCGCGCCCGGCGACCAGGTCGTAGACGTGGTTGCCCTTGGTGTTGGCGCCGGTGATCCACCGCGACCCGGCCACGACGCGCGGATCAAGCAGGTAGCGGACTCCGCTGGTGGATTCCGCGCCGAGGGCGCCGGGTCCGATATAGCCCTTGACCAGCGCCGGATACTGGGCGAAATCGACTTCCTCGAACGGCCGCACCTCGGCCGGGTGCACGGCCGCCTCGAGCCGCTTGAGGTCCACCTCGCGGTCGCCGGGAAGCCCGATCGCCAGGGGTTCGCTGCGGCCGTCAGGGTAGGTCAGCATGACGACGACGTTCTTCAACGTGTCGCCGCCGTTCCACTCCCGATCCTCCCGGCGCAACTCGGGGCGCGCGTTCGAGATCGCCACCAGCGCGTCGATCGTCGGCGTGTCGGGGGTGTCCTCAACGTGGGCGGCCGGCAGTTCCGCGACATCTACCTCCGGCGCGGGCGGCACAACCGTCGACACGGCCTCCGTGTTGGCCGCGTAGTCGCAGCTGGCGCAGCGCACGAACTCGTCCTCGCCGACTTCGCTGGGCGCCAGGAACTCCTCGCTCTTGGAGCCTCCCATGGCGCCGGCCTGGGCGGACACGATGACATAGTCCAGGGCCAGCTCGCCGAAGGTGGCGATGTAAGCCCGGCGGTGCTGGTCATAGGAGATGCTCAGACCCTCGTCCGTCAAGTCGAAGGAGTACGAGTCCTTCATGACGAACTCGCGACCCCGCAGGATGCCCGCCCGTGGTCGCGCCTCATCGCGGTACTTGGTCTGGATCTGGTAGAGCGATACCGGAAGGTCCTTGTAGGACGAGTACGTGCTCTTGACCAGGTCGGTGAACATCTCCTCGTGCGTGGGCCCGAGGAGGTAGTCGTTCTCGCGGCGGTCCTGCAGCCGGAAGAGAGTGTCGCCGTACTCGTCCCAGCGCCCCGTGGCCTGGTAGAGGTCCCGCGGCAGGAGTGCGGGGAAGTGAACCTCCTGGAATCCGGCGCCGTCCATGTTGCTGCGCACAACCTGCTCCACGTTGCGCAGCACGCGCACCCCCAGCGGCAGCCAGCTGAAGATGCCCGGCGCCACGCGACGGACGTACCCGGCCCGCACCAGCAGGCGGTGGCTGGGGACCTCGGCGTCGGCGGGGTCATCGCGCAGCGTGCGCAGGAACAGCGACGACATCCGCAACAGCACGGGGACCCCTTCCGGTGGACTGACCTGCGTCAGCCTACCCGCGCGGGCTCAGAACTGGATCGAAGCCATCCGACCGACTTGCCGGAAGCCCGCCCTGCGGTACGCGCGCAGAGCACGGGTGTTGAAGTCGTTGACATACAGCGACACGTCCGCCGCCACCCCCCGGGCGAGGGCGACCGAGGCGACCACCGCGCCGGCGGCCATCCCGCGGCCACGGAACTCGGGCGCCACCCACACCCCCTGCAGTTGCCCGACCGAACGTCCGACGACGGCGAGCTCGGACTTGAAAACGACGACCCCGCCGTCGTCGATCCGACAGAACAGGCGTCCGGAGCGGATGAGCCACGCCAGGCGCGCGCGGTAGGCCGACTCGCTGGAGTTGACCAGCGGGGATCGCCCGACCTCCTCGGTGAACATGGCGACGCTGGGCTCGAAGAGCGCCCCCACGTCGTCCGGCCGGGCCAGGCGCACCCCCGGATCAGGCAGGGCCTGCGGCACCTCGTCGGCCACCATCAGCGGCTGGTTCGTCCGCTCCGCGCGCGCCGGTCCCCAGTGCTCGCGCAACTCCTCCCAGAGCTCCACCACCAGCGCGGCCGGTCCAACGATTGCCTCCCCCCGGCGCGGCCCGCGACGCAACTGGCTCGCGAGCGCCGCCATGGCCGCCACCTCGCCGGCGGGGACGACGTTCGCGCCGACATAGACCAACCCGCGGAGCCGGCCGCGGCGGAACGAGCCCCACACGTCCCCCCCGCAGCGATTGACACCATAGGCGGCGACGCGCGAGATGAGGAAGCAGTTGGCCACGGGGGCCGCGGCCAACAGCACCTCCACCCGCCCCTGGTCGGCATCCAGCAGCCGCCTGACCTCCACAGCCGCAATCTACGCGGAGCTGCTCAGCCGTACCCACCCTTGACAAGCATGTACTATGTAGTACACACTAAACATATGGACGGGGATGAAGGACGGGAGGCTGGCGCGAAGAGCCTCGCCGCCGGCTTCGGCGCGGTCATCCGAGCCCGCCGGGAGCAGCTGCGCGCCGCAGGCGACCAGTCCTTCTCCGTTCGCCAGGTGGCTGGGCGGATCGGGGTCGAGCCCTCGTTCCTGAGCAAGGTCGAGCGCGGCGAGGCGCAGCCACCCTCGGAGCTGAGGATCCGGGCGCTGGCCGACGAGCTGGGGCTGGACCCGGACGTCCTGCTGGCGCTGGCGGGGAAGGTCTCCAGCGACCTGCTGGACGTGATTCGCAGGCGCCCCGAGCTGTTCGGGGCGCTCCTGCGGTCGCTGCGCGATCTGCCCGACCACGCAGTTGTACGACTCGTGCGCGAAGTGCGCGACGGGGATTGGTGAGAAGAGGGGACGCAAGATGATCGAGCTACGCGACGACGCGCTGGTGTTCAGCAGCCCGGAGGTGCACCGGGATGCCACGTTCAACATCGGCTTCCAGCGCACGCTGAGGATTCCCGACGACGGTAGCACCTACCCGCTGCCCGCCGGGCTGGGCAGGTTCCCGCTGCGGCATGTGGACGACTTCGGTGACCGCCTGCCGGCACAGTGGCGCGCCCGCGGGGGCGTCATGCTGCCGATGTACCAGGCAGAGGCGATGTGGCTGAACTTCAGCGGCGGCTATCCCTGGGCGGTGAAGATCGCGGCGGGCCTCGTCAACGCCGTCAGCGGCGAGTCCTGGGACGTGGGGCTGCACAGCACCACCGAGCAACTGCCGCCTGGGAGTTGGTGCGCAACCGGCGTTCCTTCGGAGATCACCCCGCAGGACTACCTCACCGTGCCCGAGCAGCCCTGGCTGGACGGCTTCAACGTGGGGTCGGGCCAGATCCGGCAGTTCGTGGCCATGCCCCTCGGCGGCGGCCACACGGCCGAGGAGCAGGTGACGGGCCAGGGGAAGCACGGCGGTCTGCAGATCCTGGCGTACCCGATGCGGGCCGAGGCCTACGAGGAGCGCTTCGGCACGCGGTGGGCGTCCGCCGGGGGCTATGAGGACATCGACAAGTACGCCATGGCCACGACCTTGGAGTGCGCTGCACCGCCCCCCGACATGGGCCTAGGCCTGGGCGGCCTCATGCGGCAGGAGATCCTGGCCGACCCCTTCGGCGTGGACGCCTGGGACCTGCAACACCCCTCGCGCTGCTTCGTGCACCTGACCAACTCCGAGCAGTGGGCTCGGATCACCGGCGAGGCGTCGCCGACGCGGCCGCCGACAGCCGCCGACTACGCCCGCGCGCGCATTCCCTGGTTCGACTACTACGCCCACGGCGAGGTGGTCCCGGGTTCGCCGGAGCTGGCCGATCTGAAGTCCGTGGCCGAGGTCAGCGCACACGCCGGGGGCGATCCCCTGGACGATGGCAGCATCCCGATCGACCGCGTCACCGTGGTGCGGCCCCGCGATCCCTACCGGGTGTCGGAGCGCTGGTAGCCCGCAGAACGGACCCGTCAAACGCGGGGTGCCGCTAGACGACAGTGACCTCGGCGCCTGACGTGCCGCCGGTCGCCGGCTCCATGTCCTCGGCCAGCCGCATGGCCTCCTCGATGAGCGTCTCGACGATCTGCGCCTCCGGCACGGTCTTGATGACCTCGCCCTTGACGAAGATCTGCCCCTTGCCGTTGCCCGACGCCACGCCCAGGTCGGCATCGCGAGCCTCGCCGGGGCCGTTGACGACGCAGCCCATGACCGCGACCCGCAGCGGCACCTCCAACCCCTCCAGGCCAGCGGTCACCTGGTCGGCCAGGGTGTACACGTCCACCTGGGCGCGCCCGCACGACGGGCACGACACGATCTCCAGGCCGCGCTCCTTGAGGTTCAGCGACTCCAGGATCTGCAGACCGACGCGGACCTCCTCGATCGGCGGCGCCGACAGCGACACCCGGATCGTGTCGCCGATGCCCTGGCTGAGCAGCGCCCCGAACGCGACGGCGGACTTGATCGTCCCCTGGAACGTCGGCCCGGCCTCGGTGACCCCGAGGTGAAGCGGGTAGTCGCAGCGCTGCGACAGCAGTTGGTAGGCCTTGATCATCACCACCGGGTCGTGGTGCTTGACGGAGATCTTGATATCGCGGAAGCCATGCTCCTCGAACAGCGATGCCTCCCATAGCGCCGACTCCACCAGGGCCTCCGGGGTGGCCTTTCCGTACTTGGCCAGCAGCCGCTTGTCCAGCGACCCGGCGTTCACGCCGATCCGGATCGGAGTCCCGGCGTCGGCGGCCGCGCGGGCGATCTCGCCCACGCGGTCGTCGAACTTCTTGATGTTCCCCGGGTTGACCCGCACGCCGGCGCAGCCGGCGTCGATGGCGGCGAAGACATACTTGGGCTGGAAGTGGATGTCGGCGATGACCGGGATGCCGGACTTGCGCGCGATCAGGGGCAGCGCGTCGGCGTCGTCCTGGCTGGGCACGGCAACCCGCACCACCTGGCAGCCCGCGGCCGTCAACTCGGCGATCTGCTGCAGGGTGGCATTGACGTCGGCGGTGACGGTCGTCGCCATGCTCTGCACGCTGACCGGCGCATCGCCGCCGACCAGCACCGGATGGCGGTCGTGCCGCAGCGTCAGCTGCCGGGTGGGGCGGCGCGGCGAGACGGTCGCCGGCGTCGGCATTCCCAGATCGATGGTCATGGCTGCTCCCTCGTCGTCGCCTGCGGCGACTGCAACGGCAGATGGGCTGGCTTCGTGCTCATTATCCCCCAAGTCCCTGCCGCGGGCGGCGCGCGCCGGGGCCGACCTCTGGTGATAGTGCGCTAGGTGATCTTCACCGGAGCCACAATGTCGGCGTACACCAGCAACAGGCTCACAACGATCAGCAGGCCCGACACCGCATAGGCGATCGGCAGCGCCCTGGCCACATCGACCGGACCCGGATCGGGCTTGTGGCGCAGCTTGGCCACCTGCCGACGGCCACCCTCGTAGAGCGCGCCCGCGATGTGGCCGCCGTCCAACGGCAGCAGCGGGATGAGGTTGAAGAGGAACAAGAACAGGTTGATCGAGGCGATCAGGCCGATCAGCTGCGCGATCTTCCAACTGCCCGGCAGGTCGGCGCCGGCGATGTCGCCGGAGATTCGACCAGCTCCCACCATGCCGATCGGGCCGTTGGGGTCGCGCTGGGAGTCGCCGAACGCTGCTCCTGCCACTCCGACGAGCTTGGCCGGGAACGACACCAGGGCCTGGGCGGAACGGACTGACAGCCCCCACACCTCACCGGGCACGGCTGTGATCGACATCGGCGTCAGCACGAAGGTCGGGCCCACCCCGAGGAAGGGACGCATCGTGGTCTGGTCGGTCACCTCGCCGTTGACCACCACCGGCCGTTCCACCATGTCCAGCGTCACGGGCAGGACGACGTCCCGCCCGTCGCGCACCACGGTCACCGTGGTGGCGCCGGCGCCCTGCGCGGTCAGGGCTGCAGTGAAGGCATCCCAGGAATCCACCGGGGTGGCGCCCAGCGCCACGATCTGGTCCTGCTCCTGCACACCTGCCCGAGCCGCGGCGCTTGTCGGCGCGCCGGCCGGGCATGAGCCGTCCTCGGCCGCAGCTGCCGGCAGGCATTGGCTGACCGAGCTCACCGTCAGGCTGGGACCGGGTGTGCCGAAGCCGACGAACATGATCCCGAACAGGATGAGCGCCAGGATCAGGTTCATCACCGGGCCGCCGAACATGACGACCAGCTTCTTGGGCACCGACAGGTTGTAGAACGTCCGCTCGCGGTCGGCGTCGGTCAGCACCTCGGCCTCGGACTCGTTGCGGGCCTGATCCACGAGCATCCCCAGGCGGCCGGTGCTCGATTTGCGCATCGTGCCGTCGGGCCGTGGCGGGAACATGCCGATCATCCGGACATAGCCGCCCAGCGGGATCGCCTTCACCCCGTAGTCGGTCTCACCCTTGCGCTTGGACCACACCGTCGGGCCGAAGCCGATGAAGTACTCGGTCACCTTCACGCCGAACTTCTTCGCGGGCACCATGTGCCCCACCTCGTGCAGCGCGATCGAGGCCATGATGCCGACGATGAAGACGATGATCCCGACGAGCGTCAGCATGCCCCGCACCCTCCTGGGCCGAATTGACGCCAGTGGTCGCCGAACCTCATCTGTGCGCCTCCAACCTCCGCCGAGCCTCCGCTCGGGCCCACTCCTCTGCTGCTGTGACGTCGGCGAGTCGCATCTGGTTGCCCGGCACGAAGGCCTCGGACTCCAAGTGGGCGGTCACCACGTCGGACACTGTGCTAACAATCCGGTCGAAGCTGCTGTTCCCGCCCAGGAAGTCGGCCACGCACTCCTCGTTGGCTGCGTTGTAGACCGCCGGGGCGGTGCCGCCGGCCGCGCCCGCGCGTTTGGCCAGGGCCACGGCGGGGAAGCGAGCGTCGTCCAGCGGCTCGAACTGCCAAGTCGCGGCGCGGGTCCAGTCGCAGGCTGGCGCGATGTCCGTCAGCCGCTCCGGCCAGGTCATGCCCAGGGCGATCGGCAGCCGCATGTCCGGCGGGCTGACCTGCGCGATCGTGGAGCCGTCGACGAACTCCACCATCGAGTGCACGATCGACTGCGGGTGCACGACCACGTCGATGCGGTCGAAGGGTACGTCGAACAGCAGGTGCGCCTCGATCACCTCCAGGCCCTTGTTGACCATCGTCGCGGAGTTGCAGGTGACTACCGGGCCCATCGCCCACGTGGGGTGCGCCAGCGCCTGCGCCGGGGTGACCGCGGCCATCTGCTCCGCAGTCGCCGTGCGAAACGGTCCGCCCGATGCCGTGAGGATGAGCCGACGCACCTCTGCTCGGGTACCCGCGAGCAGGCACTGCGCCAGGGCCGAGTGCTCTGAGTCCACGGGAACGATCTGGCCGTCAGCGGCGGCCGCCTTGACCAACGGGCCGCCCGCGATCAGCGACTCCTTGTTGGCCAGGGCCAGAACGGCTCCGGCTGCGAGCGCGGCGAGCGTGGGTCCCAGGCCCACCGACCCGGTCATGCCGTTGACCACCACGTCGGCGGTCTGCGCGGCCGCCTGAGCCGCCGCGGTCGGACCGGCGATGAGCTGCGGCAGTGCGACGTCGTCGCCCAACCCGCGGCGCCCGGCCTCGGCCTGCAACGCCGCCCGCACTTCCGGCAACGCGTCCTCGCGGGCCACCGCCACCAGCTCCGGGCGGTGGTCGAGCGCCTGCTCGGCGAGTAGCTCCACATTGCCGCCCCCGGCAGCGAGCGCAACCACGTCGAACCGACCGGGATGCGTGTCCACTACCTGCAGCGCCTGGGTCCCGATCGACCCGGTCGAGCCAAGCAGGACGACGCGCCGCGGCCCCGTCACAGCTCCAGGCCGGTCAGCACCAGCACGCGCACATCGGTGAAGTCCTCCATCGCGTTGCGCAGACCTTCGCGGCCGACGCCGGAGTGCTTCACGCCGCCGTAGGGCATCTGGTCGGCGCGGTAGCTCGGCACATCGCCGACGATCACCCCGCCCACGTCGAGGGTGGCGTCGGCGCGGAACGCGACCTGGACGTCGTGGGTGAAGATGCCCGCCTGCAGCCCGAAGCGCGAGGAGTTGACCAGCTCGAAGGCCTCGGCCTCGGTCTCGAAAGTGGCGACCGTCATGACCGGCCCGAAGACCTCCTCGGCGGAGCACTTGGCGTCCGGGGGCACGTCGGCGAGCAGCGTCGGGGCCACCTCGGTGCCCGTCCGCGTCCCACCGGTGAGCACACGGGCGCCGTCGGCTACCGCCTCGGCGACCCAGGCCTCGACGCGTTCCGCGGCCTCCTGGTTGATCATCGGGCCGACCACTGTCAGCGGGTCAGCTGGATCCCCGGTAACCAGGTCCGCAACCTTCGCGGTGAGCAGGGCGGTGAACTCCTCTGCGATGGCGGAGTGCACGAGCACGCGCTGGACCGAGATGCAGGACTGGCCCGCCTGGTAGTTGCCGAAGGTCGCAATCCGCGACGCCGCCCAGTCCAGGTCCGCGTCGGAGGACCAGTCCGGCATGACGATGGCGGCGGCGTTGCCGCCGAGCTCCAGGATCACTTTCTTGGCGGGCTGCGCATCGCGGATGAGGTAGCCCACCTGCTCCGAGCCGGTGAAGCTGATCACGGGCAAACGGGGGTCCGCCACCAGGGCGGGGGCGTCGGCGTCGGCCGCCGGCAGGATCGACCACGTGCCCTCGGGCAGGTCGGTCTCAGCCAGGATCTGGCCCAGCACCAGCGCTGACAGCGGTGTCTTGGGCGCGGGCTTGAGCACGATCGGGGCGCCGCAGGCGATGGCAGGCGCAACCTTGTGCGCAACAAGGTTGAGCGGGAAGTTGAACGGCGAGATGCCCAGCACCGGTCCGATCGCGAAGCGGCGCACGATCGCCATGCGGCCCTCGGCCGCCGCGTCAGTGTCCAGGCGCTGCAGCTCCCCAGAGAACCTCCGGGCCTCCTCCGCGCCCCAGCGGAAGGTCGACACCGCCCGGGCAACCTCGGCCCTGGCCCACATGATCGGCTTGCCGTTCTCGGCGCTGATCAGCTGCGCGATCTCGTCGGATCGTTCGGCCAAGCGTCGTGAAACGTGGTCCAGCGCCGCCGCCCGGGTGGCTGCGCTGAGGGTGCGGCTGGCGCGGGTGACGGTGTCCGCCGCCGCCACGGCGCGTTCAATATCCGCCGCCGAGGGCACGGTGTAGGTGCCCACAAGGGAGTCGTCGTAGGGGCTGCAGATCTCACGCACGTCGTCGGAGAGGACCGCGCGTCCGGCGACGTAGAAGGGCATAGGGGCCATGGGGGCAGCCTAGCTGTGGGGACGTCCGCTCGGCGAACTACGACAACGTCGACGTGCCCCAGGGTGCGGCTGGCTTGCGTGGGTCGAAGAAGGCCGCGGTGTAGCCGGTATCCGTCTTGGTGACGATGACCGTGTCGCGCGCCCAGCCGGAGTCGGGCTGTCGAATCCAGCTGCCGGGGGTCAGCGTGACGCTGTCGCCGTTGACGCGTCCGGACAGGTTCCACGACCCGGTGGTGCCCTGGTCGTTGTTGGTGGACGTCATGGTGCCGCTGACCGTCCCTGCCGGGCCCTGGGTCAAGTCGAGATCCACGAGGAAGGTGGTGCTTCCCTCCATGGGACGCGCCTTCCAGGCACCGGAGAAGTTCGGCGTGGACGACGGCGGGACGGCCACCGTCTGGGTGCGCTCGACGTAGACCGTCGACTCGGGCCCGGGTGCGGCAACCGTCGCAGTCACAGTCGCCTGGGGCGTGCTGACCGCAACTGGCGCGCTCGACACCGCACTCGGGGCCGTGCTCGGGTCCGTGGCGACGACCGAATCCCCGCCCCCCGAGAAGGCCAGGAACAAGCCCCCTGCGACCAGGACGACCGCCGCCCCAGCGCCGGCGGCCAGCACCAGGGCACGCCGATCCCTGCCGCGGCCGGAGCCAGGTGCGCCGGCTGGGGGGTTGACCGAGTCCGAAGGCAAGGCCGACGCCCCGACGACCGTGTCGGAGTCTGCCATCGGCAACGACGCCGCCACATGCAGTGCAGAAGGCGCCATCGACCGCCCGCGCCCCGCACCGCGGGCACTGCCCACCCTCACCGCTCACGCTACCCACCCTTCCACTGGGTTAACCAACCCCACCGCTGACCGCCGCGCTACGACAGCGTGGCCGATCCCCACGGGTCGCCCGGGTCCCGCGGGTCCGTGTAGGAGGCGTACACAGTGCTGCCGTTCTTTGTCAACGAGATGGCGTCCATGGCCCAGGTCGAGTTCGGCTTGTTGATCCACGACCCGGGAGTGAGCTCCAGCCGGTTGCCCCGCACCTGGCCGGACACCGTGTACACGCCGGCGTTCCCGCTGCTCGACGCCAGCGAGGCCTTTCCCGTCACGTAGCCGGAGCTGTCCTGGCTGAGGGAGAGTTGGGAGTCGTACATCACCGTCTTGCCGTTCTCGCTGCCCGCCACCGAGCCCCGCCAGTCGAACCCGAAGTTCGAGCCGCTGAAGGTCGGCGCATACGTGGTCGGCGGAGGGGTGTTGATCGACACGGGATAGGTCGGCTCGGGCTGTGCGACCATCGTCGTGGCCGTGACCGTCGCGACCGCGGTCGCGGTGACGGTCGTGACCGGCGCGGGACTGGCGGTCACGGTGGCCGCTGGTGTCGGCTGCGCTACCGAGGGGGATGTGGCCGCGGACACCTCGTTGGTGGATCCGCCACCCAACCCCATCGCCACGAAGATGGCTCCGCCCACAAGCACCACCGCCGCGACGGCGCCACCGGCGATCAGCAGCACCTTCCGGTCTTGATTCGGCTTCGCCCCGACTGGAGCCGCGCCCGGCTGCGAACCGGACCCACCGACGACCGTGGCTGATTCCGCGGATGCCACCTGTGCGCCTCACGCCGTGCAGAAGCTCTCATCGCCCACCCGTGCCCCGCAGGACGGGCACTGACCGCTGTTCGCATCCATAGTCCTGACTACATCCACGGAGCCGGCGCGGTAAACCTGGGCGAATGGCGACGGCTCCGGCACCCGTCGCCGCACGTCTCAAGCGTCGCCGCTTTGGCTGTCCTACGCTGGGGCGCATGGATATGGAGCACATCACCGGCGGCCCGTCGCTGCCGCAGGAGCGCCGCGTCGTCACCGCCATCCCGGGACCCAAGTCACACGAGCTCGACCAGCGCCGCAAGGAGCTCGTGAGCGCGGGGGTCGGGGTGGTGCTGCCCGCCTACATCGTGGCGGCCGGCGGCGGGGTGCTGGTCGACGTCGACGGCAACTCCCTGATCGACTTGGGCTCCGGCATCGCCGTCACCTCAGTCGGCAACTCCTCTCCCCGCGTGGTGGCGAACGTCCAGCGCCAGGTGGCCGAGTTCACCCACACGTGCTTCATGGTCAACCCCTACGAGATCTACCTCGACGTGGCCGAGCGGCTCAACCGCATCACTCCAGGCGACCACGACAAGCGCACGGCGCTGTTCAACTCCGGCGCCGAGGCAGTCGAGAACGCCGTCAAGATCGCCCGCCACGCCACCGGCCGCCAGGCAATCGTCGCCTTCGAGCACGGCTACCACGGGCGAACCAACCTGACACTCGCTCTCACCGCGAAGAACATGCCTTACAAACAGCACTTCGGCCCCTTCGCCCCTGAGATCTACCGGGTCCCGGGGTCGTACCCGTTCCGCGACGGGCGCACCGGCGCGCAGGCCGCCGAGCACGCCCTGACCCGGATCGACCGAGAGCTCGGGGCCGACAACGTCGCCGCCGTGATCATCGAGCCGATCGCCGGCGAGGGCGGCTTCATCGACCCGGCGCCCGGCTTCCTGCCGCAGTTGGCGCAATACTGCCGCGACAACGGCATCGTGTTCATCGCCGACGAGGTCCAGACCGGCTTCGCCCGCACCGGCGACATGTTCGCCTGCGACCACGAGGGCGTGGTGCCTGACATGCTGACCATGGCCAAGGGCATGGCCGGCGGCCTGCCGCTGGCCGCGGTCACGGGCCGCGCCGAACTCATGGACGCCGTGCACCCCGGCGGCCTGGGCGGCACCTACGGGGGCAACCCGACGACGTGTGCCGCGGCCATGGGCGCCCTGGACGACATCGAGCAGAACGACCTGATCGGACGCGCCCGGGAGATCGGCGCGATCTTCCACGCCCGTCTGGGCGAGCTGGCGGCCAAATACCCCCAGATCGGCAACATCCGCGGACGCGGCGCGATGATCGGCGTGGAACTCGTGGACCCGGCCACCAACGCGCCGGACAGCGCGCTCACCGCCGCCCTCGCCAAGTACACGCACAGCCACGGCGTGGTGATGTTGACGGCCGGCACGCACGGCAACGTCATCCGCTTCCTGCCCCCGCTGACGATCCCGGACCACCTGCTCAACGAGGGGCTCGACGTCGTTGCCGAGGCCCTCGCCGCCAACGCCTGAGCGAGCGCTTCCCGGGGCCTGGCAAGGTCGCAAACGCGGGGAATAGTCGCGCACCACCGCCCAGGGGGCCCGCCGCGCGACGCATCCCCGTCGCGAGCTAGGGGCGCGTGCGGTCCTCGATCACCCACTCCTGGCCGTAGCCGTCGGCCAGCAGGTCCAGGAACGGCACGGCGTCGAACGCCTCCGGGCCCTGCACGCCCTTCCCAGACCAGGCGCCGGTCGCCAGCAGCTCCAGTGCGATCACCGGGTTCATCGCGGTCTGCCACACCACCGCCTGGGTGCCGTACTCGGACATTGTCCAGGCGTTGTCTGCCAGGTGGTAGATGTAGACGGCCTTGTCCTCGCCGTCCTTGCCTTTGCCGGTGACGTACAGGCCCGCGCAGGTCTTGCCAGTGATCTTGTCGCCCAGCGTCGCCGGGTCCGGCAGACACGCCGCGACCACCTCACGCGGGCTCACGTCCATCCCCCGCACGTTGACCGTCTCGACCCGGTCGAGGCCGAGCTTATTGAGGGTCTTGAGCACGTCGATGAACTCCTGACCCAGGCCGAACTTGAAGGTGACCCTCTTGGCCTGCAGGTACCGCGGCATGAGCAGCACCTCCTCATGCTCCACGTTGACGACCTCCACCTCGCCGATGCCGCCGGGGAACTCGAAGACCTCCGCGCCGGAGAAGGGTTCAGTCGTGTACCAGCCGCCGCGGTCGGCGTCGTAGACCACCGGCGGGTTGAGGCACTCCTCGATCACCGTCCAGATCGAGAACGATGGCGCGAAATCGTGGCCCTGCACGACCATGTCGGAGGCGTCGCGCACCCCCAGCTCGTCGATCTCGCTGAACAGGTGGTCGGAGGCGTAGCGCGCGAACACGTCCGCCAACCCGGGCTCGACGCCGATTCCGACGAGCGCCAGCCGGTCGTACTCGGCCCAGGTGTCGCTCTGCGCGAACTGCTCGTCGCCGAGTTTCACCCCGGTCAGCTCATAGGGCCGGTCCGGGTGCTTCTGCGAGAGGCTCATCGCGGTGTCGAGGTAGTCGCAGCCGGCGAAGCGGGCGCCGTTGAACACGCTCATCACGAAGCGCGGGTCGACGAGGTTGAGGATGTGAGTGACTTCGTTGGAGATCGCCATCCCGGCAACCTCGTCCGGGTTGCCCGCATCCACCTGGCGGGCGATGAACCGCGGGTCGTCGATGCGCTCGACGAGCGCCTCCGCCCGGGCGTAGTCGTAGTCCGCCACGATCCAGAGGTCGAAGAAGTCCCGGCGCGCCGCGATCATCGCCGCCGACGCCCCGACTCCCCCAGCACCCACCATCAGCACCCGCATGCTCGTCCTTTCGATAGCCTGCGCCACATCCTAGTGTTTCTCGACCGCGAAGGGACTGCTCAATGCGCCTGCCCGCCCGCATTTCCGTGGCGCTACTGACCGCCCTCCTGACCGTCGGCGCCGTCAGCCTGGCCGGCTGCGGAACCTCGGCCACCCCCGGAGCGAGCGGATCGGACAGCGCGGGCGCCACCAGCGTCCCGGCCGATGCTGCCCGGCTTCAACAGGTCGTTGATGGCTACGCAGCCCAGCACTACCTTCCGGGCTCGGTGGTGGGGGTCTGGCGTCCCGGCCAGGATCCCGCCATCATCACGCAGGGCCACTCAAACCTTGCGAACAACACCCCGATGTCTGCCGACGACACGTTCATCATCGCCAGCGCCACCAAGTCATTCGTGGGAACCGTCGTGCTGCAGCTCGTGGGTGAAGGCAAACTCAGCCTCGATTCGCGCCTCAGCGAGTTCCAGCCGAACTTCCCCAACGGCGACAACATCACCGTCGAGCAGCTGCTCAACATGACGTCGGGGATCTACGACTACTCCACCGACCCCAAGGTCAATGCCGAACTGGCTGCCGACCCCGCCAAGGTGTGGCCGCACGAGGAGCTCGTTGCCGTCGCCGCGGCCGGCGCCCCGTACTTCGCGCCAGGGCAGGGCTGGCACTACTCCAACTCCAACACCGTGCTGCTCGGGCTCATCGTCGAGCAAGTGACCGGCACGCCGCTGCAGGGGCAGATCGCCAGCCGCATCACCGTGCCGCTCGGTCTGACGCACACGCTGCTGCCCGCGGACGCGGCGCAGAACAACCCTTCAGCGGTGGGCTACAACGTCGACCCGGACACGGGGCAATTCGACGTGGGCCCCAACCTGGACCCGTCCTACTTGTGGGCCGCCGGCGCGATGATCTCGAACCTTGCGGACCTCAAGGTGTGGGCCGAGGCGCTGGGGACGGGCGCCCTCATCACGCCGGAACTGCAAGCCAAGCGCACGCAGTTCCGAACCATCACCCTGGACGGGGTGCCAGCTTTCTACTCGGCCATGGACCCGGGCTACGGCTTGGCCATGGAGCGCTACCAACTGCAACCGAACGAGTTCATCGGCCACAGCGGCAAGACCAGCAACTTCAACACCCAGATGTACTACCAACCGTCAACGAAGTCGGTGCTCATCACCCTGACCAACACCGACACCGTTGCCGGCTACGGCCCGCTGTTCTTCGCCACAGTGGCGCAGGCGGCGATCCCGGGGTCCTTCCCGGGCGTCAGCGACCCACAGTCCTCGGCCAGCGCGGCCGCGAGCACAACGGCGTCGGCTGCGGCAACGCCTCGGGACGCCTCCTCCGCGTCCGCGGCTGCGAGCGTGTCGGCCTCCGGCTGATCTTGGGCAGCGGCAGGCGCAGACAGAAGTCAGGTAGCGCCGTCTGATCGCGTCCGGTCGAAGTTGGCGACGGAAGTTCCGCGACCTTCGAGCAGCGGGCGCCGCGGATCCCAGCGTGTCCCACCGGCGGCGTCGCGCTTGGCCCGTGCCAGCGCCGACAGCGCCTCCAGCACCACCCGGTTGCCGAGCATGGCAGTGATATCCGCGTGGTCGTAGGGCGGCGAGACCTCCACCACGTCCATGCCGACCACCGGCACCTCGTAGCAGATCCGCCGAACCGCATCCAGCAGCTGCCGCGCGGTCAGGCCACCCGGCTCCGGCGTTCCGGTGCCGGGAGCATGACCCGGGTCGGCGACGTCGATGTCGACGCTGAGGAAAACGCCGTCGCAATCATCCGTCGCGATCCGGAGCGCCTCGGTCAGCACCTCGTCCAGCCCGCGGGCGACGATCTCGGTCATCTCGAACGAGCGCATCCCCTGATCCGCCATCCAGTCCAGCGTCGCGGGTCCGGGCCAGTAGCCGCGCAGGCCGATCTGCAGGAAGCGGTCGCCGCGGGCGGCCCCGCTCTCGATCAGCCGACGCATCGGTTGGCCATGGCCGATGAGCGAGCCGAACTCGACGTCGCCGGTGTCGGCGTGCGCGTCGAAGTGGATGACCGAGACCCGGCCCCACCCAACCGCCCGTGCCACGCCGGTGACGTCGGGCCAGGTGATGGTGTGGTCGCCGCCCAGGACCAGCGGGATCGCGCCGGTGCGCGCCACCCGCTCGACGACGCCCTCCAGCGCGTTGCAGGACGTCGCCGCGTCGCCGGAGAACATCTCGACGTCACCGGCGTCGCGCACCCGCAGGTCGAGCAGGCCGTCGGTACCCAGTGCCAGGCTGGGACGCGATCCGTCCATGGCCAGGTAGCACGCCTCGCGCAGGGCCTTGGGACCGAACCTCGCCCCTGGCCGGTTGGAGGTACCGCCGTCGAAGGGCGCGCCAAGGATCACGACCTCGGAGTCGGCGTAGGTCGCCGGATCGGCCTCATCGCACTCAGGCACGCCGAGGAAGGTCAGGTCCGGACCGAACTGTGCGCCGTAGCGGGTCATGATCGCGAGCCTACGGTTCCTGTCCGCTGGTATCCACACCTGATCGATGGGCCCAGCGACCTGGCGGCGGGCATCGGGCACGAGACTGCTGTGAGCGAGAGACGGGCCGGGCATGTCATCGCCCACATCGACGGGAGCGCTGACCGGGGACGTGGGAGAATGGGGCGGCACACTCACGCCGGAGGACCCATGACCGACACGCCCTCGGCCGGCGCGCCCGACCCTGACCGCATGAGCCAGTCGGAGCTGGACCGCCTGGCCTTCGCCGTCACCGACAGGTTTGCCCCGCACCTGCGTGCTGCCCAAGCGGCGGTCCGGGAAGCCGAGCAGAGCCTGGAGGACGCCCGGGACTCACTCGCGCTCGCCGAACAAGCTGCCGCAGACACGCCCTACCAATCCGACCCGCTGGTCTTCATGCGGGCCACTGTCGGCGACGACTTGGAGGGGCTGGCGCGCAAGACGACCCCGAAGAAGGTCCGGGCGAGCTACCGCTACCTGTTGGACCGAGCCGTCGAGCTGGCCGACGGCGAGTTGACCGGCTACCGGAGGGACCTCGCTGCCTCCCGACGCGATCGCGTCCAGGGAGTGGAGGCCTGCCGGCAGGCCGTGCAGGTTTCGGTCAGCGAGCTTGCGGCCGCCAAGGCCATGCATGAGCGCGTACTCGCCGCCGAGGGCGCCGCCCGTGCCGGCCTGGCGATGCTGCGGGAGAAGATGGGCACCGAGTCGCCCTGACGGGTGGGATGCCGGGCCACTCGCTGGATGTGCACACTTTCGTCACACTAGGGGTCCCCGTGGGGCCGGATTCGCGCTGGGAATGTGACAGGAGTGTCCACTCGCGAGGGGACGGACTCGCGAGGGGACGGGGGCGCGAGGGGACGGGGTCGCGAGGGGACGGGGTCGCGAGGGACGGGGTCGCGAGGGCTGGGGGCTGGCCACACGGCTACTTGTGGGTAGGGAACCCCAGGTTGATGCCGCCGTGGGAGGGGTCGGGCCAGCGGCTGGTCACCACCTTGCCCCGGGTGTAGAAGTGGAACCCCTCCGCGCCATGGGCATGGGTGTCGCCGAACAGCGAGGCCTTCCAGCCGCCGAATGAGTAGTAGGCCATGGGCACCGGAATGGGGACGTTGATGCCGATCATCCCCACCTGGACCTCGTGCTGGAAGCGCCTGGCCGCCCCGCCGTCGCAGGTGAAGATCGCGGTGCCGTTGCCGAAAGGATGCTCGTTGATGAGGGCCAGCCCCTCGTCGAAGGTGGCCACCCGGACGACCGACAGCACGGGTCCAAAGATCTCCTCGCCGTAGATGGCCATGTCCGGCGACACGTGGTCGAACAACGTCGGGCCAAGCCAGAATCCGTCGTCGTTGCCGTCGACCTCGACGCCGCGGCCGTCGACCACCAGGGTCGCCCCCGCATCCACACCGGAGCCCACGTAGTCCACCACCTTGTCCCGGTGCGCCGCCGTCACCAGCGGTCCCATGTCGCAGCCGCGCCTGCCGTCGCCGACGCGCAGGGTCGCCATCCGTCCAGCGATAGCCGCCACGAGCTCATCCGCGATGGGCTCCACAGCCACGACGACGGAGATCGCCATGCAACGCTCCCCGGCGGAGCCGAAGCCGGCGTTGACCGCCGAGTCGGCGGCCAGATCAAGGTCTGCGTCCGGCAGGACGAGCATGTGGTTCTTGGCACCTCCCAGGGCCTGCACCCGCTTGCCGCTCGCCGTGCCACGTTCATAGACGTACTGCGCGATGGGAGTCGAGCCGACGAAGCTCACCGCGGCCACATCGGGATGATCGAGCAACCCGTCCACCGCCGCCTTGTCGCCGTGGAGAACGTTGAAGACCCCGTCGGGCAGGCCTGCCCGCTGCCAGAGCTCGGCCATGAACATCGCCGCCGAGGGATCCTTCTCACTGGGCTTGAGCACCACGGCGTTGCCGGCCGCGATCGCGATCGGGAAGAACCACATGGGCACCATGGCCGGGAAGTTGAACGGCGAGATGATCGCGACGACGCCCAGCGGCTGGCGCAGCGAGTACACGTCGACGCCGCCGGAGACGTTCTCGGAGAAGGAGCCCTTGAGCAGGTGGGCGCTGCCGCAGGCGAAGTCGACGACCTCCATGCCGCGGGTGACTTCGCCGAGGGCGTCGGACAGCACCTTCCCGTGCTCGGCGGTGATGATCGCCGCCAACTCCTCCCGGTTCGCCGACAGCAGCTCACGGAAGGCGAACAGGACCTGCATGCGACGGGTCAGGGTGGAGGTGCCCCAGTCCGCGGCGCCCCGTCGCGCGGACGCGACCGCCGCATCGACGTCGCCCGGCTCGGCCAGGGCCACCGTCGCGGTGGCGGCGCCGGTGGCGGGGTCGAAGACATCGCCGCTTCGCGTGCTGCGCCCGGCCCAGACCCGGCCGTCGATCCAGTGCTCGATGTGCTTCATCGCCATTTTCGGGTCAGGCCTCCCAGGCTCAACTTCACAGATCGCTGCTTGCGTGGTTGCCCTCAGCGAGGACCGTCCGGTGCCACTCCTTGCGCGGGACGCCCGTGATGTCCGTCGACACGTGCTTGATGGCCGTGTACTCCTCGAACGAGTACATGCTCATGTCCTTGCCGAAGCCGGACTGCTTGACGCCGCCGTGTGGCATCTCCGACACGATCGGGATGTGGTCGTTGATCCAAACACACCCAGCCTGCAGTTCCCGGGCTGCGCGGTTGGCGCGCACGACGTCACGGGTCCACGCCGAGGCCGCCAGCCCGTAGGGGGTGTCGTTGGCGAGGGCGATGGCCTCCTCGTCGGTGTCGAAGGGCAACACCGCCAGCACCGGGCCGAAGACCTCCTCCTGCACGATCGACGAGTCCTGCGCCGCGCCCACGATCAGGGTCGGCAGGTAGTAGCTGCCCGCGGCCAGCTCGCCCTGCGGAACGGCGGCGCCCGTCAGGGCACGTGCGCCCTGGGTGGCCAGCGCCCGCTCCACCATGCCGGCCACCCGGGCCTGCTGCGTGCGTGAGATCAGGGGCCCCTGGTCGGTCGCCGGGTCGGTCGTGGGTCCGAGCACGGCCGAGGCCATCAGGTCGGCGACCCCGGCCGCGAAGTCGTCGTACAACGAGGCGTGGACGTAGGCCCGCGTGGCCGCGGTGCAGTCCTGTCCGGAGTTGATGAGGGCGGCGGCAGCGGCACCGTGCACGGCGGCGTCGAGGTCGGCGTCGTCGAACACCACGAAGGGCGCCTTCCCCCCCAGCTCCAGGTGCAGCCGCTTCGTTCCCGCGACCGCGAGCTCCCCCACCCGCCGCCCCACCCGAGTGGAGCCGGTGAAGGACACCATGGCGACCCCCGGGTGGCCCACCAGGGCCTCCCCCGCCGCCGGGCCGGAACCGGTGACGACGTTGACGACGCCGTCCGGGATCCCGGCCGCCCGAGCATCCTGGGCCACCATGAGCGCGGTCAGCGGCGTCAGCTCCGAGGGTTTGAGGACGATCGTGTTGCCGGCGGCGATGGCGGGCAGGATCTTCCACATGGCCATCTGCAGCGGGTAGTTCCAGGGCGCGATGGAGCCCACCACCCCGACGGGCTCGCGGCGCACGACGGACGTGTGGTCGCCGTCCCACTCAGCCGCGGCGGTCCCGCTCAGGTGCCGCGCCGCCCCCGCGAAGTACTCGGCGTTGTCGATCGAACCCGGAACGTCGAACTGCCTCGCGAGCCGGATCGGCTTGCCGGCCTGCTCGGACTCCACCGCCGCGTACTCCTCCGCGCGGGCCGACATGAGCCGGGCCAGCTCGGCCAGGGCCTGGGAGCGCGCGGCCGGGGTGGCCCGCGACCAGCCGCCGAAGGCCCGATGGGCGGCATCGACGGCGGCATCCACCTCGGCCGGCCCGGCCAGTTCCAGGGTGGCGATGGGGCGCCCGTCGCTGGGGTCGACGACGTCGTGCAGGACGCCCGTGCTGCCGACGACCGCCCTGCCGTCGATCCAGCACCCCGGCAACCGCACGCTGCTGTGACTGTCCGGCACCCTGCCTGCCTCCTCGAGGAATGGTCATTCGGGACCACGGCGGCCCCACGCTCGGGGCCACGGCGGCCCCACGCTCGGGGCCGCGGGGGCCCCGGCCCGACCCCCGGGTCGGGCCGCTGATCAGCCCTCCAGGCTGGCCATGACGTGCTTGATCCGGGTGTAGTCCTCGAACCCGTACATGGACAGGTCTTTGCCGTAGCCGGAGTGCTTGAAGCCGCCGTGGGGCATCTCGGCCACCAGCGGGATGTGGGTGTTGATCCACACGCATCCGAAGTCGAGCGCGGCGCTCACCCGCAGCGCCCGTGCGGTATTCGTCGTCCAGACGCTGGAGGCCAGCCCGTACTCGACGCCGTTGGCCATGTCGACCGCCTGCTCCTCGGTCTCGAAGCGCTGGACCGTGATACAGGGTCCGAAGACCTCCTGCTGGATCATCTCGTCGTCCTGCTGCAGACCTGCCACGACGGTCGGCTCGACGTGGAAGCCGTCGCCGCCCTGGTGCCGCCCGCCGGCGACGACCTCGGCGTGGGCGGGGATGCGCTCGATGAACCCGAGCACCTTCTGCAGCTGACCGGCGTTGTTGACCGGCGGCACGAAGGCGTCCTCGTGATGACGGCCGATGCCGTAGGAGGTCTTGGTGGCCTTGGCCTGGTCCGCGATGGCCGCCACGAACGCGTCGTAGACGCCATCGGCGACCAGCATGCGGGTCGCCGCCGTGCAGTCCTGGCCGGCGTTGAAGAAGCCGGCCACGGCCAGCCACTCGGCGGCGGCGTCGACGTCGGCGTCGTCGAAGATCACGACGGGGGCCTTGCCACCGAGCTCCAGGTGCACGCGCTTGACATCGCGGGCGGCCGACGCGGCCACCTCGATCCCGGCGCGCACCGAACCTGTGATGGCCACCATGTCCGCCCGGGGGTTCTCCACCACCAGACGGCCCGTGTCGCGGTCACCCACGACCACGTTGAGCAGGCCCGCCGGCAGCACATCAGCCAGCAGCTCGGCCATCCGCACGGTGCTCACGGGCGTCGTGTCGCTCGGCTTCAGCACCACGGCGTTGCCGGCGGCGATGGCCGGGGCGAACTTCCAGACCGCCATCATCATCGGGTAGTTCCAGGGCGTGACCTGGCCGATGACGCCAACCGGCTCGCGCCGGATCCAGGACGTGAAGCCGTCCATGTACTCCGCTGAAGCGCGACCCTCCAGCACCCTCGCGGCGCCGGCGAAGAAGCGGATCTGGTCGATCATGGGCGGGACTTCCTCGGCCATGGTGACCGCCACCGGCTTGCCGGTGTTGAGGCTCTCGAGCTCGACCAGCTCGTCGGCGTTGCGCTCGAGGACGTCGGCCGCGTCGAGCAGCACCTTCTGCCGCTGCGACGGCGTCGCCTTACGCCACTCTGCGAACGCCGCGGATGCGGCCGCGTAGGCGGCATCCACGTCGGCCGCGCCCGATACCGGGGCGGTGCCGAACACCGCGCCGGTGCTGGGGTCCACGAGCTCCGTTACGGCGTCGGTGGCGGAGTCAACCGACTCGCCGTTGATGAAGTTGCGCACACTGATGTCGGCCATGTGCGGAGGCTACCCGCCGCCAGCAACCGAATGCAATCCCGCACATGCCATACAACTCCGCTTTCCGCAGGCAGGCTGGGGCGCCGCAACGGATTCCATTGCGGGTCGCCTTGCCCGCAACAATGACGACCGGCGATACTGGGCCCCGTGCCGACCGAATCCGCAGTCCACGGGCAACTCGACGACGTCTCGTTGGCGATCATCGAGCAGCTGCAGCAGGACGGGCGACGCTCCTTCGCCGCCATCAGCAAGGCGGTCGGCCTGTCGGAGGCGGCGGTGCGGCAGCGGGTCGCCAAGATGGTGGACACCGGCATCATGCAGATCGTGGCGGTCACCGACCCGGCGCACCTGGGCTACAGCCGGGTGGCCATGATCGGCGTCACCGTCTCCGGCGACATCGACGAGGCCGTGGAGGCGATAGCCGCCTACCCCGAGGTCGACTACGTCGTCGTCACCGCCGGCTCGTTCGACCTGCTCGTCGAGGTCGTCTGCGCCGACGACGCCCACCTGCTGTCGTTGATCAACGCCCGCATCAGGACGCTGCCGGCGGTCCTGCGCACCGAGACGTTCGTCTACCTCAAACTCCGCAAACAGACCTACACCTGGGGCCCACGATGACCACCTCCGAGCAATTCGTCACCGAGCCGGGCGACGACGCCATCGCCGACCGCGCGACCCGCCACCTGTGGATGCACTTCACCCGGCACTCCACCTACCACACCGGCAGCCACGTGCCGGTGATCGTCCGCGGCGAGGGTGCCCGGATCTGGGATGACTCGGGCCGGTCGTACCTGGACGGGCTGTCCGGGTTGTTCGTCGTGCAGGCCGGCCACGGCAGGGCCGAGCTGGCCGAGGCCGCCGCGCGGCAGGCCGAGCAGCTGGCGTTCTTCCCCATCTGGTCCTATGCCCACCCGGCGGCCGTGGACCTGGCCGAGCGCCTGGCCAACTTGACGCCCGGCGACCTCAACCGGGTGTTCTTCACGACCGGCGGCGGGGAGGCAGTCGAGAGCGCCTGGAAGCTGGCCAAGCAGTTCTTCAAGGTCACCGGCAAGCCGCTGAAGACGAAGGTCGTCAGCCGTGCCATCGCCTACCACGGAACGCCGCACGGAGCGCTCAGCATCACCGGCATCCCCGCGGCGAAGGCGGTGTTCGAGCCGCTGGTTCCGGGCACCATGAAGGTCCCCAACACCAACATCTACCGCGCCGCCGAGCACGGCGACGACCCTGTGGCCTTCGGCCGCTGGGCCGCCGACCAGATCGAGGTGGCGATCGAGGCCGAGGGGGCGGACACCGTGGCTGCGGTGTTCCTGGAGCCGGTGCAGAACGGCGGCGGCTGCTTCCCGCCCCCGCCGGGCTACTTCGAGCGGGTGCGCGAGATCTGCGACCGCCACGACGTGCTGCTGGTCGCCGACGAGACCATCTGCGCCTTCGGCCGCATCGGCGAGCCGTTCGCCATCGCGCGCTTCAACACCGTGCCCGACATCATCACCTGCGCCAAGGGCATGACCTCGGGCTACGCCCCGATGGGGGCGATGATCGCCTCGGACCGCCTGTTCGAGCCGTTCGCGCACGGCACGACCACGTTCCTGCACGGCTACACCTGGGGCGGGCACCCGGTGGGGGCGGCGGTGGCCTTGGCCAACCTGGACCTGATGGAGCGCGAGGACCTGTACGGCAACGTGCGGCGCAACGAGGCCGCGTTCCGCGCGACGTTGGAGAAGCTGTTGGACATCCCCATCGTCGGCGACGTCCGCGGCGAGGGCTACTTCTACGGCATCGAGTTGGTCAAGGACAAGCAGACCAAGGCCACGTTCTCCGAGGACGAGGCCGAGCGGCTGCTGCGCGGCTACCTGTCCAAGGCGCTCTACGACAACGGCCTGTACTGCCGGGCGGACGACCGCGGCGACCCGGTGATCCAGCTCGCGCCGCCGCTCATCATCGGCCAGCCCGAGTTCGACGAGATCGAGCAAATCCTGCGCCAGGTGCTGACCGAGGGGTTGGAGCTGCTGTGACGGCGGGGGTCGGCGCCGGGGCGGATGCTGCTGCAGCTCCGACCACGCAGGTCAGACGGATGCCGGAGAAGCAGCAGCCTGGCCGCGCCGACCTTGACGCGGTCCTGGCCGGGGGAATGCTGGCGCACGTCGGCTTTGCCCTCGAGGGGTGGCCGTACGTCATCCCGGTCGCCTACGCGCCGTGGCGGGAGGGGATCGTGATCCACGGCTCCACCGGGTCCCGGATGTTCCGGGCGTTGGCGGGAGGGGCCCCGGCCTGCGTCACCGTGACGCACCTCGACGCGCTGGTCCTGGCCCGCTCCGCCTTCGAGTCCAGCATGTCGTACCGATGCGCCATGCTGTTCGGCGCGTGCCGGGAGCTTGCCGGCGCCGACAAGTCCGATGCGCTGGACGCCCTCACGGACCACCTCCTGCCGGGGCGGCGCCTGGCGGAGCCGATCGGGCTCCGGCCGCGTTCGCGCAAGGAGGACGCAGCCACGATGGTGCTCTACCTGGCCGCCGAGCGATGGTCGGTGAAGGCGGGCAGCGGTTTCGCCGAGGACCCCGCGGCGGACCTGGACGCCTATGGGCACCTGTGGGCCGGTCGGGTCCCCCTGCGCACGGTGCTCGGACCGGCAGAGCCCGACCCCACGACGGTCGCCGCCGACGCGCCGCTGCCCGACCACGTGGCGGCGTGGCTGGATGGACGCGGCATCGGCCACCCAGCGCTGGCAGGGCCCGCAGGGCCGCGGTCGTCGTCGGTTGCCGGACGCCAATCACCCAACGAGGAGGCCACGCCATGACGCCCGACGAGCTTTTCGCCATCGACACCCTGCTGAGCGAGGACGAGCGCGCGATGCGCGACGTTGTGCGTGACATCGTCGACCGCGAGGTGCGCCCGAACATCCGCGGCTGGTTCGCCGACGGCGCGCTGCCGGCGCGCGAGCTGGCGGGCCGCCTCGGCGAGGTCGGGCTGCTGGGGATGCACCTGGAGGGCTACGGCTGCGCGGGGACCTCCGCGGTGTCCTATGGCTTAGCCTGCCTCGAGTTGGAGGCTGGCGACTCCGGGATCCGCTCCCTGGTGAGCGTGCAGGGGTCGCTGGCCATGTTCGCCATCCACCATTTCGGCAGCGAGGACCAGAAGCAGCGGTGGCTGCCGGCGATGGCCCGCGGCGAGGCGATCGGCTGCTTCGGCCTGACGGAGCCGGACTTCGGCTCCAACCCGGCGGGTATGCGCACCCGCGCGGTGCGCGACGGCGACGACTGGGTGCTCAACGGCAGCAAGATGTGGATCACCAACGGCTCGATCGCCGACGTCGCGGTGGTGTGGGCGCGCACCGACGACGGCATCCGCGGGTTCGTGGTGCCCACCGCGGCGCCAGGGTTCGCCGCCCGCGACGTCGGGGACAAGATGTCGCTGCGGGCGTCGGTCACCTCTGAGCTGGTACTGACCGACGTCCGGCTGCCGGCCGACGCCATGCTGCCCGAGGCGCGCGGCCTGCGCGGGCCGCTGTCGTGCTTGGACGAGGCGCGCTTCGGCATCGTGTTCGGCACCCTGGGCGCAGCCCGTGACTGCCTGCTCACCGCCCTGGACTACAGCACCTCCCGGATTCAGTTCAACCGGCCCATCGCCGGCTTCCAGCTGACCCAGGCCAAGCTCGCCGACATGGCTCTGGAGTACGGCAAGGGCGTGCTGCTGGCCCTGCACCTCGGTCGGCTCAAAGACGGCCAAGGGGTGACGGCGGCGCAGGTGAGCAGCGGCAAGCTCAACAATGCCCGGGCCGCGCTGGAGATCGCCCGCACCTGTCGCGGCATCCTGGGCGGCAACGGCATCACCCTGGAGTACCCCGTGATCCGCCACATGAACAATCTGGAGTCGGTGTACACCTACGAAGGCACCAACGAGATCCACACGCTGATGGTGGGCCAGGCGCTGACGGGCGAGGCCGCGTACACCTGAGCCACCGCCGGGAGAGGGGTGGGAGGTCGACGGTGGCTCAGGCAGCTGGCGGCGCGCGGCGCTGCTACGGAAGGGCGTCGTAGTACCCCCCTACGTCCACCAGGTAGGGCGCCTCCGAGAAGCCGGCGGCCCAGAACTTCACGCGGCAGTCACCCGTGCCCAGAACGGACGCGTTGGCGACCGTGCTCTGCCCGGACTCCCAGTTGAGCAGTGACGTTCCGGGCGGCACTGCCGCGGTCGCAGGCGCGGTCGTCAAGAGGCCCTGGCCGCTGGCGTAGGCGGTGGTGACGTTCGCCGCGACCGCGAGCGCCGTGTCGGGCAACAAGCCGCCGAAGCGCATGTCGGTCGTCCGCGGCTCCCCCAGCAGTCCGCTGGGGCCGCCTGCGAGTGGCGGATCGAGCACAACGCGGGAGTCGTACACCCGCGTCGGCGGCAGCGCGCGGTACTCGGCACCAGTGACGCCGGGCGGCAGGTCAGCTGCGGCGATGAAGTAGCCCACGACATCGACCAGGAAGTGCGTCGGCGCGCCGCTGCCGAACACCGTGATGCGGCGCCCGGCGCTGACCTGGGTGCTGGAGGAGTTGGCCACACGTTGGCCCGCGGCCCAGTTGATCACCGACGTCGGCGGCAGCAGCTGGCCGCCCGCCGCCACTGCCAGGTGCCCGGGGCCCGTGCTCTCGGCCACGGTCAGGTTGTAGGCGACGGCGGTCGCGCGCTCCGGCACCACGCCCCCGCCGGAGACGTCCACGAGGCGTTGCTGCCCGTCGCCGAGCTTGCCGCCACTGGTACGCGAGGAGTAGACCCTGGTGGGCTCGACCGGGACGAAGACGGTGGCGTCCGGCACGTCAGCCGCAGCTGCGTAGTAGCCGATAAGGTCCACGATCACATGAGCCGAGCCGTTGCTCCCGTTGTACACGAACAGGTCCCCCAGGGCGGGCTGGCCCGCCTGGGCCAGCGCCACGGTGGTGGCGTTGGCGAAGGTGCGCCCAGGAGTCTGCCAGTTGATCAGGCTGGTGCGGGTGTAGTCGGCGGCGGGGGCCGAGCCGGGGCCGACCGAGGCATAGCCCCAGCCGGTCTGACCGGTGATTGTGACGTTCACGGCGACCGACGTCGCGCTCGCCGGCATCGACCCGGGCATGTCGACGAAGGTGACCCCGCCCGGGGGCAGCGGCGCGGCGGCAGCGCCCGCGCGGGTGTCGAGCAGCCGGGTCGGGTTGACGGCCACGAAGCGGGCGGCCTGGGTGTCGACCGGCGTGACGCTCGTCTGGCGCGACCCGGGATTCGACGGGCCGGCGGCGTTCACCGCCCGCAGGCTCAGCTGGACGGCGACGCCGGGCGCCAGCCCGCCGATCGCCAGCGGCGGCGTCGTCTGCGCCGGGCTGAGCGGCGTCCAGGTGCTCCCGTTGTCGGTGGAGTACTCGTAGTTCGTGATGGGCGAGCCGCCGTCGCCGCGCGGGGCGAAGTCGAGGATCGCCGCTCCTTCGGCCGCCCATGCCCGCACGTCCGCCCAATAGAGCGTGTCAGGTGCGCCGGACCCCGGGGTGGACGTGAGCGCCAGCGTGCGCGCGCCGCCCGCGGCCAGCATCCCGACGTGCCGGCCGGTCCCCAGCGGCGGGGTGACCGTGACTGGCACGGGATAGCGCTGCACCAGCGTCGGCAGCTGCGAGGGGTCGGTGCCGAACTCACCATCACCCAGCTGCCCCTCGTAGGCGCTGCCCCAGCACAGGGACCGGCCCAGCTTGGTGCTGGCGCACGTGTGGCGGGAGCCAGCCGCGATCAGGTCGAACTGCTGCGACCCTCCCGGCAGCACCGTCGCCGGATACCACAGCACCGGTCCCGGTTGGGCGGCGCTGCCGGCGCCGCCCGCGCTCGCGGGCTGGAACGCACCCACCTGGCCGTAGGCGTTGCTGCCCCAGCAGTAGGCGGCGCCGTCGGTGTCGCCGCTGCCCTCGCTCTTGATGCGCGGGAGCGCGCACACATGGTTGTCGCCGACAGTCATCACCGCGATCTGTGCGGACTTCGTGGCGCTCGTGCCGTCATACGGGGATGGCAGCCAGAGCGGCGAGGGCGTCGTGCGGAGCTGATCCGGGAACGGCGCGACGCCGAGCTGCCCCACACTGTTGTCGCCCCAGCAAAACATCGGCGCCGTGCTGCCGGCGAGCAGCGAGGCGACGGCGCACGTGTGGCGCTCCCCGGCACCCACATACCCGAGGACGTTGGCGCCGGTCTGGGCACGCACGGGCACCGAAGAGGCCACGGTCGTGGCGTTGCCCAGCTGACCTCGGTCGTTCGCGCCCCAGCAGAACACCCCGGCGGCGCCCGCCGCAGCGCAGGTGTGGCGGGCACCGGCCGCTATGGAGTGCAGCCTCTGCCCGCTCCAGGCGCCGCTGCGGGCGACCGCGACCGGAGAGGTGCGGTCGACCGTCGTGCCGTCGCCCAGCTGGCCGTCAGAGTTGCGTCCCCAGCAGAACAGGCCGTCCGCCGCGTCGATGGCGCAGGTGTGCGACCAGCCGACGCTGACCGCGACGACACGCCTGCCCGCCAGGGCTCCGCTGTCATCGACCCAGACCGGCACGTTGGACGACGCATTCACACCGTTGCCCAGGAAGGCCTCACCCCAGCAGGCGACGCGGCCGGCCGTGGTGACGACGCAGGCGGAGTCGCGGCCCGCATCCCCGGCCACCAGCGTCTGCCCGGCCAAGACCCCGGTCATGGACACTGCCGACGGCACCGCCGAAAGCCCCGTCGTGCCGTCACCCCCGGGCCCCCGACCCCAGCTCACCGCCTGGTCGAGGGGCCCCGGTGGGGCATCGTCCGCTCTCGCGGGGCTCGCGCCGAGGGCCAAGACGAGCAGCCCAAGCAGGGCCAGGAACATAGTCAGCTGGCGCAACACCGTCTTGGTCTGGACAGGCGACATGGCCACCACCCCCTGGATACCGGCGTCCGCCCCGCCAGACCCTCTGCGCGAGTCGCCGATGGGCTACCTCCACAGTCGCGCACACGGTGCGCCGCAACTAGGGGGTTTCGGCCCGATGGCGCCCGCCATCATCCGATCGGCCCAGGCACCGACGTGTCAGCCCCGGGGGCTGCGGTAGTACCCAAGCACGTCCAGCAGCGCATCGGCGCTTCCCGAGCCGTTATAGATGCGCAGCTGCCGATCGCTGGAGACCGCCACCACCGAGGCGTTGGCACGCGTGGTGCCGGCGTTGGTCCAATTCAGGGCCGAGGCCACAGGCCGCTGTGCGTCCGCCGGGTAGATCCGGAGGTGGCCGCCGCCCGCGGGCCGCACCACGGTCAGGTTGTACGCGACCGCCACGACGCCGCTGTTGGCGGGAACGATTCCCGACCAGTTGGGGGCGCCGGCGGAGTCCCGCCCGTCCGCGACCGAGAGCGTGCGGTCGGCTTGCGCCTCGCCGGTGGGCAGCGGTCCCGGCGCGGGCTGGGCCGCGCGCGAGTCGTAGACGCGGGCCGGCACCCCGGGCACGAACTCGGCACCGTCGGCGGCGTCAGAGAAGTAGCCGACCACGTCCACGAGCACCCGGACGGCGGCGCCGGAGGAGTTGAAGATGCGGATCTGCCGATCGGCGTCGACGCGTACCTGCGAGCCGTTGGCGACGGTGTCGCCGCCGCCGAAGTTGATGATCGAGGCGGCTGGCATGTCGGTGTCGCCGGGGAAGATCCGCAGGTGGCCCGAGGCTGCGGGCGAGACCACGGTGACGTTGTAGGCGACAGCGCTGGCCCCAGGGGCCACGACGTCCTTGGCCGATCCCGAGGCCGGGCTCTGGTCCGCGACGGACACCGTGCGGGTGTCGCCGGCCGCGATGTCGCTCGACCCCGGCTGGCGGGAGTCGAAGACTCGCACCGGAGTGACGGGCGTGAAGCGCCCCCGGCTCGCCTCCGGCGCCGCGTTCACGGCAGCGACGTAATAGCCCACGATGTCGACGACCCCATCCACGGGTGCCGACGCGCCGTTGTAGACGCGGATGGAACGGTTCCCGTCCACCTGCACCACCGAGCTGTTGGCGATGGTCCGGCCGGCCTCGAAGTTGATCGCGGAAGTTGGGGAGGCAGACCAGTCTCCGGGCATGACCCGCAGGTGGCCCGCCGTCCGCGACCCGGGGACCGTCACGTTGTAGGCGACGGCCACGGCGCCGGCCGGCACCACGTCCTTGGCACCTCCGAGCGAGCTGAGCTGATCTGCGACCCTGACCGCGCGGGTCTCCTGAACCGCCAGTGGCCCGGCCCCGCCGCTGGACGTGCGGCTGTCCCAGACCCGCACCGGGGTGATCGGCACGAACAGCGACCCAGCTGGCGCGCTCGGCGTCACGGTGAGGCTGCCCGACGCCGCCGAGGGTCCGCGCGCGTTCACCGCACGGAGCCTGACCGCGAACGGCACGCCGTTGTCGAGATTCGCGATCGTCGCCGGAGATTGCGTCACGCCTGGGCTGAAGGCCTGCCAGGCACCGCCGTCAAGGGAGTACTCGTAGCCGGTCAGCGGCAGGCCGCCGGTGTGAGCCTGGGTGAAGGCGACCCTCGCTACGCCGTCTCCCGGTCCGATCCCCGAGAGCACCGGGGCCGCCGGGAGCGACAGCACGGTCATAGCGACCACGTTCGAAGCCGCTCCCGCGCCCTTCGCGTTGACCGCGCGCAGAACCACCTGGTAGGTCGTGCCGTTGGCAAGCCCCGTGAGCTTCAGCGGCGAGGAGGCGGCCTCCGGGGCCCGCGCCGTCCACGAGGAGCCGCCGTCCAGCGAGTACTCGTAGGTTCGGATGGGCAGCCCACCGTCGGAGCCCGCGCGGAAGTCGATCGTCCCCGAACCGTCGGCCGCGCTGGCCGACGTGATGGTGGGCGCGCCCGGCACTCCCTGCGGCGTCACGCTGACGGCATTCGACGCCAGGCTCGGGCCGGACTGGAACAGCAGGCTGTTGTAGGCCTTCAGGCGCACGGTGTAGGTCTGCCCGTTGGCCAAACCCGTCAGCACGAGCGGGGACGCGAGGGACTGCGGACTCCGAACGGACCAGGTCTTCCCGTCATCGAGCGAGTACAGGTAGCCCAGGAGCGCCGAACCCCCGTCCCAGCCGGGCGCGGCGAAGGCGACGGTGGCGGTCCCGTTCCCGGCGCTGCTGCCGACGATGCTCGGAGCATCCGGCGAGAACTGCATCGGGATCCAGTAGGCGGGTCGTGCGAAGTCCTGGGTGAAGTACCGCTTGTACGTCGAAGTCGGGGCCTCTGCATAACCAGCCCCCATGAAGGTGACCTGTGCATCCATGAGGTCCTCGCAGTGCACGGGGCTTGCGATCCAAGCGTTGACCGAGGCCGTCGCATCGGCGTACCCGGCGTTGATGTTCTCGCTGGCGCGCATCCAGCTGAAACCCTGGGCGGTGATGCGGTCGCCATACGACTGACCCGCCAGGTTGGTGTGCGCGAAGTAGTTCTGGGCACCCATGTCCTGGCTGTGCAGCCGGGCCGCCCGTGCGATGCGTCCGTCCCACCGCACCGGAGGCGCGGCGGGATACCAGGTGCTCCCGCAATAGCGGCCGGTCTGCCGGGCGATATTCGTCAGGCGGAAGATCTCCAGCTCGACGTCGTCCGGATTCGCCTGCGGCGTCACCGCGCCCTGCTGGGCCACGGGCGCGACCGGCCCGTCGGCCGCGTAGGCGGACACGCCGAATCCCAGCACGGCGCCGCACCCGGCTATCGCCATGAGGAGCACGAGCAACAACCGGCGCATTCCAGCTCTCCCGATCCCGGATCATCGGGCGCACCACCCGACTCTTGCTCTTGGTATCGGCATCCGGGTGAACGTACTTGACGTAGGCGACGCCAGACAGTTCCCAGGAGAGGGTCAGACGACGG
>CAYYRC010000008.1:44450-106774 GCA_964474045.1 uncultured Actinomycetes bacterium
CAGGAGAGGGTCAGACGACGGCCGCGGCCAGCTGCCCGCAGGCGCCGTCGATCTCTCGTCCGCGGGTGTCGCGGACGGTGACGGCAACGCCGCCGTTGCGCAGGCGCCGCTCGAACTCCGCCGCCACTCTGGGGTCGCTCGCCGTCCACTTGGAGCCGGGCGTGGGGTTGAGCGGGATGAGGTTGACGTGCACCAGGTGCCCCCGCAGCAGCGATGCCAGCAGGTCCGCCCGGTGCGGCTGGTCGTTGATGTCGCGGACGAGCGCGTACTCGATGGACACCCGCCGCCGCGTGCGGTCGGCGTACTCCCACGCCGCATCCAGCACCTCTGCGACGGGCCAGCGGTTGTTCACCGGGACGAGGGTGTCGCGCAGCTCGTCGTCGGGCGCGTGCAGCGACAGCGCGAGCGTGATGGGCAGGCCCTCGCCTGCCAGCTCCCGCATCCGCGGCGCCAGCCCCACCGTGGACACGGTGATGCCGCGGGCCGAGATGCCCAGCCCCTCTGGCACCGGGCCGGTCAGCTGGCGCACGGCGCGCATCGTGGCGCGGTAGTTGGCCAGCGGCTCGCCCATTCCCATGAAGACGACGTTGCCCACGCGGCCGGGGCCACCGGGAATCTGGTCGCGGGCCAGCGCGCGGGCACCCACCATCACCTGCTCGACGATCTCGGCGGCGCTGAGATTTCGGGTCAGGCCACCCTGTCCCGTGGCGCAGAAAGGGCAGTTCATGCCGCAGCCGGCCTGGCTGGAAATGCACATCGTGACGCGCTTCGGGTATCGCATCAGGACGCTCTCGACCACCGCGCCGTCAAACAGCCGCCACACGTACTTGACGGTCGTGCCGGCGTCGCACGACACCTGCGTTACCGGCTCGAGCAGGTTCGGCGCCAGCGCCTGGGCCAGCTGGCCGCGCGCCGCCGCCGGGATGTCGGTCCAGGAGTCGGGATCGTCGCTGAGACGGCCGAACCACTGCCGCGAGACCTGATCGGCGCGATACCCCGGCAGCCCGAGCTCGACGACGCGCTCGCGTCGCTCGGCACCGGTCAGGTCGGCGAGGTGCACCGGCGGCTTTCCTCGCCGCCGCGGCTCGAACGTGATGTCGCCGGGGGCAGGCGCACCCGCGCCGCCGTCGGCGGACTGTTCCCCCACGTCAGGTCACCATCGGGACGAGGCCGAAGATGCTGAACAGCAGCCAGGCGACGAAGGCGTTGGGGACCAGCGAGTCCAGGCGGTCCATCACCCCGCCGTGACCGGGCAGGATTGTGCCCATGTCCTTCACCCCGAGGTCGCGCTTGATGGCCGACTCGGCGAAATCCCCCGCCGTCGCCGTGACGGTCATCACCAGCCCCGCGACCACTCCCTGCCACCAATGCGCATCCAGCAGCCACACGAACAGCCAGGCGCCGATCGCCGACTGCAGGATCGCCGAGCCGGCCAGGCCCTCCCAGGACTTCTTCGGACTGACCTGCGGGGCGATGGGGTGCTTCCCGAACAGCACGCCCGCTGCGTAGCCGCCGATGTCGTTGGAGATCGTGAGGCAGACGAAGACGATGATCAGCTGCGGCCCCAGCGGCGCCGCCAGCATCAGCATGGTGAAACCCATCATGAACGGCAGGTAGGCCGCGGCGAAGACGGTCGCCGTCACGTCCTTCACGTAGCCGTCGGTGCCGCGGCGGATGCGCCAGATCAGGGCGCTGATCACCATCAGGCCGAACACCATGGTCTGACCGATGAGGCCGTAGAGGTAGGCCATCGGTGCCATCGCGACCAGGCCCACGTACAGCGGGGTGCGCGCAATACGGATGCCCGCCTCGCGGAAGGCGCCGATCAGCTCGCTGAGACCGATCCCGACGCCGATGACGGCGATGACCGCGAACAGCCACTTGTAGGTCACCAGCGATGCCAGCACGACGAGGCCGAGCGCCACGCCGACGCCGATCGCGACGGGGAGGTTGCGTCCGGCCTTGCCCTTTGCCGGCTCGGCAGCCGCCGCCTGTCCTTCCGGGGGATCCGCCACGGCGTCGGAGTCCGGCGCGGGCGGGGTGGAGTTGTCGCTCACACTAGACCTCGAGGAGCTCGGCTTCCTTGGACCGCAGCACGTCGTCGACGGTGCCCACGTGGGTGTTCGTGGCCTCGTCCAGGTGCTTCTCGGCCGCGCGGACCGCATCCTCGCCGGCGTCGCCGTCCTTCTTCAGCGCCTCCAGCTGGTCCTTTGCACCGCGGCGGATGTTGCGGATCGACACCCGGGCCTGCTCGGCCTTGGTGCGGGCCATCTTGATGTACTCCTTGCGCCGCTCCTCGGTCAGCGCCGGCAGCACCACCCGGATGATGATCCCGTCGTCGGCCGGGTTGACGCCCAGGTCCGAGTCGCGGATGGCCTTCTGGATCGCAGCCATCGAGGACTTGTCGTACGGCGAGATGATGATCATCCGGGCCTCGGGCACCTGGAACGACGCCAGTTGGTTCAGCGGCGTGGCCGTGCCGTAGTAGTCCACGGTGATCTTGTTGAACATCGCCGGCGTCGCCCGTCCGGTCCGGATGCTGGCGAAGTCCTCGCGCGCCACGGCGATGGCCTTGTCCATCTTCTCCTCGGCCTCGAGCAGAATCTCGTCGATCAGGTCGTCGCCGTCGCTCACGGTCCCTCCTTCTGCCGGTCGCAGCGCCGGCGCGCATCAGTGATGGGGCTTCGCCCCCGAATCTAGGGGGTCGCGGGCGCCGGTGAGCCCACGGCCACGACCTCGGGCACGGACGTGCTGACCAGGGTCCCGATCCGCTCCCCCGCCGCTGCGCGCGCGATGTTGCCGTCGACCAGCAGGTTGAACACCACCAGCGGAAGATCGTTGTCCTGGCACAGGCTGATGGCGGTGGCGTCGGCGACCTTGAGGCCGCGGGCCAGGACCTCGGCCGGGGTGAGCTCGACGAACCGCACCGCATCGGGGACCAGTCGCGGGTCGGCGTCGTACACGCCGTCCACGCCCTTGGCCATGAGGACGACCTCGGCGCCGATCTCGAGCGCCCGCTGCGCCGCGCAGGTGTCAGTGGAGAAGTAGGGCGCGCCCAGACCGCCGCCGAAGATCACCACCCGGCCCTTCTCCAGGTGGCGGCTGGCCCGGCGCGGGATGTACGGCTCGGCGACCTGGCCCATGGTGATAGCCGTCTGGACCCGGGTGTCGATGCCGGCCTTGCCCAGGAAGTCCTGCAGCGCCAAGCAGTTCATGACCGTGCCAAGCATGCCCATGTAGTCCGCGCGGGCCCGGTCCATGCCCCGCTGGTGCAGCTCGGCGCCACGGAAGTAGTTTCCGCCGCCGATCACCACGGCGACCTGGACGCCGGAGTTGACCACTCCGGCGATCTGCTCGGCGATGGACGACACGACGTCGGGGTCCACCCCGAGGGCGCCGGACGAGCCGGCGAAGGCCTCGCCGGACAGTTTCAGCAGCACGCGGCGCCACCCGCCTTCGGGGACGCCGGGCCACTCGGCCAGGAAACCGTCGAGCGCTGCCTGTCCGGGGCTCTGGAGGTCGTCGTGCACAGTGGTCCTCTCCTCTGACGGCGCCGTCACCGGCCGGGCACGCGCACGGGGCGCTCGGTGGAGAGTCTGCCCTACCGGGCTCGCAGATGGTGCACCGGCGGCTGCCCCGTCCGGAAACTGGGCAACCGCCGGCGACGTGCCCTCAGGCCTGTCCCACCTTGAACCGGGCGAACCGCGTGATGGTCAGCCCGTTGTCGGCCAGGTAGGCCCCGATGGTGACCTTGTTGTCGCGCACCCAGGGCTGCTCGACCAGGCAGGCGTCCTTGTAGAAGGCCTTCACCCGACCCGCGACGATCTTGTCCAGGGCCGCCTCCGGCTTGCCCTCCTCGACGGCCTTCTCCCGGGCGATGCGCTCCTCGGAGGCCACCACGTCGGCAGGCACGTCGTCGGCGGTCAGGTAGGTCGGGGCCATCGCCGCGATGTGCTGGGCGACGTTCTTGGCGACCTCCTCGTCCTCCTTGTCGAGCTGCACCAGCGCACCCACACTGGGCGGGAGGGCCGGGTCGTGCTTGTGCAGGTAGACGTAGACGTAGCCGTCCTCGACCCGCTCGAAGCGCCGGATCTCGATCTTCTCGCCCATCGAGGCGTTGGCCTCGTCCAGCAGCTCCCGCACCGTCCTGCCGGCCTCGTACTCGGCCGCCAGCAGCTCGTCGAGGTCGCCGGGGTGCTGGGTGGCGACGAAGGCGGCGACGTCGGCTGCCAGCGACTGGAAGCCCTCGGTCTTGGCCACGAAGTCGGTCTCGCACGCCAGCTCGAGCATCACGCCGTGGTCGCTCGCGCCCAGATGGGCGGCGATCAGACCGTTGGCGGCGGTGCGGGCGGCGCGCTTGCCCACGTCCTTGGCACCCTTGATGCGCAGGAGCTCCACCGCCTTGTCGAAGTCGCCGTCGGACTCCTCCAGGGCCTTCTTGCAGTCGAGCATCCCGGCCCCGGTGAGTTCCCGAAGGCGTTTGACATCTGCGGCTGAAACAGCCATGTGTGTGTCTCCTTGTCTCGTGTGCTGGGCCGAGTGCTACTCGGGTTGCGCCGACTCTTGGCCGTCGGCGTCGGCGGGCACAGCTGCCTCCGGCACCTCGGCCTGAACCGCTGCTACGACGATGTCGGCATCGGCTAGCTCCTCGCCGGCCTCGATCGCGGGCTCCTCGCTGACGATCGCCTCGGCCTCGGCTGCGGCGGGCTCAGCGGTCGCGACAGCCGCGCCCTCGGTCGCCGCCGCGTCGTCGGTGGCCAGGAAGGCCTCCTCCCACTCCGGTGCCGGCTCCGCGTCCGGGTCCCCGGCGGAGCGGGTCTTCAGGCCATCCGCGACAGCATCGGCCACGACGCGCGTCAACAGCTCCACCGAGCGGATGGCGTCGTCGTTGCCGGGCACCGGGTAGTCCACGACGTCGGGATCGCAGTTGGTGTCGAGCACGGCGACGACCGGAATCCCCAGCTTGCGCGCCTCGTCGACGGCGATGTGCTCCTTGTTGGTGTCGACGATCCACACCGCGCTGGGCACCTTGCTCATGTTGCGGATACCGCCGAGGGCGCGCTCCAGCTTGTCCTTCTCGCGCCGCAACGACAGCAGCTCGCGCTTGGTCAGGCCGCCGGTCGCCGGGTTGTCGAAGTCCATCTGCTCGAGCTCGCCCAGGCGCACGAGGCGCTTGTGGATCGTGGCGAAGTTGGTGAGCATCCCGCCCAGCCAGCGGTGGTTGACATAGGGCATGCCCACCCGCGTGGCCTGGGTGGCGATGGCCTCCTGCGCCTGCTTCTTGGTGCCGACGAAGAGCACCGTGCCACCGTGCGCGACGGTGTCCCGCACGAACTCGTACGCCTTGTCGATGTAGCCCGTGGACTGGGCCAGGTCGATGATGTAGATGCCGTTGCGCTCGGTGAAGATGAAGCGCTTCATCTTCGGGTTCCAGCGCCGGGTCTGGTGTCCGAAGTGGACGCCGTTGTCCAGCATCTGACGCGTCGTGACGACGGCCATGGCATGCCTCCTGCGCCCCGCGGCTGCCGCCGGGGGCCTCGTGGTTTCTCGCGCCGGACAGGGGTGTCGCGGCGCGCCTGACCCCCGCCGCGCCGTCCGCCCGAGGGACCGTGGGCGGCGCGCCGGCTGAACTCCGGTGCGCGGGGATGCGAAGTCACCGCGAGACAGAGCCCGCGGTGCAAGGGTCATCCTAGCGGCGCGGCTGTCCACAGATCGGCTGCGGGGTCTTTCCCCAGGGCGCGGCTGACCAGCAGGCTCGGGGCATGTCGCGGCACCTGCTCACAACCCCGGCTGCGGCCGCGGCCGGGGTAGCCCTGATCGTCCTCGGCGCGCCCGGCATGCGTCCGCCGGGCGGGCCGTACCTGCCACCAGTGCTGCCGCTGCGGGTGGCGGCCGGCTACGACCCGCCCGAGCAGCCATGGCAGCCCGGGCACCGCGGCGTCGACCTCGCCGCAGCCGAGGGCGCCGCCGTGCGGGCGGCCGCCGCCGGCACCGTCTCTTTCGCGGGGGTCGTGGTGGACCGCGGGGTGGTCGCCATCGACCACGGCGGGGTCCGCACCACCTACGAGCCCGTGGCGCCGACAGTCGTCGCCGGCCAGGTCGTGGCGGTGGGCGACCCCATCGGCACGATCGCGGCCGGCGCCCACTGCTCGCAGCGGTGCCTGCACTGGGGCGCGCTGCTCGCGGGGCAGTACATCGACCCGATGGCGCTGCTCACGCCCTACCGGCCCATCCTGAAGTCGCCTCGCTGAGTCGCCACGGCGACGCGCCCAGGCTCACCCTGCGCCGGCTCAGGCGCGCGATACCTCGGCAAGCTTCGCGCGCAACTGCAGCATCGCCTTGCTGTGCAACTGGCTCACCCTGCTCTCGGTGACCCCGAGCACCTGCCCGATCTCGGCCAGGGTGAAGCCCTCGTAGTAGTACAGCGCGATGATGATCCGCTCGCGTTCGGGGATCAGGTGCAGCGCGCCGCCGATGACCTCCTTGAGCGACTCGCTCTCGAAAGCGTCCTCCGGCGCCGCGAGCCGGGGGTCCACCACCGTGTCGCCCAGGGTGACGCCGCTCTCGCCCGAGTGCATGAGCTCGTCGAGCGCGGCCAGGTTGGTGAACGAGACGGCGGCGAACAGATCATGCAGCTCGCCGATGCCGATCCCCACCCGGTCGGCGACCTCCTCGTCGCTGGGGGCGCGGTGCAGCTCGTTCTCGAGCTCGATGTAGGCACGCTCCACCTCGCGGCTGCGCGAGCGAACCGAGCGCGGCACCCAGTCCAGGCCCCGCAGCTCGTCGATGATGCTGCCGCGAATCCGGCTCAGCGCGTAGGTCTCGAACTTCAGCCCACGCTCATGGTCGAACTTCTCGATGGCGTCGATCAGGCCGAACAGGCCATAGGACACCAGGTCGGCGTTCTCGACCGTGGACGGCAGACCCGCCCCGACACGGCCGGCGACGAACTTGACCAGCGGCGAGTACTGCATGATCAATCGTTCCCGGGAGCTGGGATCGCCTGTTGTCTTGTAGGACTCCCAGAGGGCGGCCACGCTGTCAGGCTCGTGGGTGGGCACCGGCGTACACCTTCCTGAGTCGGTCGACGGTCACGTGGGTATAGATCTGAGTCGTGCCGAGACTCGCATGGCCGAGCATCTCTTGCACGCTGCGCAGGTCGGCGCCGCCCTCCAGCACATGCGTCGCCATGGCGTGCCGCAGGGCATGGGGAGACATGCGGGTGCCGCCGGCGGCGACGCTGACGCGGTTGACGACCCGCCGGACGACACGTTGGTCGATGCGGCGGCCGCGGACCCCCAGGAAGACCGCCGCGCCACTCTGCTCAGTGCACCAGACCGGCCGACCATCGCGCAGCCAGCGGTCCAGAGCCTCCGCCGCCACCTGGCCCAGCGGCACGGTGCGCTCCTTCGAGCCCTTGCCCAGGACCTTGATCGAGACCTCCCCCAGACCCTCGAGGTCCAGTCCGCAGAGTTCGGAGACCCGCAGGCCAGAGCCGTACAGCAGTTCCAGGATCGCGACGTCGCGCAGCCCTTCCGGGTCGTCGGCTCCCTCCTGTGCCGCATCGAGCATTCCGAGCACGGCACTGCGCCGCGGAACGCCGGGCAGGGTCCGCCGCGCCTTCGGCGAGGCCAGGCGCGCGCCCGGATCGGGATCCGCGACGAACCCCCGGGCGACCGCCCAGGCGGTGAATGCCCGCGCCGACGAGGCCCGCCGTGCCTGCGAGCTGCGCGCAGCCCCGGCGCGGGCGCCCTGGGCCAACCACGCGCGCAGCGCGGCGAGGTCCAGCCCGCGGAGGTCGTCCCTGTCGGCGACGCCGGCGTGCCCCAGCAGCGCAGAGGCGTCGGCGCCATAGGCGCGCACCGTGTTGGCGCCGCGGCCCTTGACCGACGCCAAGTAGTCCTCGAACTCGGCCACGAGCGCTGACCGAAAGGCAGCCCCCGGCTCGCCGCCGGCAGTCGCCGGTTGCTCGCGGACTCGTCCCATCCCCCAAGTACACACGGTTGCCGCGTCGCGTACCCGGCCAATCGCAGATCAGCAGGGTCTGAGGCCGCAGCTCAGGAGCCGGTCGCGGCGAAGCGCCGCAGGGCCGCCTCGGCCATCGCCCACCCACGGCGCACCCGCGTCACCATGCCTGCGCCCTCGAGCATCGTCAGCAGGGCTTCGACCTCCGCGGCATCGAGCTGCACCCCGGCGGCGACCCGAGCGGTCGCGGCCGGCCCGTGAGCAGCCAGCCAGGCGAGCAATTCCCGGGGATGGGTGCCGGCGGGTTCCTCTCCCATAGGCGCGACGAGCTCCTGAATGTCGGCGGAGTTGCGGACCAGCACCGCCTCGCCGTCCCGGATCATCCGGTGGCACCCCGCCGAGAGGTCGGAGGTGACCGGTCCCGGCACCGCCATCACATGGCGGTTGAGCGCCCCGGCGGATGCGGCCGTGCTGCGCGCACCGGACCGATAGCCGGCCTCTACCACGACGGTTCCGCGACTGAGGGCCGCGATCAGCCGGTTGCGCACGAGGAATCGGTGCCGGGCCGGGGTCGATCCCAACGGGTACTCCGACACGACACAGCCCGAATCCAGCACCCGGGCGTAGACCTGTTCGTTGCCCCGTGGATACGCCTTGTCCACCCCGCCGGCCGACACCAGCACCGTCTGGCCTCCGACGGCCAGCGCGCCGGCGTGCGCGGCGGCATCGATGCCGTAGGCGCCGCCGGACACAATGGTCCACCCGAACAGCGCCAGGTCTGCGGCCAGCGTCTCGGCCTGGACGCGGCCGTAGGGGCTGCAGGCCCGGGCCCCCACCATCGCGACCGAGCGCAGGAGGCTCGGGCGCAGCTGCCCGCCGCGGACCCACAGCAGCACGGGCGCGCCGAACCCCAGGTCGTCCAGCTGGCTCGGCCAGGCGCCATCACCCGGGATGAGGCAGCGTGCGGCCACCTTTCGGGCGCGCTCGATCTGGCCGGCGACCGCCGTTGCGAGGTCCGCCCCGGATCGTCGTGGGACGCGGTACCGGGCAAGCTCCTCGGCTGCGCGCACGGCTCCCACCCGGGCGACGAGCGCCCCCACATCCTGGTCGCCCGCCTCGGCCAGCAGCGACAGCGCGATCCGGGCCCGGACCTCGGCGGCTCGCTCCCGCGCGGAGGACGATTGAGCTGCTTGCTCGCTGGCGGCCTCACCCACGGCGGCCGAGGGTCGGGCGCGCGGCTTCGCGGCGGGCGGCCCCGGTTCCGGCTCGAGGTCCTCGATGGGCAGCTGGGTCATGGCTGGGCTCCTGTCAGATGGGTTGGAGGGTGGCTGGGAGTGGTGTGTAGGAGTGGCCGGCGGGCCGAGCTCTGGGTGGGGGCAGTGGCGGCCGAGCGCCGCCGCCGCGGTTGAGCGGTAGTGGCTAGACGACCCATTCCTGCGGGTCGCGCAGGTCGATGGCGGCTCGCAGGTCGCCGGCACCGGGATGATCGGCACCCCGCAGGTCCGCGATCGTCCATGCCAGCCGCAGGCAGAGGTCCAGCCCGCGGATGGACTCCCGCGAGTTGGCCGCCAGGTCCAAGGCCTCCTGCAGGTCAGGCGGCACCGGCCAGTTCCGCCTGACCTCGTGCGCCGGGACCGCCGCGTTGGTGCTCCACGGGCTGCCGTCGAGCCTGCGCTTGGCACGGCCACGGGCGGCCACCACCCGGTCACGGGCCCGGGCCGACGACTCCGAGGAGCCGGTCAGGCCGGCCAGCTCCGCCGCGGTGGGCCGGCGAAGGGTCAGCCGCACGTCCACGCGGTCGAGCAGCGGCCCGTTGAGCCTCGCAAGGTAGCGCCGGCGCTGGGCCGAGCTGCAGCCGCAAGGGCGCCCGGCCGTGTCAAGTGCCCGGCCGCACGGACACGGGTTGGTGGCCAGCACCAGCTGAAAGCGTGCCGGCAGCTCCACCTGGAAGCCGGCCCGCGCCAGCGAGACGGTGCGCGCCTCCATGGCCTGACGCAGCGCATCCAGGGCGCCGGCGGAGAACTCCGCTGCCTCGTCCAGGAACAACACCCCACCGTGGGCGCGGGTCGCCAGGCCGATCCGGGGTCGGTCCACCGACCCGCCCCCGACCAGGGCCACGTCCGAGGCCGAGTGATGCGGCCTGCACACGGGGGGCCTCCGGACCAGTCCGGTGGGTGCCTCTGGCGACGTGAGCGCCCTGATCGCCGTGGCCTCCAAGGACTCCTCGTCGGTCAGGTCCGGCAGCAGCGAGGGAAGCCGCGAGGCGATGAGGGTCTTGCCCACCCCCGCGGGACCTGACAGGCACAGGTGGTGCCCGCCGGCGGCGGCCACCACTAGAGCCTGACGCGCCTCGTCCTGTCCGCGCACATCGGCCAGGTCCGGCTCCACCGCGCCGCCCGACATCTGGTCGGCCGAAAGGCCGCCGTCGTCGCGCCCCAGGGCCTCCTCCGCCGCGATCGACTGCTCGTCGCCGCTCAGCACCGCCCAGAGGTGCCGCAGCGACACCACCGGGAGCACGTCCAGACCCGACACGAGCGACGCCTCGCGCCGGTTGCCCCACGGCACCACGAAGCGCGCGAGCCCTGCGGCGCGCGCTGCGATCGCGGCGGGCAGCACCGTCCCCACGGGTCGCACGGTGCCATCCAGGCCGAGCTCGCCGACGAACATCCAGTCCGCGAGGCGACCGGGCTGAGGCGGCGGGTTGGCGGCGCTCAGCACCGCCACGGCGATGCCGAGGTCCAATCCCGAGCCGCGCTTGGGCAACGAGGCGGGGCTCAGCCCGACGGTGATGCGCCCGGCGGGCCACGCCAACCCGGAACTGGCGGCGGCCGCCCGAACGCGGTCGCGCGACTCGCTGACGGCCGTGTCCGGCAGGCCGACCATGTGCCACTGCGGCAGCCCCGCGGCGACATGGGCCTCGACGCGCACCTGGTGAGCAGCCACGCCGAGCACGACCGCGGTCGTCGAGCGACCCGTGCTCATCAGCAGACCCCGATCAGGTGACGCACCTGCGGCGCCCCGCGCCTGCGCACCTGGACCGCGACGACGTCGATGCGCACCTGCACAACCGGCGTGCTCAACTCGTCGCGGTCGCACTGCTGCAGCCAGGCGGCCGCCAGCCGACGCAGCCTTGTGGCCTTCGCCGCGGTGATGGCCTCCTCCGGGAGCCCGAAGGCCGCCGTCGTGCGCGTCTTGACCTCGCACAGCACCAGCGCGTCGCCGTCAGCGGCGATGATGTCGGCCTCCCAGCGCCCGCTGCGCCAGTTGCGCGCCAGCACCCGCATCCCGCGGCCGGCCAGATATCGGCACGCGACGTCCTCGCCGTAGCGTCCGACGGCCGCCCGCCTGTTACCCCTGCGCGACGGAACATCCACCCGCACCACCCCCTGCGGAACACCCTGCCGGGGACCCGGCTCCCAGGGAAGGCCTAACCGCCCGTTGTGGAAAAGGTCAGCCGGACGTCAGGCCGCGCCGCCTACGTCCGCGGCGGCTCCGGCGGCTCGAGGGCCCCCGGGTCGAGCTCCTCGACGTTGACGTCCTTGAAGGTGAGCACTTTGACCCGCTTGACGAAGCGCGACTGCCGGTAGATGTCCCACACCCAGGCGTCGGTCAGGGCGACCTCGAAGAACACCTCGCCGCCGTCGGTGGCCTTGACCCGGACATCGGCGTCGTTGGCCAGGTAGAAGCGGCGCTCGGTCTCGACGACGTACCGGAACAGCCGCACGACGTCGCGGTACTCCCGGTACAGCGCCAGCTCGATCTCGCTCTCGTATTGCTCCAGGTCCTCAACGCCCATGTGCCACCTCGCCGTCCCGCGGCGCCTCGACGCCCACCGCTCCCGTGTCCACGACAGTACCGAGTCGCCCGGCGTCCGCCGGGACGCCCGGCGGCCCCGGCAGGTTCCAGCTGCGGCGGTGGTGCGGCGTCAGGCCGTGGCGCGCGATGGCCGCGCGATGGTGGGGAGCCGCGTACCCGCTGTTGTCCGCCCACCCGTAGGCCGGGTACTGCGCGGCGAGGCGCACCATCAGCTCGTCGCGCGTCGTCTTGGCCAGGATGCTGGCCGCCGCCACGGCCGCGCACGTCACATCCGCGCGGACGACGGTGACGACCGGGACGCTCGGAGCGGGGGTGCCGTCCGCCGGGGGCCGGCCGCCGACGTAGTCGTGGTTGCCGTCGAGCAGGAGTCCGTCGGCCGGCATCGGCAGCTGCGCCAGCGCCCGCAGAGCAGCCATCTGCAGCGCCGCGATGATGCCCCAGGCGTCGATCTCGCTCGAGGACGCATGCCCGACCGCCGAGGCTGGGGCCCAGCGCCGGATGGCCGGGGCCAGTTGCTCGCGGCGCCCGCGGGAGAGCAGCTTGGCGTCGCGGACGCCGGCCGGAGCCGGCGCGATGGAGTCGGTGATGAGCACGGCCCCCACCGAGGCAGGCCCGCACAGGGCGCCGCGGCCGACCTCGTCCAGCGCAGCAAGCGATGCCCATCCGTGCTCGCGCATGAGCTTGCGCTCCAGTCGGAGGGTGGGACGCCTCGTCGCGGGGTTGCGCTCGGGCTGCTGGCGCCCGGCCCCGCCGCCGGTGCGGCTCACGTGCCGCCGGTGCCGCCGGTGCCAGCGCCTGCCGCCGGCTGCTCGGACGGCTGCTGTTGCTGCTGGACGGCGGGGTTGTCGAAGGGCACCGCCGGGACGCTGTGCCAGGCGAACCGGTCGAACGGCCAGACCGTGACGAACACGTTGCCGACGACGTTGTCCACCGGCACGCCGCCGGAGTTGTCGCGCAGGTGGTAGCGGCTGTCCGCCGACTCGGGACGGTTGTCCCCCATCACGAACACCGAACCCGCGGGCACCACGATGTCGAACTGCACCTGGTCGGTGGACACCCCTGGCTTCAGATACGGCTCGTCCAGCGGCACGCCGTTGAGCAGGATCCGGCCGTCGGGGCTGCAGCAGGCGACATGGTCCCCGGCCACGCCGATGACGCGCTTCACCAGGTCATCGCCCTTCGATGACGGCACGAGGCCGATGAACTCCAGCGCCGATCGCAGGGGCGAGGTGGGTGTGGGCACACGAGCCGGCAGCCAGCCGCCGGGGTCCGCGAAGACGACGATCTGCCCGCGGTGCACACCGGACAGGTTGGTGGTGATCTTCGACGCCAGGATGCGGTCGCTGGGAAGCAGCGTGTTCTCCATCGACTGCGACGGGACGTAGAAGGCCTGCACGAGGAAGGTGCGCACGACGATGCTCAGGACGATTGCGGTGCCCAGGACGATGGCGATCTCGCGCAGGAAGCGCCAGCCGGAGCCGGAACTGGACTTCCGGCTGTGCCGGGCCCCGTCGCCGGCGGGCGTCGACGACGGCGTGACTGTCGGATCAGTCATCCTCTGGATCGCCTCCGATGGATGCGGGTCGCGCGGGTTGCGCGCCGGGTGGCACGGGTCCTGCCGGGGGTCACTCGACGGCTCCCGCGTTCGTCGGCGGCCAGACCACCGCGACAACCGTGCCGTCGACCTTCGACACCGGCACGAAACCACCGCCCGGATCGCCCAAGTGTGCCCTGCTGTCGGCCGAGTGGGGGCGATTGTCGCCCATTACCCACAGCGCGCCGTCCGGAACGATGACATCGAAGGCCACGTCCTCCGGCGTCCCCGGCGCCAGGTAGGGCTCCGCCAGCGGCGCGCCGTTCACGACGATCCGGCCGTCCAGGCAGCAGGCGACCCGGTCCCCGCCCACCCCGATCACACGCTTGACGAACACCACCTGGGGGTGCATCGGCGGCAGAAACGAGCCGCGGCCGTCGAAAGCGACCACATCGCCCCGCTCGACCGCGCTCAGCCTGTTGATCGCGACGCGATCGCCCACCACCAGCGTGGGGGCCATTGAGTTGGAGTCCACGGTTGCCATGGTCAACACGTAGGTGTCGACGGCCACAGCCACGGCGGCGCCGATCGTGATCGCCAGCAGCAGGCGCAGCGGCCCGCGCGGCAGTCGCACCGAGGATCGCCTGCGGTTGCCGGGACCCGGCTCGGCTGGGTCGGAGGATGCGGGTTCAACCGGGTCCGCGGAACCGGCAGCACCCGCGTCAGGCGTTGTCGCGGCGCTCCTTGATCTTGGCCGCCTTGCCGCGCAGGTCCCGCAGGTAGTAGAGCTTGGCCCGGCGCACGTCGCCGCGGCTGGCCACCTCGATCTTCTCGATCACGGGCGAGTGCAGCGGGAAGGTGCGCTCCACGCCGGTGCCGAAGCTCACCTTGCGGACCGTGAAGGTCTCCTGCAGGCCACCGCCCTGGCGTCGGATGACGACGCCGGCGAACACCTGGACGCGGGAGCGGTTGCCCTCCACGACCTTCACGTGCACCTTGAGGCTGTCGCCGGGGCGGAAGTCCGGAAGGTTGTCGCGCTTGGAGGCTGAGTCGAGACCGTCGAGGACGTGCATGGTTGCTCCTCATGGCGCGCCGCAGGACGCACCACAGACGTTGGCTTCTCGTGGACTGGCCCAGTGGTAACCGGCGAACCCCCTGCGGCAGGTCCCCCGATACGGGCAGCGCCCTAGTCTGTCACATCGCCGGGCGGGCGCCGGTGCGGGTCTCCCCCTGCGGCTGGCAGCAACTCCGGCCGGACGCTGGCCGTCCGGGTCCTGGATTGCTCGGCCCGCCAGCGGTCCACCGCACCGTGGTCCCCCGAGCGCAGGACGGCCGGCACCTGGAGCCCGCGCCACTCCGGCGGCCGCGTGTAGACCGGCCCCTCCAGGGCCTCGGAGGGGCTTCGCCCCGGGGCGAAGGAGTCGTCGGCGGCGCTGGCCTCGTTGCCGAGCACCCCGGGCAGCAGCCGGGCGATGGCCTCGACCATCAGCAGCACCGCGACCTCGCCGCCCGCCAGCACCACGTCGCCCACGCTGCACTCCAGCACCGGCAGCCGCCGCCGGTAGTGCTCGGCCACGCGCGCGTCGATGCCCTCGTAGCGTCCGCAGGCGAACACCAGCCGCCTGGCGGCCGCGAGTTCCGCCGCGACGGGCTGGCCGAAGGGCCGTCCGGATGGAGTGGGAATCACCAGCGTCGGGGACTCCGCGCCGATGATGTCGTCCAGCGCCGCACCCCAGACGTCAGCCCGCATCACCATGCCCGGCCCGCCCCCGTAGGGCGTGTCGTCGACGGTTCGGTGCCGGTCGAGCGCCCAGTCGCGCAGGTCGTGCACGGCCACGTCGAGCAGCCCGGTGCGCCGCGCCTTGCCCACCAGCGAGAGGTCCAGCGGCGCGAGGTACTCCGGGAAGATCGTGACGACGTCGATGTGCATTGCTGCCTAGTCCGCCGGAACGGGCCCGAACAGCCCGTGCGGCGGGTCGACCACGGCCCTGCCTGCCTCCAGGTCCACGGCCACGACGATCTCGCCGACGAACGGCACCAGAACCTCGGCGGCGTCGCTCCCACCCTCGACGCCGGTCTGCACGACCAGCAGGTCCTGCCCCGGCAGGTGGGCGACGTCGACCGTGCGACCGAGCTCGACCCCGTCGACTCCGACGACCCGCAGCCCGATGAGCTGCCGGTCGAAGTACTCCTCTTCGTCGCCCGCGGTCTCGTCCAGGGGTGCCTCGGCGAACAGGAACAGTCCAGTCAGAGGTTCCACCGCAGAGCGATCCGGCATCCCCAGCAGCCTGACGATGAAGCGCCCGCCGCGGACGTGCGCCTCCTGGACCGTCACCTCGCGCTCCCCGGCACCGGGATCCTCGGCGGAGCTGCCGCATCGCAGCACCGCACCGGGCGCAAAGCGAATCTCGGGCAGGTCCGTGCGCACCTCGACGACGATCTCGCCGCGAAGCCCGTGCGCCCTGCCGAACCGGCCGACGAGCACCGGCACGGCGCCTGGCTGCGGTTGCGTGCTGCTCAGCGCTCGCCCACGTCGAGGAAGTCGATGCGAACCGCGGCACCGCCGGAAACGGCCTTCACCACCGTGCGCAGGGCGGTCGCGGTCTTGCCCGCGCGCCCGATCACCCGGCCCATGTCCTCCGGGTGCACGCGGACTGCCAGCGCGTCACCGCGGCGACGGTTGCGCCGCTCGCTCACCACGACGTCGTCCGGATGCTCGACGATCCCGCGCACCAGGTGCTCGAGCGCCTCGGCGGCCACCATGGCAGGCTCAGGACCCGTCGGCGTCGGCCGCGGCCTCGGCCGCGTCGGCGGCCACCTGCTCGGCGTCATCGGCGACGACGAGGGCCTCGGTCGACAGCTCCTCGGCCGCCTCGGCCGCCTTGTCAGCCTCCGTGGGCTCGGCGTCGACGGTCTTGGCCGGCTTCTTCGCGGGCTTCTCGGCGTTAGCGGCCGCGGTCACGGCCTCGGCGAAGACGGAGTCGCGGCTGGTCTTGGCCGCCGCCACCTCGAGTGAGCCCGCGGCATCGCCCTCGCCGGTGAACTTCTGCCAGTCGCCGGTCAGCTTCAGCAGCTTCTCGACCGCCTCGGTCGGCTTGGCGCCGACGCCCAGCCAGTACTGCACGCGGTCCGAGGCCACCTCGACGACCGACGGGTTGGGCAGCGGGTCGTAGATGCCCAGCTCCTCGATCGCCCGGCCATCGCGCTTGGTGCGCGAGTCGGCCACGATGACGCGGTACTGGGGGCGGTGAATCTTGCCGACGCGCTTGAGCTTGATCTTGACGGCCACGGGGTGGTCTTCTCCATTGTCTTCACGGGTGGACGCTCACGGGCGGCGCTGCGGGGGGCGCGTCGCTCGTCGCATCCGGATGGTCAGTCCGCTGGCGGGCGAGAGGGTCCTGCTGCGGACATAGCACGCCTAGTGTGCCAGACGCGCCCGCCGCTGCGGTCCAGACCCCACAGGTGCAAACCGCCGGACCTCCCTCACTGACCGCCGAGCAGCTTCTTCAGCTCCGGCGGCAGATCGGGCGCCTGGCCGGGCGCCGCCAGCGGGTCGCGCCCGGGCACCCCGGCATTCTCACCGCCCAACCGCAGGCCCGAGCCCGGCTCGGCCTGCTTGGTCAGCGAGGCCGCTGCGGCCTCCTGCTGGGCGCGCTTCGCCGGGTTGCCGCTGCGCCCCTTCTTCCCCCGGCGCTGCTGACCCGCCGCCTTGCCACGGGCCTTCTTGCCGCCTCCTCCGCCGCCGAGGCCGGGGATGCCCGCACCCATGCGGCGCATCATCTTCTGCGCCTGGGTGAACCGCTCCAGCAGTCCGTTCACCTCGCTGACGTGCACCCCGGCGCCCTTGGCGATCCGGGCGCGGCGGGAGCCGTTGAGGATCTGGGAGTTGCGCCGCTCCTGCGGGGTCATCGACTGGATGATGGCCTGCACCCGGTCGATCTCGCGCTCGTCGAGCTGCTCGAGCTGCTTGCGCGCGTCGGCCATGCCGGGGAGCATCCCCATGAGCTTGCCCAGGTTGCCCATCTGCCGCACAGCCTGCATCTGCTCGAGGAAGTCCTCCAGCGTGAAGTCCTCCCCCGTGGCGAGCTTGTCCGCCATCGCGGCGGCCTGCTCCTCGGAGAAGGTCCGCTCGGCCTGCTCTATGAGCGTGAGGATGTCGCCCATGTCGAGGATGCGCGAGGCCATGCGGTCGGGGTGGAACGGCTCGAAGTCCTCGGGCTTCTCACCCGTGGAGGCGAACATGATCGGGCGACCGGTGACCTCGCGGACAGACAACGCGGCACCGCCTCGGGCGTCGCCGTCGAGCTTGGTGAGCACAACTCCGTCGAAGCCGACGCCCTCATTGAACGCCACCGCGGTGTTGACCGCGTCCTGGCCGATCATTGCGTCGATGACCAGCAGGACCTCGTCGGGGTCGATCGCGTCGCGAATGTTGCGCGCCTGATCCATCAGCTCGGCGTCGATGGCCAGGCGGCCGGCGGTGTCGACGACCACGACGTCGTAGCCGGCGTCCTTGGCGAACTGCACGCCGTTGCGCGACACCGCGACGGGATCGCCGACGCCGTTGCCCGGCTCGGGGGCGTAGACCCCCACCCCAACCCGCTCGGCCACCACCCGGAGCTGGTCCACCGCGTTCGGCCGCTGCAGGTCAGCCGCGACCAGCAGCGGCCGGTGGCCCTGCTCCTTGAGCCAGCGGGCGAGCTTGCCGGCGAGGGTCGTCTTGCCAGAACCCTGCAGGCCGACCAGCATGAGCGTGGTCGGCGGGTTCTTCGCGTAGCGCAGCCGGCGGGTCTCGCCGCCGAGGATCTGCACGAGCTCCTCGTTGACGATCTTGATGACCTGCTGGGCCGGGTTGAGCGCCCCGGACACCTCGGCGCCGGTCGCCCGCTCGCGCACTCGCGAGGTGAACGTGCGGACGACGGGCAGCGCCACGTCGGCGTCGAGCAGGGCCACGCGGATCTCGCGCACCGTCGCATCGACGTCGGCCTGCGACAGGCGTCCCTTGCCGCGCAGGTTCTTGAAGGTGGCGGTCAGGCGGTCAGACAGGGTTGCGAACACGTGGCTTCCTCACGACGGCGACTGGCCAAGCCTAACGGCCGTCCCCCTCGGCCCACCCGAGGCCGCTCAGCCTCCCGCTCCGGCCGTCGGCACCTGGGCGGCGGCGAGCAGCTGCTCGCGCAGCCGGACGGCGACCGCCGGCGACAGCGGCGCCCCGCCAAGCCCACCCGGGTCATCGGCGACGAGGTAGAACACGTCCACCACATCCGCCCCCAGGGTGGCGACTTTGGCCGCCCGCACCGTTGCCCCCTCGGCGACGATCGTGTGCAGCAGCCGGTGCAACAGCCCGGAGGAGTCAGCCGCGCGGACCTCGATGACCGTGGCCGTGTCCGAGGCACCCGGCACGATGGTGACCCGGGGCGCCGGCGACGAGGCCGCGTTCACGCCCCTCCCAGCGGTAGCGCCGGCCGCGTCGGCCTCCCGGCGCATGATGCGGTCATGGGCCTGCAGGCTGCCATCGGACACCCGCCGCAGGTCGACGGCGATGCGATGGGCGTCCGGCACCTCGCCGAAGGACGGCACCACCCGCCAGGTGCTCACCGAGCGCCCGCCGACCGTCCCGGCCCGGGCCTCGATCACCCGCAGGCGGTGCAGGGCGAGCACGGCCGAGACGTCGGCGAGGACTGGCTGCGCGCCGTCCTGCCCCGCGTCGGCACCCACCACCAGCTCTTCCAGCCCGCTGCGCTCGTCGCGCAGGACCACCAGCCCCGTGGCCCCCGCTGCGACCTCCTCCAGCTCGCTGCGGGCCGGCAGGGCCACCTCGTGCCGTCCGGCCAGCGTCGAGCCCACGGCCTCGGCCAGGGCGTCCACGAGCGCGGCCTTCCACGGCGACCAGGCCGCCGGCCCGGTCGCCTGGGCGTCTGCTTTGGTCAGCGCCCAGAGGAGTTCCAGCACCTCAGAGCTCCCCAGCGCCGCGGCCACCGACGCCACGGTGGCGGGGTCGTCGATGTCGCGGCGGGTGGCGGTCTCGGAGAGCAGCAGATGATGGCGGACGAGGGCGACGACGGTCCCGCAGTCCGCGGCGTCGAAACCCATGCGCGGCAGCACCTCCGCAGCAATCTCGGCCCCCACCTCGCTGTGCCGGGCGGCACCGGCGGGCTTGCCGATGTCATGCAGGATTGCCGCCGTCAGCAACAGGTCCGGCCGTGAGACGTCGCGCGCGAGGGCCGAGGCGCAGACGGCGGTCTGCAGGCTGTGGCGGTCCACCGTGTGGATATGCACAGGATTGTGCTGCGGAGCGCTGCGGGTTGGCTCCCACTCCGGGATCAGACGCGTGATCAGATCCTCCTGGTCCAACGACTCCCACACCGGGATCGCGCCGGGCCCGGCGCCGATCAGACCGATGAAGTCGTTGCGCATGGCGTCGGTCCACGGAACCGGCATCGCCCCGGACGTCTCGGCCAGATGCCTGAGGGTGGCGGGCGAGATGCGCAGGCCCGCTCGGGCGGTCGCCGACGCCAGGCGCAGGATGAGCCCCGGATCGCGCCCCGGGCGGGCGTCACGGGCCAGCACGACCTCGCCGTCGGACACCACCGCACCCTCCGCCAAGGGAGTGCGGGCGGGCGGCAGCCGGTCGGGCAGACGGCGCCGGCGCATGCCCGGCAGCCTGGACGGGCGGCGCAGCCGATCCACCCGGTGCCACACCACATCAGAGGCCCAGTCGATGGTGCGCCCGGCGCCTGACACGGCGCGCAGCAGCCCGTCCCCGTCGCCGCGCGGGTCGTCGATCCCCAGCATCATCGCGATTGCCGGCTGCTCCTGGCGCAGCAGCTTGTCGCTACTCCTGCCAGTGGTGGTGTGCAGGGCGTCACGGACGTCCAGCAACAGCTGGTACGGCTCGGCCAGGCGCCCCCGCGGCACGTCGGTGACCGATGACGCGGCGATGGCGCGCATGATCACCACATCCCGCAGACCACCCAGGCTGTCCTTGACATCCGGCTCCTGCAGGTAGGCCAGCTCGCCGAACGTGGAGCGCCGGGCCTCGACGAGTTCACGCAGCTCCCCCAGCCGCTCCGCCGCCCGGGCCCGCCAGTCCGACAGGGCCGACGCGCGCAGGCCGGCGAGCAGGGTCTGATCGCCGACCACCGTCCGGGCGTCCAGCAGGCCCAGCATCACCTTGAGGTCGGCGTTGGCCATCCGGCGCGACTGCGCCGGCGTCCGCACGCTGTGGTCCAGCCGAAGGCCGGCGTCCCAGACGGGGTACCAGATGCGATCGGCGACGTCGTCCACTGCGGTCCCCGGGCTGTGCAGCAGCACCAGATCCACGTCGCTGCCCGGCGACAGCTCGCGCCGTCCGTAGCCGCCGACGGCCACCAGAGCCGAGCCCTGCGCGGGCGCCCCGGAACGCTGGAAGACCTCCCGCAGCCAGCCGTCGGTCAAATCCGAGAGCGCCGCGCGGCGCTGGGCCGCGGGCAGTTCCGGCGTCCACGGCCGCGCGATGGCCTCGGCGCGCTGGCGGCGAAATGCCGCGGGGTCGGTCACGTGGGCCAGCACATCAGACTCCTCTGCCTGTTCGGGCTGCGGGGACGTTCGGACAGTCGCCGGCTCGCCGGGCCGGCCGCCGGGCCGGCCGCCGACCTCGGGTTGGCGGGAACGGCCGCGGCGGGACCGGCGTGATGCCGATCCCGCCGCGAACCTGCGCAGTGGCACGGGGACTCCCGGACTACAGCGCGTCCGCGCCGCGCTCGCCGGTGCGGACCCGAACCAGGTCCTCGACCGGCGTCAGCCACACCTTGCCGTCGCCGATCTTGCCGGTGGCGGCGGACTTGGTGATGAGGTTGACGACGTCGGCGGCGTCGGAGTCGTCGACCACGACCTCAATCTTGATCTTCGGGATCAGGTCGACGGTGTACTCCGCCCCCCGGTAGACCTCGGTGTGGCCACCCTGCCGGCCGTAGCCGGCGACCTCGGTCACGGTCAGGCCGTGGATACCGAAGGTCTGCAGGGCCTCTTTGACGTCGTCGAGCCGGAACGGCTTGATCACTGCGGTGACGAGCTTCATGCGGACACCTCCTGGGTGCTCTTGGTAGCGGAACTTGCTGGGGCAGCGGCGCCGGCGAAGCTGCCGCCGTAGCCGTCAGAGGACTCGTACGCGGTCTCCGCGTGCTCGCCCAGGTCGATGCCGGCCAGCTCGGCGTCACGGTCGATCCGGAAGCCCATGGTCGCCTTGAGGGCGTAGCCGATCGCGAACGTGAGGATCAGGCTGTAGGCCAGCACCGCACCCGCGGCGATTGCCTGCTTGCCCAGCTGCGAGAGCCCGCCGCCGTAGAGGAGGCCGTCAACCGCGGCAGGTGCCTCGGCGGTGGCCACGAAGCCGATCATCAGCGTGCCGACGAGGCCGCCCACCAGGTGGACACCCACCACGTCGAGCGAGTCGTCGAAGCCGAACTTGTACTTCAGGCCGACAGCCAGGGCGCAGAGCACGCCGGCCGCGATGCCGATGGCCAGGGCGCCGAGGACGTTCACCGACGAACACGCCGGGGTGATGGCCACCAGGCCGGCCACCGCACCAGAAGCCGCGCCCAGCGAGGTCGCCTTACCGTCGCGGATCCGCTCGGTGAGCATCCAGGCCAGCGAGGACATGGCCGTGGCGGTCAGGGTCATCACCCAGACGACCGAGGCGGTGGCACCGGCGGTCAGCGCCGAGCCGGCGTTGAAGCCGAACCAGCCGAACCAGAGAAGGCCAGCACCGAGCATCACGAAGGGCAGGTTGTGCGGGCGGAAGGCAGTCTTGCCGAAGCCGATGCGCTTGCCCAGCACGATCGCCAGCGCGAGACCGGCCGCACCAGCGTTGATGTGCACTGCAGTACCGCCGGCGAAGTCGATCGCGCCGAGCTTGTTGGCGATCCAGCCACCGGTGTAGGAGCCGTCCTTGCTGCTGAACGCGAAGACCCAGTGCGCCACCGGGAAGTACACCACCGTGGCCCAGATCGCCGCAAACACCATCCAGGTGCCGAACCGGGCGCGGTCGGCGATGGCGCCGCTGATGAGCGCGACAGTGATGATCGCGAACACGGCCTGGAAGGCCACGAACGCCATCGACGGGATCGACCCGCTGACCGACTCGGGGTTCATGAGGCCCTTCAGACCCAGGAACTCGGTCGGGTCGCCGAGCAGGCCCATGCCCCCGACGCTGTCGCCGAAGGCGAAGGAGTACCCGTAGAGCACCCAGAGCACCGTGATCAACGCCAGGGCGCCGAAGCTCATCATCATCATGTTCAGGACGCTCTTCATGCGGACCATGCCGCCGTAGAAGAACGCCAGGGCGGGCGTCATGAGGAGCACCATCGCCGCACTCACGAGCACCCAGGCGGTATCGCCACTGCTGATTTCCGGCATTTCGATTTCCTCTCGTTCACTGCCGTGGACAAGAGAAGGTTCGCCCGCCGCTGTTTCGTTCCGGGCTAATGCGGGTTTCGCCGAGGTGACGTTCGGGATCCAGATGTTGCGCTTGTGTAAACGTTGCCGTCATAGCGTCCGGCGGCCCCCGGTTGGGCCGCAGCCGTCAGTCCAGCAGCGCGTCCACGAAAGACTCCGGCTCGAACGGCGCCAGGTCGTCGGGGCCCTCACCCAGGCCGACGAGCTTCACCGGTACGCCCAGCTCGCGCTGCACCGACACGACGATGCCCCCCTTCGCCGTGCCGTCCAGCTTGGTCAGCACGATGCCGGTGACATCCACGACCTCTGCGAAGACCCGGGCCTGCGTCAGGCCGTTCTGCCCCGTGGTGGCGTCCAGCACCAGCAGCACCTCGGTCACCGGCGCCTGCTTCTCGGCCACCCGCTTGACCTTGCCGAGCTCGTCCATCAGCCCGACCTTGGTGTGCAGGCGGCCGGCGGTGTCGATGATGACGACGTCCACGCCCTCGTCCTGGCCATCCTTCACGGCGTCGAAGGCGATGGCGGCTGGGTCTGAGCCCTCGGGGCCGCGCACGACGGTGGCACCTACGCGATCGCCCCACGTCTGCAGCTGCTCGGAGGCTGCGGCGCGGAACGTGTCGGCCGCGCCAAGCACCACCGTGCGATCGTCGGCGATGAGCAGGCGGGCGATCTTGCCGGTGGTGGTGGTCTTGCCGGTGCCGTTGACCCCGACCATGAGCATGACCGCCGGGATGCCGTCGCCGGCCGCCGAGGTGTGCAGGGCGCGGTCCATCGTGGGGTCGACCAGCTCGATCAGGTCCGCGCGCAGCATGGCCTTGACGCGCTCGGGGTCCGAGGTCCCCTCCACCCGCACCTGGGTCCGGAGCTTGTCGACGAGCTCCTGGGCCGGGCCGACTCCCAGGTCGCTCATGATGAGCGTGTCCTCGATCTCCTCCCAGGTGGCCTCGTCGATGTTCTCAGCGCTCAACAAGACCAGCAGCACCTTGCCCAAGGCGCTGTTCGATCGCGCCAGGCGGGCCTTCAGACGGACCCAGCGCCCAGCAGCGGGAGCCGGCACCTCCAGCGTCGGGGCGACCTCGACGACCTCAGCCTCGACCACCTCGCCGGGCTCCAGCAGGGCCGTGCCCGCGCCGGGCAGGCCCACGTCGGTGACCCCACGGCGCTCGGTGTCGCGCGGCGTGCTGGCATCGTCGCCGACGCCAGGGGTGTAGTCGATCCCGGGGCGCTGCGGCGGCGGGGCGATGGAACGCTGACGCCGCGCCCGCACGACTCCGTAGGTTGCGCCGCCGGCTACGAGCACGACGGCCAGCACGATCAAGACGATGACAAGGGTGTTCACGGTCCACAATCCTCCCACCGCGGCGCGGGTCGCACTCTGGCGGCCGGCGCCTCCGTGCTGGTGTCGCCATTCTTCGCGCTGCTACCCGCCGGTTCGCTGCGACTGCGCTCAGCAAGACGCGCGCACGCCGGCCTGCCCGGACCGCGTGGGCACGCCGTCGAACAAGACCCGATGTCGCCACAGGGGAATCTGCCCCCGAAGGGGTTGACACCGGTGTCAGGTTTGGTAGGTTAGAGGTATTCGAACTTATGTTCGTCGGCGGGCCGGGGGGCCCGTCGACCCGGGGGAGGGGGTGGTCGGTCATGTCCACCAGCAGGCGGCGGCGTCCGCCGGCGCAGCCGGCGTGGACCCCGGGCGCGGGCATCGCCGACGCCCCGGGCGGGGACCCCGGAGCCTCCGGCGACGACGCACCCGGCCCGGCCCACGGCGACGCGGGCGGGTCGGCCCAGCTGGTCGCGGGACCGGCCGGGGCCGCGCTGGCGGCGATCGACGCCGCGACCAGCACGCTGGCCGGGCTGCTGACCGCCGGGGACGTGGCCGGCGGGGAGCTGGCCGGCCTGGCCGAGGCCCTGCACGCCGCGGCGGCCCGGCTGTCCGGCGCGCACCTGGCCGCGCTCGCCGCGGTCCGCGCAGCGCACGCCGCCGGGCACCCCGACGCCCTGCCGCCGGGCCCGGCCACACCCGCGGCCTGGCTCGCCTCCACCCACCGCCTCACCGGGACCACCGCGGCCGGGATGGGCCGCGACGCCGACTGGCTCGCCGCCCACCCCGCCACCGCCGCCGCCCTCACCGCCGGGGACATCACAGTCGCCCACGTCAGCGCCCTGCGCCAGGTCTCCGCGCGCACCCCCGCCCGCCGCGCCGCGTTCGCCGGCGCCGAGGACCTCTTCGTCGAGCTCGCCCGCCACGCCGACCCCGCCGTGCTCCGCCGCGCCCTGGCCGCCTGGGCCGACAACATCGACCCCGTGCCCGCCGACGACGACGCCGACGCCGCCCACGCCCGCCGCCGCGTGTTCCTCACCCCCGTCGCCGACGGCTGGGACCTCTCCGGCTACCTCCCCGGGCCGCTGGGCGCCGAGCTCTCCGGCATCCTCACCGCCCTCATGGACCGCGCCCGCACCCAGGACCAGGACCAGGACCAGGGGCACCGGCTCGCCGCGGACCGGGAGCCGGCCCGCGCCCGGCGCGCCGACGCCCTCCTCGACGCCGCACGCGCCGCCGCCGCAGCCGTCCTGCCCCCCGCCGCCCGCGCCCGCGCCGCCGTCATCGTCACCGTCCCCGGACACCGCCTCGCAACAAGCACCCATGTGCCCGGCTGCCCCGCAGTGGACGGCGGTGCGCGCCGCACCGGGGCCGCCGACGAGAACGGCATGGCAGGCACGACCGCCCCGTCAGGCACGAACCCAACTGCAGGCCCGGGCGACGCGACCGGCGCGAACAGCGCGGCTGGCCAGCCCGGCGCCGCCTGCCCGGCATGCGCCGCAGCGGCCGCCGCCGCCGAAGCTCTCGCCGCGATCGCCGGCGGACCCGGGCGCCCGCGCCCCGAGCGCCTCGGACCCACCTGGACCCTCGGCAACGGCCCCGGCACCGGCCCCCTCGCCGCCTGCGAGGCCGCCTGGCTGACCTGCGACGCCACGATCACCCGCCTCGTGCTCGACCCCGCATCCCGCCCCCTGGACCTCGGCCGCACCACCCGCACCATCCCCGCCCACCTGCGCCGCGCCCTCGACGCCCGCGACGGCGGCTGCGTCATCCCCGGCTGCGACCGACCCCCCGGCTGGTGCGAAGCCCACCACATCACCCACTGGGCCGACGGCGGGAACACCGCCCTCGACAACCTCGCCCTCACCTGCTCAAAACACCACCACGAACTCCACCTCGGACACTGGCACATCAGCATCGACGACGGGCTCCCCCACACCCGCCACATCCCCGCCCACCGACGCAAAACCCACCGCCAACGACAACACCCACACCAGGCTGATCCCGAGGCCGCTTGAAGCACGCGTCGGCCCCTGTCGCCGCGCCCAGCAGTCGCGAGGGCTCCTCTAGACCAACTCGCGCATCCGCTGGCTGATCACCTGCGAGACACCGTCGCGCATGGTCACGCCGTACAGAGCGTCGGCGATATCCATCGTCCGCTTCTGGTGCGTGATGACCAGCAGTTGGCTGGTGCCGCGCAACTCCTCCATGATGCCGATCAGCCGCCCAAGGTTGACGTCATCCAGCGCGGCCTCGACCTCGTCCAGTAGATAAAACGGGCTGGGCCGCGCCTTGAACAGGGAGACCAGGAACGCCACCGCGGTCAGGGAGCGCTCGCCGCCGCTCAACAGGCTCAGGCGCTTGACCCGCTTGCCGGCGGGGCGGGCCTCTACCTCGATGCCGGTGTTGAGCATGTCGTCCGGATCGGTCAGCACCAGCCGACCCTCGCCGCCCGGGAAGAGCCGGCCGAAGACGCCCGTGAACTGCTCGGCGACGTCGGCGTACGCCTCGGCGAACACGGTGCGGACTCGCTCGTCGACATCGGACACGATGCCCAGCAGGTCGGCCTTGCTGCGCTTGAGGTCCTCCAACTGCTCGCTGAGGAACGCCTGCCGCTCCTGCAGCGCGGCGAACTCCTCCAGTGCGAGTGGGTTGACGCGGCCGAGGGCGGTCAGCTCCCGCTCAGCCTTGCGCAGCCGCACCTCCTGCTGCTCGCGGACGTAGGGCACGGCGACCGGCTCGGGCGCGTCAGGCGCCAGGTCCTCCGCGTCGCCCGCGGCCACCCCCGACGGGGGCACGAGCTGATCGGGTCCGTACTCGGCGACTAGCGCTTCGGCGTCGATGCCGAACTCGCCCATCGCCTTGTCCAGCGCGCCCTCGATTCGCACGCGCTGCTGGGCCTTCGCGAGTTCGTCTCGGTGGACCGAGTCGTTCAACCGATCGCTCTCGGCGAGCGCATCGCGGATCGAGGCTCGGATGGTCCGCAGCTCTGCGTCGCGCTCAGCCTTAGCCAGCTCGGCGGCCGCGCGGTCGGCTCGGGCCTGCTCGGCGGCGGCCGCCACCGCCGGCTCCACCTGGTCCAGTGCGGCCAGCACCGCGCCTGCCGCCGCTGCGCGAGCCACCCGCTGCCGCTCCTGTTCGGCGGCGCGGGCCCGGCGCCGCCGTACTCCCTGGGCGCTCGCGGCCAGTTCCCCCGCCTTGGCGCCGACGACGCGCAGTCGCTCCTCGGCGGTCCGCACCGCGAGCCGGGACTCCACCTCCCCCATCCGCGCGGCCTCCAGTGCGGCCTTGGCGTCGACGATGACGGAATCGTCGGGCTCAGCCGGCACCGGCTCCGCCTCGGCGGCGGCCAGGCGGCTGCGCAGCGACTCCAGCGCCGCGTGATCCTGCTCAGCCTGGGACTGAGCCTGGGCCAGCGCCCGCTCGCTGCGGGCGACCTCGTTGCGGGCCGCGGTCGCGGCGGCGCCGAGGCTGCCGAGCTCCTTGGCAATCGCCGCCAGCCGGGCGTCCTCCGCCTGCTTGGCTGCCCGCGCGGCCTCCAGCGCTGCCCCAGCATCCGCGTGGCGGGCGCCGACCGCGGCGAGCTGGACGGCCAGCTCCTCGCGCCGCTGCGCCGCGGCGTCAGCCTCAGCCGTCGCCTCGTCCAGCGCCGCCTTGACCTCCAGCAGGCTCTCGGCCCGCCCGCCAGCGGCCCAGGCCCGGCTCAGAACCTGGCCGTCGGACGTCACCGCCACAACGTCGGCGGCGGCGATCAGCCGCTGCGCCGCGGCGACGTCGGCCACGATCGCCACCCTGCGCAGCAGCCGCGCCAGTGCCGCCCGCAAGCGGGGTTCGGCGGACACGACGTCGATGGCATAGACGGCGTCCGCGGGCAGATCCGGCCAGGGTGCGTCCTCCGGCTCGTCGGCCGCCACCAACAGCTGGGTCCGGCCGCCGTCGGCCTTCTCCAGCGCGGCCAGCGCCTGGACGGCAGTGCCGGGGTCCGCCACGGCGACGGCATCGGCGACGGCCCCGAGTGCTGCGCCCACGGCGACCTCGTAGCCAGCTTCCACGGCGACGAGCGACGCCACCCGGCCGAGGACGCCGGCGACGCCGGCTCCGGGGGCAAGCAGTGTGGCGGCCCCGTCCTTGCGAGCCAGCCCCGCGCGCAGGGCGTCGGCGCGCGCCGCGGCTCCGGCGGCCTCGCGCCCGGCCGCGGCCTCCGCCGAGCGGGCCGCGGCCAGCGACCCCTCGCACTCGTCGAGAGCGGCGAGCGCCGCGTCGACCGCGGCGGCCAGCTCAGCGGCCGTCGGTCCTGCCGCCGGGTGCGCGGCAGCGGCGGCACCGGCGGCCCCGGCAGCAGCGGCGGCACCGGCGGCACCCGCTGCCCCGGCGGCGCCGGCCGCTCCGACGGCCGCCGGGCGCCGTTCCCGCTCCCGATGGGCCAGCTCGGCCTCATCGGCCCTCGTCCTAGCCTCGGCGATCACCTCGCGCAGCCGGGCGATTTCGGCGCTGCGGCCGTCGACCTTGGTCTGCGCAGCTGCCAGGCTGCCGTTCAGTTTCGCCAGCCGCTCGCGACGCTCCGCGATCGCCCGACGGGCCGCGTGCACGCCTGCCTCCGCGGCCGCCAGGGCCCGCTCGGCATCCCGCCGCTCGCCGCCCCGCAGCCGCATGTCGGCCTGGCCCTGCTCCAATCGCTGGGTCAAGGCGGCGGCTTCAGCGCGGGCGGCCTCCGCCTGACGGTCCAGTTGCTCGGGGTCGGGGCCTGACTCCACCGGCGTCGCGCCCTCAGCGCCCCGCCGCCGCTCGGCGGCCAACGAGCGAAGGCCGGCGAAGCGCTCGCGCAGCGCTGCCAGCGCCACGTAGGCCTCCTGGCTGCGGACCTGGCTAGGGGCGTCGGCGGTGATGGCCTCCTCCAGCTCGGCCTCCCGCGCGCGTGCGGCGGCGAGCGCGGCCTCCACCTCGTTGCGGCGCCCCCGCAGCGCCGCCTCGTCAGCCTCCTCCTTGGCGAGCTCCGCGCCGATCGTGACGACCTCGTCCGCCAACAGCCGAAGCTTGGCGTCGCGCAGATCGGCCTGGATCACGGCCGCGCGGCGGGCGAGCTCGGCCTGCCTTCCCAGTGGCTTCAACTGTCGGCGCAGTTCGACTGCCAGGTCCGACACCCGCGTCAGGTTGGCCTGCATCGCGTCGAGCTTGCGCAAGGCCTTCTCCTTGCGCTTGCGGTGCTTGAGGACGCCGGCCGCCTCCTCGATGAAACCCCGGCGCTCCTCCGGCGTCGCGTGCAGGATGGCGTCCAGCCGACCTTGCCCCACGATGACGTGCATCTCACGGCCGATGCCCGAGTCCGACAGCAGTTCCTGGACATCCAGCAGCCGACAGGACTCGCCGTTGATCTGGTAGTCCGAGCCGCCGCTGCGGAACATGGTGCGGGTGATCGTCACCTCTGCGTAGTCGATCGGCAGCGCGCCATCGGAGTTGTCGATGGTCAGCGCCACCTCCGCCCGGCCCAACGGGGCCCGGCCGGAGGTGCCGGCGAAAATCACATCCTCCATCTTGCCGCCGCGCAGGGTCTTGGCGCCCTGCTCGCCCATCACCCAGGCGATCGCGTCGACGACGTTGGACTTGCCCGAGCCGTTGGGGCCCACCACGCAGGTGATGCCGGGCTCGAAGACGAGCGTCGTGGCCGAGGCGAAAGACTTGAACCCGCGCAGGGTGAGGGACTTCAGGTACACGGACGGGCTCCTGCGGACGACGGCGCTGAGCCGTCAGCCTAACTGCGCAGGAGGGTCGCGCCGACCGCGGCGCGCGGCCCGGGCGCAGCAGCGGCTGCCGCCACGGCCACCAGGCGCAACTCCTGGTCCAGCCTGCTCGCCAACAACTCGGCCTGCAGCCGCTCCACCTCGGCCTCCAGGTCTCGGACCCGTCCGCGCAGCGATGCCAACTGCGCAGCGGCGACCGCCGGGTCGGTGTTGGCGGTATACAGGACGCGGGCCATCAGACTCCTCTGGGTACGTCGGGACGACTCGCTCCAATATATCCATCCGATACACCGGGCGGATATGCGACGCGCGTCACAGCGGACTCCGGCGCCGCGGTCGGCGCTGGCATCTCGGGCATCGGAACGACGACCGGTTGCCGAACTGCTCCCGCACGATCGCGGCCGAGCACCGAGGGCACGGCTGGCCCTCGCGGCCGTACGCGGCCAGGCTCCGGGCGAAGTAGCCGCTGCTGCCGTTGACGTTGACGTACAGGCTGTCGAAGCTCGTGCCGCCCGCAGCCAGCGCCTCGCTCATCACGTCGGCGGCCGCCTGCAACAGGGCCAAGGCATCTGCCTGGCGAAGCCGCTCGGCCGGGGTGGCCCAGTTCCGCCGTACCCGCCACAATGCCTCGTCGGCGTAGATGTTGCCGATGCCGGACACAAGCCCCTGGTCGAGCAGCGCGGCCTTGACCGGGGCGCGCCGACGGCGCAGCCAGCGTGCGACGGCGGCGGCGTCGAAGCACTCCTCGAACGGGTCGGGCGCGATGGCCTCGACCGAGGCCGGCACCCGCCTCCCGCCGCGACCCGCCACCAGCGGCTCCACCGCGAGCCAGCCGAAGGTCCGCTGGTCGACGAAACGCAGCGCCCGCCCACTGTCGGCGAACTCGATCAGCGCCCGCAGATGAGGTTCGGCAGGCGCCTCGTCGGCTGGCAGCACGAGCTGCCCGCTCATGCCCAGGTGCGCCACCAGGGCATCGTCGGCCGCCTCGGCGTCCCCGATCTGCTGTCCGGGCTCACCCAGCGGCAGCCAGAGGAACTTCCCGCGCCGCCGCACGGCCAGCACGGGGCGCCCCGTCAACTGGCCGGAGAAGTCCAGCGGGCCCGCGACATGGCGCCGTACCGTGCGGGCACCCCGGACCTGGGCGGTGGCGATGGTGCGCCCGGCCACCCAGCGCTGCAGTCCGGCGCGGACGACCTCGACCTCGGGCAGCTCAGGCACGGCGCGAATCAGGCATGGGGGCGCAGGCCTCAGTGCGCTGGGCGATCGGCCAGCGCCTCATAAGCTTCGGCCGCCGCACCCACTTCGGCTGACTTCTTGTTGGTTCCCGATCCGCGGCCCAAAGCCTCGTCGCCCAGCCACGCCACGGCCTGGAACACACGCTCGTTGTCCGGCCCCTCGGCCACGACCTCGTACCGCGGCGGCGGCAGCCCGAGCTCGCCCGCGCGCTCCTGCAGGCTGGACTTCCAGTCCAGCCCCGGGCCAAGCTCGGCGGCGGTGTCCATGAGCGGGCCGAAAGCCATGAGCACGAACCGGCGCACCGCGTCCGCGCTGGCATCCAGGTAGAGCACGGCGATGATGGCCTCGACGGCGTCCGCCAGGATTCCGGGCTTCTGGGCACCCCCGCTGTGCGCCTCCCCCTTGCCCAGCCGAAGGCAGGGGCCGACGCCGAGCGTGCGGCCGACCTCGGCCAGCGCGGAGGTGCACACCACCGACTGGCGCATCCGCGCGAGGGAGCGCTCGGGCGCATCCGGGTGGCGGGCGAAGAGCTCGGCGGTGACGACGAAGCCCAGCACCGAGTCGCCCAGCAGCTCGAGCCGCTCATAATCCTGGAAGCCGTCGTTCTCGATTGCGTAGGACCGGTGGGTCAGCGCCTGGTCGAGCAGCTCCGGGGTGACTTCGGCTCCCAACGCCGCCGAGAGCTCCGCCACGGCCACGGCCCTCGCGCCAGCCGTCTGCGCCGCCTGCCCACCTGCCCGACTGTCATCGGGGGTCCCGCGGCGCCTGTTGCGCGAGGTCATCGCGGCGCCTCGTCGATACTCCCGCCTTGCTGCGGCTCAGCGTCAGCGCCACCCCTGGTGGCTGCAGAGCCGAGCTGCCGCGGCAATGACTGCGCTGATACCGACGTCACGACGGCCATGAGCTCCCCCGCCGTACGGGCGCTCCGCACCGCATCCATGTTGTCGGGCCCGCTGTCGGTCGCAATCGCCGAACCGGCCTCGCGCAGAGCATCAACGATCGCCAGCACCGCTATCGCATCGGCCCCCAGGTCCGCCAGCGGCGTGTCGGCGCGCACGACCCGCGGGTCCACATCGAGCACCCGACCGATCGCCTGCGCGACTCGGCTCTCGGCTGCCTCTGCTTGCCCCGCCATTCTCGACTCAGACGTCGAGGACCTGGCGCTTGGCGTAGGTACCGCACTCGGGGCATGCGGTGTGGGGCAGCTTCGGGGCCTTGCAGCGCTCGCACGTCACCAGGGACGGGGCGCTCGTCTTCCACTGCGAGCGCCTGGAACGGGTGTTGCTGCGCGACATCTTCCGCTTGGGGACGGCCACGATGATTCCTCTCGTCACGAACGTGCGTGTCTGGTCCGCGCCGACTGCCTCCCACCGAAACCCACGGGGCGCAGTCCGCGCGACAGGTACGCGAAACCTACGCCCGCCGGGAAGGCAACCCACAGCGCGCATAGTCAACTGGGACAAGTATGGCCCATGGGGCGCGCCGCCGGCGCGCCGGCCTAGTCGTCGGCGGGTCCCGCGCCGTCCGCGCGCTCCGCTCGGTCGGCGGATTCCCCACCCTCGGCCGGCTCCGACCGGTCCAGTGCAGCTGCCAGTCCGGCCCACCGCGGGTCGGCCTGCTCGTGACCGTGCCCGGGGTCGTCGGCCAACCTGGCCCCGCACTCGGCGCAGAGGCCAGGACAGTCGTCATCGCAGACGGGGGCCAGCGGCAGGTCCAGCACGATGGCGTCGCGCACCTCTGGCTCGAGGTCGAGCAGCCCCATTGCCGAGATCAGCGGCAGCGCCTCATCCTCGTCGGCGTCACCGCCCGTGGCGACGTGGTCCGGAGCTTGCCACAGGAACAGCTGTGACACCGCCGCCTCACGGTCCTCGGCCAGCGGCTCCAGGCATCGGCTGCACTGGCCGACAGCCCGGTAGCGGGCCCTGCCGTCCACCAACACGCCCTCGACGACGCTCTCCAGCAACAGGTCGAGGTCCACCTCGGAACCGACGGGCACTGAGATCACCGGGTTGCCCAGGTCGGCCGGGGCCGGGGCAGCTCGGCGCACCTGCTTGGAGTCGCCGGCGCGGCGGAAGTTGTGGACATCGAGCACGTAGGGGTCGGCTGGATCCTTCATGCCGCGATTCTAGGCGTCCCGAGCTGCGGCTGCGGCCTCAGCGATACCGGCTGGGGGCACCGTCCAGGCCACCGATCGCCTCCAGGTCGAAGAAGTCGTCGCTGCGGGCGCTGGCGCTGCGCGTCGACGTGCGAGGCGCCGCCCCGGCTCCTCGCCGGGAGTGGCTGGACTCCATCCCGAGGTCGACCACCACCGGCTCGGAGCTCACCGCGAGCTCGGCCGAGCCCGCCCGCAACTCCTCCAACGCCGCGGTGGCGGCCTTCTCGGCCCCGTTCAGCAGGGCGGAGGCACGCCGCTTGGCGTGGTTCAGGATCATCTCGGCCTTGCCGCGGGCCTCGGACAGGATGCCCATGGCCTCGTCCTTGGCGGTGACGACGATCGTGTGATTGGCGACCATGTCGTGCGCCCGCCCCTCGGCGTCGGCCAGCATCCGCTCGGCCTGGTCCTGGGCCTGCGACACCGTGCGGCGAGCCTGGTCCTGGGCATCGACGACGATCGCGTCGGCGTCCGTTCGGGCCGTCTCCATGATCGCCTGCGCATGGCGGCCGGCGGCGTCCATGGCGTTCGCCGCCTGATCGTCGGCCGCGGCCAACATCTGCGCCGCGCTGCGCTCGGCGTCGCCGACCAGCCGGTCGGCGTCCGCCTGCGCGTCGGCCAGGATCTGATCACGGCGGATCAAGACTTGCTCGGCCGCCAGCACGCTCTCGGGCAGGGACGCCCGGGCGTCGTCGATCAGGTCGAGCATCTCCGCCCTGGGGACCATGCACGACTGCGACAGCGGAAGCGCCTTGGCGGTCTCGATCAGGTCGGTCAGGTCGTCCAACCGCTCAACGATCTCCGGCTGCATGGTCATGGCTGCGCCCTCCGATGCGGCATCTTCTGGTTCAGCCGCTCCACCACCAGGTCCGGCACCAACCCGGTCACATCCCCGCCATGGGTCGCGACATCCTTGATCAAGCTCGACGACAGGAACGAATACAGCGGGTTGGTGGACATGAACACCGTGTCGACGCCCGCCAGGCGCCGGTTCATCTGGGCCATCTGGAGCTCGTAGTCGAAGTCGCTGACGGCGCGCAGGCCCTTCACGATCGACTTGATGCCGTTGTCTCGGCAGAAGTCCACCAACAGCCCGCGGAAGTCGCCGACCACCACGTTGGGGCAGTCCTGCGTCACCTGCTCCAGGATCTCGATGCGCTCCGGGATGTCGAACAGACCCTGTTTGTTGGGGTTGACCAGAACGGCGACGATGACCTCGTCGAACAACTCGGACGCCCGGGTGATGATGTCCAGGTGGCCGTTGGTGACCGGGTCGAAAGAGCCCGGACAAACAGCGCGTCGCATGTCTCTGCTCTCCTCCTTCGACCCGGACGATGGACCCCGCGGTGACGCCGAGCCGCAGCGCTACGGAGAAACCAGTAAAGCGGACTTTACCGAAAAACCGAGACATATCAGCGTGTCGCCGTAGCGGCGCCGGGTATCCGGGACCCACCCCTCCGGCCATCCGAACGAGCTGCGGGACGATCGTTCGACCACGGCGACGGCCTCGGAGGCCAGCCAGCGACCCGCGCCGAGGCGCCTCAGCAAGTCCGACACCCGGTCGTCGGCATCGCCGTACGGCGGGTCCAGCACCACCAGGCCGACCGGCGGCAGCCAGGGGGCGATGACGTCGCGGTCAGGGAGCCTCCACGCGTCGACGGTGGCCACGCGCACCTGGGGACGAGCGCCCTCGTGGGCCCCCTCCGTGGCCTGCAACACCACCTCGGCGTTGCGGCGGGCCACGGCAGCGGCTCGCTTGTCACGCTCGATCAGGAGCGCGGCACAGGCCCCCCTCGACACCGCCTCGAGTGCCATCGCGCCGCTGCCGGCGAAGCAGTCGAGCACCGAGGTGTCCGCCCAATCCGCCGCCAGCCTGTGGTCGAGGGCCGAGAAGACCGCCTCGCGCACCCGATCGGAGGTGGGCCTGGTGCCGACGCCCGGCGGGACGGCCAGCGACCTGCCACCGGCCGCCCCCGCGACGATGCGGGTCATGCCTTCTCCAGGTAGTCCGGCGACGAGCTCCGGGCCAGCCGCGCCAAGGCCGCCCCCACCGCGGGGGCTCCGCGTAGCTCGGGGTCGGCCGCCAGCAATCGTTCCGCTGCATCCCGCGCCTGTTCGATCACATCTGCGTCGTCGAGCACGGACAACAGGCGCAGCGAATTCGCCCGGCCCGACTGGGACACTCCGAGCACGTCGCCCTCCCGGCGCGCCCGCAGGTCGATCTCGCTGAGCGCGAACCCGTCCGTGGTGGCGGCCACCGCGGACAGCCGCTCAGCCGCGGGACTACCCGGGTCGGCGGCGGTCAGCAGGAGGCACAGCCCCGGGGCGTCCCCGCGGCCCACCCGCCCGCGCAGCTGGTGCAGGGAGGACACTCCGAACCGGTCGGCATCGACGATCACCATGAGCGTGGCCGCCGGCACGTCCACCCCGACCTCGATCACGGTGGTCGCCACCAGCACGTCCATGGCTGCCGGGTCATCGGCCGGCGCCGCGAAAGCGGCCATCGCCGACTCCTTGTCCGCAGCGGACAGCCGCCCGTGCAGGAGCCCCACCCGGAGCCCCGCCAACGGCCCCTCCCGCAGGAAGTCGAGCAGGTCCTCGGCGGCCGACGGTGGGTACTCGGTGCCCTTCACCACGCCATCGTCGAGTTGGGATGCGCCGGTCCCGCCGGTGTCGGAATCCTCCCCCGAGGTGATCCGTGGGCACACGACGTAGACCTTGTGGCCGGCGTCGACCTCCTCACGCACGCGCTCCCAGGTGCGGGCCAGGAACCCGGGACGTGCCACACCCGGCACCAGGTGCGTGGTCACGGGGGCGCGGCCGGCGGGGCGCTCGGTCAGGGTGGAGACGTCAACGTCACCGAACACCGTCATGGCGATCGTGCGCGGGATCGGCGTCGCAGTCATGACCAGCATGTGCGGGCTGGAGCCGCCGGACTGCTCGGAGAGCGCGGCCCGCTGCTCCACGCCGAACCGATGCTGCTCGTCCACCACGACCAGCCCCAGGTCGGCGAACTGCACGCCCTCGCCCATCAGCGCGTGGGTTCCCACCACGATGCCCGCGTCACCGCTTGCCGCGGCCAGCAGAGCCTCCCGCCGGGCCTGCGCCCCCAGCGAGCCGGTCAGCAGCACGGCCGCAGTGCCGTTGGTGTCGCCGGCGAGCTGACCGCGGCGAGCCAACGGCCCGAGCAGGTCAAGGATGGTCGCATAGTGCTGCTGCGCCAGCACCTCTGTCGGTGCCAGCAGGGCTGCCTGGGCGCCGGCGTCGACGGTGGCGAGCATCGCCCGCAGCGCCACCACTGTCTTGCCCGAGCCGACATCGCCCTGCAGCAGCCGCAGCATCGGGTGGGCCTCGGCCATGTCAGCGGCGATCTCGTCGCTGACCGCGCGCTGGCCCGGGGTCAGGGCGAACGGCAGCCGTTGCTCCAGGGCCGCCCGCAGACCCCCGGCCGAGGGCGCGCGCGGCACCGCATGACGCGCGCGGCGCGCCGCCCGCCTGCGCAGCAGCTCAATCTGCAGCACGAAGGCCTCTTCGAACTTGAAGCGCCTCCTGGCCGCCGCCAGCTCCTGCTCGTCGGCGGGCGCGTGGATGGCGCGCATGGCATCGCCGAAGCCAAGCAGTCCAGCGCTCCGCCGCACGTCTTCCGGGATCGGGTCGGCGAGATCGTCGACGATGGCGAGTACCTGGCTCATGCTGCGGGTCACGACCCAGCTGCGCACTGTGGTGGAGCCCCGATAGACCGGCAGGATGCTCCCGAAGGCCGCCAGCGCAGCGCTGGCGGCGGCCTCGTCATCCACCCACTGCGCGGGCAGCTGCTGGACGTCGGGGTTGACCAGCTGGCGCCGTCCCCGGTACTCGCCCACAGTGCCGGCGAACATCGCCCGGCTGCCGACCCTGAGCTTGGACTGCATCCAGGACTTGTTGAAGAAGACCAGCGACAACCTCGAGCTGCCGTCGCTGATCACGACGTCGGTCTTGAATCGGGCTCCCCTGCGGCCAGCTCTCTGCCGCAGCGGCGTGGTCGAGATGCTGGCGATATCAGCGATCACCGTGACCTCGTCGCCGAGCCGCAGATCGGACAACGCGGTCAGCTGGCCCCGCCGGAGGTAGCGTCGGGGGTAGTTGCGCAGGGCGTCCTCGACGGTCCGCAGCCCGAAGGAGCCCTCCAGCTTCTTCGCCGTGCGATCCCCGACGACGCCCAGCAGCGGTGTGTCGTACTCGGCCACCGCCGCTACTCGGCCCCGAGGATCAGCGGCCAGTGCGCCTGCCCGCCGGGCAGCACGTCGACCTCGATGTCGGGGCGCGACTCGGCCACCGACGCCACCAGCGCCTCCAGCTGCTCGTCGGTCGCCGACGCGCCCACAACGACGGTGAGCAGCTCGGTCCCGCGCGACACGATCCGCGCGACGACCCGCTCGGCGACCGCGACGACGTCGTCGCCGATCTCGACGATGTCGCCGTGGACCAGCCCCAGGACGTCACCGGGATGGCAGGTTCCCGCCCCCGTCGAGCTGGTCTTGGCGGCGATCGTGACGCCGGCGTAGCGGGTGGCGCCGGCCGCCCTGCCCATCGCGATGACGTCGTCGTCAAAGCGGTTGGCGTCGTCGTGCACGGCGATCGCGGCCAGGCTCTGGACGATCGACCGGGTCGGCACGACAGAGGTCCGGATGCCCTTGTCGCGCGCGGCGGCCGCTGCGGCCTCGGCCACCGGCACGGTGTCCTTGTCGCCGGGCAGCACGATCACATCGGCCTGGACGCATGCCTCGATGCCGGCCAGCAGCTCCGCGGTGGACGCCCGCCCGCGATCCGGGGCCCGCACCACGACGACTCCCTGCTCCTCCAGGTACTCGGCGATCCCGTCGCCCTTCGCCACCGCGACCAACCCCCGCTCGCCCGTGGGGCCGCGACCCTGCTCCCGCAGCGACTCCGCTTCCAGCAGGCGGGTGACCCGGATTCGCTTCGGCACCCCGATCTCGACGCCGCGCTCGATCGCCGCGCCGATGTCGTCGGTGTGGACATGGATGTTCCACAACCCGCCGCCGCCGACGACCACGACCGAGTCCCCCAGGTCGTTGAGCTGGCCGCGGAAGGTCGGCACCGCATCGTCCGGGGCGTCCAGCAGGTACATCACCTCGTACTCCGGACCCGTGTAGCCCACGGTCGGCGTGTGCGCCACGGGCTGCGCCACCTGGCCGCGCAAGACGATCGGCGACGCATCGCCGGACAGGGCTCGGGCGAGGCCCTCGAGGATGACGACCAGGCCGCTGCCGCCCGCGTCCACGACGCCGGCCTCGCGCAGCACCGGCAGCTGCTCGGGCGTCAGGGCCAGGGCCTCCCGGGCCGCCTCCAATGCCGCGCCTGCGACGTGCACGAGCGAGTCGCCGGCCTGCGAGGCCCCGTGGGCTGCCGCCTTGATGACGGACAGGATCGTGCCCTCGCGCGGGACCGCGACCGCCTGGTAGGCCGACTCGGCGGCACGCCGGTAGGCATCGACGAGAGCCTCGGCGTCGGGTGCCGCGGCGGCGTTGAACGCATCGGCGAAACCGCGGAAGATCTGGCTGGTGATGACCCCGGAGTTGCCCCGCGCGCCCAGCAGCGTGCCGCGAGCGGTGGCGTCGATCGTCTCGACCAGCCCGGCGGTCGCCGGCTCGGTGTCCGCCGCGTCGAAACCCGCCTCGACGGTCAGGTAGAGGTTGGTCCCGGTGTCGCCGTCGGGTACCGGGTAGACGTTGAGCCGGTCGATCTCCTCCCGGGCACGGCCGAGCAGGTCCACCGACTGTGCCATCCAGGCGCGCACGACGGAGGCCTCGAGCAGTTGCGTCATTCGCCCTCCAGGCAGACGTGGGGTGGTCGGCTGCGGCCGGGCCGCGTCGACGCGCTAGACTCCTGAGTCAGGTATTGCGCCTGCTCGCGATCCAACGATTTCGAACCAACCCTACGACAACTCCGGGAGTTTACTGTGGCTGCGACTTGCGACGTGTGCGGCAAGGGCCCGGGCTTCGGCAACAGCATCTCGCACTCGCACCGGCGCACCAAGCGGCGCTGGAACCCCAACATCCAATCGGTGCGCGTCATGCAGGGCAAGACCCCCAAGAAGCTCAACGTGTGCACCTCTTGCCTGAAGGCCGGCAAGGTCACCCGCTAGCCCGACGGTCGCCATCGCCCACGACCGTCGCCATCGCCCACCGGGCTGGCTCTCAGGCGACCTCACCCGCCGAAGTGCACCCAGCCCTTCGGGCCCTTGCGAGCCTTCCCGTCAACTGTGACCCCTGGCTCGCCGAATGACACCGTGCCGATGCGCACGAAGCCGTCGGGCAGCTGCGCATCGGGGGGGAACGTGGCGGCGAGCGCATGGTCCTCGCCGCCGGTCAGGACCCATCCCAGCGGATCGATCGTGAAGGCCACGGCGGTATCGCGCAGCGGCGTGTCGACGGGCAGCAGCTCGGTGTCGATGTCGATGGCCACGCCGGAGGCCGCCGCGATGTGGCCGACATCCGCCAGCAGGCCGTCGGAGACATCGATCATCGCGGTGGCGCCCGCCAGCGCCGCGGCCGGTCCCGCGTCGTAGGCCACCTCGGGCCGACGGAGGGCGTCGACGAGCGCGCGCGGGGAGCGGAAGCCGCGGCTCAGCACCGTCAGGCCCGCAGCCGCCCAGCCCTGGCGGCCGGCCAGGGCGAGCTGATCGCCGTTCTGCGCGCCGTCCCGCCGGACCACCGGCGCCTCGCCCAGGCGACCCAGGGCTGTGATCGACACCACGATGGGCCCGGGCGCACCGTGGTCCGCCTCGATCCCGCAGGTGTCGCCGCCGACGATGACCGCGCCCACCTTGTCGGCCTCGGCCTGGATACCGTCGATCAGGTCCGCCACCCAGCCCGCCTCCACATCCGCGGGCACGGCCAGCGACACCAGCAGCGCGATCCCCCGCCCTCCCATCGCGGCGATGTCGGCCAGGTTGGCCGCCGCGGCCCGATGGCCGATGTCCTCCGCGGACGACCAGGCCCGACGGAAGTGCCGACCCTCGATCATCATGTCGGAGCAGACGAGCACCCCCGCGGAATCCCCGGCGAGCAGGGCTGCGTCGTCGCCGAGACCGACGGAGATCGCCTCCGACGTCGGCAATCCGGCGGTGATGGCGCTGATGAGCTCGAACTCCTCCACCTGCGACACCCTGCGATTGCGCGTGCTCTGATCCACTTCGCCGCATCCCTCCGCCCGACGGGCGATAGTCTTCGGTGCCGGGGCGCTCGCCCCGTCGTCGGGGAACCCGGACGGTGCCCCACCCCAGCATAGGGAGGAAGCCTCGATGACCGAGGTTCATGCGTACGTACTCGTGCAGACCGAGGTGGGCAAGGCCGCCCACGTCGCGCAGGCGATCGCCGATCTTCCCGGCGTGTCCTCTGCCGAGGACGTCACCGGCCCCTATGACGTCATCGCGCGCGTGTCCGCGGCCAGCAACGACGACCTCGGCCGCGACGTGATCGGCCCGCTGCAAGGGCTGCACGGGATCACCCGGACGCTCACGTGCTCGGTCGTCACCCTGACCTGACACACCGGCGCCGCCGGAGCCGGCGCCCGACCGCGGCCGGCGCACCGCTGCGCCTGGCCGTGGGCTCGGCGCTCGCCTGCAGTGCGGTCGCGAGCTGCGCGACCCCGGTGGCGCTGGACGCCCCCGCGCCCTTGGCGCCGGCCTGCAAGGTGCTGGCCGATCAACTCCCCGATCGCGTCGACGGCCAGGATCGCCGGCCCACCACGCCGGCCTCCCCGGCGACAGCCGCCTGGGGCGATCCGCCCATCTCGCTGCGCTGCGGGGTCCCGGTCCCGGCCGCCTACACCCCCGGCGTCCAGCTCGTGACGGTCAACGGCGTGGACTGGTTGCCCGAGCAGCTGAGCAACGGGGTCCGCTTCACGTCGCTGGGCCGCCTGGCCAACGTCGAGGTGACCGTGCCGGCGGCCTATCGCCCCGAGGCCGACGCGCTGACCGACCTGAGCCCGGTGATCAGGTCGGTGATACCTCGGGGCTAGCGCCGCGGCGCAGCGCGTCGGCGATGAGCTCGTCGATCAGGTGCGGGTAGGACAGCCCTGCAGCGTGCCAGACCACCGGATACATCGAGCTGCTGGTGAAGCCCGGGATGGTGTTGGGCTCGTTGAGCAGCACCTGGCCGTCGGCGGTGAGGAACACGTCGACGCGGGCCATCCCCTCACATCCGAACGCCGTGAACGCGCGGGCGGCGACGGTGCGCACCGCATCCCGCTCGGCCAGGGTCAGGTCCGCCGGGACTGTGATGCGCGCCGAGGAGTCCAGGTACTTGGCCTCGAAGTCGTAGAACTCGTGCTCACCGAGCACCTCGATCTCGGCGACCTCGCTGACGCTCGGGCCGTCGGCGGTGCCCAGCACCCCGCACTCAAGCTCGCGGGCGCCCACCACGCCCTGCTCGATGATGACCCGGCGGTCATGCCGACGGGCCTCCTCGATGGCGGCGGCGAGCCCGTCGACGGAGTCCACCTTGCTGATCCCCACGCTGGACCCTGCTCGGGCGGGCTTGACGAAGAGCGGGAACTCGAGCTTCGCGGCCGCCACCAGCACCGACTCGGGATCGGCCAGCCAGGTCCGGTCCGGTACGCCGAGGTAGGGGCCGACGGGCAGGTCCGCGGCCAGCGCGGCGTCCTTGGTGCGGATCTTGTCCATGCAGACGGCGGAAGCGGCGATGCCCGAGCCCACATATGCGATCCCGGCGAGCTCGCAGACGCCCTGGATGGCCCCATCCTCGCCGCCGGCGCCGTGCAGCACGGGAAAGATGACGTCGACTGCGATGACCCGGCCGTCGTCCGCGATGAGGCCACCCACTGTCGGGTCCGGGGTCAGGTGAACGCGCGTGCCCTCGTCCGGGATAGCGGGCACGACGCCGTCCTTGATGCGGTAGCGCTCGGGCTCGTCCGGCACCAGCCGCCACGACCCCTCACGGGTGATCCCAACCGCGACCACCTCGAACTTGTCCCGGTCGATGGCGCCGAGCACGTTGCCGCCCGAGACGCAGGAGATCCCGTGCTCGGAGCTGCGGCCGCCGAACACGATCGCAACCCGGGGTCGCCCGGGGTCGCGGGCGACCCCTGCCTCTTCGCTCTTCACCACGGGGCACGACCCTACCCGCAGGCAGGCGCCGCGGCGGTGCGGCACACTCGGGCGATGGACGCACACAACTCGCCGCTCCCCGACCAGTGGGCGGACGCCACGCTCGCCATCTCCGCCGGGCGTCCCCACCAGCCCGGGTCGCCGCTCAACACGCCGATCGTGCCTGCGACAGCCTTCCGCGCTGAGGAGGTCGGGGGCTACAGCCGCGACTCCAACCCCACCTGGGAGGCCTTCGAGGCCGTCGTCGGGGCGCTGGAGGGCGGCCAGGCCCTCGCGTTCGCGTCCGGCATGGGAGCTATCGCCGCGGCCCTCGAGGTGACGCTGATGGCCGCAGTCGAAGGCAGCGGCCCGGGTCGCCGAGCGTCGGGCGCCCCAGTGGTCGCCGCTCCCGATGTCCAGTACTCGGGCACCAGGGGCCTGCTGTCGGAGCTGCTGCGCGGCGGTCGGATCCAGCTGCGCAGCTATCACCCGGCCGACGGCGCCGAGGCGCTGGCGGCGGCCGCGGCAGCCGACGTGCTCGTCATCGAGACTCCGGCCAACCCCTCCATGGAGATCAGCGACATCACCGCGCTGGCGGGCGCTACCCGTGGCCTGACGGTCGCCGACAACACCTTCGCCACACCCCTGGCCACGCGTCCGCTCGACCTGGGGGTGGACATCGTCGTGCATTCGGCCTCCAAGTACCTGGCTGGTCACTCGGACTCGTTGCTGGGCATAGCCGTGAGCCGCGACAGCGGCCTGACCGCGGCCCTGCACTCCCAGCGGGCGCTGCACGGCGCCACGCCTGGGGTGCTGGAGGCGTTCCTGGCCACCCGCGGCGTGCGGACGATGCCGCTGCGGGTGCGGGCCGCGTCTGCGAACGCCATGACGGTCGCCGAGCGCCTCGCCGCCCGCGCGGACATCGCCGAGGTGCGGTATCCGGGCCTGCCCGGCGATCCCGGCCACGCCGTCGCCCTCACCCAGATGAGCAGCTTCGGGTCGGTGGTGGCGTTCCGCCCCGCGGGCGGGCGGGCACGCGCCGACGCGATCGTGCGCGCGACCCGGCTGTGGACCCACGCCACCAGCCTGGGCGGGATCGAGTCCACCCTGGAGCGGCGCCGCTGCCACGAGTTCGAGAGTCCCGAGGTGCCCGCGGAGCTGGTCCGGCTGTCCGTGGGCTGCGAGGACGTCGAGGACCTGTGGAACGACTTGTCGGCGGCCCTCGAGGCGACCGCCGCCGTCGTCGGCGACTGAGCCGACCCGCAGCCCGGGCGACCGGCCGGCCGATCGCCCGGGCTGTCCAGAACTACGACTGGGGCGCAGCGATGGCCGCTGCGGGCGCCGCGGCGCGCCGGGCGACATAGACGCTGGCCGCGGCGGCGATCGCCGCCGCGCTGCCGAGCAGGACGGCACGCGCCCCGAGCGGACTCTCACTGCTGCTGGCCGACCCGTAGTCCATCGCAGAGCCGCTGCTCTGGCCGCTCATGACCGAGCCCAGCGACAACCACGACATCAGTGACCCCGCCGAAACCGCCGAGGCGATGCTGAAGGCCGAGGCCACCGAGCCGACCGAGAAGAGACTCAGTGCCGAGCCGGCCGAGCCGATGCTCAGGACGCTGCCCACCGAGCCGATGCTCAGGATCGAGCCCTCCGATGCGATGGACCATTTCGAGGTGCTCACTGTTGCCCTCCTACGTCGGTCGCCGCGGCCGCGGCCGTCACCAGATGCGCACCCGTGCGGACGGGTCGCGCCACATCCCGTCGCCGGGCTGCACGTCGAAGGCTGCCACGAAGTCGTCGCTGTTGACCAGCACACCGAGCACCCGATACTCCGGCGGCGAGTGCGGGTCGGTCGCCACCCGCCGGATCGCCTCCTCGGAGCGGGTCTTGGCCCGCCACACTTGGGCCCACCCGGCGAAGAACCGCTGCTCGCCGGTCAGGCCGTCGATCACGGGCGCCTCGGCTCCCGCAAGGGACGCCCGGTAGGCCCGCAGCGCCACCGCCAGCCCCGAGAGGTCGGCGATGTTCTCGCCCAGGGTGAGCTCGCCGTTGATGGGGTGTCCTGCCACCGGCTCGTAGCCGGCGTACTGCGCCTCCAGGGCGGCGGTCCGCTCCGAGAACGCGGCGTGGTCGGCCTCTGTCCACCAGTTGCGCAGGTTGCCCTCGCCGTCGTACTGCGAGCCCTTGTCGTCAAACCCATGCGAGATCTCGTGGCCGATCACCGCCCCGATGCCGCCGTAGTTGACGGCATCGTCGGCGGCCATGGTGAAGAACGGGGGCTGCAGGATCGCCGCCGGGAAGACGATCTCGTTCATCTCCGGGTTGTAGTAGGCGTTGACCATCTGCGGCGGCATCAGCCACTCGTCGCGGTCCACCGGTCCGCCGAGCTTGCCGATCTCGTAATCGTGCTCGAACACGCTCGACCGGCGGACGTTGCCCACGAGGTCGGTCGGGTCCGCGGTCAGCGCGCTGTAGTCGCGCCAGACGTCGGGGTAGCCGATCTTGGCCCGGAAGGTCGCCAGCTTCGCCCGCGCCTCGGCCTTCGTGTCCGCGCTCATCCAGTCCAGCTCGTCGATCGCAGCGCCGAACGCGCGCAGCAGATTGTCGACCAACTCCACCATGCGCTGCTTGTTGGCCGGCGGGAAATGGCGCTCCACGTAGATCTGGCCCAGAGCCTCCGGCATGGCCCCCTGCACCAGCGCGACGCCGCGCTTCCACAAGGGTCGCTGCTCCGGCGTGCCGGAGAGCCGCGTTCCGTAGAACGCGAAGTTGGCGTCGTCCAGCTCGGTGCTGAGCAGCGACGACGTGCGGGCCAGCAGGCGCCAGCGCAGGTAGTCCTGCCAGTCCGCGAGCGGGGTGGTGCCGATCAGCCGGCCGAGCTCGGTGAGGTAGCCGGGCTGGGCCAGGTTGAGGTCCTCGAGCTCCACCGACACGCCCACCCCCGCGAGGAAGGCGTCGCTGTCCAATCCTCCGGTGAGGTCGTCGAACTCCGCCGGCGACACCAGGTTGTAGGTCGCCTGGGGGTCCCGGTTGCGGACCTTGTCCCACTGCGCCTCTGCCAGCGCCGTCTCCAGAGCCACGATCCGGTCCGCAGCGTCGGCGGCGGCCTCGGCGTCACCGAACCCGGCGAGCTGCCACATGTGCGCCACATGGGTGCGGTAGTCCGCCAAGACGTCGGCGAACTTGTCGTCCAGGTAGTAGTCGCGATCCGGGAGGCCGATCCCCGACTGCCAGACGTCCAGCAGGTAGCGGCTGGAGTCCATGTTGTCCTGATGGACGTACGTCCCCAGCGGACCGCCCAGGCCCGCCCGGTCCCAGGCGCCGAAGATCGCCCCGAGCTGGTCCACCGAGGTCAGCGCGTCGATCTGGGCCAGCTCCTCGGCCAGCGGCCGCACCCCCAGCTCGTCCCGGCGCTCGGTGTCCAGGTAGGACGCGTACAGCGCGGCGAGCTTGCCGGCGACGGAGCCCGGGTCGGGCTGGGACTCAGAAAGCTCGGTGATGATGTCGCGCAGCTGCTCCTGGGCGGTGTCGTGCAGGGTGGTGAAGGCCGCGTACTCGGCCTTGTCGGCGGGGATCTGGAACTCCTCCAGCCAGCGGCCGTGCCAGGCGCGGTAGAAGTCGTCCTGGGCGCGGACCGAGGGGTCGGCGCCGGAGCTGTCGACGCCTGAGATGAGTGCTGTGTGCGGGGTCATGGGGACACCCTATGCGGGGCTCCCGACGCCACAACCGCACACGCTCAGGAGCGCTCGTAGGCAGCAGCGACGGCGTCCACCGCCTCGGCCCGGATGACGCCCTTGTCGGCCAGGACCACTGCTGCCTCACGGGCGTCGGTGACGTAGTGGAAGGGCACCCTGCCCGCCACCGCCCGCTCGTGCTCGCGCATCGCCTCGGCCTTGTCGTCAAGTCCGACGTCGACGATGATGATCGCCGCCACCGAATCGGGGAACTCCTCGGCGAAGTCGGTGTAGTTGTAGGCGTCCTGCTGGCCCGAGTCGCCGATGAGGACGAACTTGGCCGAGGGGTAGAGCGCCTGCAGCCGCCGCAGCGAGCTCCGCTTGTGCTGCGTGCCGCTGCGCGAGATGTAGCGCTCCTGCGGGCCCCAGTCGGTCAGGAACATCGGACCCGCCGGGAAGCCCCGCACCCGCAGGAACTCGCAGAGCATGTCGTAGAGGTTCCAGGGGCCGGTGGAGATGTAGAAGAAGGGTGCCCGCGCGCCGCCGGCAGCGGCCGGCCCGCCCTCGATGGCGCGGTAGAGCGTGGCCATGCCCGGCACCGCGCGGCGCGTGCGAGCCTGCCCGAAGAGGGTGTTCTTGACCGCGACGAGGCCCTCCGCCAGACCAGTCTGCAGCACCGTGTCGTCGATGTCCGAGATCACCCAGAAAGGCGCGGCGGGATCGGGCACCAGCACCTGGCTGCGGGCGGTCGCGGGCTCCTCGTCGGGGTCCACCGGCTCGGTGCGGACCTCGTAGTCGTGCCATCCCGGCACCAGGTCGGCCACTGGGATGGTGGCGTTGGCATACCCGTGCCGCGCGGTCTCGGCGCTGTCGGACGCGCCCGCCATCGTCACGGTGACATCCACCCCCGGGAAGGACATCGCAGCGAACCGGCGCAGGTTGCCGCGCAGCGCCTCGGGGTCCGTCAGCACCTCGGCCTGCTGGGGCACCACCGGCTCCTCGGTCACCCGCAGCTTGGTGTAGGCCCGACCGTTGCCCACGTAGCCGCGGTAGGCCACGACGTAGGTCGAGCGCAGGGTGCCCTTGCCGATCTTGCGCTCCCGCCGGAACTTGGCGAAGCGGTCCTCGATGCCCGCCACGATCCCGGCCGTCCGCTGGCTGCGCACCACCCGGCCCACGCCGCTGCCGATCGACCCGGTCAGCGAGGAGCCGCCACCGTCGTCCTCATCTGCGTCGCCGTCATCCGACCCGTCCCCGTCCGAGGGCGGGTCCACGTTGGGGTCGTCCTCGGACACCGCATCGAACTCGTCAAGGGTGGGACTGTTCGCAGTGGGCTCGTCTGACTCGGCCTGGGATTCGCGCTTTGCCACGCCGGTAGCGTGACACACCGGCGCTGCGCAGGCGCGCCGGTGACGCAGCCAGCGGGTGCTGCCGCACTCCGTCGGCACCATGTGCGACCGTGGTGCCATGGTGGCTCTGCTGCGCTGGGCGCCGCTCGCGCTCGCGCTGGCGGCCGCGACCGCCTGCGGCCAGGACAGCGCCCAGCCCGCGTCCAGCCCGCAACAGGAGTCTTCCACCGCGCCCGCGCTGCCGTCCCCCGCCGCGGTGTCGACCACCAGCCCCGGCTGCAGCTCAACCGACCCCCAGGCGCCCATCGCCGGGGTGATGACTACCCGGACGGTGGTGGTCGACGGCCTGGAGCGGCCCTATCTGCTGCGGCTGCCGCCCACCTATCAGCCGGGCAAGCCGATTCCCACCGTGGTGACGTTCCACGGCATGGGATCGACCGCGGACCAGCAGCTCCTCGTCACCGCCGTGGGTACCTCGGCGGACAAGAACGGCTACGCCGTGATCGCGCCGCAGGGCAACTCCGGCACCTGGGCGCTGCCGCCGGACAACCAGACGACGGTGACGACCCCCGAGGACGGCTACGTCGATGCCATGCTGGCCGACGCCGAGGGCGCGGCCTGTCTGGACCCGTCGCGCATGTACGCGGCCGGTATGTCGATGGGATCGGCCATGACCTTCGTGCAGGCCTGCAAGCCGGATCGGCGTTTCGCGGCCTTCGGCGGCGTCGCCGTGGCGATCTATCGCCCCATCTGCGACCAGGCGCCACCGGCGCCGCTGATCTACTTCCACGGCCGCGGCGACCAGACGGTGCCCTTCAACGGCGGCGACGCCCGCGGCTACCAGGTGGCGCCGGTGCCGCAGACCATGGACGAGTGGGTCGCGCACAACCACTGCGCGGCTGGCCCGGCGGTGACGGTGACCGAGGACGTCACCAAGCGTGTGTGGACGGACTGCGCGCAGAACGCCGAGGTGGACTTCTACGAGATCGACGGCGGCGGCCACACCTGGCCCGGCTCGGCGATCACCGCGCTTCCCTACATCGAGCAGTACCTGGGCCGCACCACCATGACGATCTCGGCCACGGACCTCATGTGGGACTTCTTCAGCCGCTACCAGCTGCCGACGAAGTAGTCCGCGAGCGTCGCTACATCCGTCCGCGCAGCGCCCGGTGGTAGATGGCCGAGCCGAAGTGCGTCCCGGTGAACACCGCCGAGCCGACCGGCCCGAAACCACCGCCGGAGGCCGTGCGGTATTGCCGGAGCACGTGGTAGTGGCGCCTCATCATGGTGAGCTTGCGACCCGAGATCTGCTGGTCGCCCGTGATGCGGTAGCCCAGCAGGGGATGCATGACCTTGATGCTGTGGCCGAGCTCCTCATGGCAGTGCAGGAAGCAGTCCAAGTCCTCGCGCGCCTTGTAGGCTGGGTCCTCGTTGAAGGGGTGGCGCAGCAGCAGGTCGCGGTCGACCACCACGGTGGACGTGGGCGTCTTCGTGTTGACCAGCGTGTCGAGCAGGGAGATGCGCTTGACACGGGCGCGCGCGACCGGGGTGAACGCCGGCGAGGTGCCGTCGTCGAAGTCGATGAGCCCGGCGCTGGCGAAGCCCGCACCCGTCATGGCGAGGGCGTTCAGCTGCAGGTCCAGCTTCTGCGGGTGCCAGACGTCGTCGTCGTCCAGGATCGCCACCCAGCGCCCGCGGGCCGCCCGGATTCCGACGTTACGCGGTCCCGCGGGGGCGCCGAAGTTGTGCTCCAGTGCGATCAGGCGGATCCGCGGGTCAACGTCCGCGAGAGCGGCCACGGTGTCCGGCGTGCCGTCGTCGGAGGCGTCGTCGATCACGATGAGCTCCCAGTCGCCGCGCGTCTGCGCCTGCACCGAGGCGATGGCCTGGGCGATGAAGCCACCGCTGTTGTGGGCGGCCATGATCACGCTGACGGTGGGCCCGCGGCGCACCCTACCGGCCGCATCCGCGGGACCGGCCGCATCCGCGGGACCGGCCGGATCGGCCGGCCGGGCGGACGGTCGGGCGGAATCGGCGGCGGCCGTTTCGATGTCGCGCGCCAGCCCGGCGAGCGTCGCCCGCATGGACCCCCGGTTGCGCGCCGCGGCGTCCCGGCCACGCCCCACGACCGGGCCGGCGAGCTTCACCACAGCACCGGAGACGCCGGCGCGACGGTCCTGCCAGAACTGCTCGACCACCGTCGTGGCTCCGCTGCCGGGATCCCGAACCTCATCGCCCCCGGCGGCGCCGGGTGCCGTCGCCGCGGCCGGGCGCAGTCGATAGCCCCAGCGCGCCACCGGCAACGGCCCCGCGTCGACGTCGAAGCCGAACTCTCGGCCCGCGTCGGCGGCAACCACCGTGCACACGGTGGACCAAGGCAGCCAGATGCGGTTGTGGCCGATGAACCGATCACCCACCGCGTATTCGCCGGCCCCGCCCAGCCGTCGTACGCCGGTCGACTCCGGGCTCCAGCGGGCATAGTTGGCCGGGTCGCTGACCAGCCGGTAGACCTCGTCGGGCGATGCCGCGACCACGATCGACTCGACGATCTCAGCCGGGTCGACGCTCGTCACTGCTCACCCTCCGCGTTCGGTACCGCCCCGGCAATGGCCGCGATGGCCGACTCGATCGCGCCGGCGACCATCAGCGGCTGGTCGAACATCACCATGTGCGCGCTCGCCGTGGTGTTGAGCTGCACGTCCGCCCCGAAGAGCGGCAGTTGCGCAACCTGCTGGTCCACCCAGGACTTCTGGGTTCGCTTCCAGAGCCTGGAATTCAGCCGTCCCACGACGATCCGCACGGGGATCGGCGGGAAGGGGGCGAGGTCGCGCCAGGCGATCAGCTCGGCGCAGTAGCCGGGAAGGTGCAGGTTGTCGTGCGCCGACCGCCCCAGATGACTCTTGGCGGCAAGGTGTGCCGGCAGGTCACGGGGCAACTCCGAGAGCACCCCGCGGAAACTGCCGTTGGCCGTGCCCAGGCCCAGCATGAGCTTGGGCAGCGCGAAGCGCAGCAGCGGCCGGGAACGATCGCTCAGGGCGATCCGCCGGGCCCAGTCGCGCATCGCGCCGTCGGCGGGCGACGGCTGGCCAGTCGGCTCGGCATCGGCATCGGCGGCGGCGGGAGCGGCAGCGGCGGGAGCGGCATCGACGGCATCGGCATCGGCATCGGCGGGAGCGGCATCGACCGCGTACTCCTCCGGGACGGTGGCATCGATCAGGACCAGCGCACCGACGCGGTCAGGGACCGTGCGTGCCACAGCCTCGGCCAGGACCCCGCCGTAGGAATGGCCGACCAGCACCAGCGGACCGGGAAGCTCCGAGGTGATGCGCACGACCTCGTCCACCTCCCCCGCCAGACCGAGGCCCGGATCCCGTGGGCGGCGCCCAGGGCGGTCGTAGCGGAACGTGGCCACACCGTCCAGCAGGCGCACCACCGGGTCCCAGAAGTCCAGCGTCTCGCCCAGGCCGTTGAGGAACACCACCACCGGGGGCGCGCCCGGGCCAGCCGCGGTGCGCACCCGCGGCAACGGGGCCGCCGCCGTCACTGCGATCGTGACGTCGTCAACGCCCCTGCCGCGGCGCGGAAGCGCTTGGGCTGCTTGCCAGCAGCCACATCGAGCAGATCGCGGGCGACGAAAGAGCGGTGCCGACGGTGCTCAGCCGCGACCAGCACATCCGGCGGCACCAGCATGTGCAGGCCGCCCGGGAAGATCTGGAAGTCCAGCGGCGTGGGCAGGGTCAGCGCCTCGCCGTCGATCCCGGCGTAGGCCTCGCCGCTGTGGGAGCGGACCTCGAAGCGCTCGCACTCGAACTCGTGCAGGTTGGGGTCGCGACCGGCCAGCCCCAGGCTGGCTCGGGTCACGAGCGCCGCGGCCTCGGCGCCGGTAGAGGTGTTGACGGCCAGGACGCCGAGCTTGCCGGAGTCCATCGTCCGGCGCTGGAAGGCGTCCAGCGACAGCCCGGATACGTACGGGTTGTTCGACACCATGATGAGGAAGGCGCCGTCGACCGTGGAACCGTCGGGAGTGGTGAACTCGAGGTCGAACGGCTCGGCCTGGCTGCCCAGCATCTCCGGCAGCAGCGTCTTGGCGGTCTCGACCTTGGCGCCGCGGTAGGAGTCCTCCTGCACCACGCGGGCGTACACGCCGAGCGAGACATTGTTGACGAACAGCCGGCCGTTGACCCGGCCGTAGTCGATCTGCCGCGGGACGCCGTCGACGAACGCCACGAGCCCAGCTGCCGGATCCTCCTTGTCGAAGCCGAGGTCCTGGGCGAAGTGGTTGCGGGTCCCGGCCGAGATGCAGACGAACGGGATGCCCGCCTCGATGGCGATGGACGCCACCAGCGCCTGCGAGCCGTCGCCGCCCGCCATGCCGATGCAGTCCGCCCCGCGGGCGATCGCGTCGCGCGCCAACTGTTCCAGGTCGAGGCCCTTGTCGAGCATGACGACCTCGACGCCCAGGGCTTCCGCGCGTTCCTTGAGTCGGAACTTGTCCACCTTGCCGCCACCGGACCAGGGATTGCAGATGAGCACGGGGTGCTTGGGCCGCGGCGCGTCGTCGTCCAGCAGGTCGGCGGCGTGCAGCTCGTTGACGAGCGCGAGGCGGGTGGCGATCACAGCGACCGCGGCCAGGACGATGATGACGAACATGCGCAACACGGAGTGCTCGCCCGCCGTGGCCACCTTCAGGACCGCGAAGACCATCAGCACCACGCCGACCACCAGCAGCACCACACCGATCGCCCGCCGCGGCATCTGTTCCGTGACGGCCAGCCAGCCCCCGCCGCCGGCGATCGCCAGCCCGACGAGGCCGAGCAGCAGGAATCCCAAGCTGGCGATGAGGTAGAGCACCAACGCCACGACGAGAATCCCTGCCGCGGCGAGCGCGACGATGGCGCTGGCCCGGCGGAACGTGGACACCTCGGAACCCGACGGCACGTCGGGCGAACCCGGCGCCGGCGAGGTGGATTGCGGCCCGCTCATGTCGACCCTCCGTCTGAAGTCATGACGTCAACAGCGCCATCCTGCCCTACTGCGACTGGTTCGGGCGGCATCAGCACTCCCGGGCGCCGGGCAGTGAGGGGCGCGCGAGTCGGGCGCAACAGGCGGAGTGGGGCCAGCGACCGCCGAAAGGTGTCGCCGTGGACCGGCGCACTAACGTGGCCCTCGGTGTTCGAACGAGGGAGCGTCCATGAGCATGACCATCGGCAGGGTGGGCAGGGTCATCGCAGGTGCGGCGGCCAGGCACAAGGCCACAGAGTCGGCGGGCCGATAGATGCGATTGGCGCTCTTCCACGGGTACGAGCTCGCCGGATCGGGGAGCAACGAGTACACCCGCTACCTGGCGCGCGCCTTGGCCGACGCCGGTCATGAGGTCCACGTGCTGTGCCGCGAGCCGGGCCCAGGGGCGCTGGCGGGAGTCGTCGACGCCGCCGTCGCCTGGGAGGCTGCCGGCGGACAGCGGGCGATCTTCGGCGTCCCTGGCGGTGCCGGGACCGTCACCGTGCACCAGTTGCCGCACGCGTCGGTGCGCCCGGTCTACGTCACCGATAAGCAGCGCCCGGGCAACGTCAAGGCGTTCACCGACCTGACCGACGATGAGTTGGCCGAAGTGCGCAGTGTGGCGACCGCCGCGGTGGGCGACGTCCTGGCGGCGTACCCGGTCGATCTGGTGCACGCCAACCACCTTGTGCTGCAGCCGACGATCGCGGCCGACGCCTGCGCCCGGCTGGGAATCCCTTTCGTGATCTACCCGCACGGCAGCGACATCGAGTACACGGTTCGGCTGGACGAGCGCTACCTGGCACTGGCGCGAGTTGCGCTGGCGGACTGCGCAGGGATCATCACCGGCAGCCGCGAGATGATCGAGCGGCTGGTCGAGTTGGATCCGGACGCGGCCGCCGCCATCCGCGCGAAGACGGCCGTGGTGGGTGTCGGAGTGGACGTGTCGCTCTTCGCACCCGTCGCGCCCGCCGATCGGTCGGCGTCCGTGCAGTCGTTCGCGGCCACCGAACCAGGCGGCGGCAAGACGCAGGGGCTCAGTGCCGAGCTCGGCGCCAGGCTGGACGACGGCGAGCTGGCCGCGGTCCTGGACTACCGCGAGGCCTACGCCCACGAGCTGCCCGACGACGACGTGGCCCAGCGGATGACGTCGCTGCCCTGGGGCCGGGGCAGGATGGCGCTGTTCGTGGGAGCGCTCACCGTTGGCAAGGGCCTGCAGAGCGTGATCGCAGCCTGGCCGCGGGTGCTGCAACAGGTTCCGGACGCCCACCTGGTGATCGTCGGCTCAGGTTCCTACCGGGAGGTGCTGGAGGGTCTGGTCCACGCCATCGCCGCGGGCGACGCGAAGCTTCTGGACGCCCTGGTGGAGTCGGGGAATGACTTGGACGGCACCCATGCCAGCGGACCCTGGCTCGACGTCGAGGCCTATCTGGCCACTCCCGCCGGCCGAGCTGCCGCGCTGGGCGCCGGGCCCGAGTTCGCCCACCACATCCACTTCACGGGCCGACTGGACCACTCGCGGCTGGACAAGCTCTTCCCGTGCGCGGACCTGGCTATCTTTCCCTCGGTGTTGCCCGAGGCCTATCCGCTGGTGCTGATGGAGTCCATGGCCAGCGGGGTGCTGCCCGCAGCCTCCGACTTGACGGGGCTGGGTGAGGGCCTGGACTTGCTGGAGCCGCATCTGGGGAGCGACGTCGTGCAGCGGCTGCGACTGCCGATGGACCCACAGGTGCGGGTGGCCGCGATCGCCGAGCGCGTCGCCGCGCTGCTGGCCGACGATGATGTGAGAGGGCTGACCGATGAACTGAGGCGCATCGCCGTGGCCGAGTACGACTGGTCCGTGCGCGCCGCGCAGATGACGGCGGCGTACCAGCACGTGCTCGCCGATGCAAAAGCCCCTCTCCGGGCGCCGACGCCCGGAGAGTAGGTCACCCCGGCTCGGGGGCGTCGTCCACCCGCCCCGATGCGGCCTCGGCGGTGTAAGGGCTGATCGGCACGCCGCTCGGCCGCCGCATGAGGGCCGCGAGGTCGATGCGGCGCGGGTCATCGTGGCCGGTGGCGTCGAACGCGATCGAGTTGCGCTGGGAGGGCATGCGCTCGTCCATGACGGTAAGCAGCGCGTAGGCGCGCTCGTCGGCGGGGAAGAGCAGGTTGATGTCAACCCCCCGGGGCCATAGCTGCCAAGCCCGCACCACCGAGATCTCGAAGCTGAACACGACGGCGTTGGACACCAGGAACAGCACCGAAAAAATCCCCACCACCGTCGCGAACACACCGTAGACAGCCGAGGAGTTGGCGATGAAGCGCCCGATGAGGGCGCTGCCCAACCCGATGATCGCCGTCATGGCGGCGCCACCGAGCGCGGCTCCGAGCCAGACCTCCGAGAAGGACAGCTTGCGCCGGCACAGGAACACCGCGGCCGCGTACAGCAGAACCGACGCAACAGCCCAGAGGATGATCGTCGCGCCGATCCGCTGCGCCGCGGCGTAGTCGGTGACGTTGGCCACGAGCGTCGACCCGAGCGCCACGACGAGGACACCCACGCCCATGAGCAGCACGAGCAGGAGCACGCGCAGGTAGCGCGGCCCGAATCCGAACCGGTAGCGATAGGGCACGCAGAACACCTGGTTGACCATGGCATACATGGAGAACACCCCGGCCGTGCCCGCGAGCACCAGGCCGATGATCGCGATCGCCCAGGCGGGGCCGCTGGACGGCAGCGCCTCGTAGGCGTCGGTGACCTGCGCCTGGTACTCGGCCGGGACCAGCTCGGCGACAGCTTTGTCGACGTACTCGGGGTGGCCGCGAAGGAGCGAGCTCAGAACGGCGAAACCGGCGATGGCCAGCGGGAACAGGCTCATGAAGCCGTAATAGGCCAGCAGCGCCGCCAGCCGGCTGCCCTCGTCGTCGGCGTACTTCTTGAAGGTTGCGTACAGGAAGGCGATCAGACCATGGCTGGACTGCAAGCGGTCCACCATGCGGCTGGTGCCGAGCACGCGCTTCTCGATCGAGCCGGCCACCCCGCTGTGCGACAACGGAAGCTCGCCGGGAGCGTAGTCCCGGTCGGGATCCAGCCAGGGCTGATAGGCGCCGGCCGGCTCACCAGCCTCCGGCGCTGCGTCAGCCTGGCTCGTCGGGGGCGGGTCCGGATCGGGCATGGAGGCAGGTTACGAGGCCCGGTGCCCGCATCCGTGGACGCGCGCGGAGGCAGCGGCGCCTGAGCTCAACCAGTGGCCCCGTGCGGAGCATCCGGCACAGCGGGCATGGACGCCCGCGCCACCAGGGCCAGCTCGCGGATCCGCGCGATGTCGTCGTCGCGATAGACCCCGTTGACCCCGGAGATCGCCGCCAGCTTCATGCCGTGCTTGAGGCCCAGCCGGTAGATCTCCTTGACCTTCTCCCACTCGATGTTGCGGCCCACCGTGAACGTCTCAAAGCGACCTTCGAGGGCGAGCACCACCGTCTCGGCCAGGCAGGCGTAGACCACCCCTCGCGGCAGGCCGATGTTCTTCATCCGGACATCGCCGGGCAGCTCGATCTCGCCGGACTCCACCACCAGCACATCCGGCCGCTTGGCCACATCCTCCGCCGAGAGGTCCAGCGGTCGGGCCACGTCGGTGATGACACACCCCGGCTTGACGGCCATGATGTCCAGCACCCGCTTGCCGGCACCCGAGGTGGCGGTGACGATCACGTCCATCTCCGCCAGGTGCTCGTTCGGGGTTGCGGCGACATGGATCCTGGCCCGTGGGTTGTCGCGCTCGATCTCCTCCTTGAGCGCGAGCAGCTTGGCCGACTCCGGCGAAACCAGCCACAGGTCGTCGCTGGCCAGCGCCAGCAGCCGGGCGCACACCGAGCCGATCGCACCGGTGGCCCCCACCACCATCGCGTTGCCACGCAGCCTGCCCTGCTCGTCCACATCGGCAATCCCCAGCCGCAGCAGCGCGTCGTGGGCGGCCCACAGCGCCCCAGAGGCGCTGTAACTGTTCCCGGTCGTCACCGGCAGCGGCGCCTGCTTGGCCACCGTGACCCCGGCGTCCCCGACGACCTTGGTGAACGCTCCGAGCCCCATCACCTGGGCGCCGAGCTTCTTGGCGGTCTCGGCGGCTGAGAGCAGCCGCGCATAGGTGAACTCGGGACTGTGGGCCATGAGCTCCTTGGGCGTGCCGCCGACGGTGATGAGCCAGCCCTCGGCCTCGGCGCCGGTAGGCGACTCGATCCCCGTGACATGGCTGTAGATGAAGGGCGGGCTGTAGGCCACGAGCTTCTCGACCACGTCCATCACCGGCTGCGGGGACACCTTCGAGATGGTGTTGAGGGGTTCGACGGTCTCGAAGAACTTCTGCGACAGCGGGTGGATGACGAATGCGAAGCGGCTCTTGCGCTTGTGGCCGCTGGGGTACAGCACCCGTGGCTCGAGCCCTGCGGAGACGATGATGTCCAGCAGGTCGTCGTTGGTCAGGTCCGCCGCGGAGCCGCCCACCAGGGCCAGCATCATCGCCTCCAGCACGGCCGCGGACACCGTGACGTCCTCGAAGGGCTGAGGAGTGGAGTCCAGCACGATGTCTACGCCGCGGCCCGCGAGCTCGGCGAGGCGGTCGTCGGAGATGGCCGCGGTGACGAGCGTCTTGCCGGCCAGATCCTCCAGGCCGAAGCCGATGAGCTCGTCGTAGGTGGCGACGACCACGTCGCAGTCACGAGCGGCCTTGCGCGCCATGGCAATGCTGAGTTGCTGGCCGGGAGCCTTGATCCGGGACTTGATGCCGGTCGGCAGCTGGTGCAGCGGCCAGATGCCGATGTTGGCCGCCAGCCCGAGGGCCGGGTTGGCGTCGATGCGGGCGGGCAGATCGAGGCGCAGCAGCGGATCGGCGAACTCGATGTTGTCCGTGTACTCCCGCAGGATGCGCGTGGTGCGGGCGTGGTTGAGGCCACCCAGCACGACCGTCCGGGCGTTGTTGAAGAAGCCCGGCTCATCGGACTGGAAGTGCCGGATCGCCCACTCCTGGAGGACGTCGCGGAGGGCGTGGCCATCGGCCACCGTCGCCCGGTCGGCGGCAGCCATGACCTGCTCGACGGCCTCCAGCTCGCCGTCGTACAGACCGGCAGCGCGCGCCTCGCGGATGCCGGTGACGGCGATAGCCGCCGCCTGATCGTCCCAGTCCCGCATCAGCCGGACAGCGGCGTCGACGTCACCGTCGGTGCCGAGGCGGATCAGGCGGAAGGTGTGGTCGAGGAATTCCACCTCGGCGTCGTAGTCGCGCTCGGACGACGCCAGGCTGACGTTGACGACCAGGATGGGTTCGGGCTCGGGCATCGTGTCGGCTCCCGACTTTCGACGTGCGTGGGCGACTCGGTCGAAACACCCGCCGGGCACCATGCACGCTGCCGACGATCGGGCGCTTGGACCCGGGCCTCAGGACCTTTGAACAGTAACAGCGCTGGCAGGTTCGATGCCCTCGCGGTCGTCAAGCGTGGGCCCTACCCGCCACAGCAGGTAGACCAGCCAGAGAATGAAGCCGATGTGCAGCACGTCGTTCTCGGAGAAGTACACCCCCGTGCTGTCCCAGAGTGCCTTGGTCAGGCCCGACGCCCAGTAGGCGTAGTAGGCGACCTGCACCAGCAGCAGCAACACTGCGGCGGTGAAGATGGCCCGCTCCTTGGGTTGGCGCAGGCGGCGCGCTGTGATCGCGATGACGATGACGACGCCCGGCAGAGCGAAGAGCATGAGCACCGAGAATGACAGCGCCAGGGCGCTAGGTGCCATGACCCCGACGGCAGTCACCACGCAGTAGAGCACGGCGTTGACCACGGCGTACCAGATGAGCGCCGTCCGCGCCCGCCCCACTGTGCAGCCGAAAGCCACGGCCACCACCATCGCGCTGACGCTCCAGGCCTGCGTGACGCTATAGGCCACCTCGTAGCCGTTCGTGAGTGCGCAGTAGTCGCGCCCCTGACACTTCAGCACGTACGAGAACAGCTGATAGCTGGTGCCCGCAAGGCCGGCGCCCACGCCGCCCAGCACCAGCGCGATCCCGAACCACAGCCTCGACAGCTGGCCGTGCCTGGTCACTAAGAAGTAGCCGCCCGCGATGATCCAGAACAGGGCCAGAGCGAACACCAGCACGATCCCGATCGGCTCGTTGACGACCGTGCCGCCGACCTCGATGCAGGGCCGCTGCTCACACCACTGCTGCGGGGTGGTGGCGGGCTCATACGTAAGTTGGTCCAGCCGCCCGCAGCCGGTCAGCAGCAGGAGCAGCGGCCAGAGGAGCGGGAGTCGGCGCAGCGTCATGGCCGGGACCCTAGCGACACTGCCGCCAGCGTGCGGACCACTTGCTGTACAGCGACCACACCGAGCTCCACCTGAGACGTCGTCAGCGTCCTGTGTCAGCCGGACAGGGTGCCGCGCAGCACCGATACCGAGGAGTGACCGGGCTGCCCGTCGAGCGGCTCGTCTGAGATGTCGACCGCCCGGAAGACCTGGAGATCCACCCCGGTCGGCAGCGGCAGCCGGGTTTCGTGGGAGCCGCCTGGAACCGTCCCCAGCGAGATCATGCCGCCGGACTGCACGTCCAGCAGCCAAACCTCGTAGAACCCCAGCGGCTGGGCGAGGTCCTGCGTCGAAACGGTCAATGACTCCTGGGCACCTGACAGGGCGACCTCGGCGACACCGGTCGCCGGTGAGCCCAGACCGGGTGCTCCGGCACCCTCATCCCCCGGCAGCGGCGCGAGGGCTGCCTTCGCCACGACTTCAACGCCCTTGTCCTGCTCCTCGACGAACGCGACCGCGGCTCCGCCCAGCATCACCCCCACGACGGCTGCGGCGACGGCTGCGAGGGCGGCAAACTTCACTGTTATCCGACGGTCCCGACGGGCCGATCCATCCCGTCGCGCCCGAGCCGAGGCGGAGGCCCTCCCGGGAGCCGGGGAGGCAGAGCTCAAGACCGCTGCGGAGACAAGCAGTCCGAGCTCGTCCGGAGGCTGCACCGGGTCATCTGCCGGCGACAGCTCACGCCCGACCGCCACCACGCCGGACAGCGAATCCACGTCCGCGCGGCATTGGGCGCAGGCGGCCAAGTGCGCCGCCACATCGGGGGAGACGGTCTCCCCCAGCGCCACCAGCACTCGGTCCTCAACGTCCACGTGAGATGAGTCAGGCCCCATCGCGACTCGCCTCCAACCGGCTACGAAGCCGAAGCAAGCTTCGACGCAGATGACTCTTGACCGTCCCCAGCGGAAGCTGCAGCTGCTCCGAGATCTCGGTGTGTGTCAACTGTTCGTAGAACGCCAGCCCGATGATCGTGCGTGCCGGCTCCGCAAGTTCGCGCAGCGCGTCCCGCAGCACGATGCGATCGACCACCCCCTCAGCCGCATCAAGCTCAACCTCCGCGTCGAGCTGCGCGTCTGCCCCGGTGATTTCGCGCACCAAAACAGGACGCCGCAGATGGTCAATGGCGCGCCGCCGGGTGATCGCACTCAGCCACGACTTGAAAGGAGCACGCTCCGGGTCGAACGACCCTCGGCCGCGCCAAGCCGAGGCAAAGGCACTCTGGGCAACGTCTGCGGCGTCGTCGGGGTTTCCAACGATTCGCAACGCGATGGTGTACACCAGACCCCCGTAGGCCTGGTAGACGCGCGCCACCCCTTCCGGATCACCGGCGAGGAATCCCGCCGCCACCTCCGACTCCTGCCCAGACGCCATCGAGGAAGTGTTGCATGGCCGCGCGGCCGCGGGCGAGAGCGGCGTTGGGTGCCGCGGCAGCGTCGGTTCGAGGCCCGCCGCCGACCCATCCAGCGCCGCGGCTGAGGCTGGTGTCCCAGCCTCAGCCGCGGCGACCGCTGTTGCCCGCATGAGTTCGCGCTCTACTGCAGGGTCGCCGGGTCGAAGCCGGGCGGCAGCAGGACCGTGTCGATGAGGTGGATGACGCCGTTGGTCGCCTCCACATCGGGGGTCGTGACCTTCGCACCGTTCACGGTGACGCCGTTGGCCGTGCTGATGGTGACGCTTTCACCTTCCAGCGTCGGCACCTGACCGTCCTTCACCGCCGACGAGGGCACCTCACCGTTCACCACGTGGTAGGTGAGGATCTTGGTCAGCGCCTCCTTGTTCTGCGGCTGCACCAGCTTGTCGAGCACGCCCGCGGGCAGGGCGGCGAACGCCTCATCCGTGGGTGCGAACACCGTGAAAGGACCCGGAGCCTGCAGCGCCGAGACCAGGCCGGCCGCATCGAGGGCCGTCACCAGAGTCGTGGTGGTCGGGTTGGCGGACGCCACGGCCACGATGTCGCCTGCGGCCGCCGCGGGCGCAGATGCGGAACCGGACATGGACGCGGAAGGCGATGCAGCCATGCTGCTCGCGGCGGATGCGCTCTTGGACTCCGACGCGCTTGCTGAGCTCGAGCTCGACCCGGAGCCACAGGCTGCCAGGGACAGCGTTGCAGCGGCGGCAAGTCCGATCGCCGACAAGGTCATTCGGTTGGTTCGCATCATGCTCTCCTCTGAACTGGGTTACCGAGGCCAAGTTTTGACCGTCACCCTCCAATACGCATCCCAACCTTGTTCGGATGCACTGGTTGAACAATTTTTGACGCGCTTCTGGCAATGGCTCCTCGCTGACCGGCGAGCGGCGCGGCGGCGGCACATCTGAGACGGTGTCCTGGTGAAACTGTCCCAGCGCGCCTTAGCCGCCGAGCCCTTCCACGCCATGGCGATCAGCCAACGTGCGAGCGAGATCGCGGCTGCCGGGCGCGGCCCCCGCATGATCAACCTCAGCCTGGGCGAGCCGGATTTCGGCGCGCCGCCGGCGGTGCGCGCCGCGATGCGCCTGGCCATGGACGGACGCCCCCTGCCCTACACGGCGGCGCTGGGGTCGCCGGACCTGCGGGCCGCGGTCGCCAACTTCTACCGCGAGCGACATGGGGTGAGGGTGGATCCCAGCCGCATTGCCATCACCGCCGGGGCCTCCGCGGCACTGCTGCTGGCGGTGGCCGCCACGACTGATCCGGGCGACGATGTCGTGCTCGCCGACCCCTCCTACCCCTGCAACCGGCAACTCGTCGAGTCCTTCGGGGGACGCCCGGTCACAGTGGGGACGAGCAGGGCATCGCGATTCCAGTTGACACCGGCCGCCGTGGAGGAGGCATGGACCCCGCGGACCACGGCCCTCATGGTCGCCAGCCCCGCCAACCCCACCGGGACGAGCGTCCCGGCGACGGACCTGGCGGCTATCTGCGAATTCGCTCGCAGCCGCGGGGCATGGCGGATTGTGGACGAGATCTACCTAGAGCTCGCCGATGGCGCCGAGGAGGGCAGCACGCCGGTCACGGCTCTGCGCGCCGATCCCGACGCGATCGTCGTGAGCAGCTTCTCCAAGTACTTCGGGATGACCGGCTGGCGGCTGGGGTGGATGGTGCTGCCCCAGCACCTCATCGCTCCCGTGGAGCGACTGGCCATGAACTACTTCCTCTGCGCCTCGACCCCGGCCCAGATGGCCGCGCTCGCGTGCTTCACGCCGGAGACGCTCCAGGTTTGCGAGGAGCGCCGTCTGGAACTGCTCACCAGGAGGCACCTTGCGCTATCCGGGCTAGCGGCGATCGGGCTGCCTGCGCGCGTCGTCCCGGACGGCGCCTTCTATGTCTACTTCGATGTTTCGGGCAGCGGCGTCGATGCGGCAACTTTTTGCCGCCGCGCGCTCGAAGAGGCGCATGTGGCACTCACGCCGGGGCTGGACTTCGGGGAGGCGACGTCGCGCACGCATGTGCGGCTTTCGTACACAGCGTCCCGGGACGATCTGGTGGAGGGCCTGTCGCGGCTGGGTGCCCTGCTGGGTGCGCGGCCGGGTGAGGTGTAGGGGGGCCGGTCGGGCGAGGAGTAGGTCGCTCGTGGCGTGGGACGCTCCGGCTGAAGGAAGTCGCGGGGCAGGGGGTCTTGACTCTGGTTCGGTACACGGGCTAGATTCGATATAGAACGTTAGTTCGTATCCATGGGGGGTGGT
>CAYYRC010000009.1:0-106671 GCA_964474045.1 uncultured Actinomycetes bacterium
GAGGTGATGAGGAACATGATGAGCAGCGGGAAGATGCCCAGCAGCGGCGGGCCGAAGGTCGCGAAGTCATGCGCCGGCAGGATCCAGTGCATGATCGTCATGATCAGCACGGGCACGACCACGAGCATCGCCACGGTGCGGTGATCGTGCCGGATCTGACGCAGCACCCGAGCCGCGGTCGCCCACGTGCGCCGGGCGCTCACCGGGGCCCGCCCCCTCGCTCGATGAGCGCCAGGAAGGCAGTCTCGGCATCGGCCGCACCAGTCTCGGCCAGGAGCCGGGCGGGCGTGGTGTCGGCCAGCAGCAGACCGTCGCGCAGGAGCAGCAGCCGGTCGCAGCGGGTCGCCTCTTCCATGACGTGGCTGGAAATGAGCAGGGCGCCGCCGCCGGCGGCCAGGTCTCGGAAGTCGTCCCAGAGGTCGCGGCGCAGCACCGGGTCGAGGCCCACCGTCGGCTCGTCGAGCAGCAGCACCGGCGGATCCGCCAGGAGCGCCACCCCGAGGGAGACCCGCGAGAGCTGGCCGCCCGACAGGCGCGCCACCCGCTGCTCGGCCGCGGCGTCGAGCCGGACGCGTCCCAGGGCCACGTTCACCGCCTCGGGCGGCGCGCCGAGGATGCGCGCGAAGTACTCGAGGTTCTCGCGCACGGTCAGGTCCGGGTAGACCGAGGGCGCCTGCGTGACGTAGCCCACCCGGGCGCGGAGGTCCGCCGAACCGGCGGCCTGGCCCAGGACGTCGATGTCGCCCGCGACGTGCGCCTGCACGCCGGCGAGCGCTCGGATGAGCGTGGTCTTGCCCGATCCAGAGGGCCCGAGGAGTCCTACGACCTCACCCGCGCGCAGCTCGAAGGTGACGCCGCGCACCACCTCCCGGCCGCCCCGGCTCACGCGTACGTCGGCCACCGACACGGCGCACCCCGCGGATGCGGCTCCCGAGCCTGCTGCCGACTGTGGCGTGCTCACCCACCCAGTGTGACAGGCCGTGTGCCCTCCGTGGCGGGCCAACTGATCGACAGGGGTGCGCGACCCCTGCCATCGCCGGTCCGCGGGCAATAGCCTGGGGCCATGGACATGGCAGGTTCGTGGCTGGGCCCGGGGGCCGGCTCGCCCGCAGCGATGCTGACGGCGGCCGCGCCGGTCGATGACGGCCAGGCCAACAACCTGTGGGAGCGCCTGCTCTTCAAGATCGAGCTGGTGCCGGTGACGACCATCTGGTGGGTCGTGGGTTTCGGTGTGGCGGCGCTGCTGTTCCTGGCGCTGGCGGTGTACGTGCGCCCGAAGAAGTGGATGATCCTGTTCGTGCCGCTGGTGCTGGTCTTCACCGCCTTGGCCGTCGGCTTCGCGGTGAACCTCAAGTTCCATGCCTTCACCACGTTGGGCCCCATGCTCGGGCTCAACCCCTACGAGACCGGCGACGACGGCCTGATCGACAAGCCGGAGGGCACCTACCCGCGCGGCGTCGTCGTCGACGCCACGATCCCCGGTCGGGTCAGCGGCCTCGGCGAGCTCCCCGCCAAGGTCTGGCTCCCCCCGCAGTGGTTCACCGAGCCCAGCCGGACCTTCCCGGTCGTCTTCCTGCTGCACGGCGTACCCGGCTTCGCGGTGCCCGGCCTCGATCCCAACGGCGGCCCTGCGACGCTGTTCACCAGCGCCAACGCCGACAACGGAGCCCAGCTCGCGGCGACCCAGCGCGACCAGCCCGTCGTGCTCATCGCCCCCGTGAACTCCCCCATGAATGCCGACACCGAGTGTGTCGACGGCACCCAGGGCAAGTGGCAGACGTACCTGTCCACGGACCTGATCAACTGGACTGGGGCCCATCCCAGGATGCAGAAGGGCCCCGAGCACACGGGGATCAGCGGCTACTCCATGGGCGGCTACTGCGCCCAGGTCACGGCGCTGCGCAACCCCTCCAAGTTCTCCATCTCCGGCAACCTGTCCGGCAGCTTCGCGCCCGACTATCCGGACAGTCAGGGCGGTTTGGCCAAGCTGTTCGGGGTCGACGACGTCAAGGCGGCCGAGGCGGACTACGACTCCATCGCCATCGTGCAGACGCAGCCCGCCAGCCATTCGGTGCGGGTGTGGCTGCGCATCGGGACCGGGGACAACTCGGCGCCGGGACTCATCGAGTCCCAGCAGAAGTTCGCCGCCGCGGCGCGCGACGCCGGCATGACCGTCGAGGAGTCCAAGGTGCCCGGAGGGCATGACTTCAAGGTCTGGGATCCCGGCTTCGCGGCCTGGATCCAGTGGTGCGCGGCCCTGCTCTACGGGCAGCAGCCGCAGTAGCCGCCGCGGCGGGAGCCGGACGCGTTCCGGCCACGGCGACGCGAACGGCGGCAGTCCTCCGGAATATCGGCGACCCAATTATGGTTTACTCTTCAACTATCGCGGCGTGGATGCGCCGTCCCCAGCTGTGAGGTGCCACGTGAGCTCGATCCTCTATCCGGACGCCCCCGGCGCCGCGTTCGACGGCTTCATGCGTGCCCGCGCCCACGAGGCACGGCTCCGCCCGGAGTGGAAACCCGGCGACCCGCCGCTGCCGGCCCTCTACATCAGCCACGGCGCCCCGCCGCTGTTCGACGACCCGGAGTGGATCGAGCAGCTGTTCAACTGGGCGCAGCGCCTGCCACGGCCGCGCGCGATCCTGATTGTGAGTGCGCACTGGGAGGAGTCTCCGCTCAGCCTCTCCGCCACGGGGGCGGGCACCCCACTCGTCTACGACTTCGGCGGCTTCGCCGACCGCTACTACCGCATGACCTACCCCACCCCCGACGCGACCGCGCTGGCCGGGCTCATCGCACAGGCGCTCCCGCACGGCACCACGCTGCACCAGCACTCGCGGCGCGGCCTGGACCACGGCTCCTGGGTGCCGCTGAAGGTCATGTATCCCGACGCGGACATCCCGGTGCTGCAGCTGAGCATGCCGACGCACGACACCCGAGCCCTGCTGGCGCTGGGACGATCGCTGCAGACGCTGCGCGGGGAGGGCGTGCTCGTGATCGGCTCGGGCTTCATGACGCACGGACTGCCCTTCATGACCTCCGATATGTGGCTGCGCAACGCGGTTCCGGCCTGGTCGTCCGAGTTCGACGCGTGGGCCGCGCAGGCGCTGGACGCGGGCGACCTGGACGAGCTCGCGGCGTATCGGAACCGCGCCCCCGGCCTCGGCTTCGCACACCCCACCGTCGAGCACTTCACCCCGCTCTTCGTCGCCCTGGGAGCAGGGGGAGGGACGGTGACGACCGCGATCGACGGCTACCAGTTCGGCCTGGCCAAGCGCTCCATCGAGGTTGCCTGAGAGCGCAGCCGCCGCGGGCGCCTCCTGGTTGCGGCGGGCACTGGTCCCATCAGCTCGCTGGGCTGCCTCGGGGCCGTCAGACCTTGCAGCAAGCCCTCCGCGTGGCCCCGCGACGGCGGCGGCTCGGATCATCCCCCGAACGTACGCTCGCGCCCGACGGGCTCGGCGCACTAACCTCAACAGATGCTCGCCGTGTTCTGCTCCCCCTCCCGCTATGTCCAGGGACGTGACGCCACCGCGCAGCTGGGCATCCAGCTGACGCACCTCGGCCTCACCGGGCCGGCGCTCATCGTCGCCAGCGACAGATGCATCCGGGACCTGGGCGAGACCTGGGCTGCATGCCTGGGCGAGGCCGACATCGAGTTCGGTGTCCACGAGTTCGGCGGCGAATGCTCGCAGGCGAGCATCGATGCCGGGGTCGCCGCCGCGCGTGCGGCCCGTGCGACGACCGTGATCGGCGTGGGCGGGGGCAAGACCCTGGACACCTCGCGGGCGGTTGCCGCCGCGATCGGGGCCGCGACGGTCAACTGCCCGACGCTGGCCTCCAGCGATGCCCCGTGCAGCGCCCTCTCGGTGGTCTACCACGAGGACGGATCTTTCGACCGGCTGCAGTTCTACCCCCGCAACCCCGACCTGGTGCTGGTGGACACGACCCTGGTGGCGGCAGCGCCGCGGCGCTATCTGGTGTCTGGCATGGGTGACGCGCTGGCGACCTGGTACGAGGCCCGCACGGTGATCGAGGCGCACCGGCCGACCCAGGTCGGCGGCGCCACCACGCTGAGCGCCGCCGCACTCGCCGAGCTGTGCTGCCGGACGCTCTATGCCGACGGCGCGGCGGCTGCCGCCGCCGTGGACGCGGGTGTGGTGACACCGGCGCTGGAGCGCATCGTGGAGGCCAACACCCTGCTCTCCGGACTCGGCTTCGAGTCCGGCGGCCTGGCGGTCGCCCACTCCGTCCACAACGGTTTGACCGCCGCCCCGGGCACGCACGACTTCCTGCACGGCGAGAAGGTCGCCTTCGGCCTGCTCGTGCAACTCCTGGTGGAGGGCCGCCCCGCCGAGGAGTTCGAGCAGGTGCGGGCGTTCTGCGCCACCGTCGGGCTCCCGACCACGCTGGCCGAGATCGGACTGGCCGACCTCGACGACGGCACCCTGGCGCTCATCGCCGCTGGTGCGGTGGCCGAGGGCGAGACCGCGCACAACGAGCCCTTCGAGGTGACCGCCGAACTGATCGCCGACGGCATCCGCGGCGCCGACGCGTTGGCGCGGGCGGCTACTCGATCAGGCTGAACAGCCCTTCGTCCTCCTGCGCGTTGTGCAGCTGCAGCACCCCGTACAGCACGTAGAGGGTGCGTCGGGACTCCTGCACCGCGTCCGCTGGATCCAGATCCGGGTCGTCGACGATCCGCCGCAGCCTCCGCACCAGCCGCTCGATCTCGGCATGCGTGCGGCTGAGGACGCCCACCGGATCCATTCCCCCGAGGGTGTCAGCCATCGCGGGCAGCAGCTCGCGCTCCTCCTGCAGCTCGTGCGGGAGCAGGTCGCCCTCCAGGACCACCATCAACTCGCGAACGGTGGCGAGGGGATCCGCGCCGTCCACCTGTTCCAGCCCGTCGGCCGTCGAGCGGATCCGATCGGTGATGGGCCGCACCGCCTCGTGCTCTGCGGCCGTTCGGGTCAGCAGCTCCATGCGCTCCGGCGGGATCCTGGCGCCGGTCGGGGGCCGGAAGACCTGCACCCGAAGTGCGTTGCCGATGGCGAGCAGGTCGATGACCTCCTGCAGCAGCGCGCCGACGGCGGCGGGCAGGAGCCCGAAGGCGGCCGCAGCCATGGCCACCGCCGACAGCGCCATCCCGATCCAGGCGCTCTGGGCGGCGATCCGCCGGGCGCGGCGGGCGATGAGCACGGCGTCGGCGATGCGATCGATGCGGTCCACCGTCAGCACCACGCCGGCCGCCTCCGACGATGCCGTCGCCCCCCTCCCGGCCATCGCCACGCCCACCTCCGCGGCTGCCAGCGCGGGGGCATCGTTGATGCCGTCGCCCACCATCACGACCGGTCCACGGGTGCGCTCGGCCAGCACCGCCTCGACCTTGTCCGCGGGCGTCTGCTCGGCCCGCACGGCGTCCACGCCGGCGAGTCGTCCCACTGTGTCGGCGAGGTCCGCCCGGTCTCCGGTCACGAGCACCATGCGGTCGAAGCCGGCGGCACGCAGCCGGCGCAACATGCGCGGGGACTCGGCACGCAGGGAGTCCATGAGCAGCAACGCTCCTGCGGGACGGCCGGCCAGGGCTACCAGGATGCTCACGCAGCCCTCGAGATCGGCCTCGTGGCGGGCTCGCTTTGCCCACTCCGGGCGCTCGTCGCCCAGGATCCAGCCGGCCTTGCCCACCGCAACCGGCCGTCCGTCGACGATCCCCTTGATGCCGTGGCCGTGCACCTCCTCCGGATCGCTGGGCAGCGACAGCTTCAAGTGGCGCTCGCGGGCGGCGCGGACGATGGCCGAGGCGAGGACGTGCGGGGAGGTCTGGTCCAGGCTGGCCGCAGCCGCGAGGAGCTCGTCCGGGTCGACGCCTGCTGCGACATGGATGCTGCGCAGCGAGGGGCGACCCTCGGTCAGGGTGCCGGTCTTGTCGAACAGCAGCACCCTGCCGCCCGCGAGCTGCTCCAACACCTGCCCGCCCTTGATCACCACGCCCCGCTTGGCGGCCTGCGAGACCCCGCTCACCACTGCCACCGGGACCGCCAGCAGCAATGGGCACGGCGTCGCCACGACGAGCACGGCAACCGCCCGCGCCGGGTCCCCGCTGATCAGCCACGCGACCCCTGCGATCGCCAGCGACAGCGGGATGAACCACCATGCGATGCGGTCCGCGAAGCGCACGTAGGGCGACGACTGCGCCTGGGCAGCCTGCACCATCCTGACGACATCGGCGTAGGTGCTGTTGGCGGCGATCTCGGTGGCGATGGCCTGGACCGGGGTGCCGGCGTTGACGACGCCGCTGCGAACCGAGTCGCTGGCCGGCCGATCCACGGCCTGCGACTCGCCGGTCAGGGCCGACTCGTCGAACGTGCCCCCGTCGAGCAGCCGCACATCCACGGGCACGATCTCACCGCTGCCGATGACGAGGGTGTCCCCGACGGCCACCTCGTCGACGTCCACCAGCTCGACCCCTGTGGGCACCACCCGGTGGGCGTTGCGCGGGGACCTGGCCAGCAGCAGCTTGAGCTCGCGGCGGGCCGAGGCCTCCGCCCACTGGTCCAGCACCGTGCCGGTGCCGAGCATGACGGTGATGAGGGCAGCGGCCAGGTACTCATGGGTCAGCAGCGCGCCCAGCACCGCCAGGAACGCCAGCACGTCCACCCCGGCCGTCCGGGCGATGAGTCCGCGGACGACCGCCCCGCCGGATGCCAGCACGCCCAGCACGCCGGCCGCCAGCCAGCAGCTGTCCCGCACGCCGTCCTGACCGGCGGCGGCCGCGACGATGCCCGCAGCCAGCAGCAGGACCGCAGGGATGAGAACCACCCAGCCCCAGTGCTCCCGGAGTCGCCGCATGTCCGCCTCCAAGTCGCTTGCCTCACGTCCAGCCTACGACTGCGCAGCGTGACGAACCGCCTGCCGCTCAGGGATGCTGCGCCGATTCACCCTCCCGGTGCTGGGGCGGCTCGATCTGCAGGGTGGAGTGCTCGACAGCGAAGTTCTCATGCAGGGTGCGCTGCAGCTCCGCCAGCAGCCGCGCTTGATCGTCGGCCCCGAAGCAGGAGGGCTCGACCACGATGTGGGCAGACAGCGACGGCATGCCGCTGGTGATCGCCCAGACGTGCAGGTCGTGCACAGACCGCACCCCCGGAAGCGCCGCGAGGTCGGTGCGGATGAGCTCGGGGTCCACCCCGCGGGGAGCGTTCTCCATCAGCACCCCGAACGCGTCACGCAGGAGCAAGAGCGTCCGCGGCACCATGAAGATCGCGATCACGACGGACACGATCACGTCGGCCCGGTCGAATCCCGTCCCGAGCACCACCAACCCGGCGACCACGACGCCGAAGGAGCCCAACGCGTCGGAGAAGACCTCCAGGTAGGCGCCCTTGACCGCCAGGCTCTCCCGCGACCCGCGACGCAGCAGCAACAGGGAGGCGACGTTGGCAGCGACCCCGTAGAGCGCCGCGACGATCATGACGCCCGGCTGCACCGGCTCGGGATGGCTCCAGCGCTGCACGGCCTCGACCAGGATGTAGGCCGATACCCCCAGCAGCAGGAACCCGTTGGCAACGGTCGCAAGGATCTCGATCCGGTACAGCCCGAAAGTGCGACTCGGTCGGGTCCTGCGGGCCGCGATGGAGATCGCGACGATGGCCAGCGCGATCCCGGCGACGTCGGTGAACATGTGAGCGGCATCAGCCAGCAGTGCCAGCGAGTTCGCCAAGAAGGCACCGATGAGCTGGACGGCCACCACCGACAGCCCCAGGCACAGGGCGACGACCAACGTGCCCCGGTTGCGCATGCCCGCGCTGCCGTGGTCGTGGCCGCCACCCATGGCCGGGCCCCGCCTCCGCTAGCCAGCCGCCGCGAGTGCCGGCGGCTCGGCCGGTCGCATGCGGGGCACGAGGTCGCCGACCGCCTCGGGGTCAGACAGGTCCGCCCGCAGCGGGACGGCGCTTGTCGCCAGGTCGGCCAGCGATGCCCACGCCAGCGCCGGCGACGACATGGACCAGAAGTAGTAGTCCCGGTTGCTCAGGTCGGCGGCGGAGATCCACCGGGTCGGGTAGACCTCGCCGGTCGGATAGGGCACCCCCGGCGGCTTGCTCACCGCCGACGCGACGTGGACGACGCCCGCGAGCGCCTCGCGGGAATCCGCCGGCGTCGGCAGGTAGTGCCGGAAGTAGCTGGCGCGCACGAAGCGGTCCTCTGACGTGATGTCGCCGGGCGCGGGCAGGTCGCCGCCGAAGGGGCGGTAGCGCGCCAGGTTGGCCAGCTGCTCGGGCATGCTGGGGCTGTTCGCCATCACCTGGTACTGCCGGCCATGGGTCACGAGCATGCGCCCGGCCACGGGTTCGAACACCGCTGTGTCGCCGCTGGCGTCCTCCACCGACAGATGCACCCCGAGCCGCCGACCCTGCTCATCGGGAAGGGCGTGGCCGAGGCCGGTGCCGCCCACGTCCGTCGGTTCGACCCTCACTGCCCTCAGCGCCGCGACGGCCTCGTCGACGCTCGCGCAGTTGTCCAGGACGAACTGCGACCAGAGCCCCGTGGTGAGCACGGGACGGGAGTCGGGTGGCTCGTACTCGGCCGAGGTGAACATCAGGGTGTGGGCGGCCAGGCCGGCAGAGTTCAGCCCGTCCAGGTACAGCCCGCCGAAGTCGACGAGGGCGGCCGAGGAGTAGGCGGAGGTCCAGGTGAGGCCAGCCGCGGCGGAGTCGGCGCGGCGACGCAGGCCGGCGGGGAGGAACCACATCGCGGCACTGCTCGGGAAGCTGGAATCCAGGGTGCGGCTCACCACCGCGGCGGCGGAGTTGTCACCCCAGAAGATCCGAGTGCACATGCGGCCAGGGTAGGGGGTTGGCGCGGCCGAGGGGCGTGTGGAATCGTTGGCCTCGTCGGCGCCCTCGCCACAGCATCCGCGCGACCCAACCCCGGAGACACCATGGACTGCACCCGCCCGCACGTCGTCATCACCGACACCGCCACCGAGGTCGGCGAGGCCACGATCCTGGCCGCCCTGAACTCGGGGTTCCACGTGTTCGCGGCCTTCGGCGCGGGCGGCCCGGTGGCCGACATGGACCACGTGGACCTCACCGCCATCGAGATCGACGACTGGACCCCGGAGGGCTTCTCGGCCGCTGCCGATGTGGTGGCCGAGCACGTCGGCGAGGCCGGTCTGGACGGGCTGGTGAGCATCGCCGACACCGTCGTGGCGAAGCCGCTGGAGGCCATGTCCGCCGAGGAGCTGCTCGAGTTGTACCGCGGCGACGTGGCGATGCCGCTGGCGCTCACGCAGTCGCTGCTGCCGCTGCTGCGCCAGGCGCCCGGGCGGATCGTCTATGTCGGGCCGATCGGGCGCAAGGCCAGCGTTCCCTTCGCCGGCGCGATGCAGTCGTCCACCGCGGCCCTTGCGGTGCTGAGCAGCCAGCTCCGCCGGGAGCTGGCGCCCTGGGGGATCAACGTGGGCATGGTGGCCCCGGAGAGCATCCACGCCACTGCGGCCGAGCGCATGCAGGCAGATGCCTCAGAGGTCCAGGGCAGCCTGAGCGACGAGCACGTCGAGCTCTACGGCGAGGCCTACCAGAGCGCCATGGGGTCTGTGGTCGATGAGGACCGCGAGGACGTCTCCCCCGGCATGGTGGCCTACGTGGTGGTGGAGTCCCTCACCGCGCCCACCGCGCCGACGAAGTCGACGAAGGTCACCAAGCCGGCTGCCGGCGGACGCTTGAGCGGAATCGGCAACCTGAGCAAGCTGCCCGCCTCGCTGCAGCAGCTGGCGGCCCGCAGCATGTCCGGCCTGCCCGGAGTCGGCAGCTCGGGGCGCTGAGCCCCGGGGGGTTCAGAAGTTCGCCCGCTGGGCGATCAGCGAGCCCCAGGCCCCCACCCCGGTGTTGATGCCCGGGCGCTGCGCCGGGTCCATCCACCGCAGCATCCACTCCATGTCGGCCTGTCCGACCGAGATGCAGCCACCGGTGGGCTCGCCGTTGCTGACGTGGAAGAAGAAGGCCGAGCCCGCCTCGCGGTTGCGCTCGACGTTGTAGTCAAGCGCCACTGCGTAGTTGTACGGCTGACCGATCCAGTGGAGGTTCTCGCTGCCGACACCGGGCGAGGCCTGGCTGCGGACGTGGGTGTTGTAGGTGGGACTGTTCTGGTCGCCGTCCCACCAGTCCCAGGAGTCGGCCTTGAAGTAGGGCATGCGGGTGCCGGGGTTGGCCAGGTTGCCGAACGCCTGCGACAGCGTCCACGGCCCTTGCGGGGTGCGGGCGGAGTAGGCGTCGGCCACGCCGGAGCCCTGCTCGCCGACGAACCCCGCCATCGGGCCGCGCACTTGTGCGAAGCGGCCGTCCGGCTGGCGCTGCCAGGCCGAGATCACCGCGGCGGTGGCGGCGTTGGCCGCCACGGTCACCGTGACCAGTTGGTTGGGGCCGGTCCAGTCCTTGGACGACTCAAGCTTCCGAGCGGGTAGCACGGCAGCAAGGTCGGCGGTCAGGGCCGTCAGGTCGATGATCAGATGCGCCTGGGTGGTGGTGTAGACGCAGATGTCGGCCGCCGCGTCGGAGGCGAGGACAGCGTAGTTCGCCTGGCTGCGGCCACCGGCGAACTGCAGTGCGGACGCGGTCGGCCGCGGCTGGTCGCAGGGGTAGGCGGTCAGGTGTCCCGCCCCGGCCGCTCCCGTCACGGTCAGGTTGAGCAGGGCCTTCGCGCCGGACACCCCGAGGTTGAGCCGCCGGACGCTGCCCGCAGCCATCGGCGCCCCCGGGTCCACCCGGGTGTCCAGCCGGCGCACTGGTGCCGCCACGACGATCCCGGGGGCGGTTCCGGTCAGGTCGAAGAGCAGGTGCGACGTGGAGGAGGTGTAGATGCAGAACTCGCCGGCGGCGTTGGTGCGCACGGCCGCGAAGTTGGCGATCACCTCACCGGCCAGGAAGTTCAGCGAGCTGGCCAGCGGCCGCGGCCCGTCGCAGGGATAGGCAGTGGCGAATCCCCCGTTCGCCGCGCGCACCGCCGTGAGGTTGCCCAGCACCGTCGTGGCGGCGCGACCCGTGCGCACCACCACGACGCTGCCGCCGGAGATCGGCGCCGCGCCGTCGCCGGGCAGCCGGGTGTCCAGCACCCGCGCCGGTGAGCCGGCGTCCACCGCCCGCTCCGCGGAGGCGGTCAGGTCGAAGATCAAGTGGGCCGTCGTCGTCGTGAAGGCGCAGACGCCGCCGCTGGAGCCGGCACGGGCCATCGCCAGGTTGCCGACCGTCTGCCCCGCCCGGAAGTTCAGCGACGACATGGCCTGGCGCGGGCTGTCGCAGTCGAAGAGGACGGCATGGCCGTCCCCCTCCGGAGCCGTCACGATGAACTCCCCGAGCACCGTCTGCCCCGCCGGCACGCCCGTCAGCACGCGCACAGTGGACCCGGCGGGAACCTTCGGCGGGTTCCCCGGCAGCGCCGCCGCCGATGCCGGGGCCGGCGCGGCGACGCCCGCAGCGGCAAGCCCCAGCAACCCTGCAGCTAGAGCCACCACCGGCCGCCGCCCCCACGCCCGCAGCACGCCACCCGACATGGGGTCACCCCTTCCACGATGGGCACGGCGAGTCAGCACCGGGTCCCTGTGACCGAGGTTATCGGCCACGCAACGCCACCGCTGCAGTTCCGCACCCGGGCGCCGGCGCCGGGTCGCCGCCTTAGCTGGAGAGCGTGCCGATCTTGAACTCGGCGAGCTCCTGCGCAGGCTCGGACTGGCCGCTGTGCTGCTTGTTGAAGGCCTGGGTGGCATCGGTGCCGCACAGGTCGATGATGCGCTGAGCGCCCCCGGGGTGCTCGTTCTCCCACGCGGTCAGGTTGTAGACGTTGTTGCTGACCACCGCCCAACAGTCGCCGGCGGTGGCGTGCTGCTGCACGTCCTGCATCGTGTAGGTACCGCTGCTGGCTGAGGCAGACGCGCTGGACTTGGCGGACTCCGCCGCCTCACCTGACTCGGAAGCCTCGGCGGCTGCGGAGGTGGCGGTTGAGGCGACGGCCTTGGCCGAGCTCGCCGCGGCACTGGCGCTGGCGGTGGCGCTGGCGGTGGCGGTGGCGGTGGCGGATGAGGTCGAGCCCGAGCCGCAGGCGGCCAGGGACAGCGCCGCAACCCCGGCGGAGGGCGAGGGTGGCGACGGCGGGGCGGAGCGGCATGCGAAACCTCCGGAGACTAGGTGTGTGCGTGTCCACGGTACGCAGTCACCGCGCTCAGCAGGCAATCCGCCCCTGGCCCGGTCAGGATCGGCGCATGACGCGTTTCGCCGTTTTCGACACCAAGCCGTACGACCGCCAGACCATCGGGCCACTCGCAGAGCAGGCCGGGGTCGACATCGCCTTCCACGAGTTCCGGCTGGACGAGGAGACCGTGCCGCTCGTCCGCGACGTCGACGGCGTCTGCGTGTTCGTCAACGACCATCTGACCGCCGACGTGATCGCCGCGCTGGCCGACTCCGGCGTGAGGCTGATCTCGCTGCGCTGCGCGGGATTCAACAATGTCGACCTGGCCGCGGCTCAGGCCAACGGCATCCGCGTCGTCCGGGTGCCGGCCTACTCCCCCTACGCGGTGGCCGAACATGCCGTCGCGCTGCTCATGGCGCTCAACCGCAAGGTCGCCAAGGCCCACAACCGGGTGCACGAGCTGAACTTCTCACTGCACGGTCTGGTGGGCTTCGACATCCATGGCAAGACCATCGGCATCATCGGCACAGGAAAGATCGGCAAGGTCGCCGCCCAGATCCTGTCGGGCTTCGGCACCACGGTGCTTCTCTACGACCCCTTCCCGGACGAGAGGTGGGCCAAGAAGAACGGGTTCACCTACCTCAGCTTGAAGGAGCTGGCGGAGCGCTCGGACATCATCTCGCTGCACACCCCGCTCACGCCGGAGACGCTGCACCTGGTCGGTCCGCAGTTCCTGCGCACCGTCAAGCGCGGCGTCTACATCATCAACGTCAGCCGCGGGGCGCTGGTGGACACCAAAGCCCTCATCAAGGCCTTGAAGAAGGGACGCGTCGCCGGGGTCGCCCTGGACGTGTACGAGGAGGAGGAGGGGGTGTTCTTCGAGGACCACTCGGGGCACATCCTGCAGGACGACACCCTGGCGCGGCTGCTCACATTCCCCAACGTGGTGATCACGGCGCACCAGGCGTTCCTGACCGAGGAGGCGCTCAACGAGATCGCGGAGGTGACGGTGGAGAACATGCGCCGATTCGCGGCCGGGCAGAAGCCGTTGGCCGGCACGGTCCTGGAGGCCTAGCCACCACTCGGTAGACGCATCGCCAAACAATCAACCTGCGTACGGATTGTTTTTACGGTTCGTTCATCTTGGCTTCACATTGTCCCGATAAACATCGGCCACTAGGGGCCGACCTGCGTGAACAGACGCATACGCGTGCGGATTTCGTGCCACGATTCCTAACGAAAGCCTCATCCAGATTTAACAACGACAACCCAGCCAAACGGCTGGGACGAACCATTCCGACACTGCAAAGGGCCTCCAGTGGATCTCGCACTCCTCGCAGTCATAGGCATCGTCGCCTTGGCTCTCGTATTCGACTTCACGAACGGCTTCCACGACGCCGCAAACTCGGTCGGCACCGTGGTCGCGACGCGCGCGCTCCCCGTCAAGTGGGCACCCGCGTTCTCTGCGTTCTTCAACTTCGCGGCGCTCTTCATCGTCGGCACGGCCGTCGCCAACACCGTCAGCAAGACCGTCGACAAGTCGCACTCCTCCGTGGGTGTGATCTTCGCTGCGCTCTTCGCGGCCATCGCCTGGAACTACATCACCTGGTTCGTGGGCATGCCGTCCTCGTCCAGCCACGCCATCATCGGCGGCCTGGTGGGCGCCGGCATCGCCGCTGGCGGCATGGAGGCGATCGCCTGGGACAGTGTCAAGAAGACGGCCCTGTTCATCGTGATCTCGCCCCTCGTCGCCTTCGTGGTGGCGTTCCTGATCATGTACCTCGTCTGGGCGATCCAGAAGCTGTTCAAGATGCATGACGACCACCCCGTGTTCAAGGGCGCCCAGTTGGTCTCGGCGGCCGCGCTGTCCTTCGGCCACGGCGCCAACGACGCGCAGAAGACCATGGGCGTCATCGGCGCACTGCTCCTGGGCGCGGGCTACATCGAGATGAACGGCAAGAACCTCGCCATCCCGCTGTGGGTCGAGATCGCCGCCTACACCGCCATCGCCATCGGCACGCTGTGGGGCGGGTGGAAGATCATCGAGACCATGGGCCTGAAGATCACCACCCTCCACGCCAACTCCGGCGCGGCCGCCAACGTCGGCGCGTCGGTGTCGATCTTCGGCGCCACCTACGGCTGGCTCTTCGGCTTCCACGCCCCCATCTCGACCACCCACGCCGCGGCCAGCTCCGTGGTCGGCGCCGGTGTCGCCTCCGGCAAGGGAGCCAACTGGAAGGTCGTGGGCGAGATGGTCATCGCCTGGGTCGTCACCATCCCGGCCGCCGCCACGGTCGGCTTCCTGGTGTACTGGCTGACGCAGCTACCCACCGTGCTGTCATGGATCGCGGTGGGAGCGCTGGTCCTCGCCTTCGGGACGTGGGTCGTCTGGGCAATGCGCAACAGCGTCCACGCCGCCGACATCGAGGAGGAGATCCCCACCGAGACCGAGCTGTCCGAGTTCGACACCGACCCGGTGCCGCACCTGGTCGGCGGCGGCCCGGTGGGCGAGGGCCACGGCCTGGACTTCCACCTGGACAAGCCCGAGACCATCACCGGGCTGGACGAGGCTCCACGTTCGGAGCCTCCGGCCGGCAAGTAGCGGCTCCAACCGACACACTCGCCACCAGGGCGAGCAGCTGCGGCGCACAACCCGACACCGGGTTGTGCGCCGCAGCACTTTGGTCCACCCTCGGACACATGGAGCAGGAGACTCAGAGCGCACCCTCCGAGTCCCACGACCGGATCGGAGCCCGGGTGCGCAGCGCGCTGAGCGGTATCCCCGCGCCGCTGCGCAAGGTGCTCGTCATCGTCGCGGGCTCCGTGCTCATCATCGTGGGGCTGGCGCTCGTCGTGCTGCCCGGCCCCTTCACCTTGCCGCTGGTGATCGCCGGCGTCGCGGTCCTGTCCACCGAGTTCGCCTGGGCCTCTGCGGTGCTGGAGGAGGGGCAGCGCCGCAGCAAGGAGCTGATCAGGATGCTGGCCAACCCCTGGGCGCTGCTCGCCGTGGTCATCCTGGTCGCGGCCGCCGCCCTGGCCGCCTACAGCTGGTGGCGACCGGGCTGGTGGCACAGCGGGTGAGCGGGTGAGCCTCGCGGAGCTGGCTCCGGGTGTGCTGGTGGCGACTGCCCGGACGTACAGCACCACCTCGACGGTGCTGCTCGACGGCCACGGCGGCGCCGCGGTGATCGACCCGGCGTGGCATCCCGACGAGCTGGCCGCCCTGGCCGCCGAGGTGGCCGCGATGGGCCTAGCGTGCGCCTTGGGGGTGGCGACGCATGAGCACTACGACCACGTCCTGTGGCACCCGGGGCTCGGCGCAGTGCCGCGCTGGGCCAGCGCCGCCACAGTCGGGCGCTATGCCGCCGACCGCGGCGCCCTGCTGTCGCCGGCGGCGGAGTTCCTTACCCCCGAGCTGCTCGACCTGGCCGGCCGGGGGCTGCTGCCGCTTCCCGGTGCGGCGCTCCCCTGGTCCGGCCCCGAGGTCGAGGTGATCACGCACGACGCCCACGCGCCCGGGCACCTGGCGCTGCTCACCCATGGCGGGGTGCTCGTCGCCGGCGACATGTTGAGCGACATCGAGCTGCCGATGCCCGCCGACGACGACCAGACCCTGGACCGCTACCGAGGCGGGCTGGAGGCCCTGGCACGGGCGGTGTCCCGCGCCCGTTGGCTCATCCCCGGTCATGGCACCCCGACTGCCGAACCCCGGCGCCGCCTCGACGCTGATCGCCGGTACCTCGATGCGATCGCAGCCGGCAGGACGATCGACGACCCCCGGGTCGCCTTGCCCGGAATGGCCGAGCTGCACGCGGCGAACCTGCGACGGGCAGCGGCGGGCTAGCGCGATTCGATAACGTCGGCCCGCTGGCCTACGCTGGCGGCGGAGCGGCAGCGAGCGGAGGTCCCATGCAGTTCGACGACAGCAACCTGGATACCTCGCAGCTGGAGGACCGCCGCGGGGGCGGTGGCGGCGGCATGGGCGGGATGGTGGGCGCCGGCGCCGGCGGCCTGGGCATCATCGGCGTCATCATCGCGATCATCTACATGTTCATGGGCGGCGACCCGTCGACCGTCATGGTGGGCACCGACGGCACCACGACGACCAGCGGCAGCAGCTCGCAGACCACGCAGGACATCGCAGCCACCTGCAAGACCCAGCAGGACATCATGAACAACGACGCCTGCTTCGTGCTGAAGACCTTCAACGAGACGAACGAGGTCTGGCAGCAGAACCTGCAGGGCTACACGAATCCCAAACTCGTCTACTACTCCGGGGGGACGCAGACGGGCGGCTGCGGCTCGGCCTCGTCCAACGCCGGGCCGTTCTACTGCCCCGCGGACCAGAAGGTGTACATCGACCTGAACTTCCTGAACCAGCTGCAGAAGCAGTACGGCCTGCCTGGACGCAACGCGCAGGCGTACATCGTGGCCCATGAGGTCGGCCATCACATCCAGCAGCAGACCGGCATCGAGGCGAAGGTGCGCAAGCTGCAACAGCAGAACCCGTCGCAGGCAAACGCGTTGAGCGTGAAGATGGAACTGCAGGCCGACTGCCTGGCTGGCGTGTGGGCGCGCAAGGCCAACGACAACGGCAACGTGCGCATCACCCAGGACGAGTACAACCAGGCCCTAGTGGCCGCTGCGGCCGTGGGCGACGACGCGATCATGTCCAGCGCCGGCATGCGCGTCAACCAGGAGAAGTTCACCCATGGCAGTTCCGCTCAGCGCCAGCAGTGGTTCACCACCGGGTTCAGCACCGGCGATGCCAACAAGTGCAACACCTTCGGCTGAGGCTGGCCCTCCCGCCCTCAGGCGGCCGACCAGCCGCCGTCGGCCGCCACGACCGCGCCGTTGACGTTGCCCGCCTCGGCGCAGCCCAGCCACGAGATCACCGAGGCGATCGCCTCCGGCTGAGCTATGGGCCCCATGACCCCCATGGAGGCCACGGCACGCTCCATGGCCCACTGCGAGACCGGCATGGCTGAGGCACCGATGCCGGTCGCCACCGGGCCGGGCAGCACGGCATTGCAGCGGATGCCCTGGGGGCCGTAGAAGTAGGCCACGTGGCGGACGAGGCCCAGCAGCGCGTGCTTGGACGCGGTGTAGGCCACGCCGGCCGTCCCGCCGCGCAGCGACGCCTCGGAGGCGACCATCACCACCGACCCCGTGCCCCGCTCGCGCATCCCTGGCAGCACCGCCCGCGTGAGCCGCATGGGCCCGTTGAGGTTGACAGCCAGGACATTGGCCCAGAGCTCGTCGGTGACTTCGTCCAGCGGCGCGAAGTGGTCCATGATCCCGGCCACGTTGGCGAGCAGATCAACGGGTGCGCCACCGACCTGGCCCAGGACGGCTTCGACGTCATCCTGGACGGTGATGTCCGCGGTGACCGGCTCGGCGTGCAGGCCCTGGGCGGCGAGCAGGTCCTGCGTCTCGCCGAGGCCCGCGGCGTTGACGTCGCAGCCGATCACCCGGGCACCCTCGGCCGCCAGCTGCAGCACCGTCGCCCGGCCTATGCCCGACCCGGCGCCGGTGACGATCGCCGTCTGGCCGGCGTGGCGCTGTGCGTCCATCGTTGTCCTCCTCGGATCGTCCGCCGGCGGTGGACGCCGGGCGTTGCAGGTTCGTCTCTCGGTGCCACCTGCGGTATCGACGCTACCCGCGGGCGGCGCCCGCCGGAAGTGTCCGCATCACGGCATGCCCCCCGGGCGCAACTATGCTCCGTTCGCATGAGCACCTTTCATGCAGTTCGCGACGATGCCCTGGGCAGCCACGACCTCGTCGGACTGCTGGCGGCACTGCGATCAGGCGCGGTCTCCCCCGCCGAAGTCCGGTCCGCTGTCGTCGAGCGGGCGCGGGACGCGCAGGTGGAGCTCAACGCCGTCGCCGCGTGGGGCGACCAGCCCGACGGCGGCGGGCCCGCCCCGGACCCCGAGGGCCCGCTGGCCGGTGTGCCGACATTCGCCAAGGACAACGAGGACGTGGAGGGCCTGCGCACCTCGTTCGGCTCCCGGGCCACCGCGGATCGCCCCGCCCTGAGGTCGTCGGACTTCTCCCGCACCCTTGCGGGCCTGGGTTCACAGATTCTGGGCAAGACCACGATGCCGGAGTTCGGCCTCACTGCCACCACTGAGCCGCTGGCGTTCGGCCCGACCCGAAACCCCTGGCGCCTCGACAGCACGGTCGGCGGATCGTCGGGCGGCTCGGCGGCGCTGGTGGCGGCCGGGGTGGTGCCCTACGCCGGCGCCAACGACGGCGGCGGCTCGATCCGCATTCCCGCGGCCTGCTGCGGGCTGGTCGGCCTCAAGCCCACCCGCGGTCGCCTGGTCTCGCCGGAGGCCTCGCGCGGGCTGCCGGTGCCGCTGTCGACCGAGGGCGTCGTGACGCGGACGGTGCGCGACAGTGCCCTGTTCTACTCGCTCGCCGAACGGATGGTCCGCCACGACGGGCTGGTCGCCACCGTGGACACCTCGCTGCCGCCCATCGGGCACGTGGAGGGTCCGCTGCCAGAGCGCCTGCGCATCGGGTACTTCGACGCGAGCCTGACCGGGCCCGCCGAGCCGGAGGTAGCCGACGGGGTGCGGCGCACGGCGCTGGCCCTGGCCGACGCCGGCCACCACGTCGAGATCATCGACTTCCCCTTCGACCAGCAGTTCGGCAGGGACTTCCTGCGCTACTGGGCGCTGCTCGCCTTCGCGATCCGCCGCGGCGGCGCCAGGCTGCACGGCGATGGGTTCGACGCCCGGGCGTTGGAGCCGTTCACCAACGGTTTGGCGGATTTCTTCACCCGCGTGGCGCCCATGACGCCCGCGAGCATCTGGCGGCTGCGCCAGTTCGGTGCCGGGTACAGCGAGGCGTTCGAGCACTTCGACGTCCTGCTCAGCCCTACGACGGCGTCGACCGCGCCGCGGATCGGCCAGTTGGCCGGGGACTTCCGCGACCACATCGTGCGGCTGCTCCGCTTCGCGTCCTACACCGCGATCCAGAACGTGGCCGGCGCCCCGGCGATATCGATGCCGGTGGGCCTGGACGCCGACGGGCTTCCCATCGGCGTGCAGCTGGCGGGGCTGCCCGGCGCGGAGCGCATGCTGCTCGGCCTGGCCTATGAGGTCGCCGCGGCGACGCCGACACCGAGCTCCCCGGCCGACCTGCTCTGAGCCGCGCTGGAACGCCTCCACAACGCGGCCGAACCGGTAGTTTGGGCCGGAAAGCCAGCAACAGCAAGGGGTGAGGTGCCCGTGTCGGATCGAGCTCGCCGGGCCGCGTCGTGGACGCTCCTCGTCGTCGCCACGATCGTGCTCGCCGTGGGTGCCCTGGCCTGGTCGCTGAACGATGCGGTCGGTGACAGCGACCGCTTCGCCGCCCGCGTGAACGCCGTCCGGCACGATCCGGCCGTGGCGGCGCAGGCGGGCCAGGCGGCCGCCACCGAGCTCGTGGCCCTCAAGCCCGACCTCATCGCGGTGAAGCCGCTGCTCGAAGGTGTCAGCACTTGGGTGGTCGGCAGCTCGGCGCTGGACGGCGCGTTCCAGGCGGCCATCCGCACTGCGCACCGCTCGGTCACCTCGTCCGAGGGCAACACCCTGGCGCTGCGACTCGTCGACCTGGGGGCGGCCGTCACCGGGGCACTGTCCGCGATGAGCCCGGAGGTCGCGCAGAAGATCCCTCCCGACCTGTCGATCACACTGTCCGAGATCGGTTCCGGCGACATGCTGGCGCCAATCGTCAAGGCGATCGACACCGTCGCCGTCCTGGCCTGGACCGTGCCGCTCGCGGCCGTCGTGCTGCTGGTGGCGGCCGTCTTCGTCAGCCCCATCCGCCGCCGCGGGGTCCTCCGCGCCGGCGGTGCCGCCCTCATCGCGTCCGGTGTGGTCGGCCTCGTGATTGTGGCCATCGCCGCTGCTGCTTACGTGCAGCCCACGAGCAGCCTCACGGGGGCCTTCGCCCACGCGGCCTGGCGCGAGTTCCGCGGTGCCCTGCTCGTGCCCTTCCTGGTGCTGGGCGTCGGCGGCCTGGTCCTGGTGGCGGCGGCCGGGGCACTGCTGCCGCGTTTCCACGTCCGCGCGCTCCTGCAGCGCACGTGGCAGGCGGCCACGCGCACCGAGGCGCGGCCCGGAATGGGCGTCCTGCGGGCCCTCGCCCTCGTCTCGGTGGGCATCGCCGCCATCGTCTGGCCCGCCATCGCGGCGCAGGTTGTGCTCGTGGTGGCCGGGGTGCTGCTGGTCCTGGTGGGGATGGCCGAGATCTCGCGCATCTCCGATGCCCGCATGGCGGCCGAGGCGGAGCTGGGCGAGCGCATCGACGCCGTACCGGTCAGATGGCTCGTCCCCGCCGGTGTGGGACTCGCCATAGCCGTGCTGCTTGGCGGCGGCATCGCGCTCATCGCCCGCCCGGCGCCCGACACCACCGCGGTGGCCGCCGCCGCCGCGGTGAACGATCCCGAGGGTCCGTGCAACGGCCACCGCGAGTTGTGCGATCGCCGATTCGACGAGGTCGCCTTCCCCGCAGCGCACAACGCCATGTCGGCTGCCGACCTGCCCGGCTGGTATCTGCCTGAGCAGCCGACCAGCCTGGTCGGCGCCCTGCAGGCGGGGGTGCGGGTGCTGCTGTTCGACACCTGGTACGGCCAGCCGGCCGCCAAGGGCGTCATCACCGTCCCGGGTGACCGCGACGCAGCCGAGGCCGAGGCCAGGGCCAAGTTCGGCGACGCCACGGTGGACTCGGCCCTGCGCGTCGTCGGCTCCCTCCAGTCCACCCCGACCGGACCCACCCGGCCCTACATGTGCCACACGCTGTGCGAGCTCGGCGCCACCGAGCTCGCCCCGGCCATGGCGGCCGTCCGGGCCTGGATGGACGCCCACCCACGCGAGGTGGTGACGTTCTTCATCCAGGACGTCGTGACACCAGCCGACACCGCCGCGATCCTCTCGCGGACCGGCCTGGCCGACATGGCCTACACCCCGCAGCCGGGGCAGCCCTTCCCGACGCTGGGACAGATGGCGGACTCCGGCAAGCGCCTGCTGGTGCTCATGGAGAACCGCGGCGGCGGCACGGAGTTCCCCTATCTGCTGCAGGGCTTCGACTGGGTGCAGGAGACCCCGTACACGTTCAAGTCCGCCGCCGACTTCAGCTGCGCGGCCAACCGGGGCAAGCCCGATGCCCCGCTCTTCGAGGTCAACCACTGGCTCGCCGGGTTCGGCTCGCTGGTGTCAGACGCGGCTGCCGTGAACGCCGCCGACGTCCTGGGCCCCCGGGTCCAGCAGTGCCAGGCGGAGCGCGGCCAGATCCCCAACTTCGTGGCGGTCAACTACTACAACCTGGGCGATGTGTTTGGCGTCGTCGACCGCCTCAACGGGCTGGGCGGCGGGTCGCAGTGATGGCCTGGCTGCTGCTCGTGCTGGCACTGCTGCTGGTGGCCGCGTGCGCACTCTTCGTGGCCGCGGAGTTCTCGTTCGTCACCGTCGACCGCGCCAGCGTCGACCGGCTCGCCGACGACGGCGACACGCGCGCGAAGGGTCTGCAGGAGGGGTTGGCGTCCCTCTCGACGCAACTCTCCGGCGCGCAGCTCGGGATCACCGTGACGAGCCTGGTGATCGGCTTCATCGCCGAGCCCTCCATCGCCACATTGCTGCGCCCGCCCCTGAGCTCGTTCGGCTGGTCGGAGTCCACAGTCTCGGCCGTCGCGGTCGCTCTCGCCCTCATCATCGCCACCGGGGTGTCGATGGTGCTGGGCGAGCTGGTGCCGAAGAACTGGGCCATCTCCGAGCCGATGCGCGTCGGACGGGCGGTCCAGGGGGCCATGCGCGGCTTCACGCGTGCCGCCCGGCCGATCATCAACCTGCTCAACGGCAGCGCCAACGCGGTTCTGGGGTGGTTCGGCATCGAGGCCAAGGAAGAGCTCGCCTCGGCCCGCTCCCCGGAGGAGCTCGCCTCGCTGGTGGAGCGCTCCGCGGAACAGGGCACGCTCGACGAGCAGACCGCCGACCTGGTCACCCGCTCCATCGTCTTCAGCCGGCTGACCGCGGAGGACGTCATGACCGCCCGGCCGCGGCTGGTCTTCGCCCATGCCGACCAGAGCGCCGCCGAACTGCTGCGGCTGTCGCGGTCCAGCGGCCACGCCCGATTCCCCGTCGCCGGCGAGGGCATGGACGACGTCATCGGAATGGTGCACTTCAAGGACGCCCTGCGGATCCCGCGACCGGAGCGCGCGAGCACGAGCGTGGCCACGATCATGCATCCGGTCCTGGCCGTGCCCGAGGCCCTCGAGCTCGACGCCCTCATGGACGCCCTGCGCGCTGACCCGCTCGCCGCGGCGCTCGTGGTGGACGAGTACGGCGGGACCGCCGGCGTCGTCACCCTGGAGAACCTGGTCGAGGAGATCATCGGCGAGATCCACGACGAGCAGGACCTGCCCCGCGACGAGGTCCTGCAGCGCGCAGACGGCTCCTGGCTGCTCGCCGGTCGGCTACGACCGGACGAGGTCTCGGCGGCCCTGGCGGTCGACCTGCCCGAGGGTCTGGCCACCGAGACCCTGGCCGGGCTGTTGATAGAGCGGCTGGGCCGCATGCCGCAGGTGGGCGACTCGGTGACGGTTGCGACCGAGCACGGGAGCCGCGCGGTGCGCCTGACGGTCACCCGGCTCGACGGCCGGCGCGTGGATCGGATCGTGGCGGTCGTCGCCGATGCCGGGAGTCCGACGTGAGCGACTACACCGGGATCCTGCTGGCCGTCGTTCTGCTGTTGGCCAATGGGTTCTTCGTCGGGGCGGAGTTCGCGATCATCTCCGCGCGACGGACCCAGATCGAGCCGCGCGCGCAACGCGGGTCGGCCACAGCGCGGGTGACGCTGCGCGCCATGGAACAGGTCTCGCTCATGCTGGCCGGCGCCCAGTTGGGCATCACCGTGTGCTCGCTGGGCCTCGGTGCCGTGGGCGAGCCGGCCGTGGCGCATGTGCTGGAGGGCCCGTTCGAGGCGCTGGGGGTTCCGGCCTCGCTGCGCCATGCAGTGTCGTTCGCCCTCGCGCTGTCCATCGTCGTGTTCCTGCACATGCTGGTGGGCGAGATGATCCCGAAGAACGCGTCGCTTTCGCAGCCCGAGCGAGCGGCGTTGCTGCTCGGCCCCCTGCTCTACTGGTTCGTCTGGCCGCTGCGGCCCCTCATCTGGATGCTCAACAGCGCCTCCAACGGGATCCTGCACCTGCTTCGTGTTCCGATCAAGGGCGAGGTGGCCTCGGCGTTCACCCGGGAGGAGGTCGCCGACCTCATCGCCGAGTCGGGTCGCGAGGGGCTGCTGCGCCCAGCCCAGCACGAGCGGGTTCAAGGTGCCCTGGAATTCACCGCCCAGACCGTCGGCGACGTCGCCCAGCCGACCTCGGACTTCGTGACGATCAACCCGGAAACCACGATCGGGGAACTCGAGGAACTGGCCGCCGAATCCGGCTTCTCACGCTTCCCGATGCAGTCGACCACTGGGGAGTTCGTCGGCTTCTGCCACGTCAAGGACCTTGTGGACTCCCCCGCCGACCGTCTGCACGAGCGCATCCCGAAGGCCGCTGTTCGGACGATGTCGACCATCTCCAGCGACGCCAACCTGCGCGACGCGGCCGTGGCCATGGCTGCCCACGGAAGCGGCTCTCACATCGCGGTGGTCACCACGGAGGGGCGCCCTGACGCCCTGGTCACGCTCGACGACGTGGTGGGCGAGCTCATCGGCGAGTTCCGGCAGCGGGCTCCGCGCGATTGAGCGGCCGCGCGGCCGCCGACGGGCGGCCTCAGCCAGCGGCAGGGGCTTCGTCGGCCTCGGCAGCGGGGGCGGGCGCCGCTTCCGCCGCGGCGGCCGGAGCGGGGGCAGCGGCCGGAGCCGCAGCGGCGGACTTGGCCGCGCGCCGCTTGCGCGTCACCACGTAGGCTCCCACTCCGATCGCCGTGATGACGAGGACGGCGGCGACGCCTGCACCTACCTTGGCCACCTTGGTGCCTTCCTCGACCCCGCGCTGGGCGATGTCCAGGCCGCGGTCCGCCTGGTCGAGCAGCCGCTCCGAGCTGCCCAGCGCCCGATCGGCCAACCCCATCGCCACCTCGCCGGACGCGACCCCCTGGCGCAACTCGGCGACGCCCTCATGCGCCGACGCGAATACGGACTCCACCGAGCTGCTCATCGATCCTCCAGGTTGGTTGCCGAGCACTGACACGCACTCCTGTCACTATCTCAACACAATCCGCGCGGCGTCCGCGCGTCGTCGGTCACCGCCGCGGCGGCGGGAAGGTCGGATCGGACGGGGGCGCAGCCGGCTCGGGCGGGGGTGGGTCAAGCGGCGGCTGCCACCCGGCAGGAGGAGGCACCTGTCCCGGGGCCTGCTGGTGTGATGGCGGCGGGTACGGCCCCGGCTGTGGAACCGTTGCCGGACCCGGCTGCGGGGGGCGCCATGGCTGCGGTTGCGGCTGCGGCTGCGGCCAGGGCTGCCGAAAGTGGGGCTGCTGCGGCGGCCCGCTCGGGGGCGGCAGCGCGCTCAGCGGGTTCGCCAGCACATCGGGTCCGGCCGATGGAGCCGGAGCAGCCTGGTCCGCGGGCGCGTCTGCCTGGAAGGCGGGTGGGGGGTCTTGGTCAGAGTCGACGGCATCGGTCGCGGCGGCCTCGTGCACGTGCCAACGACCCTGCGCGTCAGGCGCGGCGACGAGCGCCGCATCCGAGTCGCTCTCGGGCGGCGCAGCCGGATCTTGCAGGAACTGCCGATCGACGACCTGGGTCGCCGGAGGCGACTGCGGATCGGCCTCGTCCGCCGACGGCAACTCAGGCTTGACCGCCCAGGCTCGGATGCGCACGTAGTCAGCCCACCACTGCCCCTCTGGATCCAACAGCGAAGGCGCCAGCAGCTCCGCCGTGCGGGCGAACACGCGGTCGCGCGTCTCGACGCCGATACCCAAGACGTTCATCAGGCCACCCCGGAACGTCCGCAGCCAGGACTCCAAGCCGGCCAGCAGCGGGGTCGGGCGCGGCACGATCTCGCACGTCACATTCTGGAAGCCCGCCGCCAGCAGGATCGCCGAGTACTGACGCGCCGTCGGGTAGAACTGATCCTGCGGCAGAGTCGTGTAACCCGCCTCCCCGAGCGCCACCCGCAGCGCCACCCGGATGGCCGCGATGTTGCCGAAACCGCCGAACTCCAGCGCGATGCGCCCTCCCGGCCGCAGTGCCCGGAACATCGCGCGCGCCGCCCCCTGGCCGTCGAGAACCCAATGCAGGACGGCGTTGCTGAAGATCGCATCGAACTCGTCGGCGAACTGCATGCTCAGGACGTCGCCGTGCCACACCTCGAGGTTGCGCGAGCGCGCATGGGCGACGAGGGCCTCAGAAGCGTCGAGGCCAACGACCTGTGCCCCAGCCTCCTGCAGCTGCACGGTCAGCGAGCCGTCCCCGCAGCCAACATCCAGGATCCGCTCGCCCGGCTGCACGCCCAGCGACTGCAGGATGAAGGCGCCGTGCGCCGGCACGAAGGCACCGACCGACGCGTAGTCGGCCGGGTCCCACTGGCTGCTGGGGTTCACGCCGTCGTCGCCCACCGGGGCGACAGCGGGAGGGGCAGCGGCGGCCTCGAAGGACATGCCCTCATCGTTGCGCGTCCGGTGGCCGGCGCGCGACCCCATTGCACCTACTGAGCGCGATTGCACCTGCCGCGCGCGGTGGATTGCGGCGCCCGGCCTAGGTCGAGCTCTTCTTACCGGTCAGGTTCAGGTAGATCATCACCACGATGACGGCCACGATGACCTCGATCGCGAGCTTGATCCAGTCGATCCCGCGAGTGTCGCCGACACCCAGCCACGTGGCGATCACGCCGCCCACGAGGGCACCGACGGCGCCGATGACGATCGTCATGAAGACGCTGACGTTCTGCTTGCCCGGCATCACCAGCCGTGCCAGCGGCCCGATGATGCACCCGGCCAGCAACGCGCCCAGAATTGTCCACACCCACTGCATAGCTACCTCCATCGCCCATTCGGAATGGGCGAACTCTGGCAGATCGATCCGACCGTTCGCACTGGTTTTCGAGCAAACCCTTTCGTCAAGCCGTGTAGTCGGTCCAGGCCCTGCCGTCCCAGTAGCGCTGGCGCGCTGCGCCGCCGGCGGGGTCCGGGTACCACCCCGCCGGCGGCGCGCGCTCCGGCACCGGGGTGGCGCTCGCCACCGGAGCCGGTCGGCGCCGCCGCACCATCGCCGCGATGAGCAGGCCCAGGCCCACCAGCGCCACCAGCAGGCCCAGGGCCACGAGCACCAGCCACGGCACGGCGCTCGTCAGGACGGCGGCCAGGCTCGGGCCGATCACGACCTCGGTGGCCTCGGATCCTTGAATCCGCACGGTGTAGCGGCCCGCCTCCTCGATGGTGAACCGGGCGACTGACTCGAACACCAGCGCTCCACGGGAGAGCGTCTCCGTGGGACCCGCGCCACGCACCGTGACGGCCCCCGATGGACCTGAGATCGAGATGGACGCCGGAGCCAACTGCACTGCAGTGCCGTCCGCCCTCTGATACACCGAGTATTCGCCGGCGTCGAAGTCGAACGTCGCCTCGCTCGGGGCGGCGATCGCGTCGGCCCCGAGCAGCCCGATGATCGACGCCCCCGCACTCAGCCCGCCCAGGACCGCCGCGAGGAGCACAAGCAGGCCCCCCGCCAGGGTGGCGACCGCGGCAACGAGCAGCCCGCGACCCCGCCCCGCGGCTTCACCCGGTTTCGCCGACGCAGGCGTCGCAGCAGTCTGGGCCACCCGCCATACCTCCCGCCGCCGGCGCCATCGCCGGACCGACCGCCCGACCGGCGCATCCCGGTGCGCTGAGCATAGCCTGGGCGGACTATGGAGATCTTCGACGAAATCGCCGCCGAGCGGCGCGTGACTGCCGAGTTCCTGGCGGGCCTGGACGCCGACCAGCTGGCGACGCCCAGCCTCTGCGAGGGCTGGACCGTGCACGACGTCGGCGCCCACCTGCTGATGCCGCTGGTCACCCCGATGCCCAAGGTGGTCCTCGCCATGGTCACCCATGGCCTCAACTGGGACGGCGCCAACCGATCCCTCACCAAGGGCGTCGCCGCGCGCAGCACCGCGGACATCGTCGCCGGCCTGCGGCAGCACGCCGACAGCCACTTCACGCCGCCGGGGGCGGGACCAGAGGCACCCCTGACCGATCTGCTCATCCACGGCGGCGACATGCGTGTTCCGCTGGGGCTGACGCGCGACATCCCCGAGCAGCGTCTGCGCATCGCGCTGGACTACGTCGCCTCTGGCAAGGCGCGCGGGGTGGTCCCGGCGGATCGGGTGTCGGGCCTGCGCCTCGAGGCCGACGATGTCGCGTGGGCCGGCGGCGATCCCGATGGGAGCGTCGTGTCCGGACCGGGCGAATCCCTGCTGCTGGCCGTCGCCGGGCGCCCCGCGGCGCTGGCCGAGCTGGCCGGCCCCGGTCTCGCCGAGCTCGCCGCACGCATCTCCCCTGAGCGGGGCTGACCCCGTCATGAGGTCTTTCCAGGTGGAGCCCCGCGCCGAGGCGCCCGGCGTGACGCTGACGTGCTACCTGCTCGACGACTCCCGCGAGTTCCAGTCGGGGCGCCGGCGGCCCGCGGTCGTCGTGCTTCCCGGAGGCAGCTATCTGAGCACCTCGGACCGCGAGGCCGAGCCGGTAGCCCTGCGCTGGGCATCCCTGGGTTACCACTGCTTCGTGCTCCGCTACTCGGTCGGCTATCCGGGTCCGTTGCTGGACGGCTCGTCGCGCACCGGTGCGCCCAACCCCGGAGCCGTGTTTCCCGGCCCGCTGGTGGACCTGGCGGCTGCGCTGGCGACCATCAGGAGCCACTCCGTGGAGTGGCTGGTGGACACCGAGCGCCTGGTGCTCTGCGGGTTCTCCGCCGGCGGCCACCTGGCCGCGATGCTCGGCACGACCTGGCACGACCCAGCTACCGCCGTCCTCACCGGCGTGCCCACGGCTGACCTGCGAGTCGCCGCCCTCGTTCTGGGCTACCCGGTCACCGACTACGAGGACTGCCGGGCAGCGGTCGAGGCCTCCGGCGACGAGGTCCGCCGCAGCCACTGGCGGGAGGGGAACATGGCCCTCTTCGGGGTCGGCGAACCGGACCCGGAGACGCTCGTGCGGCTGAGCCCCTCCCGGCTGGTGACCTCCGCCATGCCGCCGGCGTTCCTCTGGCACACGGCGGCAGACGCCCTGGTGCCGGTGTCACAGTCGCTGCTGATGTCGCTCGCGCTTGCCCGGGCCGGCGTGGCACAGGAACTGCATGTGTTCAGCGACGGACCGCACGGCCTTGCCCTGGCAGATGCAGTGACCGCCGGCCGGGCCGAGCAGATCGAGCCGCGGGCGGCGCAATGGCTCACGCTGGCGGCTGGCTGGCTCGCCCGGGTCCTCGCCGACGTCAGCTGACGGTGGCGGTCTCGATGGTGATGGGGAGGGCGGGCGGGCCGTCCATGGCGCCACCCTGGACGCCGGCGGCGGCGACCTTGTCGACGACGTCCATGCCCGACGTCACCTTCCCCCACACGGTGTAGTCCGGCGGGAGGGTGGTGTCCTTGTAGACGATGAAGAACTGCGAGCCGTTGGTGTCAGGCCCGGAGTTGGCCATCGCGACGGTGCCTGCCGGGTAGTTGTTGGCCCCGTTGGCGGGCAGGTTCTCGTCCGGGATCTCGTAGCCCGGCCCACCGGTGCCGTTGCCCTTGGGATCGCCGCACTGGAGCACGAAGATCCCCTGCGTGGTGAGCCGGTGGCAGTTGGTGCCGTTGAAGAAACCCTTGCCCGCCAGATAGGCCATCGACGCGTCTGTGACGGGGGCCTTGGGGTCCATGGCGATGGTGATGTCGCCCTGGTTGGTGGTGAGCTTCAGCGAGGCGCCGTCGGCCACAGGCGGGAACGATGGCAGCGCCGAGGCCGATGCGCTCACGCTGGCCTCCCGCGGCGACGCGGTGGCCTTAGAGCTCGCACTCCCAGCAGCGGTTCCCCCGCCCGAGCCGCAACCGGCCAGCACCAGCCCGACCGCCACTGCGACAACTGCGGAAACTGCGGGGGACGCCACCGCCCCAGACTGCCGCCCTGGGCGTGCAAGCATGTGCCAACTCCGTTCGATGTGCCAGTGGAATGACCGACGCTACCCGCAACGTGCGCCGCGGCCCGTGCGACCCGCCGACGCCCCGCGAGCGCATACCATGGTCCGGTGGAGAGCTCGGCGCTATTGCTCACCGGGATCGGCCTCGCCTCGGCCGCGGGGCTCAACGCCTATATCCCGCTGCTGATAGCCGGCCTGCTGGCGCACTTCGAGGTCTTCACGCTGGCCCCGCCCTATGACGTGCTGGCCTCCACCCCTGCCCTCGTCATCCTCGCCGTCCTGCTGGCGGTCGAAGTCCTCGCCGACAAGATCCCGGCGGTCGACTCGATCAACGACGTCGTGCAGACGCTCATGCGGCCAGCTTCCGGCGCGGTGCTGTTCGCGGCCGCCTTCGGGGCGGACAGCACTTGGACCCAGGCGGCTGCCCTGATAGCCGGGATGGTGACCGCAGGCACCGTCCACGGCGCGAAGGCCGCGGCCCGACCCGTCGTCAACGTCAGCACCGGCGGCGTCGGGGCCCCTGTCGTCAGCACGGTTGAGGACATCACGTCGGTGGTCCTGACGCTGGCGGCGATCTTCGTGCCGGTGCTCGTGCTCGTGCTGCTCGCGGCGATGGCCTGGCTGGGCTGGCGCCTGCGCCGGCGCTGGCGGGAGCGCAGGGCTCAGCGGCAACCAGAGCCTCAGCCCCAGATTCAGCCCTGACTTCGGCCCAGCACCGCCCTACCCACAGGTCAGCGTCTTCGCGCGCGGGCGCTCGCTGACGGTGAGGACGCAGGAGCCGTCGTCGGCGTAGAGGCTCAGCGACGTCCCACCCGCAGTGTCCTGCAACTGCAGCGACACCCCGGCCTGGGAGGCCATCTGGGTGAACTCGGGGACGATCGCCCTGGCGGCCAGCTGGTCGCCCATGCCGGTCGGGGCGGCGCAGTCGACCGAGCGGTAGACGTACTCCCCGACCGCAACCAGGCCCAGATCCCCGGAGTGGACCTGGGATGCGGCCGAGACGCAGCCGGCCTCGTCCGCCCGAGGCGACGTGGAGGCTGCGGCGGCAGACGCCTTCGGGCTGGAGGCCCGCGCGACTGCAGGCGCCGAAGCGCTGGGCGAGGCATCGGTCGGGGCTGCTGCGCGGAGCATGCTGCAGCCACTGACGAGCAGCACCGCTGCCGCCGCCGCGACGGCAGCCGACGAGGGTGGACCCCAACCAGCCATGAACCTCCTCACCGGCCACCACGATAGGGGCGCGGGCCGGCGGTGGCGCGCCTGCTCAGCGTCGCCGACCGATCGCCTAGGGTGTCGTCATGCGATCATCCACGACCGCCAGGGGCGCCACAGCCGTGGCCCTGCTGCTCGGCGGCGCGATGCTCATGGGTGCCTGCGGGGGGTCAGCGTCCGACGGGTCCACCGCATCGGGCTCCGCATCTGCCTCAGCCTCGGCCAGCGCGTCCAACCCCTATGGCTCCGCCCCGGCGGTGGATCCCCCTGGTCCCGATGACGCCGTCCTGACGATCCAGGGGGCGGACGGCAAGCAGGTCCAGCTGACGTATGCCCAGCTGCAGGCCATGGACTCGCAGACGATCACGATCGAGGAGCCCTTCGTCAAGAAGCAGGAGACGTTCACCGGCGTGCCCATGTCGGCGCTGCTGGCGCTGGCGGCCATCCCGAGCACCGCCACGGTCAACACGGTGGCGCTCAACGACTATGCCTACGCCGCCCCCGCCTCGCAGTTCACCGATGCGCAGGCCCTTGTCGCCTACAAGGTGGACGGCAAGGACATCCCGCTGACCGAGGGCGGCCCGGTCCGCATCGTGTTCCCGACCGGCACCGCGCAGTTCGGCAACCTCGATGCCTGGAACTGGAGCCTCGAGACAATCCAGCAGCAGTAACCCCATGGCCGGCCCAAGCGACTCATGAGCGCAAACCGCAGCCGGGGCAGCCTCGGGTGGAGGGTTGCCATCTCGGCCCTCGCAGTGGTCCTCGTCGTGCTGACGGCGCTCCTGCTGGAATCTTCGATCACGGCGACCCGGCAAGCCTCGCAGCAGGCCCAGTTCGCGTTGTCGACCGAGTCCGCGGCCGCCGACCTCGTGTTCACCCAGCGCGAGGTGGACAACCTCCTGATCACGGCCAACGAGTATCTGGCCGGAACGTCGACGCGGCGCGATGTGCAGGTGGCCCGGGCGCTGCTCGAGCGACGGCTGGCCGTCGCCAGCGACCAGGGCGACAACCCGGCGAAGTCCGATGTCGGCCTGCGCACCGCCCTGAGCCAGTTCGACGCGCAGCTGCAGGAGATGCCCAGCGGCACCCTCGAGGCCTCGGATCGCGACCAATGGGCACTGTTGATCGAGCCACCCCTGATCGCGCTGAACACCCGCGGAAAGCAGCTCTTCACCGAGTACGAGCGCAGCGCCTCGCAGCGCTCCAAGGAGCTCGCCGAGCGCCGCGCCGAGGAACAGTTGGAGCTCACGCTGCTCACCATCGCCACCGTCGTCACGGCGCTGGCGCTCATCGCGACCATCGCCACGCTGACGGTGCGCAACCAACGCCGGGCCAAGCGTCGCCTCGCCGCCGAGGAGTCCCGGCTCAACACCGCGCGCGCCCAGCTCGGCCGAACCGCCCTGGTCCTGGAGGAGCAGTCCCGCGTGCTGGACTCGATCGCCACCGGCGCCGAGGTGCAGGCGATCGTGCCCGTGGTGGCGAGACTGGCCGCCCTCACGACGGACGATGCGGTCGGCCAGGTCCGGTGCGGGTCGATCGTGCTCGCCGTCTTCCCCGAGGACGCCCCACCCGGTGCCAGCGAGGTGCCCCGTTGGTCGCGCACGCTCGACGGGCTCTGCGGCGAGGCGCCCGCCGAGACCGGCGTGATCGAGGTCTACGCCCGGCAGCCGCTGTCCGACCAGGGTGTCGAGGAGGCCGAGTCGTGCGCCGACTTGCTGCGCATCGCGATCGAGCGCGACCGCAGCTCGGCGGCACTGGTGCAACAGGCCCGCCACGACTCCCTGACCGGCCTGCCCAACCGCGCGACCCTCATGGCAGAGCTGGAGTCCGCCGTGACCGAGCGCCGGCGGATCAGCCCGCGCGACAGGGACACCGAGCGACTCAGCCTGCTGTTCGTCGACCTCGACCGCTTCAAAGACGTCAACGACACCCTGGGCCACGAGGCCGGGGACCGGCTGCTGATAGAGGTGGTCGCGCGGCTCCAGGGCGCCGTGCGGCAGAACGACCGGGTGTACCGACTGGCCGGGGACGAGTTCGTCGTGCTGTGCCCGGACCTGCCTGACGACGCCGCGGCCGAACAGCTGGCGCAACGCCTGCTGGTGTCGCTTGCGGAACCGTTCACCATCAGCAACACCCCGGTATGGGTGGAGGCGAGCATCGGCATCTCGCAGCTGCGGCCGGACAGCAGCGCCGACGAGCTGCTGCGCGAGGCCGATCTGGCCATGTACCGGGCCAAGCAGGATGGACGCGGGCGCTGGCACGCCTTCGACGACGAGCTGGCGACCGCCGCCCACAGCCGGCTGCACCTGAGCAAGGCGTTGCGCAAAGCGGTGGACCAGGAGGAGCTCCGCCTGCTCTATCAACCCGTCGTGGACATGGCCGACGGCAGGATCGAGGGATTCGAGGCGCTCATCCGGTGGGATCGCCCGCAGCACGGGCTGATCGGCCCGGAGCACTTCCTGGAGATGGCGGAGGAGACCCGCGACATCCTGGGTATCGGCCGCTGGGTGGTCGCCGAGGCGGCGCGGACCCTCGCCCAGTGGCGGGCCGCCGGGCTCCGCGACGACATCAGCATGGCGGTGAACGTCACCGCCCAGCAGCTGCGCGACCCGATGTTCATCCACGACATCATCGCCACCATCGCCCGCGAGGGCATCCCCTCGCGCTGCTTGTCGCTCGAGCTCACCGAGCACAGCCTGATCGACGTGCCCCTCGTAGCCGAGTCGCTGGGCAGGGCGCGGGCCGCGGGGATCCGGCTGGCACTGGACGACTTCGGCACCGGCTACTCGTCCCTCACGCAACTCGAGGGCTTGCCAGTCGACGTCGTCAAGGTGGACCGGCAGTTCGTCGTGCGGCTGGCCGACGGGGGGCACCGACACGAGGTCTTCCTCAGCGCACTGGTGGAGCTCGTGTCGGCGCTGGACCTGGAGCTCATCGTCGAGGGGGTCGAGACCGAGTCGGAGCGGGATGCGCTGATCGCAGCTGGGTTCCAGATCGGCCAGGGGTACTTGTTCGGCCGTCCGACCACCCCCGCGGCGGCCCTCGCCCTCGCCCTGGCCGACAGCGGCGTCGGCGGTGCCCAGCCTGGACTCCGAGTGGACCAATGACTCTGCACGGCAGGTCGATGCAGCCCTAGCCTGAGGACATGGAACCAAACGCCGCAGGGCCGCCGCCGGGATACTCGGTCAGTCCGCCGCCGGGCGGAGCCCCGCCCAGCGGCCCACCAGCGCGCGCCGAGTGGTCGGGACTGGGCGTCAGCCTCGGCGGCCGGGTGCTCCTGCGCGACTTCACCGCCAGCGCGTTCGACGGCCAGGTCGTCGGCGTCGTGGGGCCAGCCGGCACCGACCTCGACGCCGTGCTGTTGGCGCTGGCAGGCCGGTTCGGCCCCGTGACCGGCTCGGTGGTCATCCAGGGGTCGCCCGAGTCCGTCAGCCTCGGCGGCGTGCCGGAGGAGGAACACCTGGACCCGCTCCTCACCGTCCACGAGACGCTGGCCGAGGTCAGCCGACCCAGCGCAGACGGCTCCACCCGACAGTCAGCCGACTGGTCGCTCATGGCCACCGGCCTCACCTCCCGCGTGGATGCCCGCATCCGAGACCTCAACGTCGAGGAGAGGTTCCGCCTGGGCATCGCGATGGGGGCGGCGTCGGGAGCGTCGTTGATCGTGACCGACCTGTCGAGGGTGGCCGGACACCAGGCCAGCGACGAACTGTGGACCCTCCTGCGCCAGCTCGCCGCCAGCGGCCGGGTGGTCGTCGTGGCCGCCCCTGACCGCCACGAGTTCATGAACCTCGTCATACCCGTCCCGGCTTCCCTGGAGGCAGCGCGATGATCGGCTCCAGCATCACCCACGGCCTGACCCGCTGGTTCCGCGGGCCGCGGATCGCCGTCGGACTCGTCCTGCTGCTGCTCACCGCGGCCGTCACGGCAGGTCTGACCATCTGGTCGAACTGGAACCCTGTCGGCAACACCGCCGACCTGCCAGCCGCGCTGGTGGACGAGGACGTCCCGGCTACCGTGGGTGGGGCAACCGTCGACGCCGGCAAGAAGCTGGCGCAGGAGATGCTCTCGCAGGCGTCGTTGAGCTGGACGCAGACCGACATGGCCGACGCCCAGGCAGGCCTGGACACCGGGCGCTTCGCCGTCGTCTTCCGCATCCCCGCCGACTTCAGCGCCAACGTCGCGAGCCTGCGGACCGATGCTCCCGAGCAGGCGACGATCGACGCGTACACCAACGACGCGACCAACTACCTGGCCGGCGATCTGGCGGCCGACGCCATGGTCAGCGTCGAGAAGGACATCGGCGCCAAACTCTCCCTCAACTTCATCGACACGGTCTACGGCGCCCTGCCGCAGGCGAAGAAGCAGGGCGAGACCGCAGTGGCCGGCGCCAAGGCCGTCAACGACTCGGCGAAGCAGGCTCAGGCGCAGGCCACCACCACCACCGAGCAGGCCAACCAGGTCGCCACGGCCGGTGATGCCGCTGCCAAGGCCGCGGCGGACGCCGTGACCGCGGGCAAGCCGCTGCCGCAGGAGGTCACCGCCCTCGCCGCCTCCGTCCAGGACCTGACGACCTCCGTGTCGGCGATGTCCAGCGGGGCAAAGGCGATCGACAGCAACCTCGCCGCGCTGCAGCAGCAGCTGACCGCCAAGAACCTGCCCGACCTCGCAGCCCAGCTCGGCGCCATCCGCACCAACTACAACACTGTGGTGCTGGCGCCCATGGCCCAGGCCGCCACCAAGGGGGCCGCCGTCGGCACGGCGGTGAAGAAGCTCGACGCCGACGTCCAGGCGACCACCGGAAAGGCCGCGTCCGCGCAGGCGGCTGCCGCCGGCCTTCTCTCCTCGGCGCAGCAGACGGCCACCAGCGCGGCTGCCACGCAGACCACGCTGGACAGCCAGACCGTCCCCGAGTCCACAACCCTCTTCCAGGGTCTGTCGGCGGCGGCCGCGCAGGTTCCCCCGATCTCGGATGCCCAGCGCGCGACGCTCACCAAGGTGCTGGCGCAGCCCATCGACGTCGTGAACCAGCGCCAGAACGCGGTGCAGTACTTAGGCGAGGGCTTCGCTCCCTACTACATCCCGATCGGGCTGTTCGTGGGCGCGGTCGCGCTCTTCCTGTTCCTCGCGCCCGTCAGCCGTCGCCTGCTCGACTTCGGGTTCGCGCCGATCAAGGCTGCCTTGAGCGGTTGGACCCCTGCCTTCGTGCTCGCCGTGGGGCAGGTCGCCCTGGTGGCTCTCGTCGTCGTCCTGCTCGGCATGAAGGTGGCCGCCTGGCTGCCTTTCCTCGGCATCCTGCTGCTTTCGGCGGCGTGCTTCCTGGCGATCGTGCAGCTCCTCAAGGTGGCCTTCGGCGCCGGGGGCGTGATTGCGGCGCTGTTGCTCTTCATCGTGCAGGCCACGGCATCGGCCGGCACCTTCCCGCTGCAGTCGCTGCAGCGCATCTTCATCTGGCTGCACCCCTTCATGCCGATGTCCTACTCGGTCGACGGGATACGGCGCAGCATGGCCGGCGGCCCGCTCACGCCCTTCCTCTGGACCGACGCCGCCGTGCTGCTCGGGGTGACCGTCGTGTGCCTCGCCATCACCACGGCCCTGGCTGGTCGGCAGCGCCGCCTGAACGCCGCCCGGCTGCAGCCGACGCTGGTCTTCGACTCGTGACGGCCCCGGCGGCCCCGTCGGCAGGCGAGCACTGGGACGAGGTCTATGCAGGCCACCGCGAGGACGGGGTGAGCTGGTATCAGCCGGCGCCCGAACCGTCGCTGCGCCTGCTGCGCGCGGCCGCGCCGAATCCCGCGTCGGTGATCGACGTCGGGGGCGGGCGGTCAAGGCTCGCCGGTGCCCTGGCGGCCGCGGGATGCCGGGACGTGACGGTGCTGGACGTGTCCGCCACGGCGCTCGCCGACCTGGCCGCCTCGTTCGCCGCGAGCGGCGGCGACCCGGCAGCCATCGAGCTTCAGGTGGCCGACATCCGCACCTGGACACCCGACCGACGCCGGCTCCTGTGGCACGACCGCGCAGTCTTCCACTTCCTGGTGGACGGGACCGACCGCGACGCCTATGTCCGCGCGGCGACGGAAGGGGTCGAGCCGGGAGGCGCCCTGGTGATGGGGACATTCGCGCCCGACGGCCCGCGGCAGTGCTCGGGATTGCCCACCGCCCGCTACTCCGCCGACGATCTGGCCCGCTTGTTCGCGGACGGTTTCGACCTCGAGGCGACCGAGGCACACCTCCACACGACGCCGTGGGACGCCGGGCAGAGCTTCACCTGGGTGGTCCTGCGCCGACGGGGACCCGGACCCCGCCAGCCGGCTCCGAGGACCTAGCCGGCGTGGCTGGGCGCGGCATGCTCCCGGTGTGAGGGCCCCTTCGGATACACGGGCAGCGGGCCGGTTGCCGGCGGCTCCGGCTGCAGCCCCACACGGAGCAACTCCTCCAAGTCGTCCTCGGTGGTCGGCCCGTCCTCGCCGCGCCACTTGCCGAGCGTGGTGAGCACCTCCTGCCGGGCCTGGTCCCGCTCGTCGCCGGACTTCGCGTTGGCCGCCGCCCAGCGACGGTTGATCTCCCACGCCCGCTCGCGCAGTCGGAGCGCCCACTCGATGCGGTCGCGCTGGGGCTGGGTGCGCGGCAGGCGCCACACCTCGCTGATGATGTCGGGCAGGACGTCGCGGTAGTCGTGGCCGCCTTCGGCGAAGATCCCCGGGGTCGGGGTGAGGGCGTTCATCATGTCGATGAATGTGGCGAAGAACGTGGTCACGGGCGTCCAGCTGGTCCCGTGCGGGGAGCCCGGGGGCCGCTGTTCCTCCGGCCCGAGCCACGGCGGCCGTCGCCACACCACCTCGGCCCCGAACTTCGGGATCGGGTCGTCGCCGTTCTGCAGCGCCAGGTACCGCACGTTGGCCCGATCCTGAGCGGGCAGCGCCTTCCAGTCCTTGATGGCCCGCGGCAGGAAGAGCGCGCCGGGCCCCACCTCGGGCGGCTCGGCAACGGTCCGCTCCCCCCAGACCTCGCGCCGCCACTCCGTGGCGTCCGGGGTGCCGATCCAGATCGCCGAGTCGAAGCCGGAACCCTCCAGCCCGAAGGTGTACGTGCCGCGGAACATCTCCTCGCTGACCTGCGAGCCCAGCGACTCCCCGAACAGCAGGAAGACGGGCCGGTCCTTCGGGTCGCGCTCCGCGAGCCGTTTGTTGAGGCCGTCCAGCACCATCCTCGTCTGGTCGGTGCCGGTGCCCACCTTGGTCAGCGACAGCGACGACGGCAGCACCGAGTACTGGATGGCGGCGCTGGCGCAGTCGCCACCGGTCAGGTACTCCAGAGTCTCGTCTGCGACGTAGTTGACGTAGCCGGAACCGGTCGGCGAGAAGAGCGCGAAGACCCTCCGGTCAAGGGCGTTGGTGCGGTCGACCTCGTCCAGCAGAGCCTGCGCCCGCTCGTGGGGGGTGGCCGATCCGCCCAACGACGCATACACGCGGATGGGCTGCTTGGCATCCGTCGTGCCCATCACGGCGTCGATACCCGCCGGGGTGAGCGCCATGCTGAGCCAACGCCGGCCCTCGCGGCTCAGCGTGTCCCAGGCGACCCCGGACGCGGGGCTGCCCGTCACCTCGGGCGTGGCAGGCGGCGTGGCGTGCGCGGGCTCCATACCCTCGCCCCCTCGGGTGAGCTTGGCCGCGACCGTCGTCACGGCCAGCCATCCCAGGCCGTAGGTGGCCGCAGTGGCGCCGACACGTCCCAGAGTGCGGTGCTCAGCCGGGGATCCGCCCAGCACGAAGCTCGCGCTGTGCGCGAAGCCCCTGCTCAGCGCCGCCTCGCCGCGGGCCAGCCCGAACGACAGCAGCGTCACGACGACCCCGATGGCACCGGCCGTCATCGGCGAGACCTCGCGCACGTCGTCCTCGAAGAACTTGCCGGGCGCCACGAGCGAGCCCGGCGCCTGCTTCCAGGGACGGGTGTAGAGCCAGGATCCCGCCCCCGCAACAGCTGAGGCGCCGAGCATGGGAAGCCCCATGCCCCGCCCCTTGAGGAGCATCCCCAGCCCGATCGACGCCAATCCCGCACTCCCCGCCGCCGCCACGCTGCCGGCCGCGAGACGGCCGATCGGACGGCGGGCAGGCTCGTGCTCGCGCCATCGCAGAGCCGCGGCCACACCCAGTCCGGCGGCCGCCGCGGTGGCATCCACGGCAGCCAGCGTGGCCACGTTGGTGCGCCCGCCGCCGAACCGGCGCGACACCGCGGCCAGCATCGAGTGGACCGAGATCCCCAGGCCGTAACCCGCAGCGGCGGAGACGCCGGTGATCACAGCCTGGTCAACCGTGTTCCGCGTGAGCAGGTTGGGCTGGTAGGACCGCCCCGATGCCACCGCGGAGAGCAGCAGCGCAGCACGTCCCGAGTGATCCAGAGCGTTGAGGTCGCGTTCGTCGAAGAAACCCATGCGTGAATCCTGCCACGAGCCTGCGACGCATTGCGGTCTGCGGCGGACCGCACCCGCCGAGCGTCGCCGACCTAGGCCGTCATCGCTCCCGCGGCGGCAAGCCCAACTCCGCCCAGACCGCCCGCCACACGGTCTTGGCCCCGGTCCCGTTCGCCAGTGCCTCGCTGGCGGTGCGCCCGCCCAGCTCGGCCAGCACGTGGTTGTCCGCCCAGTACTGGGCATAACCAGGGCCCAGGGCGCCCTCCATCCGGTGCCAGAACTCCGTCATCCGCACGTGGGCAATTAGATCACCGCCACGGCGAGGTGCGCGGGGTGTCGGACCCAGCGGGCAGGATGAGGCCATGGACGCGTCCCGCTCGGCCGATACCCGCGCGGCTGACGGCGACGACGCACTCGCGGCCATGTCGCCGGCGGCAGGAGCATGGTTCGCGGGCGCATTCGAGGCCCCGACGCCGGCGCAGATCGGCGCCTGGAAGGCGATCCGTTCGGGCGACTCGGCGCTCGTCATCGCCCCCACGGGGTCGGGCAAGACGCTTGCAGCCTTCTTCAGCGCCCTCGACGAGCTCAGCACCCGCAACACCGCCCAAGGCCGACCGGCGCGGGAACAGCGGACCAGCGTGCTCTACATCTCCCCGCTGAAAGCCCTGGCCGTGGACGTACAGCGCAACCTGCGGGCGCCACTTGCGGGACTGCGCCAGGAGGCAGCGCGGCTGGGCGGCCAACCTCCCGACATCACCGTGGGGCTGCGAACCGGGGACACGCCGCCCGACGAGCGCCGGCGGCTGGCCCGCACCCCGCCGGACATCCTCATCACCACGCCGGAGTCACTCTTCCTGCTGCTCACCTCGGCCGCCCGGGAGTCCCTGCGCGGCGTGCGGACGGTCATCATCGACGAGATCCACGCTGTCGCCGGCACCAAGCGGGGGGCGCACCTCGCGGTCTCGCTCGAGCGGCTCGATGCCCTGCTGCCCGGGCCCGCAGCCCGGATCGGCCTCTCCGCCACGGTTCGCCCCGCGTCGGAGATGGCGCGATTCCTGGGCGGCGGCCGGCCGGTGCGGATCGTCGCCGAGCCGGCGCAGAAGGAGCTGGACATCTCCGTGATCGTCCCCGTCGAGGACCTGGGCGAGCTCGGGCCGACGCTGGCAGCGCCGGACGGGTCGGTCGCCGGTGCTGCCGCGGGGAGCGCCGGGTCCATCTGGCCGCATGTCGAGGAGCGGGTCGCCGACCTCATCGCCGAGCACCACTCCACCCTGGTGTTCGTCAACTCCCGTCGGCTGGCCGAGCGCCTGACGAGCCGCCTGAACGAGATCGCCGCGGACCGCGCCGCGCCGGCGGCAGACGCCACCGCGCCCGTGATCGCCCGCGCCCACCACGGCTCGGTCAGCAAGGAGCAGCGCGCGCTTATCGAGGAGGACCTGAAGGCCGGGCGGCTGCCCGCCGTGGTGGCGACCAGCAGCCTGGAGCTAGGCATCGACATGGGCGAAGTTGACCTCGTGGTGCAGGTGGAGTCCCCACCCACGATCGCCGCCGGGCTGCAGCGAGTGGGACGCGCGGGGCACCATGTGGGCGCGGTGAGCCGCGGTCGGATCTTCCCCAAGTACCGCGCCGACCTGCTGCAGGCGGCCGTCGTGGCCAGCCACATGCGCGAGCGCCGGATCGAGCACCTGCGCATCGGGGAGAATCCGCTGGACGTCCTCGCACAGCATGTCGTGGCCGCCGCCGCGATGGACGACTGGCAGGTCGACGACCTGGCAGCGCTGGTGCGCCGCGCGGCGCCGTTCCAGTCGTTGCCCGAGTCGTCGTGGTTGGCCGTGCTGGAGATGCTCGCCGGCGCCTACCCGTCCGACGTGTTCGCCGAGCTGCGGCCCAGGCTGGTGTGGGACCGCGACCGCGACGTGATCAGCGGTCGGCCGGGGGCCCAGCGGCTGGCGGTCACCAGCGGCGGGACCATCCCAGACCGCGGGCTCTTCGCCGTGTACCTAGCCGGCGGCGCAGGCGGCAGGCTGGGCGAGCTGGACGAGGAGATGGTCTACGAGTCGCGCGTCGGCGACGTGTTCGCGCTCGGGGCCGCCAGCTGGCGCATCGAGGACATCACCCACGACCGAGTGCTGGTGTCCCCCGCGCCGGGCGTCCCCGGACGCATGCCGTTCTGGCACGGCGACGCCCTGGGTCGGGGTGCGGAGCTGGGCCGGGCCATGGGTGCGTTCGTGCGCGAGGTCAGCGCCCTGTCCCCGTCCGAGGCCGTGGAGAGGCTGCGCGGCGAGGGGCTCGACGAGCTCGCCGCCGCGAACCTGACCGCGTACCTGTCAGAGCAGCTCGCCGCCACCGGGGCGCTGCCAACCGATCGCGCGCTGCTGCTGGAGCGCTTTCGCGACGAGCTCGGCGACTGGCAGGTGGTCCTGCACTCCCCTTTCGGCGCAGCCGTGCACGCGCCATGGGCCCTGGCCGCCGCGGCGGCGCTGCGCGAACAGCTGGGCGTGGACGTCGCGGCGTTCCACAGCGACGACGGCATCGTGCTGCGGATTCCGGACGGCGAGGACGACGTGGTCTGGGACGACGTCCGCGCAGCCGTTCTCGTCGATCCCGGCGAGGTCGATCGCATCGTGACGGCTGAGGTGGGCGGCAGCGCCTTGTTCGCCGCCCGTTTCCGGGAATGCGCCGCGCGGTCGCTGCTGCTCCCGCGTCGGCAACCCGGCAAGCGCGCTCCGCTGTGGCAACAGCGTCGGCGCAGCGCCCAGCTGCTCGCCATCGCGGCCGAGTACCCGGGGTTCCCGGTGGTGCTGGAAGCCATGCGGGAATGCCTGCAGGACGTCTACGACCTGTCGGCCCTGCGCGAGCTGCTCACCGGTCTGGGCAACGGCTCCATCGCCCTGCGAGAGGTATCCACCGAGCAGCCAAGCCCGTTCGCGCGGTCGCTGCTGTTCGGATACGTCGAGGCCTTCATGTACGAGGGCGATTCCCCTCTGGCAGAACGACGCGCGCAGGCGCTGGCCCTTGATTCCTCGCTGCTGGCCGAGCTCCTGGGGACCGTCGAGCTGCGCGAGCTGCTGGACGCCGAGGCGATGGCTGCAGTCGCGGCGGAGGTCGGTTGGCGAACCGCCGAGCGTCCGCTGCGCGACGTCGAAGACCTTGCTGACGCACTCCGGGTGCTGGGACCGTTGGCCGACGCCGACCTCGTACTGCGCGGGGCGGACCCAGGATGGGCACGGGCGCTGGTGGCGGCCAGGCGCGCCATCGAGGTCCGGATCGCCGGCGAGCAGCGCTTCGCGGCCGTGGAAGACGCCGGCCGGCTGCGCGACGCCCTGGGGACAGCCCTGCCCGTCGGCGTGCCCACCGCCTTCACGGAACCAGTGTCCGATCCCCTCGGTGACCTGCTCGCACGGTACGCGCGAACGCATGGGCCGTTCACCGCCGACGAGGCGGCGGCCAACCTGGGGATCGGACGGGCCGTCGCGGAGGACACGCTGGAGCGGCTGAGCGGCACGGGCCGCGTCGTCACGGGCGAGTTCCGACCTGGGGGCGCCGGCCGCGAGTGGTGCGATACCGAGGTGCTGCGCCGCGTCCGTCGTCGGAGCATCGCCGCCCTTCGCCGCGAGGCCGAGCCCGTGCCGCAGGCGCAGTACGCCTCGTTCCTGCCGAGGTGGCAGGGGGTGGGCGGCGATGCCCGCGGGGCCGACGGCCTCTTTGCCGCTATTGACCGCCTCGCCGGCTGCCCGGTCCCGCTGTCGGCCCTGGAGAGCCTCGTACTGCCCAGCCGCGTTCGCGACTACAGCCCTGCGCAGCTCGATTCCCTGACGTCGGCCGGGGACGTGATCTGGACGGGCGCGGGCGGGCTGCCCGGCGGCGATGGCTGGGTCGTCTTCGCACCCGCCGACGCTCCCGAGCTGCTGCCGGACGCACTTCCGCTGGCGGACTCCGTCTCGCACCCTGACCTAGCCGCCGCCGTGCTGGGCGCCGTGGACGTCGGCGGCGGCTGGTTCCACGGCCAGATCCTGGCGAACCTGAGTGCGGCGCAGCCCGAGGGTTTCACCGCTGACGCTCTGGCCGACACGCTGCTCGAGCTGCTCTGGGCGGGATGGATCAGCAACGACACTCTGGAACCCGTCCGGCGCCGCCTCGGCCGACGCCCGGCGCGCCGGACCGGCGGCCCGCCGCAACTGACCTCGCCGCTGACCTCGCCGCCGGCCGCAGGCACGCGGAGCCGCCGTCCCGGGGCGGTCCGGCGCGGCCGGGTGCGGCCGGATTCCCGCACCGCAGCGAGGGCAAGCCTGCTGCCGGGGCGTTGGTCCGCGGTACCGCGGGGCAGCCTCGATCCGACCGTCCGCGCGGCGGCAGGGGCCGAATGGCTGCTCGCCAGGCACGCGGTACTCACCCGGGGGGCCCTGTCCATGGAGCGCTACCCAGGGGGCTTCACGACGGCTTACAAGGTTCTCAGTCAGATGGAGGAGTCCACCGGAGGCTGCATCCGCGGCTACGCCATCGAGGGGCTGGGCGGCGCCCAGTTCACCACGGCGACGGCCGTCGACCGGCTTCGCGCCCACCAGCCTGGGGAGTCCGCGGGAGCTGGCACGGGCCTGCTGCTGGCTGCGGCCGACCCGGGGCAGCCCTACGGCGCGGCGCTCCCCTGGCCTGCGCGCGCGGCGGCCGAGGCGAGCGGTCACCGCCCGGCGCGGAAGGCGGGGGCGTCGGTGGTGCTGGTGTCCGGACGTCCGGTCGCCTACCTGGAGCGCGGCGGCCGCTCGCTGCTGACGTGGACGGACGACCCGGCTGAGCTGGCAAGCGCCGCGGGGGCCTTCGCCGAGGCCGTGCGCGCGCGCCGCCTTGGCGCGGTGTCCATCCAGCGTGTCGACGGAGCGGGCATCGCGGACTCGGCGGCCGGTGCCGCACTCCTGCAGGCCGGGTTCGTCTGGACGCCCCGCGGCATGCGGCTCCGTTGAGCGCCTTCAGATTGGCGCGGCAGATCTCGGGAATACCCCGCCCCCCGGTGAAGGTTGAAAGGTGCGGACGGCTGGTGCTGTCGTATCCTTAACGCGCGAGGAGGTGTTCCGTGGTTGTTCTGCGCACGATGATCGGCGACGAGCTCCGATCCCGACGACTGGACCAGGGCCGGACCCTGCGCGACGTCAGCGGAGCGGCGCGTGTCTCGCTGGGCTACCTCAGCGAGGTTGAGCGCGGCCAGAAAGAGGCCTCGAGCGAGCTTCTCGCCGCTATCTGCGGCGCCCTCGAGGTACCGCTGTCCGATGTTCTTCGGTCGGTGAGCGACAAGGTCGCCCGGGTCGAGTTCCCGGCCACCCCCCGCCTGGCCTGACTCCCATCCCGGCCTAGCCTGACTCGCATCCCAGTCTGCTGCGCGATCAGTGCGAGCCGCCGGGGGCCAGCGATGCCAGCGCCAGCCCCAAGGCCTCGTCCACCGCGGCGGCGCGGACGGCGGCTCTGCCACCTTTCAGCTGAAGCGATCGGACGTAGGCCGTGCGAACACCCTGCACACTCATGTCGATCCCAATGAACACTGTGCCTGGGAGTGCCATGCCCTGGGCGTCCGGACCCGCCGCACCCGTGGTGCTGATGCCCACATCCGCCCCGAGCCGCTCCCGCACACCGCGAGCCATCTGCGCCGCCACCTCGGCGTCCACCGGACCGCGCTCGGCGAGCAGCGCCGCATCCACGCCCAGCAGCTTCGCCTTCACGTCGGTGGCATAGGCGACTATGCCGCCACGGAAGACATTGGAGGCCCCCGGCACGGCCACCACGGCGGCCGCGACCAGCCCGCCCGTAAGCGACTCCGCCGTCGCCAGCCAGAGCCCGCGTCGCCCCAGCTCGTCCACCAGGTCGGATGCTCCGGCCCGCTCCGCCGAACTCGTCACCCGACGCCCCGGACCGTCTTCCCCTGCCGCAGCCGAACCGCCCGCACCGCATAGTCGATACCGGTTACCACAGTGAGAACCACCGCGATTCCCATTACGACCTCGGCCACGACTTCGGCCGCTCCGGACAGCGGCAGCAGGTAGAGCACGATTGCCAGAATCTGGGCGGCCGTCTTCGCCTTGCCGCCGCGGCTAGCCGCGATCACGCCAGAGTTGATCACCCAGAACCGCAACAGAGTAACGGCGATCTCGCGCACCAGGATGACGACCGTGACCCACCACGGCAACTCGCCGATGACGGACAGTCCGATGAGGGCTGTGCCGGTCAGCAGCTTGTCGGCGATGGGGTCGGCGATCTTCCCGAACGTCGTGACGATGTGACGTTTCCGGGCGTAGTAGCCGTCCAGCCAATCCGTGATCGAGGCGACGATGAAGATCACCGTCGCCAGCAGGCGGCCGGTGGTGTCGGCGCCGCCGTCTGACATCAGGGCGATGCCGAACGGGACCACGAGCACCAGTCGGAAGGCGGTCAGGGCGTTGGGGAGGTTGACCAGTCCCGAGTTGCTCGTGGGAAAGGCGAGCGCATCCGCCCGCGGCGGCTTGGCCTGCGGGCTCACCGGGCGACCTCCGCGATCAGGTCGGCCCCCTCGCTGTCGATGAAGCGCACATCGAGCACATCACCCACCGACACATCAATGGCAGTCGTCGGGCGCAGCGTCGTGGTGGCGTCCTCGGGTCCCTGGTGGGCGCACCGGCCCTCAGCTCCGGACCCGTCGGCGGCGACCGACTCCACCAGCATCCTCCCCAAGTGGCCGATGCGGGCCTCGGCCGCATCAGCCATGACCGCATCGGCCAGGCTCGCGATGCTGTCAACCCGCGCAGCCACCTCTGCCGGGTCGAGGTGCCCCGGCAGCGACGCCGCCTCGGTTCCGTCCTCGTCGGAGTAGCCGAACACGCCGATGGCATCCAGGCGGGAGGCCGACAGGAACTCGGCGAGCTCGGCCAACTCCTGCTCGGTCTCGCCAGGGAAGCCGATGATGAAGTTCGATCGCAGGCCGGCCTGGGGCGCCTCAGCTCGGATCCGATCGATCAGATCCAGGAACGCAGCCCCGTCGCCGTAGCGGCGCATGCGCCGCAGCACCGCGCGCGAGGCGTGCTGGAAGCTGAGGTCGAAGTACGGGGCGACACCAGGCGTGCGGGCAACCGCGGAGATCAGCCCCGGGCGCATCTCGGCGGGTTGCAGGTACGACACCCGGACCCACTCCAGGCCCGGCACGGCCCCGAGCTCCGGCAGCAACCCCTCCAGCAGCCGCAGATCCCCCAGGTCCTTGCCGTAGGAGGTGCTGTTCTCGCTGACGAGCACAACCTCCCGGACGCCGTCGGCCGCCATGGCGCGCACATCGGCAAGCACGTCCGCCGGGCGTCGCGACACGAAGGCACCGCGAAAGGAGGGGATGGCGCAGAAGGTGCAGCGGCGGTCGCAGCCCGAGGCGAGCTTCACCGGCGCGCTGGGTCCGGTGCCGAGCAGGCGGTGCCCGCCGAGCACCTCGTGACCAGGCGCGGCGGGCCCTGATCCGGATCGCTCGATCGGGCTGATCGGCAGCAGGCGGCGACGGTCGGAGGGCAACCTCGGCTCGGGCGGCCGACCGGCCAGGATGTCCTGCAGGCGCTCAGAGATGGCCGGGTAGTCGTCGAAGCCGAGGACTGTGGCTTCTGGCAGCTCGGCGGCCAACTGCGCACCGTAACGCTCGGCCATGCAGCCGACTGCCACGACGGCTGGGCCGTCGCCGTCGGCATCATCGGCAGCGGCCAGGATCGTCTGCACGCTCTCCGCCTTGGCCTGCTCGATGAACCCGCAGGTGTTCACGAGGACGACGTCGGCGTCCTCGTCGTCGGCAACCAGGCGCCAGCCGTCGGCGGCCAGGCGCCCGGCGAGCGCCTCGGAGTCGACGTCGTTGCGGGCGCAGCCGAGGGTGAGCAGGGACACCCGACGCGGCGTCGGCTCGGTCACCCGTCGCCGCGCAGGTCCGCGATGACATCAGGCAAGTCGTCGGGCGTGACGAGGACCTCGCGCGCCTTGCTGCCCTCGGACGGCCCGACGATGCCGCGAGTCTCCATCAGGTCCATCAGCCGCCCCGCCTTGGCGAAGCCGACGCGCAGCTTGCGCTGGAGCATGGACGTGCTGCCGAACTGCGAGGTCACCACCAGCTCGATGGCGCTGCACAGCAGGTCCAGGTCGTCGCCGATGTCCTCGTCGACGTCGGCCCGAGTTGCCGCGGGAGCCACGACGTCCTCGCGGAACTGCGGCGCCATCTGCTCCTTGCAGTGCTCGACCACGGCGTGGATCTCGTTGGCGGGGATGAAGGCGCCCTGCAGTCGGATGGGCTTGCTCGACCCCATGGGAAGGAAGAGGCCGTCGCCCTGCCCGACGAGCTTGTCCGCACCTGGCTGATCCAGGATGACGCGACTGTCGGTGACGCTCGACGTCGCGAACGCCAGCCGGCTCGGCACATTCGCCTTGATCAGCCCGGTCACGACGTCCACGCTGGGCCGCTGGGTGGCGAGCACCAGGTGGATGCCGGCAGCTCGGGCGAGCTGGGTGATGCGGACGATCGCGTCCTCGACATCGCGCGGCGCCACCATCATCAGATCGGCCAATTCGTCGACGATCACCACGAGGTATGGGTAGGGCGCCAGGACGCGCTGGCTGCCCGCCGGCGGGGTGATCCTCCCCTGCCGGACGGCCTTGTTGAACTCGTCGATGTGCCGGAAGCCGAACGCCGCAAGGTCGTCGTAGCGGGTGTCCATCTCCTTCACCACCCACTGCAGCGCATCGGCGGCCCGCTTGGGGTTGGTGATGATGGGCGTGATGAGGTGCGGGACGCCCTCGTACGCGGTCAGCTCGACCCGCTTGGGGTCGATCAGGATCAGGCGCACCTCCTCCGGCGTGGCCCGCATGAGGATCGAGGTGATGAGGGTGTTGATGCAGGACGACTTGCCCGCGCCGGTGGCGCCAGCCACCAGCAGGTGCGGCATCCGGGCGAGGTTCGCGGTGACGAAGCCGCCCTCGACGTCCTTGCCCAGGCCCACCACCATCGGGTGCGAGTCACTGGTGGCCACCGCGCTGTTGAGCACGTCGGCCAGCGACACGATCTCACGGTCCGCGTTGGGGATTTCGATTCCGATCGCGGACTTGCCGGGGATGGGCGAGAGGATGCGGACGTCGGCGCTGGCCACGGCGTAGGCGATGTTCTTGCTGAGCGCGGTGACGCGCTCGACCTTGACGCCCGGGCCCAGCTCGACCTCGTAGCGGGTGACGGTGGGCCCACGGGTGTAGCCGGTGACCGCTGCGTTGATCTCGAACTGCTCGAGCACCTCGGTGAGGGCGTCGACGACGCGCTCGTTGGCGCGGGTGCCCGACTTCGGCGGCGGCCCCGGCACCAGCAGGTCGGCTGACGGCAGCGTGTAGAGCACGTCCCCGGACAGCGGCAGTTGCTGCGGCTCCCGCGGCCTGGGATGCGGAGCCGGGACATCGCTCGCGCCCGCTGCGGAGGACGGGTTCTCGGTGTCGACCGACGTGCCCGGCTGACCCTCGTCAGCGGTTGCCGGCGACCGCCGGGCGGGGGTCGCCAGCTCGGAGTCCGCCGTGTCAAAAGCCTCGGCGGCCACGTCCAGGGGATCGGCGCCGACAGGCCTCGCCGACCGGCGCCGGGACGTCTCGGACGCGCCTTTCGGTCGGGGCTGGACGCTCACGGCGCTCTCGAACGGCTCCTGGCCCAACGCGTCGTGCCGAGACCCGTCGCCATCGTCGGCCAGGGCGCTGGCGGCTGCGAGGTTCCCACGCGACCGCCGTCGGGGGGAGGCGGACCTGTGCCGCAGCCGCGCGACTGCGCCGCGGGCCTTCCGGACGGCCTGGGCCGGGGTGGTGGCGGTGATCATCAAGGCTCCCGCGACGTACAGCGCGATCATTGCGATCATCGTGACGGCCGTTCCCACGGCGGATGCCAGCGGCGCGGTGACCGCCCATCCCAGCCAGCCGGCGCCATCGCGGATACCGGTCCCCGAGCTCGGCTGGGGCACCCCGGCGGCACAGTGCCAGGTACCGAGGAGCGCGACGACCACAAGGATCCAGCCCACAGCTTCCGGACGCGTCATGCGATGGTCCGGTGAGCGCCACAGCACGACGGCGCCGATGAGCAGCCCGAACGGAACCACGACCGCGAGCCGTCCGGCCGCGCCCATCACGATCGAGTCCACCAGGCCCAGCCCCGGCAGCTGGATGTCCGTGAACACGGCAAGCCCCGACACAACCGCCGCCAACAGGAGCAGCAGCGCCGTGCCGTCGTAGCGGTGCCGCTGCGACGAGTCGGCGCGCGTCACCTTCCGGACGATGTTGCCGGTCAACGTGGCGACGGCCATCCAGGCGCTGCGCACGAGCCGCGCGATCGCGGCCAGCACGGAGCTGAAGGTCGATCCCCCGCCCGATCCGGGATCCCCGCCGGCCGAACCCATTCCGCCACCTGCTGCGCGTGGCGCGGCGGCCGATCCCGGGCGGGTCCGGGTCGGGCGTGACGTCGAGGACTTGGTTGCCATAGTGCCCCGATGGTATCCGCCAGGCCCGACACATCCCGTTGGGAACACGCGCCGGGGTCCGGGCGCTCCCGGGCGGCGCTACTCCTCGATGACCACCGGGATGATCATCGGCCGGCGGCGATGCTGGCCGCTCACCCACCGTCCCACCACGCGGCGCGTGATCTGCTGCAGCTGGTGACGGTCGCTGCCGCCTTCGCGCATCGCGTCCTCGAGCGCGCCGCGGACACGGTCGGCGACATCCCCGAACACGTCATCGTCCTCGCTGAAGCCGCGGGCATGGAACTCCGGACCCACCGCCACCTTGCCGGCGACCGCGTCTACCACCACGAAGACCGAGATGAAGCCCTCCTCACCCAGGATCCTGCGGTCGGTCATGGCGGCTTCGCTGATGTCGCCCACGCTGGATCCGTCGACGTAGACGTAGCCGCAGGGAACGGCGCCGGCGACGCTCACGCGGCCCTTGCGCAGGTCCACGACCATCCCATCGTCGACCACCACGATCTGATCTTCCGGGACACCGGACCTGGCGGCGAGCCTGGCGTTGGCCCGCAGATGGCGCGGCTCGCCGTGCACGGGCATGACGGCCTTCGGCTTGACTACGTTGTAGACGTACATCAGCTCGCCCGCGGCGGCATGCCCGGACACGTGCACGAAGGCGTTGCCCTGGTGCACCACGCGGGCGCCCAACCTGGTCAAGCCGTTGATCACGCGGTTCACAGAGTTCTCATTGCCGGGGATCATCGACGACGCGAGCACGATCGTGTCGCCGGGCCCGACCGCGATCCGGTGGTCCCGGTGCGCGATGCGGCTGAGCACGGCCATGGGTTCGCCCTGCGACCCCGTGCAGATGAGCACGACCTCATCGTCGGGGAACTCGTCGATCCGGTCGGCGGCGACCAGCGTGCTGCCCGGGATCCGCAGATAGCCCAGATCGCGGGCCACGTTCATGTTGCGCACCATCGAGCGTCCGATGAAGGCGACCTTGCGGCCATGGGCAGCGGCGGCGTTGATGATCTGCTGCACGCGGTGGATGTGCGAGGCGAAGCAGGCCACGATGATCCGGCCGTCGGTCTCGTCGAAGACCTGTTCGAGCACCGGCTGGATGTCGCCCTCGGAACGGATGAAGCCCGGCACCTCGGCGTTCGTCGAGTCGACCAGCAATAGATCCACGCCGGCGTCGCCCAGGCGCGCCAGAGCGTTGAGGTCGGTGATCCGGCCGTCCAGCGGCAGCTGATCCATCTTGAAGTCACCGGTGTGCACGACTGTGCCCGCCCCCGTGGTGATAGCGACCGCCAGGGCGTCCGGGATGGAGTGGTTGACGGCCACGAACTCGACGCTGAAGGGGCCGAGTTGTTCGCGCTGGCCCTCGCGGACCTCCAACGTGTAGGGCTTGATGCGGTACTCGCGCAGCTTCGCCTCGATCAGGGCCAGCGTCAGCCTGGAGGCGATGATCGGGATGTCCTCGCGCTCACGCAGCAGATAGGGCACGGCGCCGATGTGATCCTCGTGCCCGTGGGTGAGGATCACGGCCTCCACATCGTCCAGGCGATCGCGGATGTAGTCGAAGTCGGGCAGGATCAAGTCGATGCCGGGCTGGTCCTCCTCCGGGAACAGCACGCCGCAGTCGACGATGAGCAGGCGGCCTTCATACTCGAAGACGGTCATGTTCCGGCCGATCTCGCCCAGGCCGCCGAGGGCGACGATGCGCAAGGTTCCGGGCTCCAGCGGCGCCGGCAGGCCGATGCCGGGGTGCGGGTGCGCGGCGCCGCTCATGCGACCATCGACATTCCGGCAGCGGCCAGATCTGCGAGCAGGCGTTCCTTCTGTCCCTCGTCGGCGGGCAGCAGCGGCAGCCGCGGGGGGCCGGCCGGCAGACCCCGCAACTCGAGCGCAGCCTTAGTCAGCGTCACAGCGGGGGCGCGGAACAGACCCACGGCCACCGGCTCGGAGTCGTAGAAGATGGTGGTGGCGGTCCGGGTGTCCCCGGCGCCGAAGGCCGACAGCATGGAGCGCAGGCGGTCGGCGATCAGATGCCCGGCGACGCTGACGAAGCCCACTGCGCCGATCGAGAGGAACGGCAGGTTCAGGGCGTCGTCGCCGGAGTACCAGAGCAGGTCCGAGGCCCGCAGGACGGCGGTCGCTGCGGCCAGGTCCGCCTTGGCGTCCTTCACCGCGACGATGCGCGGGTGCTCTGCCGCGCGGAGCAGCGTGTCCACGCCGATGGGGACCGCCGACCGGCCGGGGATGTCGTAGAGCATGACGGGGAGCTCCGTGGCATCGGCGATGGCGGTGAAGTGCGCCAGGATGCCCTCTTGGGAGGGCTTGGAGTAGTAGGGCGTCACGACGAGCAGGCCGTCGGCGCCGGCCGCTTCCGCCTGCCGCGCGAGCTCGATGCTGTGCCTGGTGTCGTTTGTGCCCACGCCGGCGATGAGCGGGACGTCCGGGCCCACAGTGGAGCGGACAGCCCGCAGCAGCTCGGCCTTCTCTTCGTCGGTCGTGGTCGGTGCCTCGCCAGTGGTGCCGTTGAGGACGAGGCCATCGTTGCCCAAGTCGATCAGGTGCTGCGCCAGCCGTGCGGCCCCGTCAAGATCGACCTCGTGGTCGGCCGTCATCGGCGTGATCATCGCCGTGTGCACGGCTCCCAGCGAGGGGGTCGAGAGGTTCGGCATGGTGACCAGGCTACCTGTGCGCGCTCACGGCGCCGCGCATCATCGCCGCCCGTGGCGCCTGGAGGGCGGCGGGCGCGTGGCTGGCGGGTGCCTGGCGCGTGGCTGGCGGGTGCCTGGCGCGTGGCTGGCGGGCGCCCCTGGCGCGTGGCTGGCGGGTGCCTGGCGCGTGGCCGTATCCGGTCCGTGGGGGCCTACGGCTGCACCCGGCCGTGGGCTTCGAACGCGGCGTGCGTGAGCGGCATGAGCCGCGCCCACTCGGCCTCCATCTGCTCGGCGACCATCTCGATCTCGCGCTGCGGGAACGAGGGGTTGCGCGAGGACTCGCGGGCGGTTCGCAGCGACAGGAAGTTCATCAGGGCCCGGGCGTTCATTGTCACGTACATGGACGAGTAGGTCCCGACGGGGAGCACGACGCGCGCGACCTCGCGCGCGACTCCCGCAGCCAGCATCTGCTGGTAGGCCTCGTAGGCCTGGGTGCAGGACTGCTTGACCGCCTCGGTCACCAGTTGGTGCTGCTCCGGGGTGCCGTCGACGAACTCGTAATGACCCGGCTTGCCCTGCTGGACCAGCTTTCGCTCGGGTCCCGGTACGTAGAAGACGGGGCGCAGCTCTCGATAGCGGCCGGACTCCTCGTTATACGAAGCGATTCGGTGGCGCATGAACTCCCTGAACACAAAGATCGGCGCCTGCACGAAGAACGTCATCGAGTTGTGCTCGAACGGCGAGCCGTGGCGGTCGCGCATGAGGTAGTTGATGAGACCCGCCGACCGCGAGGCGTCGGCCTCGACGTCGGCCAACGACTGCTCGCCCTTGGTCGACACCCGGGCCGCGAAGAGCACGTCGGCATCGCTGGCGGAGGCCTTGACCAGTTCCACGGTCATGTCGGAGCGGAACTCGATCGGTGCAGCGCTGTCAGCCATGTGCCACACCCTAGGACCTGAGTCGTCCGCCAGCCCGCGAACCCCTCCCCCCCTCCCCCGCAACTGCAGGCCTTTGTCAGCCAAGGGTCGGCTTCGGAGCGCGATTCTGCTGACAAACGCCTGCACTTGCGCATGGTGGCGGCGGCGATCGCCGACCCGCCCGATTCCGCGTCCGGTCGGAGCTGTCCACAATCCTCGTGGTGGGCCTTACGCGTCTGTCGACGCCCGCGCAGCCTGGCGGGATGCCGAGCCTGCGTCGATGGACCCCGCCGGCCATCCCATTCCGCGCCGAACACGTGCCCGTCGGCCGAGAGTTCCTGCGCACCGCCGAACAACGAGGTGACGTCATGCGGCTGGCGCCGGGGGTGTACATCGCCGCGACCGCTGTCGGCACCGATGCCCGTCAACTCCACCTGCTGCAGGCGCTCGCACGGCAGCTGCGCCACGAGAACCCCATCGCGGCAAGCCACGAGACGGCCGCGCTGCTGCACGGCCTCCCCCTGCGCAGCCTCAACGCCGTGCCGGTCCAGCCCCGGTTCACCCTGGATCCATCGCAGGGCAGCAACCGGCCGGGCACTCCTTCGATCCGCGTCGTACCGCTGCCGCCGGAACACGTGGTGACCGTGACCCATGGTCAGCTTGAGGGCCTGCGGGCAACCGACCTGGAGCGCACCGCGCTGGACCTGGCATCGGAGGCGGATCTGCCATTCGCCCTCATGGCCCTGGACCATGCCGCGCGAACGATCGCGCTGCAGTCGTGCATCGAGCACGAGCTGCGTGGCGGCGACGTGAACTGCGCACTGCTCATGAAGGGCCGCCAGCGCATGGAGTCCCGCCATGCGAGCCTCAGCCGGCGCGGGCGGCGTCGCCGCCGAGAAGCGCTGGCGTTGGTCGACCCCCGCCACGAGTCGCCAGGTGAGTCCGCATCATGCGCCCGGATCTACCTGGCGGGCCTACCCGCCCCGGTGCCGCAGGCGCCCGTTGTGACTGGGATCGGTGTGTTCTACGGCGACTGCTATTGGCCGGAGTTCGGCGTCGTCGGCGAGTGCGACGGCGCCCTCAAGTACGCGGGCGGGACAACAGGCGCGTCCCAGGCAGCTGCAGACGAGCGCCGACTGGCCGAGAAGGACCGCGAGAATGCCATCAGGCGCACGGGCCTGAAGGTGGTGCGATGGATGGCAGCGGAAGCGATGTACGCCCCCGATGCCTGGCTGGCCGAACTGGCAAGCGCACTACGCGCCGGGGGTTGGCGCTGAGACCCAGCCCGCGCCAGGCCCCCCTTCTCTCCTCCAAACTGCAGGCCTTTGTCAGGCCAACAGAGCCGGTTGCCCTCGGCTTGCCTGACATAGGCCTGCAGTTTCGGGTCGGGTGAGGTGGGGCGGAGATGGGGTGGGGTGGGGCGGAGGTGGGGTGGGGGTCGGGTGGGGGGGGGAAACGGCGATGGGCGCCACCCCGGCCGGGGTGGCGCCCATCGCGAGTGGCACCGGGAGTTACCCGATCGGTGCCGAGAAGTAGCCCAGCACGTCCACGACAGCGTGGGCGCCCTGACCTGGGCTGAACAGGCTGATCTTGCTGCCGTCCGGGGTCACGTCCACGCCGAGCATGCTCGCGTTGGCGCGGTTGTGGCCGGCGGAGGGCCAGTTGATCAGAGATGCCTGCGGCGGCGTGTCACCGGTCGGGAAGGCCCGGAAGTGATCACGCGTGGTGCCGGCAACCTCGGTGAGGTTGAACGCGATCGCCTTCGCATTGGAAGGAATCACGTCCCACTCGTAGATGTTGCCGTTCTCATCGATCTCGTTCGAGATCACGGTGGCCTTTGCCGGGTGACTGACGATCCCAGCCTCGGGGCCGACACGGCTGTCGAACGTGCGGACAGGGTCGATCGGGAAGTAGCGCAGCCCCGAACCGTCCGTGACGAAGTAGCCCTGGATGTCGACCATCACCTTGGCCTCACGAGCACTGCCGCTGTAGATGACGACCTTGCCGTCATCGCCAGGCCGCACTACCGAGGAGTTGGCGACGACGTCACCCTGGCCGAACCAGTTGAGTGCACTGGTCGGGGTCAGCGCGCCCGGCGTCGCCGAGTAGGGCTGCACCCGCAGGTGACCGGAAGCAGTGCCGTCCGCCTCGGTGAGGTTGTAGACCACGGCGTTCACCTTGGTCATGTCCACACCGGGGATCGGCGCACCGGTCTTGTCCTTGCCGAGGTCGACGACGACGCCCGAGGCGACCGTGCCGTTACCCGGCTGGACGACCTGCTCGAAGGCCCGAACCGGGGCTGCGAGCGGGGTGAAGGTGCCCGTCACCGCCGGCGGCGGCGTGTCCTGCGGCTGGGGCTGCGGGCCGGACTGAACCAGCTTCACGGCCTCGTGCAACCGGTAGTAGCCGACCACATCGACGGTGAAGTTCGCCTGGCCCACGGCGCGCAACTTGAACTTGCCGTCGGCGACCGTCACGTTGATGCCGTTGGCGAGTCGCTCACCCTCGACCCAGTTCATCACCGAGGTGGCCTGCGGCAGGACATCTGGCGCATTGCCGGGGTAGAGCTCGGCGTGACCGGGCCCGTTGGGGTTGGCCATCGTCAGGTTGATCGCCAGCGCAGTCGCGTCGGCCGGCACCGGGTTGCCCGGCAGGTTCCGGACGTCGTAGGTGACCGTCTGCATGTTGAGCGGAGCATTGTCCACGAGCCTCAGCGGCTCGGGGAGCGTCGTGAGCTCCGAGCCGATCGGGCCAGGAGTGACCTCGAAGGGCGTTCCCGCACTGACGCCGCCAGACGTGCGCTCGCGCAGCTCCATGGAGAGCTTGACGTCGCCGGGCAGGTCGTCGATGTACAGCGGCGGCGTGGTGTCGCCGATGAGCTGCGTCCAGTCCTGAGCGACGCTCGCCGGTGCGACGATGCGGTACTCGTAGGAATCGACGCCGACTCCGCCCGTGTCACCCTCGGTGACGTCGAGCTCAGCCGAGTACTTGCCCGGGGTCACGGAGTTGATCGTGGGCGGCAGCGGCACGGGGGCCGGGGTGCCGGTCATGACATCCGAGACCGGACCGGAACCAACAGCGTTCACGGCACGCACGTAGATCTGGTAGATCGAGCCGTTGATGAACTCATTGAAGCCGCCGCCGATGTCCGGGCCCTGGGTCAGCAGCGCCGGTTGCTCGGGGTTGTCCGGGGTTCCGCTACCCGCGGGGACGTCGATCCAGTCGCCGTCCGGCGCGTCGGCCGCAAAGCCGTACTGGTACTTGGTGACGTGCGGGTTGCCCAGATCCGTCGGTGCCGTGAAGGAGAGCTTCAGAGCCTTGTCGGCGGACCCGACCGAGGTGATCGTCGGCTTGCCCGGCACCGTCTTGAAGGCGATGTCGTTGACCGAGGTCAGCTCCATCGCGGGCCGACCCTTGGCGTCCTGGCTCTTGTCGGCCTTCTGGGCGCAGGTGACGATCTTGTTGTCGCCCGCTGCCAGCGCGGCATCGTTGCAGGCAGCGAGTGCGCGCTGACCCCAGTAGTTGGGGTGCAGCGGGTTCTGGGTGCGGTCGTCGTTGCTGAGCTGGTCGCTCAGGATGACGGGTGTGGCCCACTCGCTCTTCTGGCCGTTGTAGCCCGCATTGGCCGGAGCCGGCGAGCCGATGGCGTACTCGGCTGTGGTGAGCGCGTTGCTGTGGGCCGGGTCGGCGGAGATGTGGTTGACCGTCTTCACGTTCCAGGGACCATCGACAACGCCCCCCTCGCAGAGCTTGTGCCCGGCGAAGGCGTTCGTGTTGTCGACATAGGTCACCGGCGTCGTGCCCAGAGCACCCTTGGACTCCTCGATGGCACCCTTCATCGCGCCTGAGAGGCGCGGGAAGACCGTGTCGTAGATCCACTTCAAGTCATCGTTGTACATGGCACAGCCGCCCTTGTTCTGACGGTCGTACCCGCTCTCCTTGAAAGCCGGCACCTCGGCAACGGGCATCGGCACCTGTTGGTAGACCAGCTTCCAGTCGGTGCGCGCATAGCCGGCGGCATCCATCGCGGTCACGATGTTGGCCACAGCGCCCTTGATCTTGTTCTTGATCACCAGCATGGCCTCTGGCGTGACCTTGTTGATGTTGTCAGCCTTGGTGTGGCAGTGGTAGCCGAACCAGCCGAGCGTGAAGCCCTTGATGCAGCTCGAGGCGATGTCGGCGAAGCCGGCGTCGTTACCGCCGATCGACAGCGCGACGACCTTGACGCGCTTGGTCTTCGCGAAATCCTGGAGAAGTTGGGCCTGGCCGACGGTCCCACCCACGGGCTCGAAGTCGATCCCCGGCTTGACGTGGTTGCCGGATCCGACCTGCGAGTTCGTCGTGGCGCCGGAGCAGGCGAGGTTGGCCATCTTCAGACCGTTCGCGCCATCGTTGAGGCCGTTGGTGGCGCCCCAGTAGGAGCGGTGGCAGTAGCGGATGGTCTCCTCGGAGTTGATGTCCGCCCAGTCGGCCTTGTCGCCGTAGACGAGACCGGAGTACCCCCAGTTGGTCTTCGGCCCGATCGTCGTGCTGCGGGCGGCAACCTCCCAGTTGGTCCAGCTACCCGAGGGCGTGGCATCGGCGTAGCCGCGGTTCGAGGTGATGGCGCCTTCGCCGGAGATGTACGAGTCGCCGAGCGCGACCACGTACTGATCCCCGCCGGGGATCGCCTGGGGCGCGGGGTTCGGCGTTGCCTGTACCGGCAAGGCCGCCGCGCCGAGGGCGGCGGTGGCGGCGACGGCGGGAAGCCCTATCCATCGCACCCCCCGGCCCACTGACGAGCGTAATGACATCGTGCTTCTCCTCTCCCCCGCACACGCAAGCACGTCTGCGGATCCAACCGTTGCGTCATAACAGCGACTACTGAAACGTAGCCGCCGGTTCCGACTCTTCTCCGACCGGAACCGGGAGAGGGCGTGAATTATCCAGTCGGACCTAGGGGTATCAACCGTTCGGAGGATTGCTTTACATCCCCCTGACGATTCCTTGAAGCAGGAGCCATAGTGCGCGGCTTCAGAGCGACCTCAGCCCAGCCCGAGCACACCCGGATTGAGGATTCCGGCGGGGTCGAGCTCGGCCTTGACGGCGCGCAGCACCCCCAGGCCCACGGGGCCGATCTCAGCCGGCAGCCAGGGGGCATGGTCCCTGCCGACGCCGTGGTGATGAGTGATGGTGGCGCCAGCCGCGACGATCGCGTCGGAGGCGGCCGCCTTGGCGCGGCGCCACTGTGCGGCAGGGTCGTCGGCCGCGGGCGCGACCACGGTGAAGTAGAGCGACGCCGACGAGTCGTAGACGTGCGAGATGTGCGACATCACCCAGGGCTCGCGGCCGTCCAGGCCGAGGGCGCCTGAGAGCGCCTCGCGCACCGACTGCCGCAGATCGAGCAGCCGCGACCATGTCGTAGCCGTCTCCAGGGTCTCGACCAGGTAGCCCGCGTCCATCAGGTCGTCGCGGAGCAGCGGACCGTCGAAGCGGTGCCGGCGCCACGCCTCGCCGACGGTCGGACCCAGCGAGACCCCACCATGGCGCCGGAGAATCCGCAGCGACGCCAGCCGGCGCGCCGCGACCGCCGCCCGATCGCCATCCCAGCCCAGGATCGCGAGGGCCGGTGAGTCGGAGACCCGGCGAACGCGCAAGTAGGCCTCCAACGCGTTGCCGACAGTCCCGCCAGGCCCGCTCATGGCCAACGTGGCCGCGGTCTCCTCCGGATCACTCAGCCGCATGACGTCGGCGGTGGCTCGGTTCTGGGCCAGCTCCCGGAAGGCTGCCACACCGCGCGCGTAGTCACTGAACAGCACGGCGGTGTAGGACGAGGTAGCCGGCAGCGGGCGCACCCGCAGCGTCACACTGGTGATCACCCCGAAGGCGCCCTCGGAACCCACGATGAGCCCGCGAAGGTCGGGGCCGGCGGCGCTGCGCTCAACGTTGCCCGCTCGCATCGTGCCGCGCGGGGTGACGAGCTCGACAGACTCGATCATGTCGTCGCTGCGGCCGTAACCGGTGGACGACTGGCCCGCCGACCGCGTGGCGGCGTAGCCCCCGATGGTCGCTCGCTGCCACGACTGCGGGTAGTGGCCCAGCGTCAGACCGCGGGTGGCCAGGATCCGCTCCAGGTCGGGACCGATGATCCCGGGACCCACGGTGACGAGCATCGACTCGCCGTCGATGTCCAGCACGTCCGCCATGCGCCCGGTGTCCAGCGCGATAGTCGGCCGCTCGATGGCGCCGGCTCTGAGCCCGCCCACCACGGAGGTGCCACCGCCCCAGGTGACGACCGCGAGGCCCAACTCCTCGGCGACCCGAAGGACCGCGCCCACCTCTTCGGAACTGCCGGGCTGGACCACCGCGTCGGGAGCGGCGAGGGACCCGCTCCGACGTGCCACCAGGTCCAGATAGGACAGCCCGCCGGCCCGGCGGCGCCGGGCATCGTCGGACGTGTCGACGTGAGCCTCCCCGACGGCACTGGCCAGCGCGACGAGCTGCTCGGCGGACGCCCTCGACGGCGGGACCTCGACCGCGTCCCAGGCTGCGGCCGGCTGCGGGTTGCCGGGCCCCAGGTGGTCGGCCAGGAACTCCTCGGTGGCGGGGGACAGTCCCTCGCCCTTGCCCCGCCCCCACCGCGTCGGATCGACGTCGAGCTCGAACTCTGCCATGTGTCCTCGATTCAGCATTGGCCCCGGAAGGTGCTGTTACTATGTTACACATGGCGTCTCTGCGTAACAGTGAAAGCGTGGGCTCCCGTGCCGCCGAGCGCCGAGCCGCAGCGGTGGGACCGTCGGCAGCCGTCGCAGCCGATCCCGTCCTCGCGGCCGGCTACGACGTGCTGCTCGATGTGGGTCCGGGCAAGGCGACGATGGCCGAGGTGGCGAGGCGGGCCGGCATCTCGCGGATGACGCTCTACCGCCGCCACGACCAGATGCGCACCCTCATCAGCGAGGTGCTCACCGCCGAGCTGGCCGTCGTCATGGCGGACTCGGTCGCGAACGCCGGCCAGGCACCGGGTCCGGCGAGGGTGGCGGACATCGCCACCGGGGCCGCCCGTGCGATCGCCGAGCACCCGCTGATGCTCCGGCTCATCGAGCTGGACCCGGCCACGCTGCTGCCGCTGCTCGTGACCCGCCGGGGCTCAACCCAACGAGCAGCCGAGAGCATCCTGGCCGACGTGCTCGCCTCCGAGCCCGGCCTGGTGCTCGACGCCGAGGCCGACGTCGTCGCGCGCACCATCGTCACGGCTGCCTCCGCCTTCGTCTTCACCGAGTCCCTGGCGCGCGCCGAGGGCGTCGCCGGCGACCGCTGGCCGCAATTCCACCGAATGATCGAGGGATACCTGACATGACCGCGAAACTCCCCCACGTCCCGCCCGGCGATCCGGCGAGCATGCTCAGCGCGGACCGCCGCCGCCGCGACATCGACCGGCTGTCCGGGCGCAAGGTCGACGTCCTCGTCATCGGCGGCGGCATCACCGGCGCCGGCGTGGCGCTCGACGCGGCCACCCGGGGCCTCTCGGTGGCCCTGGTCGAGTCGGAGGACCTGGCCTACGGCACCAGCCGCTGGTCGTCCAAGCTCGTCCATGGCGGCCTGCGCTATCTGGCCAAGCTGCAGGTCGGGGTGGCCTGGGAGTCCGCCGTCGAGCGGGAGCGCATCATGGCCGCCATCGCCCCGCACCTGGTGCGACCGATGCCGCAGGTGCTCCCCGACCTCGAGGGGGTCCCCCAGAACCTGGCACGTGCGGGACTCAGGGCCGCCGACTCGTTGCGCCGCGCGACCGGCAGCACGCTGCAGCCGCCGAGTCGGATGAACCAGGCGCAGCTGCAGGCCTACGCCCCCGGCGTCCGGGGCGACGTGGGTGGCGGCTGGCTGAGCTGGGACGGCCAGCTGGTCGACGACGCCCGGCTTGTGGTGGCCGTCGCCAGGACCGCTGCCGCCTACGGTGCCCGGATCCTGACGCACACCGAGGTGCTGGGCGACGGCGCGGCGCCCGGCCCGGGGACGGTCGAGCTCGCTGACTCGCTGACGTCCGAGCGCTGGCAGCTGACTGCGAGCCACGTCATCAACGCCACCGGCGCGTGGGCGGCCGGTCTGGACCCGCGGGTGCAGCTCGTCCGGTCCCGCGGCACCCACCTGGTGGTGCCCACCGAGGCCATCGGGGGCGGCGACGCGGCGATCATGGCCCCGGTCGCAGGCTCCACCTCACGCTTCGTCTTTGCTCTACCTCAACCTGAGGGTTTGACCTTCATCGGGCTGACCGACGTGCCGACAGACGATCCGCTGGACCACCCGAGAGCGTCCGACGACGAGGTCGACTTCCTGCTCACCACCTTCAACCAGGCGCTCGACGTCCCCCTGGCGGAGGCCGATGTCATCACCACCTACTCGGGCTATCGCCCGCTCCTGTCGGGCGGCACGGCTGGCGGCGCCAGCGCCGATCTGTCGCGGCGCCATGCAGTGCTGCCCGAGGACCCGGCGTCCGGGCTGCCCTTGAGCATCGTCGGCGGCAAGCTCACGACCTATCGCCGCATGGCCGAGGACGCCATCGACCTCGTCACCGACCGCCCGTGCCGGACCCGGCGGCTGCCGCTCGTCGGCGCCCAGCCATGGCGGGCCGGAGCCAGCCGGCTGACCCAGCGCTTCGGCGCCGAGGCCGACCGCGTCGCCGCGCTGGCGCCTGGGCGCGGAGCGGCATTGGAGCCGATCGCCGACACCCCCGTCCTGGCTGTCGAGCTCGCCTGGGCCCTGCTGGCAGAGGGGGCCGTCACCGACGCCGATGTGCTCGAGCGGCGGCTGCGCCTCGATCTGGCACCGCAGTGGCGCGACGCGGTCGCGGCGGAGTTGGCAGCGGGCTCCCCGGCCCGCGCCGCCTGAACCGCGAGGTGGCTCAGCGAAGGGGTCCTAGAATCGTCGGGTGAGCGAAGCCCAGTCCTGGCAAGCCCAGCCTGGGACGACTCCGCCCTGGGCTATCCGTCGCCGCCGCATCCTGCGCGACTCGGCGGCGATCGGCCTGGCCGTCGGCATCTACGGACTGTCCTTCGGGGCCATCGCCGTCGCTGGAGGCTTCAGCATCTGGCAGACGATGGCGCTGTCGCTGGTGATGTTCACCGGCGGGTCGCAGTTCGCCTACATCGGTGTCGTGGCCGCCGGCGGCAGCGCGATTGCGGCCGCGGTGGCCGCGCTGCTGCTGGGCGCCCGCAACACCCTCTATGGGGTTGCCGTGAGGCCGCTGGTGCCGAGCCGGGGCCTCCGCCGCGTCGCCGCCGCCCAGCTCACGATCGACGAGTCCACGGCGATGGCCCTGGCGCATGAGGACCCGCTTGACCCGAGGGCCGCCCGAACCGCCTTCTGGGCGACGGGGCTGGCGGTCTTCGCGGGCTGGAACATCGCCACGCTCGTCGGGGCGTTGGGCGCGGCGTCCCTGGGCGATCCGGGGGTCTGGGGCCTGGACGCCATGGTCCCCGCCGCCTTCCTCGCGCTGGCCTGGCCGCGCCTGAAGACTCGCCGATCCGTGATGACGGCCCTGGCCGCCGCCACGGTGGCCATCGTGGCGGGCCTTTTCGCACCGCCGGGCGTGCCCGTGCTGCTCGGCGGATTGGTAGCGGTGGCCGCGGGCCTCATGCCGGGGCAGGTCACCCGTTGAACTCGCTGGTCCTCGTGGCGACATCCGTGTTGGCGTGGCTGCAGAAGTACGCCGGCCACGCCGTCCCGGAGCGCTGGGTCAGCGGACCGCGGATCAGCCGCATCACCGCGCTGCTACCCGTGGCGCTGCTGGCAGCCCTGATTGCGGTAAGCGCCCTGACGAGCGACGGCGTGGTGAGCGTCGACGCCAGGGTGGCCGGCCTCGCCGCGGCGTTCGTGGCGCTGCTGCTGCGGGCGCCCTTCCTGGTGGTGCTCATCGTCGCGGCCGCGACGGCCGCTGCGCTGAGGGCGCTGGGGCTGGCCGCGTGAGTCTGGACCGCGGATGTCCCCTCAACGCCTGACCGCGTCGCGGGCGTGCCTATCCAGGCTCGGCGAGGTTGGTCGGCGCGGGTCCCGCCTTGCCGTCGTCCAGGGCGACGGCGTGGCGCATGGCGGCACGCGCGCGCTTGCGATCGCGACCAGCCTCATACGCCCATGCCAGCGCAAACCAGGCCGCCGCCGAGTCCGGCGAGTTCGCGACGAGTGCCTCGCAGCGGGTGAACTCCTGCGCGGCCGCCGCGGGCACCACGCGTCCGCCGGGTGTGCGCGGCAGCTCCGGCGGCAGCTGCCCGCGGGCGGCCAACCCATCGGCCAGGCGCTGTACCCGGCTGGCGAAGGCGATCTCGCGCCACACCAGCCACAGGCCGATGAGCGGCAGCGCCAGGACTGCAACGGCCAGCGCCAGGGCCAGCCCCGAACCGGACTTGGCGAAGAGATAGGCCTGCCAGACCGCGAACGCCATGTAGACGGTCGCGGCCGTCGCCATCACATAGGCCCAGACCCGGGCCGTCACGACGACTCGGTCAGGCCCAGCAGCGGCTCGATCCCCAGGGTCAGCCCTGGGCGCCTCCCGACCTCGCGGACAGCCAGCAGGACGCCGGGCATGAACGACACGCGGTCCAACGAGTCGTGGCGGACTGTGAGCGTCTCGCCCGCCGAGCCAAACAGGACTTCCTGATGCGCCACGAGGCCGCGCAGCCGCACCGAGTGCACTGCGATGCCGTCCACGCTCGCCCCCCGCGCGCCGTCCAGCACCTGCTCGGTGGCATCCGGGGACGTGCGACCGGCGCGAACCCCGGCGATGCGCTGGGCGGTCACGGCCGCGGTGCCGCTTGGGGCGTCAACCTTGTCCGGGTGGTGCAGCTCGACGATCTCAACCGACTCGAAGTAGGGCGCGGCGAGTTCGGCGAACCGCATCATCAACACTGCACCGATCCCGAAATTGGCCGCCACCAGGACCGCGGCCTCCGGTCGCTGCGCTAGCAGCCCGCGCACCTCGGCCAGCCGATCGTCGTCGAAGCCGGTCGTCCCCACGACCGCGTCGATTCCATGGTCGATCAGAAAGCGGAGGTTGTCCATGACGACCGCCGGCGTGGTGAAGTCCACGACTACCTGGGCCCGGGCTGTTAGCAGAGCCTCGAGGCGATCGCCCTGGTCGAGCTCCGCCACCAGGTCCAGATCCGGCGCGGAGCGGACTGCCCGGCAGACCTCGCCGCCCATGCGGCCACGCGCCCCCAACACTCCTACCCGCAGCATCCTTCGCCCTTCCTCGCACCATGTATCGCCGCACCCGGGTTCGGGCCCCCGGACCCGTTCAGCCGTCCGCGGGCTCCTCGGCATCGGGTCCCACAGTACTGAGGAACCGCGGTCCCGCCAGCAGCGTGGCCGCCGCCTCGCTCACATCCTCGGCGGTGACCGCGTCGAAGCCCGCCAGGGACTCCTCGGTCTCGATCAGGACTCCGGTGGCAACCTCGGCGCCGCCGAGCTCCATCATGCGAGCGCCGCTCTTCTCCAGGCCCAGCACCAAGGACCCGGCCTCCTGACCCCGTCCGCGGGCCACCTCGTCGTCGCTCAGCCCGTTGGCGGCGACATCAGCCAGCACGTCCAGCAGCACCTCGACGGTGGCGTCGGCCTTGGCCGGCATGGTGCCGGCATAGACGCCGAAGGAACCGGCCTGGGAGGAGCGGCTGGCGAACGAGCCCACCGAGTAGGCCAGCCCCCGGCGCTCCCGCACCTCCTGGAACAGTCGGCTGGACATCCCGCCCCCCAGTGCGGCGTCCAGCACGCCGACGGCGTACCGACGGCTGTCCATCTGGGCCAGCCCGGGCATCCCGATCACGATGTTCACCTGTTCGGTGTCGCGCTGCCGCGCTCGGCGATCGGCGAACCCGCCGACGCCCGGGCCCGAAGCACGGGTCCCGGCAGCGAGGCCGTCCGTCGTCGGCAACGCGATGGGGCGCCGGGTCCCCAACTCCCCGAGCGGGATGAACCGCGCCCGGGCCGAGCCGCTGGGCGCCCACTGGGCCCCCGCGGCCGCGACTGCAGCGGCGACGGCCGAGGCAACGGCATCGTGCTCCAATCCGCCCGCGGCCACCACTGCGATGTTGTCAGGGGTGTACCAGCGACGGTAGTGCTCGCGCACCTCGGCCGGTGCGATGGCGCCGATGCTCGCGGGCGTGCCGATGATCGGGCGGGCGAGGGTGCTGCCCGCATAGATCATCTCGGCCAGCGACTCGTGCGCGACGCCAGCGGGATCGTCGTCGTGCATGGCGATCTCCTCGAGCACCACCTCGCGCTCCGACTCGACGTCGGCGTCGGTGATGAGGGCCGACGTGATCATGTCGAGCAGCACGTCCACCGCCAGCGGCAGGTCACGATCGATCACACGTGCGTAGAAGCACGTGTACTCCTTGGTGGTGAAGGCGTTGAGCTCGCCGCCGACGGCGTCGATGGCCGCCGAGATCTGCAGCGCCGTGCGGCGCCGCGTCCCTTTGAACAGCAGGTGCTCGAGGAAGTGGCTGGCGCCTGCGAGTCGCTCGTCCTCGTCGCGGGAACCGACCGGCACCACCACACCCACGCTCACCGAGCGCGACGCCGGCATCGCCTCGGTGAGCACGCGCACGCCCGGTTCGACCACGGATCGGCGGATGACGCCGCCGTCCGGGTCGACCGCGAGGGTGAGCGTCTCCCCCGGCGCGCATTCGCCGGGGGCGGGCAGTTCGATCATGCCGCGCCGATCAGGCCTCGGCGTCGGCGGGTGCAGCCGCCTCCTCGACCACGGGGATGAGGCTGAGCTTGCCCCGCTGGTCGACCTCCTTGATCTCCACCTGCAGCTTCTGGCCGACGCTGAGCACGTCCTCGACGGCGTCGATGCGCTTCTTGCCGGGCACGAGCTTCTTGACCTCGGAGATGTGCAGCAGGCCGTCGCGGCCGGGCACCAGCGACACGAACGCCCCGAAGTTGGTGATCTTCACGACGGTGCCCAGGTAGCGGTCGCCCACGTTCGGCAGCTGCGGGTTGGCGATGGCGTTGATCTGGTCGCGGGCAGCCTCTGCCGACGGGCCATTGGTCGCGCCGATGTAGATCGTGCCGTCGTCCTCGATGGAGATGTCGGCGCCGGTCTCCTCCTGGATCTGGTTGATGATCTTGCCCTTCGGCCCGATCACCTCACCGATCTTGTCCACCGGGATGACCACCGAGATCACGCGCGGGGCGTGCTCGGACATCTCGTCGGGCTCGTCGATCGCCTCGAGCATGACGTCCAGGATCGCCAGCCGGGCGTCCCGGGCCTGCTGCAGCGCGCCGCCCAGCACCGAGGCGGGGATGCCGTCGAGCTTGGTGTCGAGCTGCAGGGCGGTCACGAACTGCGAGGTGCCGGCGACCTTGAAGTCCATGTCGCCATAGGCGTCCTCGGCGCCGAGGATGTCCGTGAGGGCCACGTAGCGGGTCTCACCGTCCACCTCGTCGGAGACGAGGCCCATGGCGATGCCGGCGACCGGCGCGCGCAGCGGCACCCCGGCGTTGTACAGCGACAGCGTGGAGGCGCAGACCGAGCCCATGGACGTCGAGCCGTTGGAGCCCAGGGCCTCGGACACCTGCCGGATCGCGTAGGGGAACTGCTCCCGCGACGGCAGCACCGGCACCAGCGCCCGCTCCGCCAGCGCGCCGTGGCCGATCTCGCGACGCTTGGGCGAGCCCACCCGGCCGGTCTCGCCGGTGGAGTAGGGCGGGAAGTTGTAGTTGTGCATGTACCGCTTGCGCGTCACCGGGGACAGCGTGTCCAGCTGCTGCTCCATGCGCAGCATGTTGAGCGTGGTGACGCCCATGATCTGGGTCTCGCCGCGCTCGAAGAGCGCCGAGCCGTGTGCCCGCGGGATCACGTCGACCTCGGCGGACAACGTCCGGATGTCGGTGATGCCGCGGCCGTCGATGCGCACCTGGTCGGTGAGGATGCGCTGGCGCACCAGCTTCTTGGTCAGGGCGTTGAAGGCGTTGCCCAGCTCCTTCTCACGACCCTGGAACTGCTCGGAGAGCTCGGACACGACCCGGTCCTTGACCTCGTCGGTCGCGCTCTGCCGCTCCAGCTTGTCCGCGATCGTCAGGGCGTCGGCCAGGTCATCCGACGCGACGGCTGCGACGGCGTCGTATGCGTCGGGCTGGAACTCGGGGTAGGTCGGATAGGTGCGCGTGGGCTTGGCGGCCACCTTGGCCAGCTCCTGCTGCGCCTCGCAGAGGGTACGGATGAAGCCCTTGGCGGCCTCCAGGCCCTCGGCCACAACCTCCTCGGTCGGTGCCTGCGCGCCCGCGGCGACGAGGTCCACGGTGCCTTCGGTGGCCTCGGCCTCGACCATCATGATGGCGACGTCGTCGCCGACGATGCGCCCTGCGACGACCATGTCGAACACGGCGTTCTCGAGTTCGTCATGGCTGGGGAACGCCACCCACTGGCCGTCGATGAGGGCCACGCGGGTGGCGCCGATGGGGCCGGAGAACGGCAGGCCAGAGAGCTGCGTGGACATCGAAGCGGCGTTGATCGCCAGCACGTCGTACAGGTGCTGCGGGTTGAGCGAGAGCACGGTGATGACCACCTGGACCTCGTTCCGCAGACCCTTGACGAAGCTGGGGCGCAGCGGGCGGTCGATGAGCCGGCAGGTCAGGATCGCGTCCTCGCTGGGACGGCCCTCGCGGCGGAAGAACGAGCCGGGGATGCGCCCGGCCGCGTACATCCGCTCCTCGACGTCGACGGTGAGCGGGAAGAAGTCGAAATGCTCCTTCGGGTGCTTGCTGGCCGTCGTCGCCGACAGCAGCATGGTGTCCTCGTCGAGGTACGCGACCGCGGCGCCGGCGGCCTGCCGCGCCAGTCGGCCCGTCTCGAAGCGGACCGTGCGGGTGCCAAAGGTGCCGTTGTCCAGAACGGCGGTGGACGATGTGATGTCAGGGCCCTCCATGGGCTCCTCCTTGGGTACGAGCCCCGGCGGAGGCACACGGCTGCGGGCGCGTCGGCGGCGGCGGCCTTCGATCGAGGGCTCAGCAGGCGTGCCGCCTGGCCTGAGCCCACCACCGAGGACCGACACCTCGCGTCCGCCACGGTGCCGGCGGGGCGCTGGTGTAGTTGGTTGTGGGTGGTTCTAGCGGCGCAGGCCGAGGCGCTCGATCAGCGAGCGGTAGCGCTCGATGTCGGTGTCCGCAACGTAGTTGAGCAGACGACGGCGACGACCCACGAGCAGCAGCAGGCCGCGCCGCGAGTGGTGGTCGTGCTTGTGCGTCTTGAGGTGCTCGGTCAGGTGCGAGATGCGGTGCGAGAGCAGCGCGATCTGTACCTCCGGCGAACCCGTGTCACCCGGGTGGGTGGCGTACTCGGCGATGATCTGCTGCCTGGTCTGGGAATCGGTCGGCATTGTTCCTCTCGGACGCGGTAGGGCCCCGGGTGGCCAGCGCGGAATCGGCGCGGCGGGCGGGGGCGATGCGGAAGTCGGCTCACCGGGCGTCCGTCCAGTGACCGTCTGGCGCAGAGTCTAGCCGACTCCACCCGCGGCTCGGGGCGGCGGGTGGGCCGGCGTCCGGGCTGGCCGGCGTCCGGGCTGCGGCACCGGCCCGGCACTAGCGCAGCCCGAGGTAGTCCCGGGCGAGCTCCACGTCACGGGTCATCTGTGCCACGAGCTTCTCGGCGGAGGTGAACTTCTGCTGGCGGCGGAGGCGGCCGACGAAGTCCACCGCCACCATGCGGTCGTAAAGGTCCAGGTCGGCCGGAGCATCGATCGCGTACGCCTCGACCGTCAGCTGATCGCCCTGGAACGTCGGGTTGCTGCCCACGCTGATCGCGGCGGGGAAGGACTGCTCGACATCGCCATAGGGAGACACCACCAGGCGTCCGGCGTAGACCGCCTCCGCCGGCACGGCGGCCAGCGGGGTCGGGAAGACGTTGGCGGTGGGGAAGCCGAGGTCCCGCCCGCGCTGCGCGCCGCGCACGACCCGCCCCTCGACCCGATGCGGCCGGGCGAGCCCGCGTCCGGCCGCCGCCACGTCGCCCGCCGCCACGCAGGCGCGGATCTCGGTCGAGCTCAACGGCTTGTCGCCCCGGCCGACCAGGCGCTGCTGGAGCAGCGGCACCGCGTCCACCTCGACTCCTGCGCTCCCCCCGAGCTGGCGCAGCATGGCCACATCGCCGCGGGCCCTGCTGCCGAAGCGGAAGTTCTCCCCGACGACCACGAGTCGCGTGCCCAGCGCCCCGACGAGGATCTGGTCGATGAAGTCCTCCGGCTCCATCGCCGCGACCTCGGCGTCGAAGGGGAGCACCAGCGCGACGTCGACGCCGATCCACTCCAGCAGGTCCAGGCGCTGGGCCAGCGTGGACAGCCGGGTCGGTGGCTGCGGCTGGACGACTTCCGCCGGGTTGGGGTCGAAGGTCAGCGCCACACACTGCTCGCCGCGCGCCCGGGCGTCGGCGCGCGCCCGGCGCAGGAGCACCCGATGGCCCCGATGGACTCCGTCGAACACCCCGATAGCCACCGCCGGCTCGCCCCGTACGACGTCGTTCAGGCCGTACCAGCGCTCCATCGCGATCCTCCAGGTCCAGTGGGGGTAGTGCAGAACGTCGACGCCGATCCTGCGGCAGGGTCAGCCGATGGGCTCGGTCAACACGATGGCCGGGGAAAGCATCCCATGGGAGACCCGGACGATGGCGGCCACATCGGGGCTGCCGCTCCCGATCGCGGCCGCCTGCCGCCCCTCCAATTCGTCGCAGCCCGTGGCAGGAACCTGGCGGCCGTGACTGAACTCGCGCACCGACTCCGGGTCGACCTCGACGATGGGCAGCCAGGCCCCGATGACCTCCGCCACCGGGAGCACCGCCGGATCCGCGAGGAAGTCCCCCAGGTCCCGGCAGCGCTCGACTCCGATACCGGCGGCCTCGGAACGTCGAAGCGCCGTCAGGTGGCCGCCGCACCCCAGATCAATGCCCAGGTCGCGGGCCAGCGCCCGGATGTAGGTCCCGCTGCTGCACCTGACCCTCACGTCGAGGTCGAGGTACGCGGTGCCATCCGGATCCTCTGCCGGCCGAGTCGCGAGCAGCGCGAACTCCGCAACCGTGACTTTGCGAGCACCGAGCTCCACTTGCTCGCCCGCGCGGACGCGGTCGTAGGCGCGCCTGCCGTTCACCTTGATGGCGCTGACGGCGCTGGGTCGCTGCTCGATCGGGCCGGCCAGACCAGCCATCGCGGCGAGCACCCGGTCCTCGGTGATGCCGGCTGCACCGCCGCGGGTCAGGACGTCGCCCTGCGCATCGTCGGTGGTCGTGGACTGTCCGAGTCGGATCGTCGCGGCGTAGGTCTTGTCTGCGTGCTGGGCGGCGCCCAGCAGCCGGGTGGCGCGGCCGACGCCCAGGATCAGCACACCGGTTGCCATCGGGTCCAACGTGCCGGCATGGCCGATGCGCCGCGTGCCCAGGGCCCGCCGAGCCTTGGCCACGACATCGTGGCTGGTCGGACCCGAGGGCTTGTCGATCAGGACGAACCCGGTCGGCATCAGCAGCGATAGCCAGGCAGGTCGAGGGATCGACGCAGCTCGGCGACGACCGCCTCGAGCGGCGGCGCCGCGGTGTAGCCGGCCGCCTGCAGATGGCCACCGCCCCCATGGTCGGACGCCAGCTGCCCCACGTCCAGCCGCCCTTTGGAGCGCATCGACACCTTCCAGTCGCCGCTGTCGGTCTGCTTCACGAGGACGGCGACATCGAAGTCGCCGACGGCGGCGAGATCCGACACCAGCGACTCGACGTCGTCGTAGGAGACCCCGTCGCGGCGCCGGTCCTCGATCGACACCGACCCGATGAGGGCGCCGGCGCCGCCGGCCGCCTGGGGTTCGTGGACGGCCGCAGCAAGCACCCGAGCCGCCAGCCGCGCAACCGGGAGCGGCCGTCCGGCGAACAGGCTGCCCGCGATGGGCGAGTGGTCGACGCCGCTGTCGTGCAGCCTGGCGGCCAACCGGTGGGTATCGGCGGTCGTGCTGCCGAAGCGGAAGCTCCCGGTATCGCTGCTGACCGCGGCGTAGAGGTTGTCCGCGACACTGGCGGCCAGCGGCAGGCCCAGCCGGTCCAGCAGGCCGGCCACGAGCTCGCCGGTGGACGACATCCCAGGCTGGACGACGCAGATGCCGCCGAACCCCGTGTTGGAGGCATGGTGGTCGAGGACCGCGAAGACGCCGGCGCCCTCGGCCACGGCGAGCAGCCGCCCCAGGCGATCGGGTGACGAGCAGTCCACCGCCAGCACCACGTCGACGTCGGGGTCGATCTGGTCCGGCGCCAGCACCTCGTCGGCGCCCGGCAGGAACTGCAGCCCCCGCGGCACGAGGAAGGGGTCCGCGTCGAAAGTGACCTCGGCCGCCCTGCCGTCGGCCCGGAAGGCCTGGGCCAGCGCCAGGCCGGAGCCGAGGGTGTCGGGGTCGGGGTTGACGTGGCAGATGACCAGAATCCGCCGGGCGGCGGCCAGCGACTCCACCAGCGCCTCCCAGGCGGGCGACCCGACGCCGCCGAGCAGGGTCGGGGCGGTCATCGCACGTCCGGGTCCCCGACCTCGGCGGCGACCTCCTCCTCGGCGACGACGTCGTCCCCGTCCCCGTCATCGTCCGGCGTCCGGTAGGGATCGGCGTCGCCGGCGAAGCGGGCACCGGCAGCTGCCGCCGCGATAGCCGAGTCCCGCTCGGCGGTCTCCCGCAGCAGGTCCTCGATGTGCCGGGCGTTCTCCGGCACCGCGTCCGGCACAAAGGTCAGGGTCGGGGTGAACTTCACGCCCGTGCCCTTACCCACCTCCGAGCGCAGCAGGCCGGTGGCCGAGGACAGCGCGGCCGCGGTGGCCTCCTGTTCCTCGGCGTCGCCCAGCACCGTGTAGAACACGGTCGCATCGCGCAGGTCGGCGGTCACCCGCACGTCCGTGACAGTCACGAAGCCGACCCGAGGATCCTTGATCTTGAACTTCAGCGCCTCGGCGACGATCTCGTGGATCCGCTCGCCGAGCCGCCTGGCACGGGCCTCGCTCACACCCGCTCCTTCTGCCGCATCTCGAAGGTCTCGATGACGTCGTCGACCTTGATGTCGTTGAACGACCCCAGGCCGATACCGCACTCGAAGCCCTCACGGACCTCGGTGGCGTCGTCCTTGAACCGCCGCAGCGACTCGACGCTGAGGTTGTCCGCCACGACCGAGCCGTCGCGCACCAGGCGGGCCTTCGAGTTCCGCCGAATCTCGCCCGAGCGCACCATGCAGCCGGCGATGTTGCCGAACTTGGAGGACCGGTAGACCTCGCGGATCTCCGCGGTGCCGAGCTGGATCTCCTCGTACTCCGGCTTGAGCATGCCCTTGAGGGCCGCCTCGACGTCGTCGATCGCCTGGTAGATGACGCTGTAGAAGCGCACATCCACGTCCTCGCGGTCTGCCAGCTCGCGGGCCTTGCCCTCTGGTCGGACGTTGAAGCCGATGATGACGGCATCCGACGCGCTGGCGAGGGTGACGTCGTTCTCGGTGATGGCGCCGACGCCGCGGTGGATCACCCGCAGCGACACCTCCTCGCCGACATCGAGCTGCACCAGGGCGTCCTCGAGCGCCTCGACCGAGCCTGACACGTCGCCCTTGAGGATGAGCTTGAGCTCGGCCACCTCGCCGCGCTCAACCTGCTTGAGGAAGTCCTCCAGCGTGCGCCGGCCGCGCTGCTGCGCCAGCATCGCGTTGCGCTCGCGCGCCTGCCTGGTGTTGGCGATCTGCCGCGCGACGCGGTCCTCCTCGACCACCAGGAAGGTGTCGCCGGCGCCCGGCACCGAGGTCAGCCCCAGCACCTGCACGGGGCGCGAGGGACCGGCCTCGGCCAGCGGCTCGCCCTTCTCGTCCAGCATCGCCCGCACGCGGCCATAGGCGTCGCCGGCGACGATCGAGTCGCCGGGGCGGAGCGTGCCCCGCTGCACGAGCACCGTCGCCACCGGACCGCGGCCCTTGTCCAGGTGCGCCTCGATGGCCACGCCCTGGGCGTCCTGGTCCGGGTTGGCGCGCAGGTCCAGGGTGGCGTCGGCCGTGAGCAGCACCGCGTCGAGCAGCTCGCCGATTCCCGTGCGCTGCTTGGCGGAGACGTCGACGAAGATCGTCTCGCCGCCGTACTCCTCGGCCACCAGGCCGTACTCGGTCAGCTGCCCGCGGACCTTGGTGGGATCGGCGCCCTCCTTGTCGATCTTGTTGACCGCGACCACGATCGGCACGTCCGCCGCCTGGGCGTGGTTGAGCGCCTCGATGGTCTGCGGCTTGACGCCGTCGTCGGCCGCCACCACCAGGATCGCGACGTCGGTCACCTTGGCGCCGCGGGCACGCATGGCGGTGAACGCCTCGTGACCGGGGGTGTCGATGAACGTGATGGCGCGCTCAGAGTCCTCGCCGGCGTGGGCCCGGACCTGGTAGGCGCCGATGTGCTGGGTGATGCCGCCGGCCTCGCCCTCGATCACGTTGGTGTCGCGAACGGCGTCGAGCAGCCTGGTCTTTCCATGGTCCACGTGGCCCATGACGGTGACCACCGGCGGTCGCGCCGCGAGGTCGTCCTCGTCGCCCAGGTTCTCGCCGTAGTCGATGTTGTACCGCTCCAGCAGCTCGCGGTCCTCATCCTCGGGCGACACAACCTGGATGTCGTAGTTCAGCTCGGCGCCCAGCAGCTCCAGGGTGTCGTCGCCCACGGACTGCGTCGCGGTCACGACCTCGCCCAGCGCGAACAGCACGGCCACCAGCGACGCGGCATTGACGTCGATCTTCTCGGCCAGGTCGGTCAGCGACGCGCCGCGGGGCAGCCGCACAGCGCGGCCGTCGCCCATCGGCACCTTGGCGCCGCCGATCGTCGGCGCCGCCATGTTGTCGAATTCCTGGCGCTTCGCCTTGCGCGACTTCTTGCCGCCGCGCCTACCGCCACGACCGCCGAAACGACCGCCGCCGGGACCCTTGCCGAACGCGCCGCCGGCCTGTCCGGGACGGCCCGGACCACCGGGACCGCGGCCAGGGCGACCACCGCCACCGGGGCCGCCGCCCGCACCCGCACCGGCAGGACTGCCGCCGGGACGCGGGGCTCCTCCTGGGCGCCCGGGACCGCCACCGCCGGGGCGGCCCGGTCCGCGGCCGGGGGCCCCGCCGGGTCGGGCCGGCCCGCGACCGGGAGCGGGACGCGCGGGCCGCGGCGGCATGGACCCCGGATTCGGACGGGGCCCGCCGGCGGGCGAAGGCCCGTCCGTGCGGCCGGGAGCAGGGGCGCGCATCCCCGAGGTTGACCCGTAGGGGTTGTTCCCGGGCCTGGAGGCTCCGGGCGAGCGCATGCCCGAGCCCGAGCTGAAGGGGTTGTTGCCGGGACGTGGACCCGTGGGCCGGGGCGCACCGGGTGACGGCGCACCGGGCGCCGGCGCGGTGGGGGCCGCCGGTGCCGCTGCTGCCGGCGCCTGGGGCTGCGGCTTGGGCTTCGGGCCGGCCGGGGTCGCCTTGCTGGCTGGGGAATCAGCCCTGGCCGCCGGGGGCTCGGCCTTCGCCGTCGAGGCCGGCGTCGCGCCCGGAGCTGCCGACGGGACGCCCGTGGCACCGCCGCCCGAGCCGGGCGTCGCCGCCTTGGCCGCCGGGGCCGGCGTCGCCGCGGGGCCCGCCGCCGCGGGCGCGGCCCCAGGTGCTGCTGCAGGCGAAGTCGAGGAGGGCGTCGGGACGACCGAGCTCGGGGTCGCCGCCCGGCCAGCCCCCTGCTTGCCTGCGGGCGATGCGGCCGTCTTGCGCGCGGGCGTCGCGGTCTTCTTGGTCGCCGGCGCCGAGGCGCCCTCCGCGCCCTCGCCGCCCCCGGAAGCCGCAACAGCTTCCCGCAGCTTCTTGGCGGCAGGAGCCTCGATGCTCGAGGCAGCGCCCTTCACGTACTCGCCGAGCTCGTTGAGCTTGGTTACTGCTTCCTTGCTTGAGATTCCCAGTTCTTTCGCGAGCTGGTGGACTCGGACCTTGGACACGCTTCTCCGTTCTGGCCCGAACCTTGGGGTGGATCGAGCCGTCAGTGCATTGACGAGGACGTCATGGCTGCCCGTTCATCGGGTGCTCATCCTGTGCTCCCTCGAGGGTTCGGCTGCTTGGATCGATCCGGACGCCTGCCGTGCGGCCGCCGCAACGGCCGAGAGCTCGGCCTCGCCGCGCAGACCGAGCGCACGTGCGAACGCACGCCGCCGGACTGCGAGATCGAGGCAGGCCGCGTCCCGGTGGAGGTAGGCACCCCTGCCGGGAAGGACGGCCCGTGGGTCAGCCACCAATTCGGTACCAACCCTGACCACTCTGAGTAGATCGTCCTTCGCCGCCCGCCGCCGGCACCCGATGCAGGTGCGCACGGGAAACCGAGGTCGTGACGGCGTGGCCGAGTCTACCCCCATCACCGCTCGGCGGCGTCGCTCGGGTGGGCCGAGTCGCCCTGGTCCGCGTCGTCCGAGCGGATGTCGATGCGGCAGCCGGTCAGCCGCGCCGCCAGGCGGGCGTTCTGGCCGTCGCGGCCGATGGCCAGCGAGAGCTGGTAGTCCGGCACGATGACGCGCGTGCTGCGCGTGTCCGCATCCACGAGCTCGACCGATACGACCTTGGCCGGCGACAGCGCATTGCGCACGTAGGCGCAGGGGTCCTCGTCATAGTCGACGATGTCGATCTTCTCGCCGTCCAGCTCGGAGGTGACTGACCGCACCCGCTGACCCATGGGCCCGATGCAGGCGCCCTTGGGGTTGACCCCTGCCGCGGCGGTGCGCACCGCCATCTTGCTGCGGTGCCCGGCCTCGCGGGCGATGCCCGCGATCTCGACGGTGCCGTCGGCGATCTCTGGCACTTCGAGGGCGAAGAGGCGCCGGACCAGGTCCGGATGGCTGCGCGACAGCGTGATGATGGGCCCCTTGGGACCGCGCTTGACCTCGGTGACAATGGCCTTGATGCGCCGCCCGTGGGAGTAGTCCTCGCCCGGCACCTGCTCGCCGGGCGGGATCGTGCCCTCGATGCCGCCGCCCAGGTCGACCTGGATCCGTGAGCGGTCGCGACCCTGCTGGATCGGCCCGGACACCAACTCGCCCACCTTCGCCGAGAACTGGTCCACAGTCGCTGCGTCGGTGACCTCCAGCAGGCGCTGGCGCAGCACCTGCCGAGCCGTCGTCGCCGCGACCCGGCCGAAGTCGGCCGGCGTGTCGTCGTACTCCCCCACCACATGGCCCGACTCATTCACCTCGGCAGCCCACACGACCACATGGCCGGTGCTGCGATCGAGCTCGACCCGGGCGCGCTCGGCGGCATGCGGCGTGTGGCGATACGCCACCAGCAGGGCCTCCTCGATCGATGCGACCACCACGTCCAGCGACAGATCCCGCTGGACCACCAGCGACCGCAGGGCCGAGACGTCGATGTCCATCAGGACTCAGCCCCGAACTCGACCTGCACCACTGCCCGCCGCACGTCCGCGAGGTCGAGCGACCGCCCCGCCACCATCACGCCGGCATCGTCGGCCGACTCGATCCGGCCCACGACCTCGGACCCGTCGACGAGCTCCACCTTGACGAGGCGTCCGACGTTGCGCCGCCAGTGCCGCGGCAGCGTCAGCGGGCGCGACACGCCGCGGGAGGACACCTCGAGGGTGTAGGGCTGCTCGCCCATCGCGTCGGCTCCATCGAGGACCTCCGAGATTCGACCCGAGAGCGCTGCCAGGCCGTCCGAGGTGACCTCGTCGCCGTCGACGGCGACGATCAGCTGGGTACGCCGACCGGCCGGCCGGAGCACGATCTCCTCGACGTCGAAGCCGGTGTCGGCGACGACCGGGGCGATCAGCCGCTCCAGCCGAGCCTGCCGGTCCGAGCCGCCTTGGTGCCGCACGGCGGACTGATCCATCCGAGCCATCCCTTCGCCGTCTCCCGGCGCGACCCGCCGGACCGCCACCCTGTCGGGGGCTAGCCTATCGCCGCATAAAGTTGGGCCATGACCAGCGCCCATCGAGCCTCGCGCCGCTCCGTCCTGGCCGCGGCGGCACTCGCGCTGCCAGGGCTCGCGGCGCTCGAGGCGTGCGCCGCGGGCAGGCCGGGGGCCGACTACGCCGACACCGACCCCGTGCGCCTCGAGTCGCTCGGCGACGAGCTGTCGCTGATCGCCGCCTACCAGGAGGCCATCGCGGGCCATCCGACGCTGGCCGGACGGCTGCAGCCGATCCTGGACCAGCACGCCGCGCACGCGGCGTCCCTGCGCACCGGCGCCGGGACCAGCGGCGATGCGCCCCAGCCGCTGGCGTCGGCCAGCCCTGTGGGGGCCGCCGTGCAGGTCGCGGGCGGGACCGACGCCGACGTGCTCGCGTCGCTGCAGGAGGCCGAGCGCGCCGCGGCCGCGCTGCGGGCGGGAGCCTGCGTCCGAGCCACTGACTCCTCCCTGGCGTCCCTACTCGTGCTCATCGGGGCGTCTGAGGCGCAGCACGTCGTCGCCCTGGGGGGCAGCGCCGCATGACGACGGGGACACAGGACCTGCAGGCGGCGCTGGAGGCGGAGTATGCGGCCGTCTTCGCCTGGGGGCTCATCGGCGCCCAGACGACCGAGGACCGGCGGGCCCTCGCCCGCGCCGCGCTGGCCCGGCACGAGGCCGCTCGAACCTGGTTGCGCCAGCAGTATGTCGATGCCGGACAGACGGCGCCCGCAGCCGCGGCCGCGTACGACACCGGCCGCGTGACAGATCCGGGGGCGGCGGCCGCGCTGGCGATGCGGGTCGAGCTCGCCTGCGTGCCCGCATGGTCCAAGGTCGCGGCCAGCGGCGACGCCGCGCAGCGGGCCTATGCCGCCGCACAGGCACAGGCGGATGCCGTCCGGGCGATGGCATGGGGGGCCGGGTCGAGCGCTTTTCCCGGCGCCTCGGGTGCCGGGGCCGGCCAGTCAACGTCAGCCGCGGCCGCGCCCAGCGCCGAAACGTCCGTGGAGCAGCCGGCGCCGACGTCGACGCCGGATCAGACCGCGTCCACCGGGTCCGAGGCCGCCGTGCCCGACCTGGGGGCCACCGACCCGACAGACGCCGCCGGATAGGCGGCGGCGAAGAGTCGGGCGAGTTCCAGCAGGTCCGCGCGGGCTGCCGGACTGTGCCAGTCGTGGACGCACACCACCCCCGGCACACTGGGCACCCAACCCGAATCCGAGTCCGAGTCCGATTCCGAGCCAGGCAGGTGTGCCAAGGGCACGACTGCGATGGAGCGTGGGCACTCGCCGTCGTCGAGTCGGCGCAGGTGCACGGAGTTGGGCCCCATGATCCGCACCAGCCATCCCTCGATGCGTTCGGAATCGGGCTGCCTGTTCACCAGCAACTCCCCCGCGATCGTGACCATCAGCCGGGAGCGGCGACTGATCGCGGCCGCATCCACCACCAACAGCAGCATCCGGGCAGCGATGACCCCCATGAGGGCGATGGCGGCGACCATGGGGGCGGGGCTGTCTGCGAGCGCGAGCATCACGGGAAGGGCGAGGACGAGTCCGACCGCAGGCCGCACCAGGGCGCTCGTGGGCGCCTGACGGCGGCGCTGGAGGGTGCTGGCCGCCGGCAGCAGGGCGCCTGCGGCCACCGTCGCCCAGGCCACCATGTAGAGGTAGTCCCAGCCGGCGGCGTCGAACTCAGCAGTCGCGCTCCAACCGGCCTGGACCCCCTGGAACCAGAACGACACGTCGGCCACGATCACCAGGCCGACGCCCACAGTGATGAGGAGCAGCGGCGCCCGGCGGTAGGTGTTGGCGGCCATCACGTTCCGCAGCACGAGCGTGCTCAGGCCGACCATCGTCGCGAGGGTGAAGGCGTTGGACCGCAGGGTCGCCGGCTCCAGGCCGAGCTGGGCCGTCGGCAGCCACAGCCACAGGTAGACCGCCCCGCCCAGGGCTGCCGCCCAGAGCGCGGTGTCGGCGAAGTCCTCCAGGCCCCCGCCCTCGTCTCTTCCGCCCAGCAGCCACAGCCCGATGCCCAGAGTGACGTAGGCGACCTGATAGAGGACGTCGCCGAGCGTGTTGACGTTGGAGGTGCCGGCAAGGGTGTTGAGGTCCCACGAGATATCGGCCGCCGTGTAGAGGAGCACGCCGCCGGATAGCCAGAACCAGCCGAAGCGCAGGGTCGTCGCCCGCAGCCCGCGGAAGAAGCACGCGCCTGCCGCGGCCAGGTTGAAGGCCCACCAGATGGCCATGGCCCCCTGCGTCTCAGCAGGGACCAGCGCGTAGGCGACCAGGCCGACCGCAGTCGCGGCGACGACGGCGGCGAGCACCCGGACCGTGCCGGGCGGCGCCTGCAGGTGCGCCCTCATCTGTGCAGCGTATCGCCAACGGGGGGTGCCGAGGCAGGCTCGCGCAGCGCCCTGGTGGCTGGCTTGCGCCATTCGGGTGCCGCGGGGACGCCTGCGGCTACCGCAGGGCGTCGTCGGTGACGGCGGCCGCCAGGACATAGGCGGCGTGGGTGCCAACGGAGGTCGCCAGCACGGCCGGGGCCCACTGCCAGGGCGGCGGGGTGCGGCCGAGCAGCGGGAACATCGACAGCGTGATGGCCATCAGCGCCCCACCGAAGATGGCACTGGCGGCAGGCTCGGGCAGCCGATGGCGCAGCACGACGTGCGCCAGTCCGAACGCCGAGCCGTACCCCCAGCGCAGGGCGATGGCGACGTCGCCGGGGTGCCGGCCGATGGTCGCCGGCAGGTGCAGGATGTTGACGACGATCTGGCCGGGCACGACTGTGTCGTCGTAGTCCAGGCCGGTGTGGGAGGCGAGCCCTCGCACCGGGGCACCGTCGGCCAGGGTCGCGGCGCCCTGGTGATGCCCGCCGCGCTGCCGCTGGAGCCGCCGCTCGGCGTAGTAGGCCAGCGACATGGCCAGCGTTCCCATGGCCCCGGCGAGGACGCCGCGCGCCGGCCAGGGCAGCAGCGGCGGCCGATCGGGATGCGTCACGGAGCCGATTCTGGCGAATCCCGGCGCGGGTCGCGCGCCACGTACTCCTCAGCGGCCTCGGCGGCGTAGTCGTCCTCCAGTTCGGCGGCGGCGGCCTGAGCTCCGGCCTCGGTGGGCTGGGCGATGTCGTGGACCGTGCCGGGCACGTGCGGGGCGGGGGCCTGCGCGGGGTGGGCCTGCGGGGGCGCGATGCGCGGCAGCGCGAAGCCCACGACGATCGCCGCGAGCAGCACGATCGACGCCGACACCAGCGAGGTGACGTGGGAGGCCTGCAGGAACGCGTCGTAGGCCTCGCGCAGGGCCTCGTCCACCACCGGCCGGGGCAGCCCCGCCGCGGCGGCCCGTTCCAGCACCGCCGAGGCCCCACCGACCGACTGCAGCGCGATGTCCTTCGCTGGCGCCGGGAGCGGCGCCAACAGCCCGTCGACCGTAGGCTTCATGGCCGCCGCGAAGCGGGTGGCGAGAAGGGTGGAGATGACGGCCACGCCCAGCGCGCCGGCGACCTGCCGGACGGTGTTCTGGACAGCGGAGCCGGCACCGGCGCGGGCCAGCGGCAGCACGTTCTGCATCACAGTGGAGGCCGGGGCGACCACGGCCCCCATCCCCAGCCCGAAGAGGAAGAAGTACAGCAGCGCCAGCCACACCGGCGTGGTGAGGCCCAGCGTGCTCACGCCGAACAGCGCCGCCGCCACGACGAGCAGCCCGGTGGTCATCACCGGCTTGTAGCCGAAGCGGTTGACCAGGGCGGCGCTGCGCGGGGCCGAGATCAGCTGGCCCACTGCGAACGGCAGGAAGCACAGCCCCGCCCGCAGGGTGGAGTAGTCGCGCAGAGTCTGCAGGAAGAAGGGCAACGTGAAGGTGATGCCGCTGAGCGCGAAGAAAGCCAGGCTCACCGCCGTCAGGCTGACCGCGTAGCCCCGGTTGCGGAACAGCGACACGTCGAAGCTGCGGTGGTCGCTGCGCGCCTCGATCGTGATGAACGCCGCGATGATCAGGAGACCCAGCAGCATCGGCACCCAGACCGAGGCGTCGGTGAACGATCGCGTCTCGGAGGCGTGGATGATTCCGTACACCAGCAGCACGAGTCCGACGAAGGACATCACCAGACCCGGGATATCCAGGCGCTGCGGATGGGGGTTTCGCGTCTCGGGGACCACGCGAACGATGAGGATCAGCCCGACCGCCACGATCGGGACGTTGACCAGGAACACCGAGCCCCAGTCGTTGCCGGTGAGCCAGCTCGACCAGTTCGGATGCTCCAGCAGGAGGCCGCCGAGCACCGGCCCCAGCGCCACTGCCCCGCCGACGGCCGCCGCCCACAGGCCGATGGCCTTGCCGCGCTCGTGCGGGGGGAAGACGACGGTGATGATGGCCAGGGTGACCGGCAGCACCGCGGCGCCGCCGACGCCCATGAGCCCGCGGAAGCCGATGAGCATCTGCGGGCTGGTGGCGAAGGCGCAGGCGGCCGAGGCCAGGCCGAACACCGTCAGACCGATGATCAGGATGCGTTTGCGGCCGAACTTGTCGCCCAGGACGCCCCAGGTGAACAGCAGCGCCGCGAACACCAGGATGTAGGAGTCCACCGCCCACACGAGCTCGCTCTGGCTGGTGTCCAAGTCCGACTGGATGGTGGGCAGCGCGATGTTGAGGATGGTGTTGTCGAGCACCACGACGAGCAGGCTGGTCACCAGCACTGCCAGGATCGACCAGCGCCGGGGATGGCCCTCGCCGGACGTCGTCCAGTCGGCCTCAGGTGGTGCGGCGGGAGAAGGAGGGGTGCTCATTGGGCGCCAATCGCGTCGGAGACGATCAGCCTACGGCCAACCAGCGGCTCTTCCTCGCCCTGTTCCCGCCGCCGGCGGCGGCCGAGCACGTGGCGCAGCACCTGCGCGCGCTTCCCTCGTGCCGCCAGGGCAACCTGCTCCGCTTGGTCCCCGCTGATCGCATCCACGTAACGCTCGCCTTCCTGGGCGCGGTGCCTGCCGGTGGCCGGCGAGCCGCGCTGCACCACGAGCTCACGGCGAGCATCACCGCCTTCGCACCGCCGCGGCCGCTGCAGCTGGCCGGCTCGGGCTGTTTCGGGGACAGCGTGGGCTGGATCGGCCTGGTCGGACCCAGGAGCACGTCCTCCGGACCGCCGGAGTCACTGGCGAGGGACGTCCGCACGGTGAAGCGCGCCTGCCGCGCCGCGCGCTGTCCGCCAGATGACGGCAGGCCCTGGCAGCCGCATCTGACAGTTGCGCGCGCAGGGCGCAGCGGCGGCACCCAGCCCATGGCCCGGGCCGAGGTTCGGGCCGAGGTTCGGGCCGCCCTGCGGCTGCTGGCCGCGGAGCTCGCGGACTACGCCGGACCGGAGTGGCTGCCTGACCGATACTCCCTGGTGGCCTCGTCCGGGGGACCCCGTCCGCGCTACGAGAGGCTGGCGGACTACCCGCTGCCTGGGCCGTGACGACCGGTCCCGGGGTCGGCGTCAGCCGCCTCCGGCGACGGCTCCAGGAGCCCGTGATGGGCGAGCAGGGTGCGGGCGTAGTCCTCGCCGGCGTCGCGCAGGTCCGGCGGCTCCAGCACGAACGCCTCCGGCCCGGCCTGGACCAGGAGCAGGCCGACCCGCTGCCTGCGCGGCTCCAACAGGTCTGCCGCCAGCAGCACGTCCTCGTCCCTTCGCTGCTCGCTCACCCGCTCGGCGAGCAGCTCCACCACCCACTCGCGATCCCTGGGCACGACGATGAGCACGCGGGTGGTGCTCCGGTGCGCGCGGCACAGGGCGACCGCGTCGACTGGCCGCTCGAACTCCTCGTCGAGCACCTGCAGGCGCCGGATGAACGGCACCAGGTAGGTCCGCACGCTGCCTGCCTCCCCCACCAGGCCGGCATCGACCTCGAAGCCCCGCCGCGTGCGCTCGAGCGCGAAGGGCTCGATGACCCGGCTGATCACGCCCGGCTGCCAGACCCGCTCATAGTCGATGCGCACGCGCCGCCGCTTCTCGATGGCGTCGCGCAGCTCCGCCACGAAACCCTGCTCTCGACTGGAGACGCCTGGCGCGGCGACTCCGGGCAACCAGCGGGACCGGAGGGTCGCGACCACCGCCGCCAGCGCCTGGTTGTCGGGCTCGGCGGTCAGCAGGTCCTCAGCCGCCATCAGGATCGTCCCCAGGTTCGCCAGCGACAGCCCCCCGGCCGCGCGCGAGGGGTCGGCGCCGCTGAGCCTGACGACGGTGGCCACGTCGGCGTCCACGTAGACCTCGTCGCCCAGCTCCGCGGACGGCGGCGCGGCCTGCGACAGGAACTCCACGAATGCGACGTCGTCGCCGGGTCCGAGCTCGCTGCCCTCGTTGTAGAGCTTCAACTCGTCGCGCAGCTCCTCGACCTCGCAGCCGAGGTAGGCGGCCAGGTCGACCAGCTCGACCCCGGCCGGGAAGAGGTCGAGCAGCTGCAGCGCCTCAAAGGTCCGGCCCAGACGTTCGATGTAGTAGACCACCTCACCCGCCGCCCAACTGCGCCGCCAACTCGTCGCGCACCAGCGCCCGAAGCTCCTCGGGGCCATCGAGGCGCACCCGGGTGCCCAGCCGGTAGAGCCGAGTGACGAAGGTGCGCCGACTTGTCACTGGGATCGTCAGCTGCAGGCCGGAGTCGACGCGGCGGACCTGACTTGGCGGGCCCAGCGCCGCCTGCACCAGCTCACGGTGGACCTCGTCACAGGTCACCACGGCATCGAACGGGTCGCCCTGGACGAAGGTCAGCGGATCGACCAGCAGGTCCCCGGCGTCAACCGCCGGGCCAGCGCTGCCGGCCGGCCCGAGCGACAGATCGCGCATCCGGCTGATGCGGAAGTGCTTCTCGGCACCTGGCAGCGCGGTATCGGGCGCGGCGGCAGCCTGAGCGGCGGCCGTGTCGACAACCTCCCGGCCCAGGACATACCACTGACCTTGGGCGTTGAACACGGCGTCGCTGCTGAGGCACCGGCGCCGGTCGCGATAGTCGAAGTGCAGCAGGCACCGGAAGCGGTGGCCGTGGGCCGCCTGGCTCAGGCGGTAGGCCGTGGAGTCCTCGGCGCCGACCTGCCAGCCGAGGTCGTCGCCGAGGGTGCTGGAGAGGCTCTCGCTGACCCGCGCCGGCTCGACGCCGGCAAGGGCGGCCGCGCGCTGGAACTCGCGCAGCTGCTCGCCCCGGAAAGCGACCCGCACCCGTGGATCGCCCTGGCCCAGGCGATACCGCCCGAGCTCCCCGCGCCGGCCGATGGAGTCGATCACCCAGCCGTCGGCCTGCAGGTGGTTGATGTCGCGCTTGACCATCTCGCGCTGGCTCTCCGGGGTGCCGCGCAGGTCCAGCTCGGCAACCAGGGAGTCGACGTCCAGCCCGGCCGGGCCGGCATCCAGCAGGAGAGTCAGCAGCCGCACCGTCCGCCGCAGCGCCGGACCGGAACTGCGCCCCGGGCGACCAGCCATCGCACTCCCCTTCACCGATTGGGTGCCATTATCACCCCCGGGGCAGGCCGATGGGGCCGCGTACGCTGGGGTGATGCCCACGACCCATGAACCGGCCTTCACCATCGCGACGGTCTGCCTGGGCAATATCTGCCGATCGCCGATGGCCGCGTCAGTCCTCAGCCGCAAGCTGGCCGAGGCGGGCGTCGCCGACGCGGTTTCCGTGGAGTCCTTCGGCACCGCGGGCTGGCATGCCGGCGAGGGCGCCGATCCGCGCGCCGTCCGGGTGCTTCAGGAGCATGGCTACGACGGGCGCCACGTGGCGCGGCGGGTCACTGTCGCAGCCGCCTCCGGCCTGGACCTGATCCTGGCCATGGACTCCGCGAACTACTCCGACCTGCGCACTCTCCTCGGTGCCGACCTGCGGCTGCGGATGTTCCTGGAGTTCCACCCCGCCCTCGCCGGAATCGCCGCACCGGACCCGCGGCTGGACACGCCAGACCCCTACTACGGCTCGGATGCGGGCTTCGTCGAGGTGCTGGAGCTGCTGGAGCCGGCCGCCGATCAAGTGGTGGAGTTCGCCCTGGCGAGGCTGGGCTGAGGCCGTGTTCCGCAAGCGCCGCCCGGGCGCACCCCCGGACTACTTCCGCTGGGAGGCCTCCGGGCTGCGGTGGTTGCAGCGGGCCGCGGGCGGCTGCGGCGTCCCGGCCGTGCTCGACGTCGGCCGCGACCAGTTGACGATCGAGCGCATCACGCCGGCGGCGGGCGCGGCGGATGCGGCGGCGGCCGCCCGCTTCGGAGGCGAGCTGGCCGCCACCCACGCGGCGGGGGCAGACGCCTTCGGCGCCGCGCCGGCCGGCTGGTGGCCAGACCACACAGGCGGCTTCATCGCAGACCTGCCTTTGCCATTGGGCGCCTGGGACGCCTTCGGCCCGTTCTACGCCGACGCCCGGATCGAGCCCTACCTGCGGCTGTTGGGCCCGTTGGGCGGGCTCGTGGGAGGCGTCCGCCGCGCAGGCGTCTTCGACGATCTGATGGCCGCGCTGCGCGATCCTGCGTCGGGGATCGCCGGTCCGCCGTGCGCTCCGGCCCGACTGCACGGCGACCTGTGGTCGGGCAACGTGGTGTTCGGCCGTCGGGCCGACGGCGAGCCGGTTCGAGGCTGGTTGATCGACCCGGCCGCACACGGCGGCCACCCGGAGACCGATCTGGCCATGCTGGCGCTCTTCGGGATGCCCCGGTTGAACGACATCCTCGCCGGATATGCCGACTCAGCACCCCTGGCCGAGGGCTGGCGGGCGCGGGTGCCGCTGCACCAGGTGCACCCGCTGCTCGTGCATGCGGTGCTGTTCGGCGGCGGCTACCTGGACCAAGCCGTGGATGCTGCCCGGGCCGCACTGCGCACAGCTGCCTGATCCTGCCGGTCAATCGGACGGGGGCCGCTCGGCTTCGTCCGCCACCGCGGGCTGTGCTGTCGGGGACGGCCGGTCGGGCTGGGTGGTCTGGGCCAGCAGCGCCTCGGCCGCCTTCGTCGGTGCCGGCTCGGCGAGGGAGAGGCCGAAGACGTGAGTCGCCCACCAGTTGCGCACCGGAAGCACGCGTCGCTCCCACGCCGCCTCGCGCGCCCGTGCCCTGGCCATCTTGGCCGGTCGCGTCCGGTAGCGCAGCTGCGCGAACGGCGACCCGGGCTTGGCCAGGCGGACCGCGCCGATCCACCCGAAGACCGGGTTGAGCACGGCCAGGGCAGCGGTGATGAGCTTGCCCTTGGCGACCGTGATCGCGACCGGGAGCATCCAGAAGGCGAAGAACATCGCCGGCGCCAGGGCCTTCACGTGCGGATCGGTGCGATCCGGCCCGGGCGGGTTCTCAGGCGCGGCGACGAAGAGCACGGACGCCAGCACCACCGTCGCCACGGTGATGGCATCCACGGACAGCGCCCCCTCCCGGCTCCAGTAGACGTCATCCAGGTGCAGGATCAGCGCGAACTCGTCCAGCACCAGCGCCGCCCCGATGCCGAACAGCACGGCGCCGACCGAGTTCCACGGCCCGAAGCGCGACGACGACATGATGAGGACGCCGCCGAGCAGGAGCGTCACCACGCCCGGCACGACGTGGTGGACGTGTACGTCGCCGCTGCTGACGTTGGAGAAGGGCCCCCGGCCGGACCGGATGAGCCTGGTGATGATGCGCGTGATCACGAACGTGAGGATGAAGGCGAGGAGCGCGAACAACAGCGGCTGCCGCCCGTGCGCCACTATCGCGTGGTGGTACCAGAGCCAGAGGTGGTCGAGCATGGCCGCCTCCTCGACTGATTTCCCAGCTCCTTCGATTCTAGGCCTGCGACGGCGGGGGCGCCGCGACGCCGTCCACCACGCCTGGACCCGCGTCCACCCCGCGCAGGGCCGCGTTGAGGGTGACGCCCCAGAACGCGACCAGGCAGGCCACCAAGGCGTACACGATGACGGCGATCGGGGCAGCGAGCACGCCATAGACCGAGGTGTCCGCGAACAGTCGGCGCACGTAGTACGACAGGTAGACCGCTCCCAGGTCCCACCCGACGACCATCATCACCGCGCCGGGCAGCAGCGACCGCAGCGACGGCCGGTCGGTCAGCGAGTAGTACTGCACCGCCACGATGATGAGCAGCAGCAGGGCCAGCGTCATCGCCCCGCCGACGATGGGCAGGATCACCCCGCTCGCCCCGAACAGCCAGCTGAGCACACGCGGACCGAACGAGAGCAAGGGCAGCAGGATCGCCAGCAGGAGGCCGCCGCCCACGAGCAGCGCGACCGACATCAGCCGAATCCGCAGCCAGGGAAGCGAGAACACGAGCCAGAAGGCCGCCTCCGCACCCAGCCCCGAAACGCGGCGGTAGACCAGCAGGTGCCAGAAGCGCAGCGTGAAGCGGCCCGCGGGGTGCTCCCGGAGCCGGGTCAGCACCGGCATAACGTAGCCGCATGACCAGCCCGTCCCCGGATTTCGCCGCCGTCTTCCAGCACGAGGTGCTCAACCAGCCCGAGCCGCTGCCCGAGTACGACGCCGTGGCCGACGATCCGGTGCTGGCCGAGGGGCTGGCCGCGTTCGGCGTCGAGCAGCCGGCGAGCCTCAAGTCGATCGGCCGTGCCGCCGGCAGCAAGCAGGCCCGCGAGTGGGGCCGGCTGGCCGACACCTATACCCCGGTCCTTCACACCCACGATCGCTACGGCAACCGCCTCGACGAGGTCGAGTTCCACCCGGCGTGGCATCACCTGATGGGCACCGCCGTCAGCAACGGCCTGCACGCGGCTCCCTGGCGGTCTGCTCGGCAGGGAGCCCACGTCGAGCGTGCCGTCGGCTTCATGGCCTGGTACCAGGTCGAGGCGGGGCACGGCTGCCCGATCTCGATGACGTACGCCGCCGTCCCGGCGCTCCAGGTCGACCCCGAGCTGGCGGCGCGCTACGTGCCAGGACTGGCGAGCACCAGCTACGACTTCGGGCTGCGCCCCCCGGCGGACAAGTCCGGGCTGATCGCCGGGATGGCGATGACGGAGAAGCAGGGCGGCTCGGACGTCCGCGCGAACACCACCCGGGCGTACCCCGACCCGGACAGCGGCTGGTTCCGGCTGCTGGGGCACAAGTTCTTCTGCTCGGCGCCGATGTCGGACCTCTTCCTCGTGCTGGCGCAGGACGGCGAGGAGGGGCTCAGCTGCTTCGTCGTGCCGCGGGTGCTGCCCGACGGCACGCGCAACCCCTTCGCCATCCAGCGCCTCAAGGACAAGCTGGGCAACCGCTCCAACGCGTCCTCCGAGATCGAGTTCACCGGCACCTGGGCGCAGCGCCTGGGCGAACCGGGCCGCGGAGTGCGCACGATCGTCGAGATGGTGTCGGCCACCAGGCTCGACTGCGTGCTCGGCTCGGCTGCGCTCATGCGCCGGGCGCTGACCGAGGCGGGCTGGCACGCGGCGCGGCGCAGCGCCTTCGGCCGGCCGCTGCTCGCGCAGCCGCTGATGCGCACCGTGCTGACCGACCTGGCGGTGGAGGTAGAGGCCGCGCAGTGGCTCGGGCTGCGCCTGGCCGCCGCGGTGGACGCCGGCGAGGACGACTTCCGGCGCATCGCGCTGCCCATGGGCAAGTACTACGTGTGCAAGCGCGCGCCGGGCCAGATCTTCGAGGCGATGGAGGCGCTGGGCGGCTCCGGCTACGTCGAGGACTCCGGGTTGCCGCGGCTATACCGGGAGGCGCCGGTCAACTCGATCTGGGAGGGCTCGGGCAGCATCAACGCACTCGACCTGCTGCGCGCGATGGCCCGCGAGCCGGGCAGCGTCGACGCCTGGCTGACGGAGATCGCCGACGTCCGCGGCAGCGACCCGGCTGTGGACGCGGCGCTGCTGGGGGTGCTCGACTCGCTCGCGCTGGACCCGGCCGCGCTGGAGCCGCGGGCCCGATGGCTCGCCGAGCAGATGGTGACGCTGCTGCAGACCTCGCTGCTGCAGCGGTACGCGCCGCCGGCCGTGGCAGAGGCGTTCGTGGCGCGACGCTTCGGGCGTACCCCGGCGACGGTGGGCGCGACGCTGGCATCCGGCGATGACGAGGTGCTGGCGCGCTCCCTCATCGTCACCTGAGGGCACCGCGTCCTCAGCCGAGCTGCTAGGGCTGCACGGCCAGGGCACCCAGTCGCGACAGCGTCCGGTAGTACTTCTTGCGGTAGCCGCCGGCGAGCATGTCGGCAGGAAAGACCTCGGTCAGCGAGTGCCCGCTGCCGGCGATCGCCACCTGCGCGTCGTACAGCCGATCCACCAGGACCACCAGGCGCAGGGCGTCCGCCTGGTCGACCAGCGGTTGCACGCCGCGCAGGCACACGAGCGACAAGCCCCGCACCAGCGCGCCGTAGGCCGACGGGTGGATCGTCCGCAGCTGCGCCAGCACCGCCTCGAAGTCATCCAGGCTGGCGTCGGGCGTGGTCGCGGCGAGGTCTGTCAGGTCCTGCTCGGACCACACCGGGGCGGCCGCGAAGTGACCGCGGTGGCGGTAGTCCTCGCCTTCGATCCGGAGCACCTCGAAGTGGGCCGACAGGCCTTGGATCTCGCGCAGGAAGTCCTCGGCGGCGAAGCGCCCCTCGCCCAGCCGGTCGGGCAGCGTGTTGCTGGTGGCGGCCAGCCGCACGCCCTGGTCCACGAGCTTGCCCAAGAAAGTCGACATCAGCACGGTGTCGCCCGGATCGTCGAGCTCGAACTCGTCGATGCACACGAGTCGCTGGGCCGCGAAGGCCGCTACCGCCGCGTTGAAGCCCAGGGCCCCGATGAGGTTCGTGTACTCCACGAAGGTGCCGAACGACTTGGGTCCCGGCACCTCGTGCCACAGCGCAGCCAACAGGTGGGTCTTGCCCACCCCGAAGCCGCCGTCCAGGTAGACCCCTGGGCGCGCCTCGGGTGGGGCGGCGGACCCGCCGCGGCGCCTGCCCCGGCCCAGGCCCCAGCGCCGCGGGGCGTCCTGCGGTGGGGCGGCCGCGAATGCCCGCAGCGCCGCCACCGCGGCGGCCTGGCTGGGCTGCGCCGGATCGGCCAGGTACGAGTCGAAGCTGACGTGGGCGAACTGCGGCGGCGGCACCAGCAGCCCGCCGAGCAGCTCCGCCGTCGGCACCGCGGGCCGCCGCGCCACGAGGCTGGGACGAGTCACGCCGCCAGCCTAGGGCTTGCCGGGCTCGACCCGACCGCCACACTGGGGCCATGCAGCTGTTGTACCGACACCGGGCCGATCCCGCCGCCGACGCAGCCGGAGCCGCCGGCACCCGGCTCGGCGAGGACGACCTGCGCGAGCTCTACGCCTGGCCCACCGACGACCGCCCGTGGCTGCGCGCCAACATGGTGGCCTCGGTGGACGGCATGGCCCGCGGGACCGACGGCCGTTCGGGGTCGATGTCCGGCCACGCCGACAAGCTGGTCTTCGCGATGCTGCGCCAGACCGCCGATGCCGTGCTCGTGGGCTCGGGGACGGCGATCGCCGAGGACTACGGGCCGGTGAGCGTGCGGGCCGCGTGGGCGCCCTGGCGCGTCGAGGCCGGGCAGGCCCCCGCGCCGCCGATCGTCGTGGTCACCAACAGCGCCAGGATGGACCCGTCCGCGCGGCTGTTCGGCGGTCCGCGCGGGTCGGTGCTCGTCGTTGCGGGCGGTGACGCCGACCCCGCGCGCGTGGCAGCGCTGCGCGCGGTCGCCGAGGTCGTCACCGTCGCGACGCCCCGCATCGACGCCCGGGGGCTGCCTGGGCTGCTGGCCGAGCGCGGGCTGCGGCGGGTGCTGACCGAGGGCGGCCCGACGCTGCTGGGCGAACTCGCGGGCATGCTCGACGACCTGTGCCTGACCACGGCGCCGCTGCTCCTGGGCGGCGCCCAGCCGGGCCGGCCCGCCCCGGACCTGCTGGGCGGCGCGCAGCTGCCCGGCGACCGCCGCGCTGCTGCCCTGGAGCACCTGATCCACGCTGAGGGCGCGCTGCTGGGGAGATGGCGGCTGAGCTAGCTTCGCCGCCCGGCGCCCGGCGCCCCCACCGTCGACGCCATCGCACCTGCTCGCACGCCGTGGCCGGAGGCCTCCTCGGTAGCAATCCCTGCGCTCGCCCTGACATCACGGCCCCCGGGGCTGGCATGATGGAACCATCGGCGGTGCGGCAGGTGCCCGCCCAACCCCACGGAGGTGCCTATGACTAACCCCGACGACGTCAAGAGCAAGGTGACGGACACTGCGGCCGACCTGAAGGACAAGGCCAACGAGGTCGTCGAGACGGTGAAGGATGCCGTCTCCGGTGTTGCCGACAAGCACGCCGACAAGGTGACCGACTCGGTCAAGGCGGCGACGGCCTTCGTCGACGACAAGACCGGCGGCAAGACCACACCCCTCTCCGACAAGGTGAACCAGGCTGCCTCGACCGCGGCGGATGCGCTGAAGAGCGACTCCGCGGCGGACCAGGTCGCCGATGCTGCGAGCAAGGCCGGCGACAAGGTCGCCGACGCGGCGCAGCAGGCCGCCGACAAGGTCTCGGAGTAGCTCTTCGACGCAAACCTTCCATCCGATCCGCGTCAGGATCGCCGCCTGACGGCGGCGGATGCGGATCCCGACATGCGCGGCGGGCGCATCGCAGGTGAGGATCACGCATGATCGATCCCCTGGCGGTGCGCCCGCCGTGTTCCGTGATGCTGGCCAAACCCCTGGGCTCGACGGTGCCCGCGGGCGACTACCTCTACGAGCCGAAGTGGGACGGGTTCCGCTGCGTGGTCTTCCGCGGGGCAGACTCGGTGGTGCTGCAGTCGCGATCCGAGGAGGACATCGCCTACGCGTTCCCCGAGGTCGTCGCCGCCGCCCAGGCGCTGGCGCCGGGCACCGTGCTCGACGGCGAGTTGGCGGTGCTCAACCACGGCCGCGTCGACTTCGGCATGCTGCAGCAGCGGCTGCGCCCCCGCAGCGAGGCCGGCGGCAACATCGATCGGCTGGCGGCCGAGTGGCCTGCGAGCTTCATAGCGTTTGACCTGATCGGGCTGCCTGGCCGTGACGTGCGGCCACTGCCGGTACACGAGCGCCGCGAGCTGCTTTCGAGCGTGTCACTGCCCGCCGACTTCCACCTGACCCCGGCGACCACCGACACCGCCCTGGCGCGCCGATGGTTCGCCGAGGTGATCGGCGCCGGGCTGGACGGGTTGATCGCCAAGCCCCTCAATGGCATCTATCAGCCAGGCGTGCGCGCCCTCGGCAAGGTCAAGCCCTTGCACACCGCCGATGTCGTGGTGGCCGCCTGGCGGCCGCACAAGTCGCCGGGCGCCGCCGGACGGGCCGAGGTCGGGTCCCTGGTCCTGGGCGTCTACGACGGGCAAGGGCGGCTGCACCATGTCGGGTCGGCGTCGAGCTTCTCGGCCAAGGCCCGCGCCGAGCTGACCGACGAGCTGGCGCCGCTGGCGCTGCCCGGCGGACCGCACCCCTGGATCGACGCCCCGGCGGGGGTGCGCGTGCCGGACACGCCCAACCGCTGGAAGCGCGGCGCCGACCGGGACCTGGTGCTGCTGCGCCCCGAGCGGGTGGCGGAGGTCAAGTTCGACGGCATGGCCGACAACCGCTTCCGCCACGTCGCCAGGCTGCTGCGCTGGCGTCCCGATCGCACGCCGGAGTCCTGCGGCTTCGATCAGTTCCCGCAGCCGGAGCCGCTGGCCGTGGACGAGGTGCTGCGCTGGTAGGCCGCGGCTACATGATCATTGAGGTAGACGGACCGCTGGGGCTACCGTCTGCATCAATCACCGCGGCGGAGGACCGTCGGGTGCAGTCCGGGCGCGGCTCGGCTGCACCCGCTTCGGCTCCCCCGGCATCTTCGGATAGTCCGGCGGGTAGGGCAGCTCGCCCAGGCCGCGGTCAACGTCGGCCTGCCACAGCGCCAGCGCGGGGCTGAGGTCGAAGGCCAGGTCCGCCATGGCTGCCCACGGGTCGGCGAGGGCCAAGCGCTCTGGAGCCGTGAAGAGATCGAACGCCGCCGGATCCAACTCGGGCAGCTCGTCCCACTCCACCGGCACCGACACCGGCGCTCCCGTTCGGGCCCGGATCGACCACGCCGACGCCATCGTGCGGTCGCGGGCCGCCTGGTTGAAGTCCACGAACACACGGGCGCCGCGGTCCTCCTTCCACCACGACGTGGTCACCCGATCTGGCTGGCGCCGTTCCAGCTCGCGGGCGATCCCGATGACCGCGTGGCGAACCTCGACGAACGTCCAGCGGGGCTGCAGCGGCACGAACACGTGCATGCCGCGGCCGCCGGAGGTCTTGGCAAAGGCGGTCCAGCCGAGCTCGCCGAGCAGGTCCCGCGCCGCCTTCGCCACGGCGGCAGCATCGGCGAACCCGCTGCCCGGGGAGGGGTCGAAATCCAGGCGCAGCTGGTCGGGATGGTCCACGTCGGGGGTGCTGACGGGCCACGGGTGCAGCGTGATGGTGCCCATCTGCGCCGCCCAAACTGCCACGGCCGGCTCCGTCGGGCAGACCTCCAGCGCGGTGCGGCCAGAGGGGAAGGTGATCTGCACCGACTGCACCCACTCGGGCGCCCCGCGCGGAGTCCGCTTCGAGTAGAAGCCCTCGTCGCCCAGCGTCATCCCCGGCAGCACGCCCTTGGGCCAGCGCTCCAGCGTGGTGGGACGGTCGCCGACCGCCGCCAGCAGGCGCCCGCCGACTGCCGCGTAGTAGCGCGCGACGTCGCCCTTGGTGGCGCCCACCTCGGGGAAGACCACGCGATCCGGGCTGGACACTCGCACCGCGCGTCCCCCGACATCGATCGTCAATGCAGGTGCGGCGGGCATCGCCCCAGGGTATTCCGCCCGTGACCTACCTGTGCCCCGTTTGCACGTAGCGCCGCAGCTCCGGCGCGCCCATCCCGACGATGCCGCAGCGCTGCAGGGTCCTGCCCTCGGCTGCGAAGTCGCGGCTGAGCAGCGCCCCGCTGATCGTGATCACCGAGTCCATGATGGGCGTCGCCACGCCGATCTGCCGTCCGATCTGGGAGTAGATCGTCAGCCCGATCGGCACGTCCTCGGTCAGATAGCGGCTGTCGATGCTGGTGGGTCCCTTAATGCCGGTGAGCGCCCGGACCCCGCGGATCACCGACCAGAACGAGTCGCCCCGGGGCCCGTAGCCCATCCGCTCGTAGGTGTCGCGCAGGCTCAGCACCTCGACGCCCAGGGCCGCCCCGACGGCCACCCGCTCGGCGTCGATCGCCTCGATCGCGTCGCACACGTGCGGCGTCATGCCCTCCTCGTAGTAGTAGAACTCGCCGTGGCTGTACTCGATTCGGCTGGCCGACAGCAGGACCCCCAGGCAGTGCAGCGTGGGGTTCGGGTTGTTCAGGCCGGCCGAGAGCACGTCCGGCAGCTGCTCGAACCCGGCGAAGACGTCGGCCAGGACCGGGGTCGCCCGCTCGGACCGCGTGGCGGGGAAGACCCCGGCCGAGACGTACCGTCGCCGGCCGAACACGTGCACCTCGGTCGGGCCCGTGATGCGTGTGGCGTAGGGCAGCGCCGCGACCTCGGACACGGTCACGTCGGGCAGCTCGTCGCGGCCGCGCAGGCGCTCGACGAACTCCAGCGACCCCAGCGAACCGGGCATGAGCGCGATGTTCATGCCGTCCGCCAGGTGCGGGGCCAGCAGATCCGCGAGGGCCATCTGGTGCATGGTGGGCACCACCATCAGGATCAGCTCGGCGCCGTCGACGGCGCGACCCAGGTCCAGCTCGACGCGGACCGGGGCGCTGCCGGCGATCACCCCCGTCGCCGTGACGTGGCCGGCCTTCGCGATCGCGTCGAGGCCGTCGGCGAAGGCCGGAACGTCGTACAGCACCACTTCATGCCCGGCGAGGGCGAACTCCACGGCGGCGGTCCTGCCGCCGTTGCCCCCGCCCAGAACCGTCACACGACGATGAGCCATATTCTCGCCCTTCCCTTGCCGACCTCACAGCGCTGGCATCACCACCGCCGAGGGCGGCGCCCAACCGCCAGCCCCACCCTAGGGCGCCGAGTGCCCGTCCGGCTCGGACGGCTCGAAGGTCAGCGAGATCGAGTTGATGCAGAAACGCTCGTCGGTGGGCGTGCCATAGCCCTCGCCGCGGAAGACATGGCCCAGGTGCGAGCCACAGGCAGCACAGCGGACTTCCGTGCGCACCATCCCCAGCGAGCGGTCCTCGAGCAGCACCACCGAGTCGCCGGCCAGCGGCGTGTAGAACGAGGGCCAGCCGCAATGGGAGGCGAACTTGTGGTCGCTGCGGAACAACTCCGCCGAGCACGCCCGGCAGCGGTACACGCCGGTGGCGGTGGTCGACTCGTACTCACCGGTGAAGGGCCGCTCGGTGCCCGCCTGCCGGAGGACCTGATACTCGGCCGGGCTCAGCCGGGCGCGCCATTCCTCCTCGGCCAGCGCCACGGGATAGGGGGTGCCGTCTGGTCGGGTGCTGCCGTCGGCGGCGGGAGTGGAGCTGCTCATGCTTGAGGGTAGATCAGCCCCACGAGATCGGCGAGCTCGTGCCGGCGACCCGTGTAGAAGGGGATCTCCTCGCGCACGTGGCGGCGCGCCGTCGAGCTGCGCAGGTGTCGCATGAGGTCGACGATCCGGTAGAGCTCGTCAGCCTCGAAGGCCAGGATCCACTCGTAGTCCCCCAGGGCGAAGCTCGCCACGGTGTTGGCGCGCACGTCGGGGTAGTCCCGCCCCATCATGCCGTGCTCGACGAGCATGGCCCGGCGCTCCTCGTCGGGCAGCAGGTACCACTCGTAGGAGCGCACGAAGGGATAGACGCACACATAGGGCCGCGCCCGCTCGTCGGCCAGGAACGCGGGCACATGGCTCTTGTTGAACTCCGCCGGGCGGTGCAGCGCCAGCTGCGACCACACCGGCTCCAACGTCAGGCCCAGCCGGGTGCGCAGCAGCGCGTGGTAGCCCTGCTGCAGGGCTTCGCTCGTCGGCGCGTGGGCCCACAGCATCACATCGGCATCGCCGCGCAGGCCGCCCACGTCGTACCAGCCACGCACCGTCAGCTCGCCGATCGCCGACAGGGCCTCCTGCGCCTCGGCGACACTCGCGGCGACGTCGGCGATCGCCTCGCGGCGACACCGGAACACCGACCACATGGCATAGGCGATGGTCTCGTTGATCTCCCTCGCCGACTTGCCCTGGTCGGGGCGCTTGCCCTTCCGCGAGGCCGCCGCCCCGGCGTCGGCTGCTTGTCGTTCCTCAGGCATGGGCCTGCACTCCGTTCTCAATCAGGTCGCGAACCACCTTGCGGGCACCCTGGCGGCCCGACGCGATGCACGAGGCGATGCCCACCCCGTCGTAGGCCGCCCCGGCCAGGGCGACGCCGGGCGCATCCAGCAGCGCGTCACGCGCCCGCTGCACGAGCTCGACGTGTCCGACGCGGTACTGCGGCAGCGCGTGGTCCCAACGGGTGACGCGCTCAGCCAGCGTGCGCGGAGCCAGGCCGACGATGCTGGCCAGGTCCGCGCGCACCAACTCCGCAAGCTCGGCGTCGTCGTGCTCCAGGACGGCCGCGTCGCCGTAGCGCCCCAGCGAGGCGCGCAGGATCACCATGCCCCGCGGTGACGAGCTGCGGGCGTCGCGGGCCAGCCACTCCCACTTGTTGGTCGCATAGGTGACGCCCTTGATCGAGTAGCCCTCCACCGGCGGCACGAGGAAGCCGCTGCCTTCCAGCTTGGCCCCTTCCTCGGACGGGTAGGCCAGGGTGACCACGGCGACGCTGGCGTAGTCGATGGCTGCGATCTGCATCGCGGCGAACGGTGCCGAGGTGCGCAGCAGCGCCCCTGCCTGGGCGGCCGGCACGGCCACGACCAGCCCGTCGAACTCCCGGGCGGCGTCGCCGGTGTGAACCTCCCAGCGCTGCCGCACCCGGCGCAGGCGATCGACGGCGGTGCCGGTCCGGATGATGCCGCCGCCGGCGCGCACGGCATCGGCGGTCTTGGCCGCCAGGCGCGCGACGCCGCCGCGCAGACCGGCGAAGGCGGGGCCGCGGCGGGCGCCGGCCGTGACCGCCGACCCGGAGCGGGTGGCCGCCGCGGCGGCCAGCAGGGAGTCGTCGCGCGCCAGCTGACGGAACAGCGACGGGTTGGCCATCTTCAGGCTCAGCTGGTCGGGGTCGCCGGCGTAGACGCCCGCAAGCAGCGGCTCAACCAGGCGGTCAACCACCTCGCGGCCCAGCCGTCGGCCGACGAACTCACCCACCGACACGTCCTGCGTCAGCCTCGGCCGGCCCAGGCACTGGTCCAGCGGCAGCCGCAGCAGGCCCCGGGTGGACATGACCCCGCTCGCGGCGAGGGCGCGCAGGTCGGTGGGCACGCCGCTGACCAGGCCCGGTGGCAGCGGGCGCAGCCGGCCGTGGCTCAACACCGCGGCGGTCTGGGTGACGGGGTGCACGATGCTGGGCCGCAGCCCCACGGCCGCGGCGAGGCCCGTGGCCTCCGGGCGCACGGCGAGCATCGACTCAGCGCCCTCGTCAACCGTCACGCCAGCGAGCTCAGAGGCCCGCAGCTTGCCTCCGACGTCGGGGTCTGCCTCGAAGACCGTGACCACCGTCCCAGGCTCCTCCAGCAGCGCCTGCGCCGCCGCCAGGCCGGTGATGCCGCCGCCGATCACGGCGATCTCGCGAACGACCGGTGTTGCCATGTCGACCTACCTCCGTCCTCCCGCGGTCCGGCGGCCCATCGCCTGCAGCGCCCGGCCGCCAACCACAACCTAGCCCGCCGTCCCAGCAGAGGGCCGCGCGGTGGCGGTGTGGACCTGCTCCACCACCGCCGTCAGGACCTCCGGATCAGTCGTCGGCAGCACGCCGTGGCCCAGGTTGAAGACATGGCCGGGAAGGCCCTGCGCATCGGCCAGCACCTGCTCCACGCGCCGCTCGACAGCCGCCGGCCCGGCGAACAGCGCGGCCGGATCGAGGTTGCCCTGCAGCGCGAACTCGGGCCCCACTCGGCCGGCGGCAACCGGCAGCGGCACCCGGAAGTCCACGCCCATGACATCCACCCCCGCCTCCGACATCGCCCCCAGCAACTCCCCCGTGCCGACGCCGAAGTGAATCCTGGGAACACCCTCGGGCACGTAGCCCAAGGCGGTGCGCGAGTGCGGCAGGACGTACTCGCGATAGTCGCGCTCGCTCAGCGAACCGACCCAGGAGTCGAAGAGCTGGACCACCGACGCGCCGGCCGCGACCTGTGCGGCCAGGTAGGCGCCGGCGATGTGCGCCAATCTGTCGGCGAGGGCATGCCAAAGGTCCGGAGCGCCATAGATCATGGACTTGGTGCGGGCCAGGTCACGGCTCGGGCCCCCCTCCACCAAGTAGCTGGCCAGGGTGAACGGGGCGCCGGCGAATCCGATCAGCGGCACCGGTCCAAGCTCGGCCACCAACTGCCGGACGCCCGTGATCGGCCCCGCCACGAGGTCCGGGTCGAGCTCCCCGATCTGCTGCAGGCCGTCGGCGTCGCGCACGGGAGAGTCCACGACCGGCCCCACGCCGGGCACGATGTCGAGGGCCACGCCGGCGGCACGCACCGGGACGACGATGTCGCTGAAGAAGATCGCCGCGTCCACGCCGTGGCGCCGCACCGGCTGCAGGGTGATCTCGGTGACGAGGTCAGCGTCGTTGCACGCGGCGAGCATGGGGACGCCCTCGCGCAGCGCGCGGTACTCGGGCAGCGACCGGCCGGCTTGCCGCATGAACCAGACGGGGGTGCGGCGCACGGGTTGCCGGCGGGCAGCGCGCAGCAGGTCGGAGTCGCCGGTGCGGCCGGCGACGAGCGGGTGGTCGGCGGGCAGCTGCCCGGCGGGTCGGTCTGACACGTAGCGAATGATGGCACGCCACACCGCGGGGCACCTTCCGCGGCTGAGAGTCCCGACGTGCCTACTCTGTCCCCATGCAGAGCGCAGCGTCGGGCGACTTCCACCAGGCCGTCGACCTGGTGCGGTCCATGCAGCTGCGGCCCGAGGTCGAGCTGGCCGAGGCCCCGGCGCCGCGCCGGATGGCACCGGAGGCGCTGGCGCTGACCGCCGAGGTGGTGCGCGACGACGAGGAGCTGGGCTCCGGCCGGCTGGTCGTCCTGCACAACCCCGCAGGTGAGGACGGCTGGGAGGGCACGACGCGGATCGTGCTGTACATCGACGCCCTCGTGGAGGCCGACCTGGCCGGGGACTCGCTGCTGCCGGAGGTCGGGTGGTCCTGGCTGCAGGAGTCGCTGGACGACGCCGCGGCCGAGCATTGGGCGCTGGGCGGGACGGTGACCCGGGTGCAGTCGGAGTCCTTCGCCGAGATGGCCACCCGCGAGCCAGAGGGGCGGGTGCAGATCCGGGCGTCCTGGACCGCCGGGGACCTGTCGGAGCTCCCCCGCCACGTGCAGGCCTGGGCTGATCTGCTGGCCACGGCCTGCGGGCTGGAGCCGGTGTCGGCCGGCGTCACCCTGCTGCGGCCCCGCTGACGCCGGCCCCACGCCGCCGCGCGCGTCCGCCTCGCGTGCCCGTCCCGACCTCGCCGGGCGCACGTTAAGCCCGCCGAGCCCGATGGGCAATGCCTCATCGCCACATTCACACCGGAATTACCTAAGGTTCACCCTTCCCGCTGCCGAAGACCCGGGGGACAGAGCAGTTCCGCGCGTCCTCGCGGATGCGTGCAGGCAGGACTCGAAGGGGTGTTTGGATCATGGCCCTCGCGCACACGCTCAGACCACCCGCGCCACCGGCCGCGCGCCCCTACTCCGCCCTGGTGATCGCCCCGGAGTCGCGCCAGCGCAACCTCTTCGCAGGCATGATCGAGGGCGTCGGCTGCCGGCGCGTGCTGTCCTTCGCCACCGGCGGCGAGGCGCGCCGCAGCGCCCGCACACACTCCCCGCATGACATCGTCGTGCTCGACGGCTGCCTGACCGACACCCCCGTGCTGACGCTCGTGGCGCAACTGCGGGCGGCGGGATGGCGCCGCACCGTGCTCGTCACCGCCCGGCACGACTCCCTGGGCGTCCGCGCGGCGCTGGCCGGCGGCATCCGCGGCTACGTCGTCGTCCCTCCGCGGCGCCCCGCCGCGCCCAAGATGTCAGCCGCATCGCTCGGCACGACCGCGCGCGAGGTTGAGGTGCTGCAGGCGGTGTCGGAGGGCCTGTCCAACAAACAGATCGGCGAGCGGCTGGGCCTGTCGTCGCTGACCGTGAAGAGCCACATGGCCCGGATCGCCCGCAAGCTCGGCAGCGGCGACCGAGCCCAGCTCGTCGCGATCGCCATGCGGGCTGCCCTCATCCACTGACGCGCGCGGGCGGCATAGGGTCTCCCCATGCCTGAAGCCGACGACGGCGGTGCGGCCGCGCCGCTGCCCGTGCGCCACGCACCGGACCGACCGCCACCCCCGGTCGTCGCCGACGCCGAGGCGCTGCAGGCGTGCGCGGCGGACCTGGCGGCCGCCTCCGGCCCGTTCGCCGTCGACGTGGAGCGAGCCGGCAGCTACCGCTACACCCAGCGCGCCTATCTGATCCAGGTCACGCGGGCCGACGCTCAGATCTGGCTCATCGACCCCATCGCCGCACCGTCGCTGGCGCCCCTGGGCGAGATCCTGGGAACAGACGAATGGGTGCTGCACGCCGCGAGCCAGGACCTGCCCAGCCTGGCCGAGCTGGACCTGCACCCGCCGGCCCTGTTCGACACCGAGCTCGCCGGCCGCCTGTTGGGGCTGGACCGGGTGGGGCTGTCCGCCATGCTGGAGCGCTACCTGGGCATCTCCCTTGCCAAGGCCCACTCGGCCGCCGACTGGTCGCGACGACCGCTGCCACAGGCCTGGCTGGCCTATGCGGCATTGGACGTGGAACTGCTCCTGGAGCTTCGGAACCTGCTGGCGGCAGATCTGGCCGCCGCCGGACGCGACGGCTGGGCCGCCGAGGAGTTCGAGGCGGTGCGACGGGCCGGACCGCCCGAGCCGCGCGTCGACCCTTGGCGGCGCGTCAAGGGTCTGAGCGCCCGCTCGCCGCGCACGCTGGCGATCGCCCGCGAGCTGTGGCGGGCGCGCGACCGCATGGCCCAGCGGATGGACCGGGCGCCGTCCAAACTCCTGCCGGATGCCGCCATCGCCGCCCTGGCCGCGAAGCCGCCCGGCAGCCCGCGCGAGCTTGGCGAGCTGTCGGTCATGCGCCACCAGAAACCCGACCGGCAACGCGTCTGGTGGGGCGCCATCGAGGCCGGTCGGAAGATCCCTTCCCAGGACCTGCCCACGCTGCGCGCAGCGGCGGCCGGGCCACCGAACCCGCGATCCTGGGAGCGCATCGACCCGCTCGCCGCGGCCCGGCTGGAGGCGGCGAAGTCGGCGCTTTCGCAGGTCGCCGACCGGCTCCGGATGCCGCGGGAGAACGTGCTGTCGCCTCGGGTATTGCGCGACTCCGTGTGGCTGCTGCGCGGCGAGCCCGCTCCGGATGCCGAGGACATGGCCCGGCTGCTGGCCGGACAGGGGGCGCGCGCTTGGCAGATCCAGCTCGCAGCCGCGCCGCTGGCAGCCGCCGTGGCGGCCGCCAAGGCCCCGGAACCCGCTGCAGGGCAACAACCTACTGGCGAGTAACATCGGGCCCACCTACCCGCACCCGAGTCAATCCAGGAGGCCCCGTGCCCCAGGCAGGCCGCAGCGTCGTCCTCGTAGACGGCGCCCGCACACCGTTCGGAAAGTCGGGCCCCAAGGGCCTGTACGCGGACACCCGCGCCGACGACCTCGTCGTCAAGGTGATCCGCGAGCTGATGCGCCGCAACCCCAACCTTCCGCCGGAGCGCATCGACGAGGTGGCCATCGCCGCCACGACCCAGATCGGTGACCAGGGCCTGACGATCGGCCGCAGCGCCGCGCTGCTCGCGGGGCTGCCCGAGAGCGTGCCTGGCTACTCGGTGGACCGCATGTGCGCGGGCGCGATGACCGCCGTGACGACGCTGGCCGGGGCGATCGGCGTGGGTGCCTACGACGTGGCCGTGGCCGGCGGCGTCGAGCACATGGGCAAGCACCCGATGGGCGAGGGCGTGGACCCCAACCCCCGGTTCCTGTCCGAGAAGATCGTCGACCCTGAGGCCCTGCTCATGGGCAAGACGGCCGAGAACCTGCACGACAAGCTGCCGCAGCTGACCAAGGATCGCGCCGACGCCTACGCCGTGCGCTCGCAGGAGAAGACCGCAGCCGCGTACGCCGCCGGCAAGATCCAACCCGACCTCGTGCCGGTCGCCGTCCGCTCGGTGGACGGCGCCTACGGCCTGGCCACCGCCGACGAGCCGCCGCGACCCGGCACCACGATGGAGAGCCTCGCCGGCCTCAAGACCCCCTTCCGCGCGCACGGCCGCGTCACCGCCGGCAACGCCGCCGGCATCAACGACGGCGCCACGGCGGCCATCCTGGCGGCCGAGGAGGTCGCCGACGAGCTGGGCCTGGGCAAGAAGTTGCGCCTGGTGTCCTTCGCCTTCGCCGGCGTCGACCCCGCGATCATGGGCTACGGCCCGGTGCCGAGCACCGAGAAGGCCCTGGCCAAGGCGGGCCTGGGCATCGACGACATCGGCCTGTTCGAGATCAACGAGGCCTTCGCCGTGCAGGTGCTGAGCATGCTGGACTTCTACGGCATCGCCGACGACGACCCGCGCGTCAACCCCATGGGCGGCGCCATCGCCGTCGGCCACCCGCTGGCCTCCTCCGGCATCCGGCTGATGAACTACCTGGCCCGCGACTTCGAGGACAACCCCGGCGTCCGGTACGGCCTCACCTCCATGTGCATCGGCCTCGGAATGGGCGGCACGGTCATCTGGGAGAACCCCAACTACACGGAAGGCGCGTGAGCATGAGCGACCAGCAGCACGACGAGGTCGTGACGGACTTCAAGGTCCGCTACCTCGACCTCCCCGCAGGCGCGGGCCGGGCCGCCATGATCACGATGGACAACGGCCACGATTACACCCGTCCCAACACCTTCGGGCCGAAGTCCCTGGCGGCGCTGGATGCCGCCCTGGACGAGGTCCAGGCGGCTGACGACCTGGTCGCGGTGTGCGTGACGGGCAAGCCGTTCATCTTCGCCGTCGGCGCCGACCTGTCAGGCGTGCCCAGCGTGACCGGCCGCGAACTCGCGCTGGAGATCGCGCAAGCCGGCCACGCAACCTTCAAGCGCCTTGGCGACCTGGGCGTGCCCACGTTCGCCTTCATCAACGGCGCAGCCATGGGCGGCGGCCTGGAGATCGCACTGCACTGCAACTACCGCACAGTGTCTGCCGGCGCCGCCGCGATCGCGCTGCCGGAGTGCTTCCTGGGCCTGGTCCCCGGCTGGGGCGGCACCTACCTGCTGCCGAACCTGATCGGAGCCTCCGGCGCGGTCAAGGTGATCGTCGAGAACGCGCTGAACCAGAACAAGATGCTGAAGCCGGCGCAGGTCGCGCAGCTGGGCATCGCCGATGCGCTCTTCGAGCCCGCGGACTTCCTGGAGCAGTCCCTGCTCTGGACCGCGGGGGTGCTGCGCGGTGACATCGCCGTGGAGCGTCCCGAGGTCGATCGCGGCCAAGCCTGGGACGACGGCGTGGCCAGGGGCCGAGCCTTCGTGGCCGGCAAGGTGGGTGACGCCGCCCCGGCGCCGCTGCGGGCCCTGGACCTGATCGAGCTGGCCAAGACCGCGACCGCCGACGAGGCCTACGCGGCCGAGGACGAGGCGCTCGCGGACCTCATCATGAGCGAGGAGCTGCGCTCCGGGCTCTACGCGTTCGACCTGGTGCAGAAGCGGGCCAAGCGCCCCGTCGGCGTGCCCGACAAGTCGCTGGCGCGCCCGGTGACCAAGGTCGGCGTCGTCGGTGCGGGCCTCATGGCCTCGCAGATGGCGCTGCTGTTCGCGCAGCGGCTGCAGGTGCCCGTCGTCATGACCGACCTGGACCAGGCGCGGATCGACATGGGCCTGGCCTACTGCGCCGAGCAGATCGACAGCCTGCAGGCCAAGGGCCGGCTGTCACAGGGCAAGGCCAACCGACTGAAGGGCCTCATCACCGGGTCGACGGACAAGGCCGCTTTCGCGGATGCGGACTTCGTCATCGAGGCCGTGTTCGAGGACCTCGCGGTGAAGAAGACCGTGTTCGCCCAGGTGGAGGAGTTCGTCACGGACACCTGCATCCTGGCCACCAACACCTCCTCGCTGTCGGTGACCGACATGGCCGCCGACCTCAAGCACCCCGAGCGGGTGGTGGGCTTCCACTTCTTCAACCCGGTGGCCGTGATGCCGCTGGTCGAGATCGTCCGCGCGGCCCAGACCGACGACGCGACGCTGGCCACGGCCTTCGCCACCGGCAAGGCGCTCAAGAAGTCCTGCGTGCTGGTCAAGGACGCCCCGGCGTTCGTCGTCAACCGCCTGCTCACGCGTTTCATGGGCGAGGTCACCAAGTCGGTCGATGAGGGCACGGACTTCCACGTCGCCGACAACGCCCTGGCGCCACTGGGCCTGCCGATGACCCCCTTCACGCTGCTGCAGCTGGTGGGCCCTGCCGTGGCCTACCACGTGTCGGGGACGATGCACGAGGCCTACCCGGATCGCTTCTACATCTCGGCGAACCTGGGCAACGTCGTGGACGCCGGCAAGATGGCGATCTGGAACTGGGACACCGGCAACCCGCAGGTGGACCCCGAGGTGGCAGCCCTGTTCGAGCAGGGCGACAACCCGCTGACCTCAGAGCAGGTCCGTCAGCGCGCGATGGACGCCCTGGCCGAGGAGATCCAGATCATGCTCGACGAGGGCGTCGTCGCCGAGGCCCAGGACATCGACCTGTGCATGATCATGGGTGCGGGCTGGCCGTTCCACCTGGGCGGCATCACGCCGTACCTGGACCGCGCCGGGGTGTCCGAGCGGGTCAACGGCAAGCGGTTCCTGCCGGCGGGCGCAGCGAGCCTGCCGGGCGCCTGACGAACGGCTGAGGCCCCGCCGCATCTGGTCCAGCTGCGGCGGGGCCTCAGCCGTGTGCGGAGTCGGCGGGCGTGACAGCCGCGCCGGGGCGGGAGCGCCGCAGGCGGCCGCCGGAGCGGGGATTGGGGGTGGCTACAGCTCGTTGGCGCGCAGCGCAGCCTCGACGGAGTGCACGATGCCGTCAGAGGTCAGGCCGAACTCCGTCAACATCGCCGGACGCTTGCCCTGCGCCAGGAACTCCGGCGGGATGCCCAGGTTGACGCACTGGGCCGCCACGCCCTCGTCCACGAGCCGCTGCGCCAGCGCTGCGCCGGCCCCCGACCGGCGCCCGTTGTCCTCCACGGTCACGACCACGTCGGCGCTGCGAGCGAGCCCCACCAGCGCCTCCGGCACCGGGAGCACCCAGCACGGGTCCGCCACGGTCACCGCGAGCCCCTCTGCGGCGAGCTTCTCCCCCGCGTCGACTGCCTCAGCGGCGAGCGCCCCCATGCCGACGAGCAGCACCCGAGCCGGCGCATCGGCGACATGGGAGCGGTAGAGGACGTCCACCGCCCCGATGCCGGGGGTGCCGATGCGGTCGACGGCATCGAGGGCGTCCGGCAGCTCGCCCTTGGGGTAGCGCACGACCGTCGGGCCGTCCTCGACCCGGACCGCCTGCCGCAGCTGCTCGCGCAGTCGCATCGCGTCACGCGGCGCCGCCACCCGGATGCCGGGGATGAACGACAGCATGGACAGGTCCCACATGCCGTTGTGGCTGGCCCCATCGTCGCCGGTGATGCCCGAGCGGTCGAGCGCGAACGTCACCCCGGCGCGGTGCATCGCGCAGTCGAACAGCACCTGATCGAAGGCCCGGTTGAGGAAGGTCGCATACAGCGCCACGACCGGGTGCTGCCCCCCGAGCGCCATCCCGGCGGCCGAGGTGGCGGCGTGCTGCTCGGCGATGCCCACGTCGAAGAAGCGGTCCGGGAACTCCTCGCTGAACTCCACCAGGCCGGTGGGCCCGGGCATGGCCGCGGTGATCGCCACGATGTCGCGGCGCTCGCGGGCGATCGCGAGCAGCTCGGTGGAGAAGGCGCCGGTCCAGGTGCGGCCGGCATCCTTCAACGGGATGCCGGTGTCTGGGTTGATCTGGCCGACGCCGTGGAACCTGTCCTCGTCGTGCGCCTCGGCCGGTGCGTAGCCGCGGCCCTTCTCGGTGATGGCGTGGATGATCACCGGGCCGTGGTAGCTCCGTGCCCGGCGCAGGGCGCCCTCGACCTCGGCGACGTCGTGGCCGTCCACCGGCCCGATGTACTTCAGCCCCAGGTCCTCGAACATGCCCTGCGGGGCGACCATGTCCTTGACGCCCTTCTTGAGCCCGTGCAGGGTGCCGTACGCCGGTCGGCCGACGACCGGGGTCGCCGTCAGCACCCGCTTGCCCCAACCCAGGAAGCTCTCGTAGCCGGCCGTGGTGCGCAGCGTGGACAGATGGCTGGCGAGGCCGCCGATCGTGGGCGAGTAGGAGCGCTCGTTGTCGTTGACGACGATGATGACCTGGCGGTCCTGTGCGCCGGCGATATTGTTCAGCGCCTCCCACGCCATGCCGCCGGTGAGCGCGCCGTCGCCGATGATCGCCACGACGTGGCGCCGGCCCAGCTCCCCGCGGGCCTGGAACGCCTTGGCCAGGCCGTCCGCCCACGACAACGCGGTCGAGGCGTGGGAGTTCTCGATGACGTCGTGCGGGCTCTCAGCCCGCGACGGGTAACCCGACAACCCCCCGGGCTGGCGCAGCGAGTCGAAGCCGTCGGCGCGGCCGGTGAGGATCTTGTGGACGTAGGACTGGTGCCCGGTGTCCCACAGCAACACGTCCGACGGCGAGTCGAAGACGCGATGCAGGGCCAGGGTCAGCTCGACGACGCCCAGGTTGGGTCCCAGATGACCGCCGGTGCGCGAGACCTTCTGGACCAGGAACGTGCGGATCTGCCCGGCGAGGTCATCCAGCTCGTCGGTGCTGAGGTCGCGCAGGTCGTC
>CAYYRC010000010.1:0-104832 GCA_964474045.1 uncultured Actinomycetes bacterium
CAAAGGGCAATCGCATACCTGGGGTGGAGTCCCTAAACCTGCAGCCGGATTACGAGAGGTTTGTGCGCCTGGCGGGAGGCGCCTTCTGGACATTTGACCTCAACAACCAACTTGTCTATCCGCAGGGAGCCGTCTATCAGGACTCTGCCTGTGCTGGAGAGGCGCTGGTTTCGTCGCGCCAGCAACCAGCGACGGGTGCTGATGGCAAGTACTACGTCGGTCAGGGCGAAGCCTTCAATGCCATGTCACAGGGCCCCTACTGGAGATTCAATTCGGGTGGTGGGCCGAGGTGCATGGAAGTCCAAGACGTCTGGCTTGATGTTTCGCAGTGGCTCTACCACTCCAAGCAGGTTGAGCGGCCCGTAACTGAGCCCGGGCCCGTGACGTTCGAGGCGCAGTAGGAGCCTCGGGATGCAGCCACGCATCGCATCGACCCGGTGCCCCATCCGGATCCAGTCGCTCCGTCTGGTGCCTGCCTTGGCGGATCAGTCGGCGGACGCGACGGCTTGGTGTCGGACCCCCTTCGTAGGGTGGGCGCATGGATCACGAGGCGATCGAGATGCTGCGTCAACGCCATCCGGCGTGGCGCCTGCTGCGCGCGGCCAACGCGTCGTTGATCCTGTCGTTCCTTGGTGGCTACTTCGTACAGGGCAACCGCGGTGCCTGTGCGGCCAGTGAGGTGGCGGCAGCCCTGGATGAGCACCTATACGCACTCAACGCCGTCGCGATCGCACAGTCGGGAGAAGCTCGCTTCCCCAAGGCGCCGCGGGAGTACCTGGAGGATTGGGCAGCGGACGACTCGGGGCTGCTGCGGCGGTTCTACCCGGCTGGGGACGGCGACGTGCACTACGAGGTCACGGCGGCCTTCGAGAAGGCGTATGGATGGTTGGACGCGATCCAGGAGCGACCGTTCGTCGCCACCGAGTCGCGGCTGCACACCGCCGTCGAGTTGCTGCGTCAGATCGTCCAGGGCACCCAGACCGATCCGGAGCGGCGCCTGGCCGATCTGCGCGCCAAGCGGCACGCGCTGGATGCGGAGATCGTGGCGGTCGAGGGTGGCGAGGTCCCAGTGCTGGCAGCCTCCGGCGTCCGCGACCGCTACCAACAATTCACGTCCACGGCCCGCGAGCTGCTGTCGGACTTCCGCGAGGTGGAGGACAACTTCCGCCGCCTCGACCGGTCCGCGCGCGAAAAGATCGCCACCTGGGATGGCGCGAAGGGCGACCTGCTCGCGGACCTCGTCGGCAGCCGTTCCGAGATCGCCAGCTCTGACCAGGGGCACAGCTTCCAGGCCTTCTACGAGTTCCTGCTCTCGGATGCGAGGCAACGCGAGCTCGCCGAGCTGCTCAGCAGGATCGCCGAACTCGACGAGCTCCAGGTGGATCGGCGTACCAGGGGCATCCACCACGACTGGTCGGAGGCGGCCGAGCGCGCCCAGCGGACGGTACGCCAGATCTCCGAGCAGCTGCGGCGGTTCCTCGACGACCAGGTCTGGTTGGAGAATCGGCGCGTGATCGAACTCGTGCGCGAGGTGGAGGCCCACGCGATCGTGCTGCGCGACGATCCGCCGCCGGTCGGCCTCGACATCGACGAGCCCGGCATCGCCATCGCGCTGCCATTCGATCGACCGTTGTACCAGCGACCCGTTGTCGCGGACGTGGACAGCTTGATTCCGCCCAACACCGCTGAGGTCGACGCCGACGTGCTGTTCGCGCAGTCGTTCATCGACCAGACCCGCCTGATCGCCAACATCCAGGCGGCGATGCCCCACGGTACGGCTGCGCTCCTGAGCGACATCGTCGCGCTGCACCCGATCGAGCAGGGGGCAGCCGAGATCGTGGGCTACTTGGCTCTGGAAGGCGACGAGCTTTCGGTGGACATGGACGACACGGAGAGCAGCACGCTGGACTTTGTCGATCCGGCCAACCCGGAGGTCACCAAGATCGCGCGCCTTCCGAAGGTGACGGTGAGGCGGCGATGACCGACGAGCACCAGGTGGCCACTGCCATCATCCGCCTGATGCAGGGCGTCGTGTACCGGGAGTCCGACGAAGATGCTTGGGAGACCCTGCAGCGATCCGGTGCGCAGGTCCGCGACCATTTCGCGATCATCGGCGTCGACATCGTCGTCGACGAGGACGAGGGCTACGCCTTCCTTCGCTCGCGAGCGCCAGCGGACGAGGGGGAGGAGCCGCTGCCGCGCCTGGTGCGGCGACGTCGCCTGACCTATCACGTCAGTCTGCTGCTGGTCCTGCTGCGCAAGCGGATGGTGGAGTTCGAGACTGGCGGCGGTGCAGGTCGGCTGGTGCTGACCACCGAGCAGATGGTCGAGATGCTGCGGCTCTTCCAGGCCGAGTCGGGCAATGATGCCCGGCTGGTCGATTCGGCCGGCTCGACCATCAAGAAGGTCGCCGAATTGGGGTTCCTCAAGCAGCTTCGTGACCAGACCGACCATTGGGAGGTCCGGCGGATCCTCAAGGCGTACGTCGATGCCGAGACGCTGTCGGACTTCGCGGGCACGCTGCGCGACTACGCGGGGAAGGAGACCGCTGATGAGTGATGCCCTGTTCTCCCCGTTCGAGGTGGCGGCTGACGCTCACGCCGGCTACCGCCTGCAGTATCTGGAGGTCTTCAACTGGGGCACTTTCGACGGGCAGGTCTGGCGGCTGCGGTCCGGAGCCGAGACGGCGCTGCTGACCGGCGATATCGGATCCGGCAAGTCCACCGTGGTGGATGCCGTGACCACACTGCTGCTACCGGCGCACCGGATCTCCTACAACCGGGCGGCCGGGGCGACGGCCAAGGAGCGTGACCTGCGCTCCTACGTCGAAGGCCACTACAAGTCCGAGCGCGTCGAGGCGTCCGGACGCTCGCGACCGATCGGACTGCGCACCGGCGGCAAGACCTACTCGGTGGTGCTGGGCGTCTTCGTGAATGCGGGCTACGACGAGCAGGTGACCCTCGCGCAGGTCTTCCAGCAGCGCGAGGCCACAGGCCAGCCCTACCGGTTCTACGTGCTCGCCAAGCGCGCCATGACCATCGCAACGGACTTCGCCGACTTCGGCGCCAGCTTGAACGACCTGCGCAAACGTCTGCGGGCGGCGGACGCCCAGATCTTCGATGAGTACCCCAAGTACGGCACGGCGCTGCGCAGAGCGCTGGGGATCAGGTCGGAACAGGCCCTGGAGCTGTTCCACCAGACCGTCTCCATGAAGTCCGTGGGCAACCTCAACGACTTCGTACGCGACCACATGCTGGAGCCCAGCGACGCCACCCGACATGTCGGGGACATCATCAGGCACTTCGAGGACCTCACCAAGGCTCACGACGCCGTCAAGCGGGCCCGGGAGCAGCTCGAGGCGCTCGCACCGGTGGTGCGCATTGCGGCGCACTACGACGCTGCGACCGACCAGCGGGAAGCTCTGGAGCGGGAGCGGGCCGCGGTGCGCATGTACATGGCGGAGTTGCGCTCGTCGTTGCTGGCCGCGGAGCTGGCCGACCTCGAGTCCCTGGGCAAGCGGTTGTGGGTGGACCAAGACGCGGCGGATACCGAGAAGCAGCGGCTGGCCGATGAGCGCGACGCCCTGGTCGAGGAGCGGGCGAGGTCGGGCGGCGACCGGCTGGGCGAGCTGGAGCGTCTTATCGGACAGGCGGAGGACCAGGTGGGCCGGCGTCGTACGGCCCGGGCCGGCTTCGACGCCGCCGTCGCCGAGGCCGGCCTGGAACCGGTGGTCGATGCGATGGGTCTGGCGGCGTTGGCGGGCGCCGTCGAGCAGCTGCGCCCGGCGCTGGCTGAGCGGCGGCGCCGCGTCGATGCCGCCATCCACGATGCGATCGGCCGTGAGACCGAGCTGAAGGGCCGCCGCGACCAGGTCGCCGCCGAGCTGGCCAGCCTGGAGCAGCGCACGAGCAACCTGCCGGTCGCGCAGGTGGAGGTCCGAGCCCAGCTGTGCTCGGCGCTGGGGCTCACCCCCGACGACCTCCCCTACGCGGGGGAGTTGCTGGACGTCTACGCCGAGCACGCTGAGTGGCGGGGCGCCGCCGAACGGGTGCTGCGGGGCTTCGCGTTGTCGCTCCTGGTCAGCCAGCAGCACTACGACGCCGTCTCGTCCTGGGTCAATAGTCGGCAGCTCACGTTCGCGGGACGCGGCGGGCGCGCCCAAGGCGCGCGCCTCACCTATGAGCGGGTTCCGGACCGGGCGATGCGGCTGCAGGCGGACCGTGCGGGATCCGCGCTGCTGCTGGCGGACTGCATCGAGATCAAGTCCGGCTTCTTCCAGCCCTACCTGATGGGCGAGCTGTTCAAACGTGCCGACCACCGCTGCGTGACGTCGTTGGCGGACTTCCGCCGCGAGCGCCGGGCGGTCACGCAGGAGGGCCAGGTCCGCTCCGGCGATCGGCACGAGAAGGACGACCGCCATCGCGTGGACGACCCGCGCCGCTGGGTGCTCGGCTGGGCCAACGAGCGGAAGATCGCGGCCCTGCGCTCGGAATTGGAGGGGATCGAGACCTCCCGCGCCCAGGCCGCTGCCGACTACGCGGCCAGCGCCGCCGAGCGCGACGGGGTGCAGGCCAAGTCCGAGGCCCTGGCGCGCCTGGATGCGTACGCGTCGTGGGATGACCTCGACGTGGCCGATGCGCAGGAACGCTCGCGCGCCTGGCGGGATGAGCGCGCGCGGTTGGTGGCGGGCTCCTCGCGGTTGACGCAGATCGCCGAGGCGCTGCAGCGCAACCGGGAGCAGTCCGATGCCGTTGCCGGGCGCATCGCCCAGATCACCGGCGAGCTCGCCAGGACGGCCCAGAGCGCAGAGCAGGCCAACCGGGCCAAGCGGCGCGACGACGACTTCGTCGCGTCGCGCCCGGCCGCCGAGCGCACGCTCGCCGCGGCCTCCTATGAAGCCCTGGGCACGCGCCTGGGGGGCGACGTGCCGCAGCGCTCCGAGGACTGCTCGGCGGCCGAGTCGGCGCTGACCGACGACTTGACCCGCCGGCTGGACCGGGTCAACAAGGAGCTTGGCGGCTACGGCCAGAGCCTGGTGCAGGCCATGGGAGAGGTGCTTCGGCGCTGGCCGGAGCTGCGCGCGGACATGGACGCCGCCGTCGATTCCCGCAGGGAGTTCCTGGCCTTCAACGACCGCGTGGCCAATGACGACCTTCCCAAGTTCGAGGCCGAGTTCAAGGACCAGCTCAACCGCAACGCGATCCAGGAACTCGCTGGTTTCAACAACTGGCTGCACCGCCAGGCTTCGGCGATCGACGACCGCCTGGAGCAGATCAACGAGGCGCTGGGGGCGGTCCCCTACAACCCGGGCCGCTACATCCGGCTCGAGAAGGAGCCCACCACCAACCAGGATGTCGTGAAGTTCCGCGCCGACCTGCGCAACCTCACCAACGATGCCCTCGTGGTCGGCGGCGACCAGTACTCCGAGCAGCGCTTCGAGGATGTCAAGCGCGTTATCGAGCGGTTCCGCGGGCGCGACGGCCACACGGACGCGGACAAGGCATGGACTGGCCGTGTCACCGACGTGCGCAACTGGTTCGTGTTCTCAGCCTCCGAGCGGGACGATGAGACGCACGAGGAGTGGGAGCACTACCGCGACTCCGACGGCAAGTCCGGGGGCCAGAAGGAGAAGCTGGCCTACACCATCCTGGCCGCGTCGCTGGCGTATCAGTTCGGCCTGGAGTGGGGCGCGGTGCGTTCAAAGGACTTCCGCTTCGCGGTCATCGATGAGGCGTTCGGCCGGGGCTCCGACGCCTCCACGCGGTACGCGCTCGAGCTGTTCGCCAAGCTCGGCCTGCAGCTGCTGATCGTCACGCCTCTGCAGAAAGTCCACATCATCGAACCGTTCGTGCAGGCCATCGGTTTCGTGGACAACCCCGACGGCGCCAATTCGCGCATGCAGACCATGACCATTGAGGAGTATCGCGAGCGACGCGACGGGCGTGCGGGGTGACCCGGGCCTGGTCGACCCCTGCTGATGTCCAGGCCGCCGTGCGCCGCCGCTGGGACGACGGCACTTTGCTGCGCGCCCTGGCCGGGGCGGTCGCGTTCGACGGAGTCGAGGTGCGGCTGCACGGGCCCAGACCGGGCCAGATCGGCGAGGATGTCACGGCGGTGCAGGAATGGGTTGCGCGCCTGGACGCGGGACGGGGTGGCGACCGACGTTACTCGCTGCAGTGGCGCGAGGTCGGTGGCCGCTCGTTCGGCCGCAACCGCCTGCCGGCGCGCGCGGTCGTGGCCGATCTGGACCAGGCTTGGTTGCTGCTGGGCGTGCGAGCATCGGTGGTCGACTTCGAGCAGATCCTGCGGTGGACCTCGGGGTATCCAGCTGTGCGCTCATGGGTATGTGACCACCCGCTGCGGGCGCTGGAGTTGCGCGATGACATCCCCGCAATCGCCGCCGCCTACGACTGGCTCGACGGTCACCGCGGGTCGCAGCTGTACCTCCGGCAGATCAGCGCCCCAGGAGTGGACACGAAGTTCGCCGAGAGGCATCGCAGCGTGCTGGCGGCCATGTTGGGGGTGCCAGCCGCGCCGCGCGCCTTCCTGGACGGCCTCGGCCTGCGGGCCAAGCCCGAGTTCGTGCGGCTGCGGCCGGGGGCGGCGCTGAGCCAGCCGCGGTCTTTCGAAGGCGTTGCGGCCGGATTGTCTGAGCTGGCCGTTCGCGCCGATGAGGCTGCCACCATGGCGATCGAACCACGACGGGCACTCGTAGTCGAGAACGAGGTGAGCTACCTCAGCGTGGACGTGCCGGCCGACGGTGTGGTGATCTGGGGCAAGGGCTTCGATGTCGATCGGGTCGGGCGATTGCCATGGCTGGCGGGGGCGGTGGTGCGTTATTGGGGCGACATCGACACGCACGGCTTTGCGATCCTCGACCGGTTGCGGGCGTGGCTGCCGGGCACCAGATCGGTGCTCATGGATCTCGACACCCTTATGCACCATCGGGATCGATGGGTGCGGGAGGAACGACCCACGCAATCGTCGCTCACGCGGCTAACTCGCGAGGAGGGCGACCTGTATGACGATCTAGTGAGCGACCGGCTCGGCGACCGAGTGCGCCTGGAACAGGAGCGCATCGACTGGACGTGGGCGCAGCCGCAGCTGGACAGCTGCGGATAGGCCAGCCACGAGGGGGGTCGCGGGGCGATGCCGGCGCGGCTGCGGTAACTTCTAGGGCGCAGCATGTCGCGGGTGGGTGTGAACAACGTAGACCCACCTCAGGCACGAGGCCAGGTAGCTCAGCTGGTACGAGCGTCCGCCTGAAAAGCGGAAGGTCGGCGGTTCGATCCCGCCCCTGGCCACCTCCAACAGCGCATGGCCGGCGCCCCCTCGGCTGATCACGGGCATCAGTGATGCGAATGGACGCCCTGCACGTCGCTCTACATCATTCATCGGGGCGGACCCGCCGTGGTTAACCCCATAGGCTGCCCTCCATGTGCACTGACCTGCGTCTGGTCCGGCTACCCGATATGCACGTGTCCGCACGCACCCTCGACTTCCAGTTCGACACCCGGGCACGGCTCCAGGTTGTCCCGCGGGGCCAGCAATGGCAGGCCACCCCGACCGAGCTCCCGGCGGTCCCGGCGCTGACCTGGACCAACGCCCTGGGGTTCGTGGCGATGGACTGCTTCGGCTTCCCCGACTACTTCAGCGACGGCCTGAACGAGGCCGGGTTGTCAGTGGGGACGCTGTGGCTGCCGGAGACGGATCTACCGGCCTCACCGCCCGCGCCCGATGCCGCCGGGGCCGCCGGTGCCCCCGTCATCGACTTCGCGAACGTCGCCTCCTGGCTCCTGGGGACCTGCCGCACGGTGGCCGACGCCCGCGCGGCCCTGAGCAGCGTCACGATCTGGAGCCCCACCTTCGGCGAGTTGGCGGCCTCGCACGGACTCGACCCGCACGCTCCGGCGCTCGCCAAGTTGGCGCAGCAGCAGCCAACCGAGCATCTGAGCATCCATGACGCGTCGGGGGGCGACCTGGTCGTCGAGTTCCTTCCGGGCGGTGCGGTCTTCCACGACAACCCGATCGGCGTCCTGACGAACTCCCCCACCTACGACTGGCACCTGACCAATCTGCGCAACTACGTCGGGCTGACCAACGTCGAGGCTCGACCGGTCAACCTCATGGGCATGCCCGTCACCCCGACCGGTAACGGATCGGGGCTGTTGGGCATGCCAGGCGACGTGACGCCGCCGTCCAGATTCGTGCGGGCCACCATGCTCACGCAGGTCGTCGATCGGGCGGCTGACCATCGGGACGCGGTCAACCAAGCGTTCCACTGCCTGGACATCGTCAGCGTGCCGAGGTTCGTGGCCGCGTCCGGGGACTACACGCAGTGGTCGGTGGCCCGCGACCACGACAACCTCATCTATTACGTCCGGTCATATGACTCCTGGACCACTGACGCGCACGATCTGCGCCAACTCGGCGTCATCGAGCCTGGGCCACGCTCAGTCCTGGCCCGACCGGCATAGGCGCGCCTCAGTCAGCGCCGAAGTCGAACGCCGCGCGGTCCAGGGCGTCCTCGGCGTCCTCGACCTCCTCGTCGGTTGCCTCGGAAACCGCCGCCGCGATGGCCGCGGCACCGCCGGGCTCCAGCTCGCCGACCAGGTGCGCCTGCCGCTCGGGCAGCTGGCCCATCGCCGAGTACAGCTCCAGCTTGGAGCGGGTGTCGGCGATGTCGAGATTGCGCATCGTGAGCTGGCCGATCCGGTCCATCGGGCCGAAGGCGCCATCGTCGTTGCGCTCCATCGACAGCTTGTCGGGGTGGTAGGACAGGTGCGGCCCGCGGGTGTCCATGATCGAGTAGTCCTCGCCTCGGCGCAGGCGCAGGGTGACCTCGCCGGTGACCTGCCCGGCGACCCAGCGCTGCAGCGACTCGCGCAGCATCAGCGCCTGGGGGTCCAGCCAGCGGCCCTCGTACAGCAGCCGTCCCAGCCGCCGGCCCTCGGCGTGGTAGTTGCCCAAGGTGTCCTCGTTGTGGATGGCGTTGAGCAGCCGCTCGTAGGCGATGAAGAGCAGCGCCATTCCCGGCGCCTCGTAGATCCCGCGGCTCTTGGCCTCGATGATCCGGTTCTCGATCTGGTCGGCCATGCCCAGGCCGTGCCGCCCGCCGATGGCGTTGGCCGCGCTGAACAGCTCCACGTCGCTGGCGAAGCTCTGCCCGTTGATGGCCACCGGGCGCCCGGCGACGAACCGTACGGTGACGTCCTCGGTCTCGATCGCGACCGACGGGTCCCAGAACTTCACGCCCATGATCGGCTCGACCAGCTCGATCGAGGCATCCAGGTGCTCGAGCCGCTTGGCCTCGTGGGTGGCGCCCAGGATGTTGGCGTCGGTCGAGTACGCCTTCTCCGAGCTCGCTCGGTAGGGCAGATTGCGGGCGGTCAGCCACGCGCTCATCTCGGTCCGGCCGCCGAGCTCGGACACGAAGTCCGCGTCCAGCCAGGGCTTGTAGATCCGCAGGTTGGGGTTGATGAGCAGGCCGTAGCGGTAGAACCGCTCGATGTCGTTGCCCTTGTAGGTGGACCCGTCGCCCCAGATGTCGACGTCGTCGGCCATCATCGCCCGCACCAGCATGGTGCCGGTGACCGCCCGGCCCAGCGGGGTGGTGTTGAAGTACATGCGGCCGCCGGAGCGGATGTGGAACGCCCCGCACGCGATGGCCGCGAAGGCCTCCTCGACCAGCTGCGCTCGGCAGTCCACGAGCCGCGACACCTCCGCGCCGTACAGCGTCGCGCGGTCGGGGACTGAGGCGATGTCCGGCTCGTCGTACTGTCCGAGGTCGGCCGCGTAGGCGCAGGGGATCGCCCCCTTGTCGCGCATCCAGGCGACGGCGACGGAGGTGTCGAGGCCGCCGGAGAAGGCGATCCCGACGCGCTCGCCCACGGGGAGGGAGGCTAGGACTTTGGACATGGGTCAAGCCTAGTGGTGGCCCGGTGCCGCTACTCCGGCGTATGCAGCAGCTCCGTCGCGGGGATGGTGCCGAGGCGGCCTGCCTGGTAGTCCTCGAAGGCCTGGGCCAGCTCGGCGCGGGTGTTCATCACGAACGGCCCGTACTGCGCCACGGGCTCGGCGATCCGCTGGCCGCCGAGCAGCAGCACGTCCAGCGCCTCCTCGCCGGCGCGCAGCGACAGGGTGTCGCCGGGACCGTACTCGACCAGCTGGTGGGCACTGACCGGGCGCAGTTCCTCGCCCGCGTACCCCGAGCCCGTCAGGACGTAGGCCAGGGCGTTGTGCGCGGGGTTCCAGGGCAGGGTCAGCCGCGCCCCGGGCTCGATGGTGGCGTGGATGAGCGTGATGGGTGTGTGCGTCGAGCCGGGGCCGGCGTGGCCCCCTACCTCGCCGGCGATGAGCCGCACGAGGGCCCCGCCGTCGGGTGAGGTGAGAAGCGTCAGGTGCGTCTTCTCGATCGGCTGGTAGGCCGGGGGCATCATCTTCATCGCGGCGGGCAGGTTGACCCACAGCTGGATGGCGTGGGTTGGTCCGCCGGAGTTGAAGATGCGCTCGCTCGGTAGTTCGTCGTGCAGGATGCCGCCGCCAGCCGTCATCCACTGGGTGTCGCCGTCCGCGATCAAGCCGCCGCCGCCGTTGGAGTCCTTGTGGGCGGTCTCGCCGTCGATCTGGTAGGACACCGTCTCGAAGCCGCGGTGGGGGTGCCAGGGGGCGCCCAGGGCCTCCCGCGGGGCATAGGTGACGGGCCCGATCTGGTCCAGCATGAGGAACGGGTCGAGGGCGGCGAAGGTCTTGCCCACGAACGCCTTCCACACCGGGAAGCCCGCACCCTCGCGGGCCGCCACCGCCGACGTGACCTCACGCACCGGTCGGGGGCGCTCGTCGGGCAGCGCCTCGCGCAGCCGCGGCAGGACGAGCAGGTTGTCGACGACGACAGCGGGCATGGTGGGTTCCTTCCACAGCGCTACACGACGGAATAGTTGATGCTTGAACTACTTCTGCGGCAGGAGTATTCCGTCTATGCTCTCCGACACCGCCGCAGCACCCGACGTTCCCATGGAGCCGACATGTCAGCAAGATCTCAGGACTCGGGCAGCCTGCAGGAGCGGTTGCTGCCGGGCACGACCTGCTTCGGCTGCGGGCCTGCCAACGTCAAGGGGCTGCAGCTGTGCAGCTTCCCGGCGCCCGACGATGCCGATGCCACCGTGGCCGAGTTCCTCCCCTGGCCCGAGCACGACAACGGCTTGGGCTACCTGAACGGCGGCATCATCTGCACCGTGCTGGACTGCCACAGCGCCACCCCGATGTTGCTGGCGGCCGAGCGGCTGGGGCTGCTGTCGCCGACGCAGCTGCTGCCGTACGTCACCGCAGGCCTGCAGGTCCGCTACTTGCGGCCGACGCCGCTGGCAGAGCCGTTGGCGCTGCGGGCTTGGATCACGTCGGGCGATGAGTCCGCGATGACCGTCGCGGCAGAGCTCAGCCACGGCGGCAAGGTGCGCGCCGCTGCCACGGCGGAATGGCGGCGCTGGCGTCCCCGCGCCTAGCCTGGGGCGATGACGCGATGCGCAACCCGGCGCGGCCTCCGGCGACTTGCCTCGGTCGGCGCAGTCGCGGCCGTGACCGCGCTCTTGGTCGCCGGCTGCGGCGGGTCCGTTGACGGCGGCGGGGCGCCCAGCGGCTCCGCCGTATCCTTCAACGGCGACCTGTCCGGCACGCAGCCGGCCGGCACGGTGATCGCCACCTCAGGCTTCGACGTCGCCAAGAACGGCTTCAACTTCGAGAACTACGGCAACGAGGGCGACCCGCTCAACCTCGATGCGGCCGCGATGGCGTCGCTGTTCGGCGACCAAGTCTGCTCGCGCACCACCAAGGACGGCGAGTGCAAGCTGACCCCCACCGCCAAGAAGTGGATGAAGTCCATGAATGACTCCATGGGCGGGGGGCACTGCTTCGGGCTCGCGGGGCTCAGCTGGGCCATGTTCAAGGGCCAGATCGACGCCGACGCGTACGGCGCCTCGCAGGCGAGCGAGCTCGAATTCGACGGCAACCAGGACCTGCAGGCAGACATCGCCGCTGTCTTCGCCACCCAGGCCACGGCGCCGACGTCGGCGGACATGCGCACCTATGCGCCGCGCGACGTGCTGTCCGCGCTGGCCGCGGCCTGGCAGAACGGTGACGGCTTCGCCCTCGGCTTCGCCAACCTCCGCGACGGCGAGCAGGTCGACGGCCATGCCGTCACGCCCGTTGCACTGGAGTCGATGGGCGACGGCAAGGTCGCCATCGTCCTGTACGACAACAACTACCCCGAGCAGCCGCAGCGGATGGTCGTGGACCCCCAGGCGAACACCTGGACGTATTCCACGTCGTCGAACCCGGCCGACGACCCGCAGGCTTACACCGGCGACGCCGACAACCCGCTGGAGCTGTGGCCGGTGGTGCCGATGCTGGGTCCGCAGGACTGCCCGTTCTGCAGCGACGGCTCCTCCGCGCAGGCGTCGGGTCTGGATGGCGCCAAGCGCTCCGTCAGCGGGGGCAGCGCGTTCAACCTGGTCTACCTCAACCAGGAGTCGGACGCCAAGGGGGTGGCGATCAGCGTGACCGACCTGGCAGGACAGCCGATCCCGGGTGCGCAGGCGCGCTCGCCGCTGTCGGCGGGCCAGACCGCGCCGCCTGCCGTGAGCGTCCCCAAGGACGTGGTCTTCAAGGTCCGCATCGACGGCTCGGCCCTCACCCAGCCCGCGCAGACGGACCTGTCGATCATCGGGCCCGGCTACAGCTATGCGGTGGACCAGGTGACGATCGACCCAGGTGTGGCTGACACGGTGGTGTTCGATCCGGCCAGCAACGCCCTGGAGTACCAGACGAGCACCGGCGCAGCACCCGACCTCACCCTGACGCTGGACGGCGACAAGGCGTCGTACAGCTTCCTGTTCGGGGGCCTGGACCTACCGGCGCAGGGCGGCTCGATCAAAGTCAGGCTGGACGAGGCGGCACAGACGGTCACCGCCTCCGCCGCCGGCGGCGACACCTCGGAGATCGACTTCGTGATCGAGCGCGATGACGAGGACTCCGAGGAGGTGTTCGAGTCCGAGCCCATTCCGCTGGCGCCGGGCGAGGCGCTGATCGTCGAGTACGGCAAGTGGGGCGGCAGCGGGACCTCGATGCCGGTGGGCATCGACACCGACGGCAGCGGCCGGATCACCGAGCAGCTGGTGGATGCGAAGTAGCCGACGCGGCTCCCGCACTGGGTGGCTGTGTCATGCTTGAGTAAGCGAACCTTGACCCCGGCCACGATCGGAAGGATCCACATGTCTGAGAGCAGCGAGTCCCCGCAGGTGCCGCCGCAGGCCTCCGGCGCAACTCCGCCCCCGCCCCCGCCGTCGGTGGCTCCGGCCCCCGCGCCGCAGCCCGCTGCGGCGCCCCAGGCGGGCTATGCCTACGCCGCCAACGGCGCCGAGATCCCCGTGTTCGCCAACGGCAAGCCGCGGGTGGACGAGCAGGGCCAGCCCATCAGCCCCAAGTCCCGCCTAGCCGCCACGCTGCTGTGCTTCTTCCTGGGGGCGCTGGGGATTCACCGCTTCTACGTCGGCAAGATCGGCACCGGCATCCTGATGATCATCACGCTGGGCGGCCTCGGGGTGTGGGTCCTCATCGACTTCATCATGATCCTGCTGGGCAGCTTCCGGGACAAGGAAGGCCTGCGCCTCTACAACTGGTAGCCGTGAGAGCCAGGGCGGCTGCCCTCGTGGTGGCGGGCTTCGTCGCCCCGGTCGCCGTGGCCGCGGCCGTCGCCGCGGCTCGCGTGCTGGTCGAGGAGCGTCGGCAGCGGCGTAGCGGTGGCGATCCCGGACCGGCCGACGCGCTGGTGGTCTTCGGCGCCGGGGTGCGCGAATGGGGGCCGACGCCGGAACTCGCGGCCCGGCTCGAGCATGCCGCCGCCCTGTGGGGGGCCGGTGTGGCACCTCTGGTGCTGGTCAGCGGCGGTGCGAGCCACGGTCTGTCTGAGCCGGACGTCATGGCCGCCTACCTGGTGGCCCTCGGCGTGCCCGCGTCGGCCGTCGCGCCGCTGGTGCCGGGCGACAACTCGCGCGAGACGGTGCGGTCGGCGGTGTTGCAGGTCGGGCGCGGACCCCGGCTGCTCGCTGTCACATCGGCCTATCACGCCCGGCGGGTGCTGGATGAGGGCCGGCGGCAAGGCCTGATCCTGGGCGCGGCCTGCCCGTCGCGCAGCCCGGATGTGACCACCCCGCAGATCCATCGGGCGCGGGTTGCGGTCGATGTTGTCGGAGTGCTCGTGTACGCGCTGCCGAAACCCTGGGCGCTCGTGCTCCGGAGCGCCTTCGGGCGCTGGCGGCCGGCGCTGTCGCGCGCGGTCGGCGGCCGACGTGCCTGGAACGAGCCCGCCTACCCGCAGTGAGCGCATCACCCAGTTGCTGTCTGCCGCGCGGGTGAGAGCCCCGCGGATCGGGACTTTCCACTCTGGTCGGCGCCTGCCATCCGTGCACACCGTGGAGTATCGGCTGGCAGATGTGGCGGTGTGTGATGGAGCGACTACGAGGAGGATGCGGCCGGGGCCTGGTCTGGTTCGCACTGGTGACTGGAGCGTTGAGCCTGCTGGTTGGCCTGTTGGGAAACTCCGCCCCCGCGCAGGCCGCCGTCACGGGGAACGTCATCCCCGACCCCACGGTGAACACCAGCTCGTCGGGCTTCAATGGAACCGTGGTCACGTCCGTCGTCCAGACGGATGGTCGGATCGTCATCGGCGGCTCCTTCACGGCGTTCAACGGCATCGCGCGCAATCGGATCGCCCGGCTGAACAGCGATGGCACGCTGGACCCCAGCTACGACCCCGGCGCCGGCTTCAACGAGATGGTGTCCACGTTGGCGCTGCAACCCGACGGGAAGGTGCTGGCAGGGGGGTACTTCACTACGTTCAACACCGTGGCGCGGGGTCGGATAGCGCGCCTGAACACGGACGGTTCGCTGGACACCACCTTCGTTCCAACCGGGACCGGCTTCGGCAGCAGCGCCGTCATGGCAGTGGCGGTGCGCGCCGACGGGAAGGTCTACGCGGGCGGGAACTTCACTGCGTTCAACTCCACCGGTCGCGGCGGGATCGCCCGGCTCAACGCCGACGGCTCGTTGGACACCACCTTCGTCCCCACCGGCAGCGGCTTCAACGGCAGCGTGTACACCCTGGCGGTGCAAGGCGACGGCAGAGTTGTCGTGGGCGGAGGCTTCACGGGCTTCGGTGGGACGCCAAGGAGCCGGATCGCTCGGCTCTACGGTGACGGCTCCTTGGACCCGACGTTCAACCCGGGCACCGGTTTCGACGCCCACGTCAACGTGGTGAAGCTGCAGGCGGACGGGAAACTGGTGGCCGCGGGCGGTTTCACGTCCTTCGCGGGAACGTCCCGAAATCGAGTCGCCCGGCTGATGGTTGACGGAGCTCTGGATGTGTCGTTCAGCCCGGGCACGGGTTTCGACTCCTACATCATGGATGTCGGCATCCAAGCTGACGGCACAATCGTGGTCGGCGGGGACTTCAGCACGTTCAACGGCGCCACCCGGACGCGGATCGCCCGGCTGAACCCCTTCGGGAACCTGGACGCCAGCTTCGACCCGGGGGTAGGCCCCAACTCCCTGGTGAACTCGGTGGCCGTCCAGCAAGACGGCAAGGTGCTGCTCGGCGGCTACTTCAGCAACGTCAGCGGCGTCGTCCGCGCCCGGTACGCGCGGCTCACCTCCGTCGGCGCCCTTGATGCCGAGTTCCACTCGGGGGCAGGCTTCAACAAAGGCGTGTATGCGACCGCTGCGCAGGCCGACGGCAAGGTCATTGCCGCGGGCGCCTTCACGGACTTCAACGGCATGGTGCGCAGGGGCGTCGCGCGCCTCACCACCAACGGCGCCCTGGACCCAAGCTTGGGAAACGGAACCGGGCCCAACAGCAGCGTCCTCGCCCTTGCCGCGTTGGCTGACGGCAGGATCCTGGCGGCAGGTACCTTCTCCAGCTTCAACGGGCTCGCACGTGGCCGCATCGTGCGCCTGAGCGCCGACGGGGTGGTGGACACCACCGCCTTCACAGGATCAGGCTTCAACAGCACCGTGCGTGCCATCGCGGTTCAGCCCGACGGCAAGGTCATCGCTGTCGGCGACTTCACCACCTACAACGGAACCGCGCGCAACGGGGTGGCGCGGCTGAACGCAGATGGCACGCTCGACACGGTGTTCAACCCGCAGGGCGGCTTCAACGCCGCCACCACGACCGTGGCCCTGCAGACTGACGGGAAGATCGTCGTCGGCGGCTCCTTCACGTTGTTCAACGGTGTGACGCGGACAAGGATCGCCCGGCTGAACTCCGACGGATCCTTGGACACGGCCTTCGACCCGGCGGCGGGTTTCAACAGTTTCCCAGTCGCCTTGACGATGCAGGCCGATGGCAAGATCGTCGTCGGCGGCTACTTCACGTTGTACAACGGCGTCGCGCGCAGTGCCATTGCCCGGCTCAACGCCAACGGCACGCTCGACACCTCCTTCAACCCCGGCTCTGGGTTCAACGGTGTGGTGCGCTCGGTGGTGCTGGAGAGCGATGGCGCGGCCCTGGTCGGCGGGGACTTCACGACTTTCAACGGCATGCCGCGCAGTCGCATCGCGCGGCTGAATGCCAACGGCAGCCTGGACCTGGGCTTCTACCCCGGCGCCGGTTTCAACGGGGCTGTCTACTCGCTCTCGTTGCTGCCGAGCGGCAAACTCGCCGCAGGGGGGCTCTTCACTGCTTTCGACGGTGCCCCGTTGCAGCGGATAGCTGTACTCCTCCACGCGCCGTCGGCGCCCACGGTGCTCGCGGGGCTGATCCCGGGCAACGCTTCGATTACGGCGGCCTTTACGCCGCCCGTGATCACCGGCGGTGCGGCCATCACCAACTACGAGTACGCGCTATCGGTCGACAACGGCACTAAATGGGGGGCGTGGACACCCCGGAACCCCGCGAGCGCCACCAGCCCCATCACAGTCGGTGGCCTGGCCAACGGCACCGCCTACCGGGTCAAGCTCCGTGCGGTCAACGCCGCGGGCGCGGGGGCCGAGTCCGCCATGTCGTCGCTGGTTGTCCCCTTCACAGTCCCGACCGCACCAACCATCACGGCTGCCACCCCGGGCAACGGCACGGCGAGCATCGCGTTCAGCCCTCCCGCATCGAACGGCGGCGCGGCGATCACCAACTACAAGTACTCGCTGGACAACGGCGTCACTTGGCTCACCCGGTCGCCGGCGTCCACGGCGAGTCCGCTCCAGCTGGCAGGCCTGCTCAACGGGCATACCTATCAGGTGGTGCTGCGGGCCCTGAACCTCGCCGGGGGCGGCGCGGCGTCGCTGCCGGTCAGCGTCACCCCGCGCACGGTGCCGGACGCGCCCACCGGGGTGGCCGTCGCCGCCGTCGGCACGTCTTCGGCGGTCCTGTCGTTCACCGCGCCGCTATCCGACGGCGGCGCAGCCGTGACCAACTACGAGTACGCATTGTCGATCGACAACGGTGCCACCTGGGCGTCGTGGTTGCCGCTGGCCCCGCCGGACGCAGTCAGCCCGATCACCATTGTGGGGCTGGTCAACGGCACCACCTATCGAGCCAAGTTGCGCGCCGTGAACGCAGCCGGCGCCGGGCCGGAGTCCACCATGTCGTCGGTGTTCATGCCGCGCACCGTTCCGGGCGCGCCGACACTGACAGCTGCGGGGCCGGGCAACACCATTGCGACGATCGCTTTCACGCCGCCAGCGTCCGACGGCGGCTTCCCGATCACCAACTACAAGTACTCGACCGACAACGGCGCGACCTGGACGGCCCGCAGTCCGGCAGCGACGAGCTCGCCGATGACGATCCAGGCCCTCGCCAACGGCCACACCTACCAGGTGCTGCTGCGCGCCGTGAATCCCGTCGGCGACGGCGCCGTGTCGAACATGATGACGGTCACCCCGCGGACGGTGCCGGAGGCGCCGACGGCTCTGGTCGCCACCGCGGGCGACGCGTCGGCCAGCATCGCCTTCATCCCGCCAGCCTTTGACGGCGGGGCGGCGGTGGTCAACTACCAGTACGCCCTGTCGGTCGACGACGGGGCCATGTGGGCTTCCTGGGTGCCTTTGGCGCCGTCCGACGTGACGAGCCCGGTAGCGATCCCCGGCTTGGCCAACTGGACGCCCTATCGGGTGAAGCTGCGGGCAGTCAACGCGGCCGGCGTCGGGGCCGAGTCAGCACCCAGCGCCCCCTTCACCCCGGCTCCGGTGGGGATGGTCTTCACAGCGGTGACGCCGGCGCGGGTGGTGGATACGCGGTTGTCGTCGGGGGGCGCGGGGCCGGTGCTGCCGGGCACCACGGGGATGCGCACGTTCTCGGTGGCGGCCACTCAGTCGGGGGGCACTCCCGTGGTGCCGGCGGGCGCCACTGCGATCGCCTACAACCTGACGGTGCCCAACCCCGCCGCCGCCGGGCACGCCCGCGTGATGCCCGCCGACGCCGCGACCCTGACCACCGCCTCGGCGATCAACTTCCGGCCAGGGGAGACGATCGCCAACGGCCTGGCGACTCGCATCGACGCGCAGCGGCGGGTGACGGTGTACACCGGCAGCGCCGCCGATGTCGTCATCGACGTGGTGGGCTACTTCGCCCCCGCGCCGTCACCACCCACCCCGGGTGGGCGGTTCACCGCCGTGACCCCGGTGCGGGTGTACGCGACCAGCGCCGACACCGTCGCCGGGGCTCTGGCCGCGGGCGGCGACCGGGTGGTGTCCACCGCCACCACCCAGGACGGCGTCACACCTGTGGTGCCGGCTGGCGCCGAGGCGGTCGCCTACAACATCACCGTCGTGCGCCCGTCCGCCGGCGGGCACCTGCGCGTCATGCCCGGCGACACCGCGTCCTCGGACAGCTCGACGATCAACTGGACGGTGCCCGGCGACGTCATCGCCAACGGCATCACGGTCAAGCTGGACGACCAGCGCCGGATCAAGGTCCACAACAGCGCCGGGGTGCCGGTGGACTTCCTGGTCGACGTCGTGGGCTACTACTCCCCGAGCGGGGCGCTGTTCTACCCCACCGACCCCACCCGGGTGCTGGACACCCGCACGGCCCAGGGCGGCGAGGGGGCCATCGGGTCGGGGACCGCCGAAGAGCGCTCCGTCGGAGTCGGCTTCGCCGCAGCCGACCCCCACACCCAGCAGGTGCCGGCCGGCGCCACCTCGATCGCCTACAACCTGACCGTCACCGCCCCCGCGGCCGCCGGCCACCTGCGCGTGCGCCCCGCCGGAACGCCGCTGATCAGCGCCTCGACGATCAACTGGCCCGGCCCGGCCTACACCCGTGCCAACGCCACGATCGTGGCGATCAGCCCGGACCGCCAGGTCACGATCTACAACGGCTCGTCGGGACCGGCCGACGCCCTCATCGACACCCTCGGCTACTACCGCTAGGGGTCCGCGCCCTGGGGGCGCAACGGCCTCATCCCGGCACCCCGGGGCGCAGCACCGCGTCCAACCAGCCGAAGCTGCGCGCGTGATAGAGGTCGCGGGCCATGGACTCGCAGTGCTCGCCGGCGCCCTCGGCGGCAGTGAACGTGACGAACTCCTTCGGGCAGGTCAGCGCCGCCACCAGCGTCGGCGCTGTGGCGCTGATGGGGTCGTTCTCGGCGTTGCACACGAAAGTCGGGCAGCTGATGCGCTCGGCATGCCCGGCGAGGGTGTACTCACGAGTGGCCTCGATGTAGTCCATGGGCGTGGCCACGCCGTGCACCTGCATGCCCCGGCGCAGCGACCAGCCGGCTGTGGGCTGGGCCGCCATGTGGTCGAGCATTTCGCGCACCGTGTCCACGGCGAGGCGCTCACCCTTGGTGTACCCCGCGCGCAGCGGGCCGGGCAGACGCTGCAGGAACGGCGCGTACAGGTCGAAGGCTCCGCAGTCGGCCACCAGCGCGGCCAACCGGTGCTCGTCGGCGGCTGCCCGCGGACCCAGGTGCGCGCCCAGGCTCAGGCCGACCAGCCCGATCCGCGCGGGGTCGACGTCGGGGCGGGTCGACAGGAAGTCGACGACCGGCGTGATCACGGCGCCCCAGTCCGGCCGGAGCGTCAGCCCGTCGTCGATCAGCGCCGACCCCTGCCCGGGGCCGTCGAACGTCAGGATGTTGTAGCCGCGGGCGATGGCAGCGGAGCCGTTGAACGAGTAGCCCTCGGCCAGGGTTGAGTCGTAGCCGCCCAGCAGGATCAGCGTCGGGCGAGGTGCCCCGTCGTCGCTGGGTGCGCCGAAGTAGCCGGGCAACTCGGTGTCCTCATAGGGGATCGTGACCTTGGAGAGCGGGTGCTCGGAGAGCGCGGCCGCCTTGGCGAACGCCGCGCAGTGGCGCTCGTGGCTGGACTTCAGCCGAGGATCCAGCGGGGCTCCCATCAGCATGGAGCCGGCGGCGCGAAGGTAGTTGGCTCCCCGCAGGTAGGCCGCCCGCGCCGACACCGTGCGCCCAGCGGCGGCTTGGTCGTCTGCCAGGGCCAGCACCCGGTCGGCCAGGGCGACCCACTCGTCGTACCACGAGTCCAGCTCGGAGCCCTCTATCCGCGCTGCGGCCGTCATCACCTCGCCCACGTCGGCAGCGCCGGCGGGGGCAAGCCCCAGCACCCGCTTGGCCTGGCCATCGAACAGGTCGTCAGGGCAGAGCCGCGCCATGGTCATGAGCCGCAGTATCAGCCAGGACTACGCACAGCGTCCAGCCCACCACCCACGGTGGCGACCGGCGGCGGGGCGGCGTCCTGCAGACCTGTTCACTCCCCAGCCCGCTGGACGACCTGGAAGGTCCAGATCTGCGAGCCGCTGGCTGCGGGCGCGGAGTCGCCGGCGCCGGGGCGTGCGCCAGCGCCGCCGCCATGGCCCGCACCGAACTCGCGCGACCCCAGCCACGACTGGTAGGAGGCCTCGTCGTGCCAGCGCGTGAGAACCAGGTAGTCGTCGGTGCCCGCGGTCGGGCGCATGAGTTCGAACGACATGAAGCCGGGTGCCTGCTCGACCATTCCGGCGCGGCCGGCGAAGCGCTGCTCAAGGGTGGCTCCGGCACCGTCGGGCACGGACAGGACGTTGATCGCGACGAAGGTCATGGGTGCTCCTGAAGGTGGGGCGGCGAGCTCGGTTGGGGTGTTGCCATTGTGTCCTCCGGCCAGCCCGCGCGCCTGTCCACGCTGCTGCCCTAACGTGGCGGACGTGGATCCGATGCGACAGCCGGTTGGCAGCTGGTCCTGCCCGACTACCGTGTTCGCGGGCGCCGACGCGCTGGCCGCATGGGCCAGCGGACCCGGGCGGCAGCCCCGCGGCCGGGCGATTGTGCTGGTGGATCCCACTCCAGCGGTGCGCGACGCGCCGGCGGTGAGAGCCCTGCTCGCTGGCCTGCCGGAGGCCGTCGAGGTGGCGGTGCCGCCCGGGGAGGCGGGCACCGAGGCGCTGCGGCAGGCCGTAGCCGAGGTGCAGTCCGCGGCCGTCGCCGCAGGGGAGTTACCGCAGGTGTTCGCCATCGGCGGCGGCTCGGTGCTGGACGCGGGCAAGCTGGTGATGCTGGCCGCACACGAGCCCGGTCTGCTGGACATGCTGTCCGCATCTCCTGGCGGCCTGCAGATAGTTCCGGGCCCGACGACGGCGAGTGCCCCGCTCGTCTGCGTCCCCACCACGCTCGGGACGGCCTCCGAGGTCAGTCCCGTCGCCCTGCATCGGGGGCGCGTCAGCACCATGGTCGTGGGTCCGGCGCTGCGCCCGCAGCAGGCGGTCATTGATCCGCAGCTGACCGCCTCGCTGTCGGCGTCGGCCCTGGCCGCCGGCCTCGTTGAGCCGCTGGCACGAGCGGTTGTGCCGGCCATCTGCGACCGGCCGCTGCACCTCCAGGACGCACAGGCGCGGGCACTGGCCGACACCCTGCTGGAGTTGGGCGGGCAGCTTGCGACGGGCGGGGCCGATGCGCAGTGGCGGCTGACCGCCGCGCTGACCAGCACGGCCACCCACACGTCGTTTCTGGCCCTGGGCAGACCGCCCATGAGCCACGCGCTCTGGCCGTTGGCGACGGAGCTGGTGGCCGCCGGCGAGATGACGAAGCCGGCCGCGTTGGCCGCGCTCCTCCCGGCTTGGCTGACCGGGCTGGCGGAGGGCCGGCTCGACGGTCCGTTCGGCTCGGCCACGCGCGTCGAGCAGGTACTGGGCATGGGAGCCGCCGAGGCCGCTGCGCGGCTGGCCGACTGGCTGGCCGAGCTGCCGCTCCAGGCGGCGCCGCCGGTCGCCCGAGGGGCCGATCCGACCGTCGTCGCGGCACGGGTCGTGGATCGCTGGCAGCGACCCGGCTGGTTCCTGCCGGGTGTGGATACGGGGCAGATCCGATGGCTGTTGGCGGCGGCTTGGTAGCGCTCGCCGCTCAGAGCGTCTGCCGCTTGACCATGCGTGCGAACAGCCCGGGCGCCGCCGCGAGCTCGTCATAACTGCCCATCTGCACCACCCGGCCCGCTTCGAGCACCACGATGCGATCCGCGCCGCGGACTGTGCTCAGCCGGTGGGCGATGACGATGCGCGTCACCTGCAGCCGGGCGAAGGAGTCGGCGACCTGGGCCTGGGTGACGGAGTCGAGGGCGCTGGTGGCCTCGTCCAGGATCACGATCCGCGGGTCCCGTGCGATCGCCGAGGCCAGCACGAGGCGCTGGCGCTGACCGCCGCTGAAGGTGACGGCGTTGTCGCCCAGGAGCGTGTGCATGCCCATCGGCAGGGCGCGGATCTCGTCCGCCAGCCCGACCTTCTCGGCGGCGGCCCAGGCGTCCTGCTCGGTCAGCGGCCAATCGCCGATGATGGCCGACTTGATGTCGGCTCCGGTCACCGAGGCGTTCTGCAGCGACACGCCGATCTGCGAGCGCACGGCCCGGCTGTCCAGGGTGCGCAGGTCCTTGCTGTCGTAGGTGACCGTTCCCTCCTCCGGGTGGTCGAACCCCAGCAGCAGCCGGACCAGGGTGGACTTGCCCGATCCAGACGGTCCGACCACGGCCACGAACTCGCCGGGCGCCACATCGAGGTTGATGTTGCGCAGTACCGGCGCGGACATGCCGGGGTAGCGGTACGTCACCGCGCTCAGCCCCACGCGTCCCGACAGCCGCCCCGGGTCCGAGGCGCCGGGCTGGATCTCGACCGGCTCGGCCAGGATGGGCCGCATGCGGTCGAAGATCGGCACGATATTGAGGACGTAGCCCAGGCTCAGGTCCAGTTGCGTGGTGGCGGACGCCACCTGCCCCAGGGCGGTGATGAACGACAGGAACGCCGCGGTGGTCATCGCCCCCGGGTTGTTCGCGACGACCGTGAACACGGTCAGGGTGAGCAACCCGGGCAGCGCCGCGTATAGAGCCGTGCGGGCGGCGTTGAGTCGCTCCGAGGTCAGCAGCATCGCGGCCTGGTCGGCGAACTTGCCGGCCCAGGCACCCAGGGCGCGGTTCTCGGCGGCAGCTGCGCGCACCTTGTCGATGCCCTGAACGATCTGCAGCAGCACGCCCGACGCCGCGCCCTTGGCGTCGTACATGCGCCGCAGCCGCCGGATCTGCGCCACGGTGAGGACCGAGCTGATCCCCACCACCACCGCGGTGACCGCGAGCACCAGCCACGCCAGCGCGACGTTGTAGTAGAAGAGCAGCCCCAGGCTGAACACCAGGGTGACCACCGACAGCAGCGTCGTCGAGGCGACCGAGGCGACGATCTGCCCGATCGCGTCCACGCCTGTGACGCGCATCGTCAGGTCCGCCACTGTGAAGCGGGTGAAGAACTGCACGGGAAGCGCGATGAGCCGGTCCCACAGCCCCGACTGCATGCCCAGCAGCAGCCTCCCCTGCAGCCGCAGCAGGCTGGCCGACCGTCCGAGCAGGAAACCGGTGGAGGCGAAGCTCACGAAGACCAGCACGATCGAGGCGATGATCACCAGCGAGGTTGAGCCCTCCGGCACGAACTGGCCCAGGATGGTTCCCGTCGCGATCGGGACCGCCAGCGAGAGCAGCCCGGCGATCATGCTCAGCCCGACCATCCGCCACACGTCCCGACCCGCGTCCCGGAACCCGCTGCGCAGCAGGCTGCGCACGGAGATCTCGCCAGCGGGCAGCGGCCGGTAGAACGTGTAGCCGCTGGGGCGAAGCCCAGCGAAGTAGTCCGAGTCTGCGGACCGCTTCGAGCCGTCGCCGGGGTCGACGGCCTGGAAGCCGCCACGCTGGCGCGGCAGCAGGACGACCGGCTGGCCGGCCTCGGCCCGGAACGCAAGCACCGGTTCCACCGCGGTCGAGTGCCGGACCTGCTCCAGGGTGACGGCGCGCACGCGAACGCCGGATGCCCGGGCGATGGCCCGCACAGGGTCCGGGGCCTGCCCCGCCGACCAGTCCGGCGGGGCGGTGATGGACAGCCCCTGCGCTGCGCCCAGCAGTTGGCATGCGGCCAGGATCGGGTCATGCTCGTAGTCCGTCGACCAGGTGTCCTTGCCTCCGATGGTCTCCATCCTGGTCAGTGCCGCGTTGCGCGCCGCCTCATCCAGACGTTGGCGGTCGATGGCGCGGGCGGCGCCGGCCCGGCGCTCCGCGGCGCCGGCCACCGCCGCGCCCGTCATGATCGCGCGCTGGGCCCACCGGAGCCCGGCGAGGCGGTCGGCCGGGGGGACGTCGGCGGTCAGGCGGACCGTCCCGGTGCACGACTCGACCACACCGACTTCGGCGGCGGGGCCCAGCGGCAGCGGCAGCGCCTCGTCCTGGCGCTGCTCGCCGATCGCCAGAGATGGCGTCTCCGGGGTGAACCAGCGGAGCTCGCGGAGCGAGTTCAGCGTGCGGCCGGTGTCGAGCGCGACGTCGTCGCCCAACACGGCCTCGCCGGCATTGAACGGCACGCCGGAGCGGGTCACGCTCTGGGCTGCGGCCCCCAGCCAAGCATGGAGGCCGGCTGCCAGCTGGTCGTCGGCGAGGTGCTCGATCCAGTTGTCCGCCAGCCGCTCGGCCGCAGCCTCCACCCCCACCGCCAGCAGCTGCCACGACTGCGCATCGACCAGCGTCGGGTCCGAGCCCAGCAGCAGCGACCCCGCGGCGGCGGTCCCGATCAGGAACCTGCGCCCGGGCTCGCCCTCGGCGGACGTCGGAGCCAGGAACAGGTCCACCTCGCCGGCGGTGAGCAGCCAGGCGTTGCCTTCGCCGGACAGCGGCAGGGGAGTGCTGGCCGACAGGGTGATCGAGCCCCCCTCCACGGCGAGCACATCCAGGCAGCTGCTGCTCATTCGGCATCGACCAGGGATGCGTAGCGGCCGCCCTCGGCGACGAGCTGCTCGTGGGTTCCGCGCTGCACGATGCGGCCCCCCTCGAGCACGATGATCTCGTCGCAGTCGCGGATGGTGCTCAGCCGGTGCGCCACGATGACGCAGGTGGTGCCACGCCGGCGCAGGTTGCGGTCGATGCGCTGCTCGGTCTCGGTGTCGAGCGCGCTCGTGGCCTCGTCCAGCACCACGATGCTTGGGTCCAGGGCAAGGGCGCGGGCGATCTCGAGGCGCTGGCGCTGCCCGCCGCTGAAGTTCCGGCCGCCCTCGGCTACCTCCGATCGGTAGCCGCCGGTGCGGCTGACGATGTCGGAATGGATATGCGAGTCCTGCGCTGCCCGGATGAGGTCCACCTGGGGGACGGTGGAGTCCCACATCGTCAAGTTGTCGGCGATAGTCCCCTCGAACAGCATGATCCGTTGGTCCACAAAGGCGACGGACGTGGTCAACAGGTCGCGTTCCCACGCCCGCCGGGGCAGCCCGTCGAACAGGATCTGGCCGGACCACGGTTCATACAAACCCATGATCAACTTCACCAGGGTCGACTTGCCGGAGCCCGACGCGCCCACCAGGGCCACCCGCTGACCCGGCTGCACCGACAGGTTGAAGCCGCTGATCAGCGGTCCCCCGGTACGGGAGTAGCCGAACTCCACATCGCGCAGCTCCAGGGCGCCGTCGAGCCGGGCGGTCGGCCGAGCGGTGTGGCCGGCCACGGGCGCTTCGGCCAGGTCCCCGTCGGGACCGACGACGAACTGCTGGTCCACGTCGTTGCGCATGACGTCATTGATCTGCACGATCTGCCCCTGCGCCGTCTGGGCCTGGGTCGCCAGGTTGACGAGCTGGCTGATGGGCGTCAGGAACGACGCCACCAGCGACTGGAAGCCGACGAGCAGGCCCAGCGACAGCTGGCCGTCCATCACCTGGAGGCCGCCGATGGCCAGCACCAGAACTGTGGTCAGGTTCGACAGCGTCGTTGGCACCACCGACAGTCCGTTGGTCAGCCGTCCCATCTGCTGGCTGGCCAGGACGTAGCGGGCCTGGAAACCAGCCCAGCGCTCATAGGCCGAGTCTTCCGAGCCGGACGTCTTGATGGACTCGATGGACGACACCGTGGACATCCCCAGACCCGTCAGCCGGGCGCTCTCGCGCAGCTGCAGCTGGTTGGCCGAGTCGCGCTGCTTGGACACGAACACCAGTGCGGCGACGTTGATGAGCGAGGCGGCGATCGCGATGGCGGTGAGCAGGGGGCTGTAAACGAACATCACCGCCGCGTAGATCACCAGACCCACGGCGCTCACCCCCGACGTGATGAGCGGGCCGGCGATCAGCTGGTTGATGGTGTCGATCTGGTCCAGGCGTCCCACCACCACACCGGGGAACCGGGCGGTGAAGTACTGCACCGGCAGGTGCAGCAGATGGTCCACGAAGCGGAACGAGCCGGCAACCGTGAGTCGCGTCTGCAGCCGGGCCAGGAACCACTGCTGGACCAGCGTCAGCAGCCCGATGAGCAGCGCCACCACGGCCACGGCAGTCAACAGCTGTTGGGCGTCGGCCGCTTTGGGGGAGGAGAAGATGTCGTTGACGAACAGGGTCGTGAACATCGGCAGCAGCACGCCGGGGATCACCAGGAAGATTCCGGCGATGGCTGCCAGCATGAAGCCGAGCCGCCCTGGCTTGATCCGGCGGATGAGCTCGCGGATCCAGCTCGGCCGGCTGCCCCCCTTGACGAAGTCCGCGCCCGGCTCCATGTACAGCGCGATGCCGCTGTAGGCGCGCCGAGCCTCCTGCTCATCGATGCGACGACGGCCCTCGGCCGGGTCGTTGATCAGCAGGGAGCCCTTGCGGTAGCCCTCGAGGACCACCCAGTGCGAATAGCGCCAGAACAGGATCTGCGGCAGCAGCTCGCCCTCTGCCAGCCGTTCGAAGGGGCGCCGGTACCCCTTCGCCTCCAGCCCGTAGGCGCGTGCTGCCTTGAGCATGTTGGAGGCCTTGGAGCCGTCGCGGGACACCGCGCAGGCCTCCCGCACCTCCTCCAGCGGCACCACGCGGCCGTAGTGCGCCAGCACCATGTCCAGGCAGGCGGCCCCGCACTCGGTCTCCTCCATCTGCAGGATGGTGGGGACCTTGACCCGCCGGTTGGGGAAGGGCGGGTCCGGCGCGACCTGCGGCATGCCCGGCATGCCCTGCATCCCCGGCGGGGCAGCAGGCGTCGTCTGGCTCATCAGGTTCCCAAGCTCTCGGCGAGGCCGGGGAAGATCACGTCGATGGGAGGTTGCCTGCTCAGGATCACCTTCGCGGTGGCGGGGGTGCCGTTGACGATGGCAAAGGGAGGCCCCTGCCCGACGGTCCAGGCGTAACGGGTCGGGGTGGACGGATCGGGGGTGAGCCCGACGACCGCGAGGATGCCCGGCTCAGAGCCCAGCGCCAGTGCCACGACCTCAGGTTGCAGCCCGAGGATGGCGCCGATGTCGTCGGTGGTCAGCGGCGTATTGCTCACCTCCAGAATCGACCCCTCCAAGTAGCCGTACTGGGTGGACGGGGCGCTCGCTACAGTCAACTCGACGGGGAGCCCGGCGGTGACCGAGCCGGTCATGGACGCCGGCAGCAGCGTCATGACGACATCGGGAATGTTGTAGTCGGTCAAAGCCACCGCCGGTGTCCCTGCCTTGAGCTTCGAGCCGGGAGCGACGTAGAGCGAGGCCACCCAGCCGTCCTTCGGCGCGACCAGGGTGCTGCCGTCCTGGAACGTCAGGAGTGTCTGGTTGGCAGAGACTTGTTGACCGATGCGCACGGGCACCTCTTCGACCACACCATCCGTGGGCGCGTTGATCGCCAGGTAGCCGTTGTCCTTGTAGATCCCGGGCGCGGAGCGAGATGTCGTGACGGTTCCCTGGAAGGCCCACACGACTGCGCCGATCACAAGCAGGATGCACGCGGCGAGGACGAACAGCGTCCACTTCGGCGCGAGGTTGACCACTCGGTCGATGGCGTCGGCGCTCTGGTTGACCGGCTTGCCCAGCCCGGTGTCGCTGGGCTTCTCGGCGACGTCGGTGCTCTCTGTCGTCACTGCAGGATTCTCACCTTCGGCGCGGCTGCGGTATCGCCGAGGTCAAGGAGCGCGACGGCGGCGACGCCGTGGATTGCTGACAGATTACGGCTGATGGGCACGTCGGCGTCGCGCAGGAGCGTTGACGCCACGTCGCTGCGCGGCACGGCAGGTCCTCCGAGCGCCGCCGCCGCCAGGCGGTCGCCGACGGTCGCAGCGGCCGCGGGCTCGGCCGGGGGCAGGCCGACCGCCTTGCGCGCCAGCGCCGCGCCCCAGGCGCCGCTGGGCATCGCCTCGTGCCAACGGCCGCGGGGACGATCGACGGCGGCGCTGGCTGCCGCAGGTGCTCTGGCCAACAGCTCAGCAGCCTCGTCCAGGGCGCCGCGCGCGGCTGCGGAGTCCGGCGCCAGGCGCCGCAGCGCCAGCACGGCGCCGGCCACAGAGTCGATCCCCCACACGGGGCGGGCGTTGCGGGCGGCGACCAGCACCCGCTCCACCAGAGCCTCGGCCGCGGTCAGCAACTCGTCGTCGGCGCACGTCTGGGCGGCCCAGGCGAGCGCGTACAGGACCCCGGCGGGACCGACGAACGCGTCGGCGTCGGACCAGCCCGGGCGCAGCCCCGCCACCCTGCGGCCGCTGTTGAGCAGGGCGGTGCGGCCGGTCGGGGAGGCGGGCGCCGCAGCGAACAGCGCCAGGCCGATGCCGGCCTCCCCCAAGAGGCCCGGTCCCAGCCGGCGGTTGCGCCAGACGTAGCGGGTCGGGTCGTAGTCAAGTCCCACCCAGCGCGGTCCCTCGGTGCCGTTTGCGGTTGCGCGCGTCCCCGTCGTGTCGCGGACCTCGTGCAGCAGCACGCCGACCGGATCGGAGCACTCGAGCAAGGCGCCTTGCGCGGCCACGGCCGGTCCCACCGGCGGCGGTGCGTGATCGCAGACGCAGAACAGCTCGGCCCGCAGATCGTCGACCGCCTCGTCGCTTCTCCCCGGCAGCTCGGTCAGAAGTTCCGTGGCACCCGCCAGGGGGGACTCGGCGAAAGCCGCGGGCACCTCGGCGCCGCGGTCGCTGACCAGCGCCGTCTCCTGCAGCCCGATGGTGAACAGCGGCACGTCAAGGTCACGCATCGCCGTGACCTCGGACTCGATCACGGCCGCCGGGCTGGTGCCAACTGCGCGCCACAGCCGCTCCAGGACCAACTCCCGCGCCACGCCGTCGCGCAGGGCCGGCGCCGCCAGGCTCTCCTGCAGCAACCTCGTGTAGACCCTGGTGGGACGGGCCACGAACCTGATGGCGGCCCTCTCGGGAGCGGCAGCACGCAGTCCGGCCGCCAGGGCGTCGGCCAGTGCCACCAGCCTCTTCTGGGCATCGGCGAAGCCGGCGACGACATCCTCCCGGTAGTCGCCGACCCCGGTCGGCTGACCGTCCATCCGCGGCAGCGCCGCCCCGTTCGTGGTCGTCAGCCGCCGGTGTCGCAGCGTGGGCGGACCTCCGCCGGGCGCCTGGACCAACGTCGGCACGGCGTCGGGCGTCAGCGACTCCTCGGGACCGGCCAGCGCCCCCAGGTTCAGGCTTCGCCGCCCCGGCGGACCATCGGTCCAGCTGCTGACCATCGAGGTCGGGCCAGGCAGGTCGAGCCGCTCTGGCCGCTCGGTGGTGCCGGCCCAGCCGCGCCCCGGTCCGATGACCGTCTCCAGGTCCACGAGCACCGGCTGGTCGGCTGCAGGCACGAAGTTCTCATGGTGCAGGTCGGTCGCGCCCAGCGCCTGCACCACCCGCAGCATCGCGCCGGCGCGATAGAAGTACGCGCGGGGGTTCGGACAGTTCGCGGCAGCGACCTCGCGCACCCACACGTAGTCGCCCCTGTCCGTCATGACGGGCAGGCGAAGGCCCAGCGGCGGCAGGTTCGGGTGGGTCGAGTCCAGCTCGTCCAGCAGGTAGCGCAACGGCTGCTCGATCCCGCTGGCCCGCGGCTTGTAGAACAGCCGGGAGCCGTCGTCGAAGGTCACGGCGGCCACGCCCCGGCCATCGCAGTGGCGATCACCGGCGTCGGACTCGACCGCGGCGATGAGGCGCCCGGGCACGAGTTGCGGCAGGTCGGCGCCCATGCGGGCGATGAGCTCCTCCGTCGTGGTGCGCCACTGGCGCCAGGCCACTGCCATCACCCTCAGCATCACCGGGCTGTCGTGCCAGATCCGCAGCCAGGCCGACGGCGCCTGCTCGGCCCCCCGGAAGAGCAGGTCGGAGGTCTCGGCCAGGTCCTGCAGCCGGGGACCGATCACGCCCAGCAGCCGACGGGCCAGGGCCAGGGCGAGGTCGCTGCGGGCCGGGGCGGTGAGGGGAGCGTCGTACTCGACGGCCCATCCGGCGACCGACTGCGCGGCGTCGTCCAACCAGGCGCGGAAGCCGGGGTAGAACCGCCAGGGCTGATCGCGGGGTGCCCACTCCGGCAAGCCGTCGCCTACCACTTCCGCCAGCGTGGGCACGTGCCGCGCCGGTGTGCCCGCGGCCTCGGCCGACTCGGCGGCCTCGGCGGCCTCGGCGGCCGAGGTCAGCAGCCCGACCATGCTCTCGGCGTCGCGCGCCCAGGCGGGGCGCCGGGCCCAGCGCGCCGGGTCCGTGGCGGGGGAGACCTCGATGAACCCGGCGCGCACGTCCGCCAAGCTGAGGCCGCGGGCGGCGAGGACCGGCTCCGCGCCAGCGGGTGTGCCGTCGCCGACCAGCCGCAGCCAGCGCGCGAGGCGCTCCTCGACCAGGGCATCGGACGCCGTCGGTTGCGCCTGCAGCCACCCGCTTGGGTCCTGCCCGGCACGCTCCGCCGGGTCGGCCGCCCTGGCCAGAATCCCCGGCAGCGCTGCGCTGGCGTCCTCAGCGGTCGGCATCGGCTCCCGTCCCGGGCTCGTCGAACAAGGCGCCGGTGAGGGACTCCAGGGCCGCCGCCGTGGCCCGGCGGGCCAGCCGCGAGCGCACCAACTCGTAGCGCACATCCGAGACGTCCTTGAAACCGCTCTCGAAGGCCCACTGGTCCAGCGCGACGGTGGGGCGCCAGTGGGTCTCCTGCGCCTGCTCCCGCACGAGGTCCAGCAGCGGGGTGTCGTCGCCGGTGAACTCGAAGTCGGGGTGGGCTGCCAGGAGCACCTGCTGCTGGTACGCCGCGGCGTCGGCGGTGCTTGGGTACTTGCCTCGCAGCCGCAGCTCCGCCAGCACCTCGGCGGTCGTGCGCTCCAGGTACTTGCGGCTGATCAGCCACGAGCGCAGCTCGCGGCGCACCGCCTGCCGCCGCAGCAGGTCGGCGAACTCCTCGTCGGTCAGGTCATTGTCGGCCTGCCAGGCGGCCAGGTCCTCGTCGGTCCGAAGGCGGCGGTCGGCACGGAACCGATCGAGCTCGGCGGCGATCGCGGCCTCGTCGGCCTCAACGTGGAGCACCTCGCCCAGGACGTCCACCAGCGCCGCGTGCAGGGCGCTCTCGCTGAGCTGCGCGAAATCCGGCAGGTGCAGCGCCGCGTACGCGGCGATGTCCGAGCGCGGTACCTCGGTGCCGTTGCGCGCGACCCGGCGGTCGCGCTCGTACTGCGTGCGGAACGGGTGCGACCAGGTGACCTCCACGTCCGGCGGCGCGGTGATGCCCTGGTCGCGGACGTGCTCCAGCAGCGCGATGGCGTCCAGCCGCTTGCGGTCCACCGCAGAGGTGGCGATGAACTCCTTCAGCGCCGCGAGGGCCGCGGGGTCCATGCCGGCGCTGCGGGCGTCGGCGAGCATCCGGGCGTAGCTGCGCTCGGGGAAGAAGGTGGCCTTCGCAGTGGCCGCCAGATCGTCGTGCTGCTGCTGATCGATGACGCCGGCGGCCAGGGCCGCGGCCAGAGTGGCGCGGATGTTGACCATGGCGTCGCTGAGCGAGCGGTGGCCGAAGTCATCGGTGGCGTGCATGACGGCGACCTCGTCGTCGTCGGTGAGCTCGCCGGATGCGAAGGCCTGGTAGATCTCGCCGATGCCGACGGCGCCGAACGCCGCTGTCTCGGCGACCCGCAGGGCACCCATGCTGGAGGCGCCGTAGACGGCGACGCCGCGCTCGAGGGCGTAGAGGATCTCCTTGTGCCAGATGGACAGGTCCTGCGTGAACACGCCGTCGATGATGCAGATTGCCGCGGGACGGCGGGTGTCGACGGCGGTCAGGATGTCCGACTGCGCCGCCGGCGGCAGGAACGTGGCCTGCGGCAGGATGGCGCGGGCGTCCGCGACCGGCATGGTGGGGCCGAGGTAGACGAGGATGGGGGACGAGGCGTCGGTCACAGCGCGGCGGCCTTTCCAGCGGGGGCGACAGGGGAGGGCAGGAGGGGCGCGTCGGCGGTCGCAGCTGCCCAGGCGTGGGCGCGGTGTCCGGGGGTGAAGGTCTCCAGCATGTAGCCCTCCATCCCGGGGACGATGACGCGGAACACGTCCACGCCGACGTCGGGATGGGTCAGGTCCACCGCCAGCACCTGCTGGGCGCCCACCTGGGCGAGCTTGGCCAGCAGGGTGCGGCCATCGGCCTCGAAGGTGTCGCCGGACTCGTCCGGGAAGTCGCGCAGGTCCACCGTCGCCGGGAGGGCCAGGAGGGCGGCGTTGCCGTCGGTGTAGTCGCTGTGCAGGCGCCGGTGGTGCCGGAAGGAGTCGTCGCGGGACCCGGCGATGAACACCAGCCGGCCCTGGGCGGCCTCACAGATGGCGCGGATGACGGCCACCTGCGGGTCCAGGTGCGTCCCGTAGCCGTGGTAGAGCCCGATCGCCGGGGTGGCCAGGTCGCACAGGTAGGCCCGGAACGTCGGCACGGCCGTGTCGACGGTGCAGTCCACCACGACGACCTCCACCCCCTGGGCGGTGATCGTCGAAACGAGCTGGGCGATGTCGGGCGATGTCGCAGTGCTCAGATCCACTCGCCGCATCGGAGCACCCTGCCGCCAGGAGTGCCCGCTGCACGTCGTGGCGTCGCGCTCGATCACCTCATACAGGCCGCCGACGAGCGCCTCGGACTTGGTGTTGCCGGCGTTGAGCCCGTTGGACGAGAAGTGGAACGGCAGCAGCGAGGACCGGCGATGGCGATGGCGCTCGAGTGAGACCAGCACGCTCGGCACGGCCACCGGGCCGCCGCCGCGCAGATCCTGGGCCCACACCCAGTCCTCGGGGAGCTGCGGCGAGAACAGCGAGTGGCGCGACAGCGGGAGGTCCGCGAGCGCCATTCGCCCGTCGTCTGGCAGCTCCTCGTAGGGCGCTCGGAAGCGGTCGGTGGGGGTGAGCTCACCAGCGTGCCGCTCGAAGCACTCCATCGCCGCGGATGCCTGTGCGGCCACGGTGGTGAAGCCCTTGCCGCCGTCCACCGACAGGTAGCCGGACTGCGGTCGCACCGAGAGCACCACGGGGATGCCCAGCCGGTCGAGGCCGGTGATGTCTGCCAGGCGGGTGAGCCCGATGGCGCCGAACTTGCCGCGCACGCGCTCCAGCGTGGCGGCCGGGCTCATGGCGCGCTGCGCGTCGGCGCGCACGCCCTTGGGTGTGGCGTCGCGCGTGAGCAGTTCGGTCATGCCGCCGCCGTCGCCCGCGCCCGATGCGCGCGGGCGCGCGGCCCGGGCGCGTAGTGGTCGAACATGTAGCCCTCGAGCCCGGGGACGATGACGCGGGCTACCGGGATCTGCAGGTCGGGGTCGGTCAGGTCCACCACGATCACCGAATCCAGGTCCACCGCGGCCAGCCGCGCCAGCACGGTTGCGATGTCGGCGCCGAAGGAGTCCGTCGCCCCGGACTCGTAGCGACCTGCGTCGGCGGTGGCCGGGAGCGCGTCGATATTGGCCACCCGGGCGTCCCCGCTGAAGCGGTTGAGCCGCTGGTCGCGGCTGAAGTAGTCGTCGCGGGAGCCGGCGATGAGCAGCAGCCGTGCCTGCGCCGCCTCGGTCAGGGCCCTGATCATCGCGATCGCCGGGTCCAGATGCGCCCCGTACCCGCGGTAGAGCCCCATCGTGGCGTCGATGCGGTCGGCCACCACCGCGCTATAGGTGGGGATGAGGGTGTCGACGGTGTTGTCGAACAGGTAGGTGGAGATGCCGGCGTCGTCGTACTGCGCCACGAGCGACCGGACGAGCGGATCGGTGATGCTGTCGAGGTCGACGCGCTCCCCGAACCCGGTGGCAGCACGGGTGCACGCCACGGCGTCGCGTTCGCAGACCTCGTACAGCCCGGCGGCGACTGACTCCAGGATGTGGTTGCCGCCGGCGAGGCCGTTGGAGCCGGTGGCGAAGGGCATCCAGCGCGCGGGTGGGTCGAACGCGCGGACGCCGCCGCCGATACCCATCGACACTGCGGCGTAGGGGACCATCACCTCCCGGCCGGCGACGATGTCCCAACCCTGTACCCAGGGTTCCGGGCGCGCGGGGTTGAACAGGGAGTGCTTGGTCAGGGACAGCGAGGTGGGCTCGATGGTGAGCCCGGCGCTGTGCAACTCCGCGTAGGGGGCCATCGTGACGGGGCGGCGGACGTTCTCGGCATGCCAGATCTCCACTGCCTCCATGCCGGCGGAGACCGTCGCCGCGATGGTGGTGAAACCTTTGCCCCCGGAGGTGGCCAGGGTCGGCGCGTTGGGCCGGTGGCCGACGACGGTGGGGATGCCGATGCGATCCAAGCCGGTGATGTCGGACAGGCGCGTCAGGCCGACGGTGGGCGCGGCCTGCCAGATCCGAGCCAGGGTCCGCTCGGGGGGCGCCGTGCGCTGGGTGCCGTGGTAGAAGCCCTTGCGAGCTGCATAGGGGGCGCCGTCGATGACGATCTGGTGATCCATGACCGGGTTCTCTGAAGAGGGGTGATGACCTGCCCGGATGCGCAGGGGAGGGCGAAGAGATGCGTGCCGGGGAGCCTGCGAAGGCTCCCCGGCACGCGGGTGGATCAGGTTGCGGCCGCGGCCGAAGCAGCAGCGGTGACCGTGGTGGTCGTGGTGGCGGTGGTGACGGTGTCGCCGCCACCGGCGACGGCCTCCAGCTCGGCCTCGTCGACGACCTCGGTCGCCGAGGGGAGGAACTGACCGGCGTTGGCGGCCACGTCGGCGGGCGTCACGTCGCCGAAGCCCAGCTCGTCCAGCGCCGCGGCGCGCTCGTCGGCGTTGGCGTTGGCCAGCCGGTCACGCAGCGCGGGGTCGGAAGCGATGGTGCGGATCAGTTCGGTCACGCGGGATGAATCGGCCATAGGTGTCCTCTTCTCGGATAGCTGGTGCTCGCGCGCACTCGTCGCGAGCGACCGGCCGGCGCGGCGCCGACCAGCGTTCCCCCACCCTGCCCCCTGCCGGGCGGGCTTGGCAAGGCGGAATGTTCTCGTCGCGGCAAAACCTGGGTAAGAACTTCGCCAAGCGATGCCGCTGCCCTCGCCGCCCCTAGCCTGGGGCCATGGCTCAGAACCGCGGCAACGCGTCACCGCCGGACGGCGCACCCGCCGCACCTCACGATGTCACGCGCATGCGCGGCCCGAGCGTCCTGCGTCGGGAACGGCAGCGCGAATCGACCTATGACCAGCGCCTGCTCGATGCCGGCCAGAGCGCCAACTGGGTCCACACCGACCCGTGGCGGGTCCTGCGCATCCAGTCTGAGTTCGTCGAGGGCTTCGGCGCCCTAGCCGAGGTCGGGCCCGCGATCGCCGTGTTCGGCAGCGCCCGCACGCCCCCCGAGAGCGCGGCCTACGCGGCCGCGGAGCGGGTCGGCGCCGGGTTGGCGGCGGCGGGTTTCGCGGTCATCACCGGCGGCGGCCCGGGCATCATGGAGGCGGCGAACAAGGGTTGCTTCGAGGCCGGCGGCCAGTCGATCGGCCTGGGGATCGAGCTGCCGCACGAGCAGGCGCTCAACCGCTACCTCGACCTCGGCATCAACTTCCGCTACTTCTTCGCCCGCAAGACGTGCTTCGTCAAGTACTCGCAGGGCTTCGTCGTCTTCCCGGGGGGTTTCGGAACTCTGGATGAGTTCTTCGAGGCCCTGACCCTGGCCCAGACGAACAAGGTGACGTCGTTCCCCGTGGTGCTCATGGGGACCGACTACTGGGCCGGGCTGGTGGACTGGCTGCGCCAGACCGTTGCCCAGACGGGGCGCATCGCGGCGGCGGACCTGGACTTGTTCCGCGTCACCGACGACGCCGAGGAGGCGCTGCGCTACGTCGTCGCCGGGGTGGCGCGCATTGGCCGCCACGAGCCCGACGACTCAGCCGACTGACGGCGCCGCCGGGCCGCTTGCGCGTGGATACCACACAGGTTATCCACAGCTCGGCCGGGGGGTGTGTCATCACGCGGCGGCCGGTCTGGTAGTGCGGTCAAACGATCCGCTGCGTTCTGCTGGAGTCGTGGCCGGGACTGTTGACGGACCGGCAAAGGCGTTGTCTACCAGCGCCTCTGCAGCGTGCCAGGGCCTGGCGCAGAAGCTCCTCGAGCGCACGCCCGCGAGTTCAGCGCCGGCCCGGTCGTGGCTGCAGGACGGCATTCGGCAGCGCTGGGGCGGGCAGCGGGCTGTGCGCGTCACCCACAACGGTGCCGAAGCGCTCGCCGGCCTCCCACGCAGCCCGGGCGCTGGCGATGTCGGCGTGACTGCGGCCGACGAAGTTCCACCACATCACCAGCTCCTCTGCCAGCGGTTCGCCGCCGACGAGCAGGAACGCCGCCGCCGCGTCCGTTGCGATCGCCGCCGACTCGTTGCCCCAACCCAGGTAGAGCAGCGCCCCGGAGTCCAGCGGCTCGCCGTCCACCTGGCAGCCCGGATCCAGGGCCAGCAGCCCGTACTCGAAGTCCGGGTCCAGCTCGACGACGGCGGCCGCCGCACCGGCGGTGCGCAGTTCCGCACCCACGATGGGGGTGTAGGCCCGGGCCGGCGAGGACGCCCCGGCAAGAGTGCCCAGGATGACCGTCGCGGTGACCTCCGCCGACCCGGGCGCCGTCGGCAGCTCGACCGTTGGCAGATCGTCATGGTGGGCGAAGCCCGGCTGGAGGTCGCGGGCCTCGGCTGGGAGCGCCACCCAGGTCTGGACTCCACGCCACGGGCCGGCGCCGACGGCGTACTCGGAGTGCGCGATGCCGTGCCCGGCGGTCATGATGTTGAGCTCGCCGGGGAGCACCCGGGCCTGGCCGCCGGTGGAGTCGCGGTGGGCTACCTCGCCCTGCAGCAGCCAGGTGACCGTCTGCAGCCCCATATGGGGGTGTGGCGGGACGTTCATCGGCGGATCGTCGGAGGAGGACGGCCCGTAGTCGTCGATGAAGCACCAGGCCCCTATCGTGCGGATGTCGCGGTGCGGCAGCGTTCGCCGCACGGTCATGGCGCGCGGACCGCCCAGGGGGACATCGCGGGGGAGCAGGACCTGTCGTGGCGGCGGCTGACTCATGAGCGCCACGGTAGGACGCGGCGGCGTCGGGCGCTATGGCTGCGCGGGCCGCGCGGCCGCACGGGTCTTGCTGGCGTCGCGGGTGTTGCGCTGCACCCACCACGTCACGCCGGCCAGCAGGAGGCCGGCACCCACCGAGGCGATTGTCAGGCCCGCGCTGAAGGCGTTCCCGGCGCTCGTCAGCAGCGCCTCGGCCAGCGCCGGGTCGGCCAGGCTGGCGGCTGCATCGGCCACGCCCGTCACCGACTCCGTGACGCTGGCGCTCACCTGCTCCCCGACCCCGGCCGGGATGCTGAGCCGGGCCTGGTAGATCGCCGTGATCGCGCTGCCGATGAGCGCGATCCCGAGGGCCGAGCCGAGCTCGAAGGACGTCTCGGACACGCCGGTCGCGGCGCCTGCCCGCTCGTGCGGGGCGCTCATTAGCACAAGATCGGCCGCCACCGTCAGCACCGACGCGAACCCGTACCCGAGCAGCACCAGCGGTCCGACGATGGCCCAGTAGGGCTGCGACTCCAGCAGGCCCAGGCTGATCAACCCGACGGTGCTGGACACCATGCCGGAGAGCAGCACCTTGCGGGCCCCGAAGGCGCGGATCAGCTTGCCCGTGTTGGGCGACACCACCACCGACACCAGGGACACGGGCAGCAGCGACACCCCGGTGCGCATCGGGCTGTAGCCGAGCACCTCCTGGAAGTAGATGGGGATGAAGAAGAGTGCGCCCGTGGCCGCGAACACCACCGAGAACTCAGCCACGACCGCGGCCCGGAAGCGCACGATGGAGAACAGCGACAGGTCCAGCAGCGGTACCGGCAGCTGCAGCTGGCGGCGCAGGAAGTACCCGAGCATGGGCACCGAGACGACCAGCGCGATCCAGGGCGGCAGGTGGCCGAAGCCGGAGTGGGCGAACTCCGTGATGGCGTAGATCGTGCCGATGATGCCCGCGGTCGACAGCAGGATCGACACAACGTCCAGCGGCTGCTCGGAGTCGCCGCGGGACTCCGGCAGCACCCAGGCGCCGACCACCACGATGAAGATCACCACGGGCACGTTGATCAACAGCACCGAGCCCCAGAAGAAGTGGCTGAGCAGCAGGCCGGCGACGGTCGGCCCCACGGACGCTCCGGCGGAGCCCGCGGCGCTCCAGATGCCGATGGCCCGCGTGCGCTGGCGCGGCTCGGTGAAGACGCCACGGATGAGCGCGAGGGTGGGCGGCATCAGCCCGGCGCCGGCGACTCCCTGCAGTGCCCGGGCGGCGATGAGCAGCTCCGGGGTGGGTGCCATCGCGGCGGCGACGCTCATGACGCCGAAGCCGGCGGCGGCGAACAGCAGCAGCCGCTTGCGGCCTAGCCGGTCGCCCAGGTTGCCCGCCGTCACCAGCAGTCCCGCGAGCATGAACGAGTAGATGTCGCCGATCCAGAGCACCTGGGTGTAGGTCGGGCCGAGCTCCGCGGTCAGCTCGGGCACCGCGATGGCCATCACCGTGCCATCGACGGCGACGAGGAACACCGCGGCCGACAGCACGACGAGCGAGGCGATCTGGCGCCGCGTCATGGCGACGCCGGTGCGCCGGCATTCCGCCCGACTCGGTCTGCATCCACGATGGCACCCTAGTGACAGCAGCGCCGCGCCGCGCAGGGCTGAGCCGCGCCAGGGCATCGACGACCAGAGGGGACCGGCCATGATCGACATCGACGAGCCCACGTTTCGGGAGTTCGTCGCAGAGGCGCTGGCCGAGATCCCGCCCGACCTGTCCCGGGTGATGTCCAACGTCGAGGTGATCGTGGCCGACAGCCATGAGACGGAGCCGGACCTGCTCGGGCTCTACGAGGGCATCCCGCTGACCGAGCGCGGCGACACCTACGCGGGGGCGCTGCCGGATCGCATCTGGATCTACCGGCTGCCTTTGCTGGCCATGTGCGAGACCGTGTTCGACGTGGTCGACGAGGTCCGCATCACCGTGATCCACGAGGTGGCCCACCACTTCGGCCTGACCGACGAGCAGCTGCACGAGTGGGGCTGGGGCTGAGGAAGTCGGCGCGGGGACGTGTGACGGCGCCGCCCGAAGTACGCTCAAGAGCCCAGACGTACCCAACCGACGTTCATCGCCGCGGCCCGACCAGCCGCGACGGCAGGGAGGCAGCCCATGTCAGCAACCGCGACGGACGTCGCCGATGGGCCCGAGGGCGATGTCGCGGCTGTGGCGCCGGCCGGCAAGCGCTACCACCCCGGCGCGTTCATCGAGATGCTGTGCTCCAGCATCCTCGGCCTGGTCGCGTCGCTGGTCCTCAGCGTCGACGCCATCGCCTTGGCGAAGGACCCGAACGCCGCGCTGTCGTGCAACATCAACTCCAAGATCTCCTGCGGGGCCGTGGGGGTGACCTGGCAGGCGAACCTGCTGGGTTTCCCCAACGCGTTCCTGGGCCTCATCGCCGAGCCGGTGGTCATCACCATCGCCGTCGCCGCGCTGGGCGGGACCCGGTTCCCACGCTGGTTCATGCTGTCGGCGCAGGCCGTCTACTCCATCGGCCTGGCTTTCGCCTACTGGCTCTTCTACCAGGCGTACTTCGTGATCGGGGCGCTGTGCCCTTGGTGCCTGCTCATCACCGTCACCACGACGCTGGTGTTCTTCTCGATGACCCGCGTGAACATCATGGAGGGCAACTTCGGGGCCGGGGTGCAGCGAAGACTCGACTTCCTGTTGCGCAACGGCGCCGACACCGCCTTGGCGGTGGTGCTCATCGGCATCCTGGCCGTGATGGTCATCCTGCGTTATCTGTAGCAGGCGCAGTCTCGGCGGTCGTGGCGCTGCCGACCGACGGCGAGGGGCTGTCGGTCGGGGTCGGAGTCGGGGTCGGGGTCGGGGTCGGAGTTGGAGTCGGGGTGGGTCCGCTGGTCGACGGCGACGGGCTGGTCGAAGGCGACTCCGACGGCGACGGGCTGGTGCTGGCCGACGGGCTCTGGCTGGGGCTGGTGGAGGGCCCCTCGGGGCCTTCGGTCGGGAACTCCGACTGCGCTGGCGAGCTGGCCTCCGCTGTCACGGCTTTGGTGGGGAACAGCTGGGGCTGCGGCGCCTCGCCGTCGCCCCCCAGCGAGCTCCAGAGCGTGGCCCCGGCGAGCGCCGCCACGGCGATCAATGCCAGGACGCCCACGATGCGGCCGCCCCTGTGCTCCGGGCCCGGATCGTTCGCCATATGCCCAGGCTAGAGCTATCCGCCTGGACGTAACCGGCTAGAGCCGCTCGACGACGTAGTCGATGCTCTTGGTCAGCGCCTCGATGTCGTCGGGGTCGATGGCGGGGAACATCGCGATCCGCAGCTGGTTGCGGCCCAGCTTGCGGTAGGGCTCGGTGTCCACGACGCCGTTGGCCCGCAGCACCTTGGCCACGGCCGCGGCGTCCACGGAGTCGTCGAAGTCGATAGTGCCGATGACGTTGGAGCGCTTCGCCGGGTCCGCCACATAGGGGCTGGTGTACGACGTCGCCTCGGCCCACGAGTATAGCCGCCGGCCGGACTCCGAGGTGCGCATGGTGGTCCAGGGCATGCCGCCGTTGGCGTTGAACCAGTCGACCTGCTCGGCCATCAGGTACAGCGTGGCCAGCGCCGGGGTGTTGTAGGTCTGCTCCAGCCGCGAGTTGCTCACGGCGGTGGCGAGGTTGAGGAACTCCGGGCTCCAGCGCCCAGTCGCGGCGATCTCGTCCACCCGGGCCAGCGCGGCGGGGCTCATGATGGCGAACCAGATGCCGCCGTCGGAGGCGAAGCACTTCTGCGGGGCGAAGTAGTACACATCCGTGGTGCCGATGTCGATCGGCAGCCCGCCCGCCGCGGAGGTGGCATCGACGAGCAGGAGCGCGTCGGCATCGGCCCCCTCGGGTTTGCGGGGGGTGATCGCCACCCCGGTCGAGGTCTCGTTGTGCGGCGTCGCGTAGGCGTCGATGCCGGCCTCGGCGACGAACTCCGGCGCGTCTCCGGGCTCGGAGGTGATGATCGTCGGCTCGCCCAGCTGCGGCGCGGTCTTGGCGGCCTTGGCGAACTTCGAGCCGAACTCGCCGAAGCTCAGGAACTGTGCCCGGTCGCGCAGCAGGCCGAAGGTGGCGATGTCCCAGAAGGCGGTGGAGCCGCCGTTGCCCAGGATGACCTCGTAGCCGTCGGGCAGCTCGAACAGTGTCGCGACGCCCTCGCGCACGCGCTTCACCTGGTCCTTGACCGTCGCCTTCCGGTGCGAGGTCCCCAGGTAGGTGGGGGCCACGGCGTAGAGCGCGTCGATCTGCTCCAGGCGCACCTTGGACGGTCCGGCGCCGAAGCGGCCGTCGGCGGGCTTGAGGTCAGCGGGGATGAGGATGTCGGTCATGCGACAAGGCTAGTCCGGCAGCGAACCCGATGGTCCGGTGGAGGTGCGGCCCGTGCCGTGGATCACGTGGGGTGGTAGCCCGAGGGAGCCACCTTCTCCGGGTCCCAACCCTCGACCGCCGCCGGCGGCCTGGGTGCCGGGCCGATGTAGCGGGCGCTGGGGCGGATGAGGCGGCCGGTGCGCTTCTGCTCCAGCACGTGTGCGCTCCAGCCGGCCAGCCGGGCGCAGGTGAACATCGACGTGAACATGTGCGGGGGGACCTGGGCGTAGTCGAGCACGATCGCCGCCCAGAACTCCACGTTGGTCTCGAGCACGCGGTCCGGGCGCCGCTCGCGCAGCTGGGCCAGCGCGGCGCGCTCCAGCGCTACAGCGACCTCGTAGCGCGGGGCGTCGAGTTCCTTGGCGGTGCGCCGCAGCACCCGGGCGCGCGGGTCCTCGGCGCGGTACACGCGGTGGCCGAAGCCCATGAGGCGCTGGTTGGAGTCCAGCACGTTGCGGACATAGGCGTCGGCGTCGCCGGTCTGCTCGATCTCCTCGATCATCCCCAACACGCGGGAGGGTGCCCCACCGTGCAGCGGGCCGCTCATGGCCCCGATGGCGCCCGAGATCGCAGCCGGCACATCCGCCCCGGTGGACGCGATGACCCGGGCGGTGAAGGTGCTGGCGTTCATGCCGTGCTCGGCCGCGGACACGAAGTAGGCGTCCACCGCCTGCACGTGCTTGGGGTCGGGCTCGCCGCGCCAACGCACCATGAAGCGCTCGACGATCGTGGAGGCCTTGTCGATCTCGGCCTGCGGCACCATCGGCTGCCCCAGCCCGCGGGCGGCCTGCGCGACGAAGGACATGGCCATCACCGACACCTTGGCCAGGTCGTCCTCGGCCTGGCGGTCGTCGATGTCGAGCAGCGGACGCAAACCCCAGGCCGGCGCGAGCATGGCGATCGCGGACTGCACGTCTACCCGCACGTCCCCGGAGTGCACCGGAATGGGGTACTGCTCGGCCGGGCGCGGGCCCTCGTTGAAGTTGTTGTTGACCAGCAGGCTCCACACGCTGCCGAAGGACACGCGTCCCACGAGGTCCTCGATGTCCACCCCGCGGTAGCGCAGTGCGCTGCCCTCCTTGTCCGGCTCGGCGATCTCGGTTTCGAAGGCGATGACGCCCTCAAGGCCAGGAACGAAGTCGGACATGGGGCCTCCAGCGGGATGCGGCGGTGGTGGGTCTCGCGGCGATCCTACTCGCGGGTTGCGGCGCGCGGGAGGCGCTTTGGCGCATGTGCCGGGTGCGGGTTACCCGGCCAGGCCGACCACTCGCGAGAGCAGCTCGGCGACGCGCGGGTGGTCGAGCAGGTCGTTGTGCCCGGCGTCGCCGATGATCACCAGTGAGTCGTGGGTGCCGTTGGGCGCGAACGCCGCGCTCGGCCGGCGCACCAGGCCGTCGCCCATGACGGCCGCCACCGCCGAGTCCGGGTCGGACGCGAGCGTCGCCACGGCTGCGTGGTGGCGCGTGCCCGGCGGCAGCGGCAGCGGCACGGTGCGGTCGTGGAGCGCCTCGTCGGGATCCTCCCCAGCCCAGTCTTCGTGACGCACGGCTCCGAAGCGCAGGTCCTTGATGCCCTGGCTGCGGCTGTCGCAGAGGTCGGCGATCGGCGCCGCCATCGGGTCCAGTCGCAGGCCCTGGATGACCACGTTGGCGACCTTTTCCATCGGGGCGCCGCGATGGGGTGTAGCCAGGGTCACGAGGTCGGTCAGAACCGACGGCCAGGCGGCCTGCCCCTCGGGGCCGGCATCGGCGGCCGCGGCGCAGGCGGCGCGGGCGACGAGGCCGCCCATGGAGTGCCCGACGATGATCAGCCGCGAGACCGGCTGCTGCGGCCAGGACCGGACCAGGCCGTCAAGCAGCTCCGACAGCTCGCGCCCGTTGTCGGCGACGGCTGCGCCAGTGTTGTAGCGGACGAACACCGCAGTGGCCCCGGCGGCGAGCACAGCGGCTGCATAGTCGTCGCTCCACACGAGCTCGGTCGCGGCTAGCCCGTGGACGAAGACCACGACGGTGTCCGTGGCCGCCGGGTAGGCGCGCGTCAGCGACGCGCGAGTGCACTCGAGCGCTAACCCGTCAAGGCGTAGCGCCATGGGCGACACCAGCGCCGCCGACGCCGGATCCGCGGCTAGCGAGTCGCCGAAGGCGGCGGACAGTGCCGCCGAGGTCGCAGCCCACCGGGTCTGCTCATCGGCCGGGAGCGTCGCGGCGGCATGCCCGACTGCGGCGTCGCTGATCTTGGCGATGCCTCGGATCTGGGTGTGGACGGCTTTCGTCTGCAGCGCGACTGCGCTGAGCACCCCGGCGGCCGCTCGGCCGACGGGGTTCGCCGCCGGGTGGGCGCGGGCCGCCGCGTCGAAGCCGGTACCCACCCGGGCGCGGGCGACCGTCTGCATCTGCTCGACGGTCGAGGAAACGGCGACGACGGCTGAGGCGAGGGCGTGCGCGCCGGCGCGCACGCCCTCGGAGCCCCTGGGCGGCTGGCCGTCGGAATGGCTGGAGGGGGAGGTGTTCTTGGAAGTCATGACACAATGGTGCCGATCGGCGGAGGATAAAGATACGGTCTGGCGAACAGCATTCGGCCATTTATCTAATGCCGCGAGATAATTCGCCTTCCAGTCGTCCTTGTGTCCCCTCGCGGGTGGGTGACTCGCCTGGAGACTTTCCCGGCCATCCCCCACGATGGAGTTGTGAGCCTGTGGGAATCGCCCGACGTCGCGGGTATGCGCACGTCCTATGAGAGTGGTGTGCTGCGCCGCGCCGACCTCGCCGCCACGCCGCTGGAGCAGTTCCGCCGCTGGTTGGCCGACGCCGTCGCCGCGGGGCTGCCCGAGCCCAACGCCATGGTGCTGGCCACCGCGGCGCCGCACCGGGACGAGGACGGCCCATGGCGGGGGCTTGCGGACATGGAGCTGACCTCGCGGGTCGTCCTGCTGAAAGCGGCCGAGGGCCGCGGGCTCTCGTTCTTCACCAACTACACCTCGCGCAAAGCAGCCGCCATGCGGGCCCAACCGGAGGTGTCGCTGCTGTTCCCATGGTTTGCGATGGAGCGCCAGGTCAGCGTCTCCGGCGTCGCGGAGCAACTGTCGGCTGAGGAATCCGCGGAGTACTTCCGGTCGCGCCCGCATGGGTCGCAGGTCGCGGCCTGGGCTTCCAGGCAGTCCGAGCCCCTGGCCGGGCGCGAGCCCCTGGAGTCGCGCTACGCCGAGCTCGGAGCGCAATGGCCGGAGGGCTCGCAGGTGCCCGTGCCCGACTTCTGGGGCGGATATCTGGTGCGGGTGCGCTCGGTGGAGTTCTGGCACGGGCGGCAGTCTCGGATGCACGATCGGCTGCGGTTCGTCAGCGTCACGGGTGAGCCCGCGGATCTGGGCGACGAGCGGCAGTGGCAGGTCCAGCGCTACTCGCCTTGAGCGGTATCTGCGCACTTCCGGCTCGGTCGGAACCGGCCGAGATCGCGGCGCGTGGAAGCACCGCAATCCCTGTGGCGCATGACACACTGACCTGATTATGACGACCCCGCCCCCCGCCTCCCGCGCCGAGCCGACGGTCGTCGCCGTGATGTCTCTGAAAGGCGGCGTCGGCAAGACCTCGGTCGTCTTGGGGCTCGCGGGCGCGGCGCTGGAGCGCGGCCTGCCCACGTTGGTGGTGGACCTCGACCCGCAGGGCAACGCGACGTCGGCGCTGGACCCGGTGGCGGCGCCGTACTCCGTGTCGGACGTCCTGCATGACGCGCGCGCCGGCATCGCCGCCGACGCGGTGGTCGACTCGTGCTGGGGCCACGAGATCAAGCTCATCCCCTCCGAGCGCGCGCTGGAGCACCGTGCGGCCGAGACCGGACCGCGGTCTGAGCGCCGGCTGCGCACCGCGCTGCTGGGGGTGACCTCCGGCTTCCGGCTGGTGCTCATCGACTGCCCGCCCAACTTGGGCGAGCTCACCCGCAACGCCCTGTACGCCGCTGACCAGGCGCTGGTCATCACCGAGCCGTCCTTCTTCGCGGTGCAGAGCGCAGCCCAGTCGATCGAGTCGATCGAGGTCGCACGGGCCGCGGGCCACACCGACTTGAAGTTGCTCGGCATCCTCGCCACGAGGGTTCGCCCGCGCTTCGCTGAGCACCGGTACCGGCTGCGGGAGCTGAACGAGGCGTTCGGCGACGTCGTGCTGCCGCCGATCCCCGACCGTACCGCGATCCAGCAGGCACAGGGATCCTGCGTTCCAGTGCAGCGGTGGCGCAGCCAGAGTGCGAAGGCCGCCTCGGCGGCGTTCGACGAACTGCTCGATCTGGCCCTCGCCCAGGGCACGACGGCCCCGTCCGAGAAGAGGTAGACAACATGGTCACCAATCCCGCGCCGCGCCCGGCGCTGCGCAAAGCCCCCGATGCCCGGGTGCACCCGGCTGCGCCCGTGGTCGGCCCGGATTCCCCGCCTGGGGTGGTGCAGGCGCCGCCCAAGCCCATGGCCGGAGCCAAGGCGCCCACGCATCTGCGGCCGGTCGTGGGGATTGGCGGCTCCACCTCAGACGTCCTACGCCGGGTGCCGGACGACGCCAGCAAGGCGGCTGCCAAGAAGGCCAAGAAGCAGTCCAAGAAGGCCGCCAAGGCCGAGCGCAAGCGACGCCAAGCGCGGGTCGAGCTGCAAGTCAAGGTGCCCAAGGACGTGCGCAACCAGCTGCGCAAGAACGCCAAGGCGCGCGGCACCAGCGTCGACGACGTCGTGACCTCGGTGCTCGAGGGCTGGCTGCGCGACTGAGCCAGCGCGACTGAGCTAGCGCAAGCCCGGCGAGGGCGGTCAGCCCCCGCTCGCCGCCGCCTTCATCGCCTCGAAGCGGGCGAGCGCCACGTCCTTCTCGGCGAAGTGGTCGACGATCCGCTGTGGGTAGTCGGCGGCCAAGAGCGGTGCCTTCCAGGGCTCATGGGCGGCCGAGCCCGGCAGGCCCCGCAGCTCCGGCACGTAGCGGCGCACGTAGTCGCCCTCGGGATCGAAGCGCTGGCCCTGCAGCACCGGGTTGAAGATGCGGTAGTAGGGCGCCGCGTCTGTGCCGCAGCCCGCCGTCCATTGCCACCCCTGCGAGTTGCTGGCCAGGTCGCCGTCAGCCAGATGCGACATGAACCATTCGGCGCCGCGCCACCAGGGCAGGTGGAGGTCTTTGACCAGAAACGACGCCACAATCATCCGCACCCGGTTGTGCACCCAGCCCTCGGCGAGCAGCTGGCGCATGCCGGCGTCGACGAACGGATACCCGGTGCGGCCGGCGCACCAGGCCGCGAATCTCCGGTCGCCCTCGGGCCCATCGGCATAGTCGAGGTTCTCGTCGAAGCGGCGGTCCAGTGACCTCACCGCGCTCTCGGGGCTGCGGAACAGCACGTCGGCGTAGAACTCCCGGAAGGCGATCTCGCGCCGGAAGGCCTCTGCGCCGGCGCCGGTGAGCCCGTCGGCGGTCACCGCCCCGGTCAGATCCGCGAGCAGCGTGCGAGGGTGGATCTCGCCGAATCTCAGGGCAGCGCTCAGGGCGGAGGTGGCGTGCAGGTCGGGACGGTTGCGCAAGTCGGCGTAGGCGGCGACGCCGCCCCCGGCCAGGAACTCCTGCCAGCGGGCGAGTGCCGACAGTTCCCCGGCCGGCGGCAGCAGCCTGGCATCATTGCTGGAGGCCGAATCCAGCACTGCCGGCCAGGGGTCGCTCTCGACCTTGAGCCATTCCGGGCCGGGGTCCGGCGGGGCCGCCGGCTCCGGCCAGCCGTGGGCCAGCCACGCCTTGTAGAAGGGCGTGTAGACCCGGTAGGCGGTGCCGTCGGGCTTGGTCACCCGACCTGGCGACACGGCGTAGGGCGAGCCGGTCGCGACCAACTCGAGCCCCTGCGCGGCCAGGACCGCCGCCACCCGGGCGTCGCGGCGTTGTCCATACGGGCCGAAGTCCGCGCTGATGTGCACCGCTGGGGCGCCCAGCTGCGCCGCCAACGCCAGGACGACCTCCGCCGGGTCGCCGAAGCGCAGCACCAGCGAGCCACCCGTCGCCGCATCCAGCGCCCGCAGCGACTCTCCCAGCCGGCGCGTCCGAGCCGACCCGTCGAGGAGCACGGGGTCGGCGACGAACAGGCCCACCACGCTGCCGCCTTCCGCCGCCGCGGCGCTCGCGGCGCGCGCCAGGGCTGGTTGGTCGGTCAGGCGCAGGTCACGCCGGAACCACATGATGTGCGGCGCCGTCACTGCTGGCCCCCGGCGGGCACGCTGTGAACCGTCACATCAACCAGCCACCATGATCAGTTCGGCGGCCCAGGCGGGGAGCACGACGGGCTCGTCAACCGCAGCTTGGCCGACGGCAGTCAGCTCATAGCCGGCGGCGAGTTGGCGGACGGTCACTTGGGTACCAGGGCGCACCCCGCCCGCGTGCAGCTTGTTCATGAGCATCCGGTCGTGCTGCACCTGCTCACCGATCCTGAGGACGTGCACCGTCGCGGTCGGCGCTGCCGCCACGGCATCGGTCAGCGGCCGCCAGGGCTGCTCCTGGTCGCTGCCCTCCGCAGCCGACTCAGCCGGCCCCGCCGACTCACCCAGCCCCGCCAACTCGCCCAGCCCCGGGATCGGGTTGCCGAAGGGCGAGGTCTGGGGATGGTCCAGCAGCTCGACCAGGCGGAGCTCCACGGCGTCGCTCATCACGTGCTCCCAGCGGCAGGCCTCCTCGTGCACCTCATCCCAGGGCAGTCCGATCACGTCGAGCAGCAGGCACTCCGCCAGCCGATGCTTGCGCATGACCCGCACGGCCGCTGCCCGACCGGTCGGGGTGAGCTCCAGGCTGCGGTCGGGCCGGACGACGAGGAGGCCGTCGCGCTCCATCCGGGCGACCGTTTGCGACACCGTCGGGCCGCTGTGGCCGATCCGCTCCGCTATCCGGGCGCGCAGCGGGGCGATGCCCTCCTCCTCCAGCTCGTACACCGTCCGCAGGTACATCTCCGTGGTGTCGATCAGCTCGCTCATGCGGGGAATCCTCGGCCGACAGGCATGGCCACACGGTAGCCGCACCCGACGCCGTCGGCACGGGGCGCGAGACTCACGTGGATCGATCAAGCCCGTGTACTGCCGCCGTGCGCGTTGCCATGCTTGGTTACCCTCACCTGGGGTTTCCTTGATAGGGATCCTGTTCTTCAGGGTGGCGCCCGCGCACAATGGTGGGAGCTCTCCTGCGGAGCCACTCGCGCCCTCGGAGGTCTGCCATGCCGGCCAGCTATCCCGCCGCTGCTGAAGTCCTGGCGCCCGGAGCGCTCGCCGGCCGGCGCGCGCTCGTCACCGGCGGCGGCTCCGGTATCGGGCGCGCCGTAGCGCTGCAGCTGGCCCGGGCCGGCGCGGACGTCGCGGTGCTGGGTCGCCGCAGCGAACCGTTGGACGACACCTGCCGCATCCTCGCCGAAGCCGCGCCGCAGGCCCGCGCCATCAGCGTCACCGCGGATGTCCGCGAGCCCGAACAGGTGGACGCCGCGCTGGACCAGGTGCTGGCGGAATTCGGCGCCTTGGAGGTCCTGGTCAACAACGCGGGCGGCCAATTCGTCAGCCCGGCAGAGCAGATCAGCTACAAGGGCTTCCGCGCCGTCACGAGGCTCAATCTGGACGCGACCTGGTACCTGGGCACCCAGGTGGCCGCCCGCACCATGATCCCCGCCGGTTACGGCAAGATCATCAGCATCACCATGACGCCGCGGCGCGGCATGCCGGGGATGTCGCACTCGTCGGCGGCCCGGGCCGCGGTCGAGTCCCTGGCCCGGACCTGGGCCGTGGAGTGGGGCCGCTACGGCATCCGCACCACCGCCGTCGCGCCGGGCATCGTGCATACCGAAGCCTGGGAGCGCTACGGCCTGGAACCTGGCCAGATCGCCAGTGTCGTTCCCGTCGGCCGCCTGCAGGCAGCCGAGGAGGTCGCCGCGACCGTGGGCTTCCTGGCCAGTCCTGCCGGCGACTACATCACCGGCACCACGATCGTGGTGGACGGCGGACTTGACGTCTCCGGTCCGGGCTCGGCCTTCGGGACGGGTGGGGGCGCCGGGTGATGGCGGCGACGGACGCGGGCGACCACGGCCGGGGCAGCGGCACGCCCCGGTTCCAGCCTGCGGAGCGCGATCCTCTGACCGGGGTGGGCAACCGCCACGGCATCACCGGCGAGCTGCGCGCCCGGCTGCGTCAGCTGCGCGAGGGCGGCGACGGTTTCGCGCTGGTCTTCCTGGATGTCGACGGTCTCAAGGGGATCAACGAGTCCCTCGGCCGCAACATCGGCGACGACGTGCTGCGGGGCCTGGGCGAGCGGCTGCAGGAGATCACCCGCGCCTCTGACGCGGTGGGGCGCCTGGACAGCGACGAGTTCGTCATCATCTGGCGCGCCGTGCGCTCGGCGAGCGACGTCCGCCGGCTGCACAAGCGCGTTGCCGACGCCCTGAGCGCCCCCATCGAGGTCGGCGGCAAGCTGCTCCGGCTGACGACGTCGGCTGGGGCGCTCGTGGTGGACGACCCGGTGGACCTCGAGCCCGACGAGCTGCTGCAAGAGGCCGATGCGGCGATGTACCGCGCCCGGTCGGCCGGGCCGGGCGGGCTGGTGTTCTTCGAGCCGGACATGTTGCAGCTGGGCGAGCGCTCGCTGGTGACGGCCTCGGAGCTGCGCCGGGCGATCCGTGAGGACGAGCTGCTGCTGTATGCCCAGCCGGTCATGGACGTGGCCACCGGGCGAAGCGCCGGGGCCGAGATGCTCATCCGCTGGCAGCATCCCCAGCGCGGCCTGCTGAGTCCCGCGGACTTCCTGGTGGCCGCCGACGCCGGCGATCTGATGGGCGAGCTCGGCGCCTGGGTGATCGACCGTGCCGTGGCCCGCACCGCTGCGTGGGCTCGGAGCGGCTCGATGGACTATTACCGCGTCGGGATCAACATCTCGCCGCGCCAGCTGAGCTCCACCGACGTGGCCGGACAGGTGCGCGCCGCGCTCGCGCGCCACCAGACCGAGCCAGACAACCTGGTCATCGAGATCGTCGAGTCGGCCGACTTCGACTATCGCTCGAGGGCTGCCGAGCAGGTGCGGCAGCTGATCGACTTGGGCGTGCGCGTCGGCATCGACGACTTCGGGTCGGGCTTCTCGAACATGGCCCACCTGCGCGATCTGCCGGTGGACCTGGTGAAGGTCGACCGGGCGCTGGTCAGCCTGGATCCGGATCCGCGGGAGGAGGCGATCCTCGGGGCGGTCCAGTCGATCGCGGCGGCGATCGGCGCCGACGTGGTCCTGGAGGGCGTGGAGAACCGCAAGCAGCTGGAGTTGGCAGAGCGGTGCGGCGTGCGCTTCGTGCAGGGCTTTCTGACCGGGCGCCCGGCGGTCTGCACCGACGCTCGGCCTGAGGCGCGCGACCCGCGGCGGGCCAGCGGCGCCGCCTGAGCGCGGACCGGGGGGCCGAGTTCCTCTCGTGAGGGGCTGGCCAGCGGATATCGTCGCCCCGTGGCGCACAGCGACGGCGATGACGGCGATGGCCGCGCCCATAGGGTCGCGGCCCACGACCGACTGGCCGATCCGAAGCCGAAGCACGTGGTCAGGCAAGTCCTGCTGGGCCTCAGCGTGCTCGCGCTGGTGGGGTACCTGCTCTATTCCGCGGTCGAGGAGGTCCGCAAGGGCTCGTCCTCGGCCGACGCGCTGAAGTCCCTGAGCCCGTGGTGGCTGGTGGGCATCCTGGCCGGGTCCATCGTCGTCATGCTCATCACCACCGGGACCACCGCCGCGCCGCTGCCGCGCATCAGCTTCCAGGCTGCCTTCCTGTCCCAGCACGCTTCGCAGGCAGTGGGCAACCTGGTGCCCGGGCCGTCGGCGATGGCGGTGCGCTTCTCGATGCTGCGGTCCTACGGTGTTTCTGGCGACGAGTTCGCCCGCGCGACGATCACGGTGTCGCTCGTCACCGTCATCGCGACCTCGGCCATGCCGCTGCTCGGGCTGGTGGCGCTGGCCCTGCTGGGGGATGAGGACTCCGGGGCGTCGTCCATGTTGCCGGTGGCCATCGGCGCGACCGTGTTCGCAGTGATCGTCACGGTGCTGACCGCGGCCATGCTGCGCAGCGAGCGGGTGACCGTGAGCTTGGCCAACGCCCTCCACGCGGCCGAGGCCTGGCTCCGGCGGCTGCTGCGGCGCAGACCGCACCGCGACCCCGGCGTGTCCGGCGCCCTGGCCGAGCGGGAGCACCTGCTGCAGGGGCTGCGCGAGAGCGGCAAGCGCGTCGTGGGCTTCGTGCTGTTGCTCTACTGGGCCAACGGGCTGCTCGTCGTGCTGTGCCTGTGGGCGACTGGCGTGCCGTATTCGCGGCTGGGGATCATCGCGGGCCTGGCGGTCTACACGATCGGGCGCCTTTCGACGCTTGTTCAGGTCACCCCGGGCGGGGTGGGTGTCGTGGAGTTCGCCTACACCGCTGCCTACACGGCGTACCTGGGGCAGGAATGGCAGTCGAAGGTTTTCGCCGGGATTCTTCTGTACCGGCTGGGAACCTATGCCCTGCCCACGGTCGTCGGTATGGTGGCGGGAGGCATCTGGGCGCTGACGGCGCGCCGTGACTACCGCGAGGAGCGACTGCTCCACGAGGCCGGTCTCGACTCGCCCGTTGTGCCGTCCACGACGGAGGAGTCCGATGGCTGACGTTGATCCGCGGGGAACCGGCGAGGGCGACTTGGACGTCGCCGCCGGTGGCGAGGCCGGTGGCGAGGTGGTCGCCGACTGGTCGGAGCCCGAGCGCTACCGGGCGCTGCCGGAACGCTCCACGGCGTGGCTGTACCAACTCGGCGGCGGGGTGCTGCTCCTGCTCGGGGTCGTGCTGGGCCTGATCGTGCTGGTGGCCGAGTCGGAGCTGGACTCCTCGGACCTGCCCTACAACCGGTGGTTCTTCACGACCGCCAGGGCACATCCCGCGCTGGCGCAGTTCGCGGCCGACGCCCAGGTGGGCGGCTCGGTGGTGGTGGCGAGCGCGGTGGGGCTGTGCTTCGGCATCGTGCTGGTGGCGCTGCGCAGGTGGCGCTGGCTGGCGTTCTTCGTCACCTCGGCGGTCGGCGGCGCCATCATCTCGGAGGTGGTCAAGAACGTGGTGCAGCGCCAGCGGCCCGTCTGGCCTGACCCGTTCTTCATCGAGAAGGGTTTCTCGTACCCCTCCGGGCACACGCTGTCGGGGATCACGATGTGGGTCGCGATGGGTGTGGTGCTGCTGTTCATCCTGCCCAAGCCGTGGTCCACGGTGCTCGGCTTCGCGGTGATGCTGTTCGGGGTGCTGCTCGGACCGAGTCGTTGGCTGTACGGGGTTCATTGGATCAGCGACGTGGTGGGCGGCTGGTTGTTCGGCCTCGGCTGGCTGCTGCTCGTGACCGGCATCTACCTGCGGCGGTGGGGCACTTCGAATGGGACACGCGCAATCACCTGAGCCGTGCATAGTGACCAAGCGTCAGGATTGTGCAAGGATTCCTTGGCAGAGCAGGCTCGACACCGCTCGCCCGTCAACCAAAGGAGCCGTACATGTCGTTCGGTGAAGCAGTTAAGACGTGTTTCAGTAAGTACGTGACCTTCGCGGGCCGTGCCCGCCGGTCCGAGTTCTGGTGGTTCTACCTGTTCACGCTGATCGTCAGCCTGGTCGCCTACATCGTCGACCGGTTGATCGGCTGGAACGTCAGCAGCAATGTGTGGACCGTCAACGGCCAGAGCTATGAGGTCAGCACCTACACCAACCCCGGCTGGATCCAGCTCATCGCCAGCCTGGCGCTGGTCCTGCCGATGATCTCGGTGTCGGTGCGCCGCCTGCACGACCGCGACGCCACCGGCTGGTGGTGGTGGCTGCAGCTGCTCAACTGCCTCTGCGGCCTGGGCACGATCATCCTGGTGTTCGCCTTCTACATCCAGCCCGGCACCCCCGGCCCGAACAAGTACGGCCCGGACCCCAAGGGCGCCCTGCTATAGCAGCTCCCGTCTGCGGTGGCGCCTAAGCGCTGCCGAACCGGGCCCCAGCAGCGTCGGGCCGGTCGGTGCAATCTGCGCCGACCGGCCCGACGTTTTGCGTCTAGGCCGGGCTGCGGTGCCTGCTCCTGCTGGTGTCGACGGTCGCCAGCAGGGCCGACAACACCGGCCCGAGGGGTGCGTCGAGTTTGATGGTGGCCTCTTCGTCGGCCCTGGTCGGCCCCTGGTTCACGACTGCCACCGGGATTCCCGCGCTCGCCGCTGCGCGGGTGAAACGCCGCCCCGAGTAGACCGACAGCGACGTTCCCAGCACCAGCAGTGCGCGGGCAGCGAGCACCATGGCGATGGCCTCCGCCACGCGTTCCGGCGGCACGGACTCGCCGAAGTACACCACGTCCGGCTTGAGCGGCCCCGAGCAGCTCGCACAGTCCACCCCCTCGAAGCCCACCAGGTCGGAGTCGCGCAGCTCGACGTCGCCGTCGGGGTTGGCGTGGACTGCCGAAGGTTGCCAGCCAGGGTTGGCTTCGCGCAGTTGGGCGTGGACGGCGTCCCGCGGGAAGCGGGATTCGCAGGCCAGGCAGCGGATCTGCTCCAGCCGGCCGTGCAGGTCGATGACGCGGCGGCTGCCGGCGCGCTGGTGCAGCCCGTCGACGTTCTGGGTGATGACGCCCTCGAGGAGGCCCCGCTGCTCGAGCTCCGCCAGCGCCCGGTGGCCATCGTTGGGCTGCGCGGCGGCGAAACGCCGCCACCCCACGAAGCTGCGCGCCCAGTAGCGGCGGCGTGCCTCGGGGTCGCGCGTGAAGTCCTGCAACGTCATCGGCTTGTGGCCGCGGCTGTAGGCGCCGTTGGGGCCGCGGTAGTCGGGGATGCCGGACTCGGTCGAGATACCGGCGCCGGTCAGGGCGACGACGCCGCCGGCGGCCACGAGGTCGGCCAGTGCTGCGGGGTCGGCGAGGGCTGCGGGGTCGGCGCCGGTATCCCCGGATCGGCGGTCGGTCGGCACGGGGCAATCGTCGGTGCTTCGAGGGCCGTGAGCAATCGGTGGGGTGGGAGAAGCAGCATCACTCATGATCATTGAGGTGGAGCGACGCGATGAGCGTCGCTCCACCTCAATGATCATGACACCTGCATGTCAGCCCATCAGCTTCGCCCAGCCGCCGACGTTGCCGCCGGGTGCGGTGCTGGTCGCGATGGGGTTGACCTGCAGCGTGTCGGTGGCCGACGGCTTGAGGAAGCCGTGGGAGGCGGCCACGTGGTCGGCCCCGCCGCAGCGCATCGCGTAGCCCAGGCCGTCGCCGGAGTACAGCGGGTCGTCGTGGTAGCCGGCGCCCGTCTGCGACCAGAGGACGTCGTAGACCGGGACGACCGCCGACGGGTTCATCGTGTTGTACAGGTCCTCGCCGTTCATGTTCTGGCCGTACGACCGGCCGCCAGTCGCGGGCTGCACCCACATGTGCTGGCTCTTGTTGAACATCTGGTAGCCGCTGTAGACCGTCTGGTGGTATCCGCCAGGCTCGTAGTCGGTGTTCTTGCGGTAGCTGGGCCACGGCTTGGCGTTGAGGTCGCCGGCCACTTGGCTCAGGCTGGGGCGGCTGTCGTAGAACTTCACCGGCGCGACACAGGCCTGGTCTGTCTTGGTCGACCCGTTGATGAGGGTGCCTGGGGCCTGGTTGCCGGGCTTGGTGGCATCCGAGGGCCAGGCGGTGGTCATCGTCGTCGAGGTCCCGTGATCGTTGTAGCTGCCCGGGTCGAACGAGGCCTCGTTCTCGTTGATCTTCTCGGTCTGGTTGCCCATGTTGGCCCACATCGTGGTCGGCAGGGCGTTGGGGTGGTTCTTCACCAGCGTGGAGTAGGCGTAGCCCTGGCTGATCATGCGGTTGGACTCGGTGTCCAGCAGGGACTTGGTGGGGATGCTGGGGTCGGCCGGGGCGGCGTTGGAGGTGTCGCCGTCGAGCGTGACGTGGGTCGCGCGGGTGGTCTGGTAGGCGTCGATGTTGCCGTGGTTGCCAGGGTCGGTCCAGGGCAGGAAGAACCCGGTGCTGGCGTCGGCCACGTTGGCCGAGCTAAGTGTGGTGTGGTCCGCGCTCCACACCGGCAGCGACCAGTTGCTCGCCTGCGCGGCGAGGGCCTGGTTGGGCTGCGTGGCGACGCCGTTGACGGCGGTGTTGCGCAGCGTGGCCGCCCAGTCGTCATCGCCGACCTTGGTAGTCGCCCGTGCCGGTGTTGGCGCGGGCGTTGGCGCGGGCGTGCTGGCGTCAGGGGCGGCGGGCGTCGTGGTGGGCGCGGGCGCCGCCTCTTGCGCGGGCGTCGCCTCTTGCGCGGGCGCCGCCGAGCCGTCGGCAGCCGCCGGGGGCGTCCACCCGCTCTGCACCATCTGCATCGCCGTCTCGACGCCTACCCAGTAGTTGGTCTGCAGTCCCACGAAGTAGTTGTTGAACCGGTTGATCTGGTTCACGGTGTCGCCGGAGACGTAGGCGGGGGCGATGCCGTCGGGTGCCACCTTCTCGTTGGAGTCCTGCAGGTAGCCGCTCTCGATCGTGTAGTGGAACGAGATCGGCAACAGGCCGCTGCCCTCGTTCTGGCTGCTGCCGGCCATGGCTTGGGCGATCTTCTGGCCCTTGTTGCTGAAGGCACCGTAGACCGCGGCCTTGTCGGTCGGGGCGTTAGGTGAGCCCCAGCTGGCCTTGACGGTGGCGTCGTACAGGCGCTCCTGCGGGCCCTTGGCGAAGTCGTCCGTGCTGGCCATGGGGAATTGCTTCGGCTGGTTGGTGGCCGGGTCGAGCTCCGGGTTGCCGTTGGCCAGGGTCAGCGTGCAAGTCGCGACCTGCCCGTTGCCGCCGGGCATCTGGTTGTGCGAAGTGGTGTTCAGCGCCGCCAGGCAGTTCTGGTAGTCGTTGACCTTCGCCGACACGATCACCATGTCGGTCAGGTCCGGCCCCAGTGACCGGTAGGCGTCGTTCAGTTGCTCCTTGCGGACGCGGTTGCTGACAGCGCCGATCTCGTCGCTGATGTGGGCGTTCTCGGCTGTGATCTGCTGCGACAGCGCGTTGATCTGCGAGGTCAGCTGCTCGAACTGCGCCTGCTGGCGGTCCTCGATGCAGGGCTTGTGGTCCTTCATGTTGGCCTGGCAGTCCGCGTACCACTTGTACGCGTCGTAGGCGCCGCTGACCACGTCGGTGGGGCTGATCTGGGTGCCGGCGGTGGCCGTGGCGGTGATGCCGGTCGCTGCCGATGCTGACCCGGAGTCGGCCATCGCGGCCGGGGCCATGCCGATGCCGGCGACGGTGACCATGGCCATCGCGGCGGCGATCGTGCGCCAGCGGGAGTGGGTGGACTTGGGGTGGGCCGTTGTGGCGCACGTGGGGGAGGCCGACTGGTTGGTGCCGGCGTCCACCTGGTTGATGGCGCCGTCGGCAGCTTCGATGTGCTGCCGACGGTTGAAGATCTTCATCGGGGGCCTCCTGTGGTCCTGTGCGCGGGGAGTCGGTAGTGCTTCCCGCTCACCTCCAAAGTAGGAATTCCGGCGTCACCGCTGCGACCCCGAAACAGGTGACACGAGCGGGTCGTCGCCCGCTCCCTCGCTGTGTCTGCCTGCCGCCCCTCGTGCTTGCGTTTGCGCCTGTTGCAGCCGTCTGCGCCGTGTAGACGTGCCGCAAACGCCGCCAACTGGCGCGAACGCGGCTGGGAGGGCTGCGGGATGGGAGGCCGGCGGCGGTGGCGGTGGTGGCGGTGGCGTTGGCGAGATCAAGCTGTGCGCCGGGGTCCGGGCTTGTGAGCAACCGGTACTGTGATGGCTGTTGCCCGGTTCTGCCACCTCGGCAGCCCGCCCGCGGGTTGGTCCGGTGGACCGAGTCGGCACCAGCCCTCGTAGCTCAGGTGGATAGAGCGACCGCCTCCTAAGCGGTAGGCCACGCGTTCGAATCGCGTCGAGGGCACCAGGTTCGCCTCTCCCGCTCGCCGCGCCCCATGTCGCCGCGTCCACGGGTTTCTGCCTGGATGCGCCTGGCCGTGATGCCGCCTACAGTTTCGAAGGCGGTCATCGCGAGGAGGGCGCTGTGGGCACTGAGGTCGTTGAGTACATCGGGGTCTACCACGCCGACGGCGGCTTGGTCGGCGAGGTCAGCTACGTCATCGGCAAACTCCTGGGGACCGCCCACTGCGCGCTCTGCGACATCACGCACTCCCCGATTCGGCGAAAGCCCGAGTGGGACCGGATGGTGAGTGGCCTCGGGGTCCCCTTCACTCTGCTGCACCGCAACGAGCTGACTGCCGACGTCGCGGCCGCCGTGGTTGGGTGCGGCACGCCGGTGGTCCTCGCCCGAGGCGCCGACGGGGGCCTCGCGGTCGCCCTGACGGCGTCGCAGCTGGACGAGTTGGACGGTTCTGTGGCAGCGCTCGGCGAGGCGCTGGCTGATCGGTGAGGGCGGGGCGCAGTTGCGTGGAGTCGCGTATCGCCGCAGTCCCGGCCACACTTGGGCCACTCGAGCGGAAGGCGCGCCCATGAGCCGATGGCGGAACGGAACGCTGCGTCGCATCGCGCTGCCGATCATGGGCGCAAGCGCTGCTGCGCTGATCGTCACCGGGTGCGGGACCAGCTCGGCGGGCAGCGGCGGGGAAGCCAGCGTCGGGGCAGGTTCGGCATCCGCTGCCGCCCCCAGCGCCGATCCCACCGCAGCGTCTCAGGCCGAGCAGGCCCAGGCGGGCGCCCCCGGGCCCTTTGCGGTCGGTCGCCGCACGATCACAGTGACAGACCCCGCCCGCAACGGTCGTGCTCTGACCACCGACATCTGGTATCCCGTCGACCCCGCGGCCACGGGTGGAGCAGCGCCGACGGAGTACGAGTTCCTGCCCGGGTTGGGTTACACGTCCAAGGTCTCGCTGGCCGACGCCCCAGCGGCGAAGGGCACGTTCCCGCTGCTGGTCTACTCCCACGGCGGTGGTGGGTTCAGCTGGGTGGCGACGTTCTTCACGGAGTTCATGGCGTCCAAGGGGTACGTCGTCGTGGCGCCGAACCACACCGGCAACACCGCCTTGGACCTCATCACGGGAGGCGTCGACACCTCGGAGGACGCGAACGCGAACAGCCGTCCCCCGGACGTCACGGCGACGTTGAACACGGTGCTCGCCGCGAACGCCGACCCGGCGGACCCGTTGGCGGGCATCGTGGACGCCTCTCGTATTGCCGTGAGCGGGCACTCCTGGGGCGGCTTCACCTCGCTGGCCATGGCCTCTGGACACACCACGAGCCTGGGCACCACGCCCCCGGACCCGCGCGTGTCGGCGATCGTGCTCATGGCGCCCTATGCCGAGAAGCTCAGCCCCGAGGAACTCGCCAAGGTCGATGTGCCCGTCCTGGTGGTGAGCTCCACCGGCGACACCAGCACGCCGATCGAGACCAACACCGTGCCCGTGGCCACGCTCGTGCCGGGGCGACCCTTGGTGCGGCTGGACATCGACGGCGGATCCCACGCTTCGTTCACCGACGCCTGTGCGCTGCGCGAAGCGGTCGCTGGCAACCCGAACGTGCCCGAGGCGGTGCTGGCTGAGCTCGACCGGCGGGGTAAGGACGCCTGCGCGCCCGGGGTGCTGGACTCCAAGGTGATCCAGCAGATCACCAACAGCTACTCGGCAGCCTTCCTGGCCACGGAGTTGTCGGGGTCCAAGGACTACCAGCAGATGCTGGCTTGCGTGGCACCACCGGACAAGACCACGTGCACTGACGTGAAGTAGCGGCGGGGCGGCCGTCTTCCGGTTCTGGGCAGGGGTGTGCCGTGTGGGGTGCTTCATGCTGCCGCGGGGTGGGTCTGGTGTTGTCGCTCGCGGTGGGCTTTTCGTCGGTGGGCGGGGATGTGGCGGGCGTGGGGGAGCCCGTCGTCGATGCTGATGTGCCAGTGTCCGAGGTGGAGTTCGTGGTGGTGTTTTGAGCAGGTGAGGGCGAGGTTGTCGAGGGCGGTGTTCCCGCCGTCGGCCCAGTGGGTGATGTGGTGGGCTTCGCACCAGCCGGGGGGTCGGTCGCAGCCGGGGATGACGCAGCCGCCGTCGCGGGCGTCGAGGGCGCGGCGCAGGTGGGCGGGGATGGTGCGGGTGGTGCGGCCGAGGTCCAGGGGGCGGGATGCGGGGTCGAGCACGAGGCGGGTGATCGTGGCGTCGCAGGTCAGCCAGGCGGCCTCGCAGGCGGCGAGGGGGCCTGTGCCGGGGCCGTTGCCGAGGGTCCAGGTGGGTCCGAGTCGCTCGGGGCGCGGGCGCCCGGGTCCGCCGGCGATCGCGGCGAGCGCTGCGGCGCTCGCGGTTGCTGCGGCGCATGCCGGGCAGGCGGCGCCGGGGTGCTCGGGTGCGGCGGGGTCGGCCGGTTCGGGCTGGTCTGCGCGTCCGGTGCTTGCGGGGCAGTCGGGGGTGTGGGTGCGGGGTGCAAGGCGGTGGCCGGGGAGGGTGACGATGACGGCGGCGCGGGCGCGGGCGGCGGTGGGCAGGACGGCTGCGGCGGCGGCGCGGGCGGCCTCGAGCAGGGCGTCGGCGCGCCGGGCGCGGGCGGGCTCGCGGTCGGCGTCGGGCCGGCCGCCCCGGCCCTGGTCCTGGTTCTGGGTGCGGGCGCGGTCCATGAGGGCGGTGAGGATGGCGGAGAGCTCGGCGCCAAGGGGGCCGGGGAGGTGGCCGGAGAGGTCCCAGCCGTCAGTGGTGGGGGTGAGGAACACGCGGCGGCGAGCGTGGGCGGCGTCGGCGTCGTCGTCGGCGGGCACGGGGTCGATGTTGTCGGCCCAGGCGGCCAGGGCGCGGCGGAGCACGGCGGGGTCGGCGTGGCGGGCGAGCTCGACGAAGAGGTCCTCGGCGCCGGCGAACGCGGCGCGGCGGGCGGGGGTGCGCGCGGAGACCTGGCGCAGGGCGCTGACGTGGGCGACTGTGATGTCCCCGGCGGTGAGGGCGGCGGCGGTGGCGGGGTGGGCGGCGAGCCAGTCGGCGTCGCGGCCCATCCCGGCCGCGGTGGTCCCGGTGAGGCGGTGGGTGGAGGCGAGCCAGGCCGCGGGTGTGGCCGGGCCCGGCGGGAGGGCGTCGGGGTGCCCGGCGGCGTGCGCTGCGCGGACTGCGGCGAGCGCGGCCAGGTGTGCGCCGGACAGTCGGGCCGCCGCGGCGTGCAGGGCCTCGGCCAGGCCGGCCAGCTGCCCGCCGGCCACGTCCCCGGCGGTGAGCAGGCCGGCCAGCGTGCTGGTGGCGGCGTCGATCGCCGCCAGCGCGGCCCCGGCCGGGCCCGCCACCGACGGGCCGCGCCCACGGGAGGACGCGCCGGCGGCGTAATCGCCGGCGGCGCAGTCCTCGGCGGCGCAGTCCTCGGCGGCGCGGCCGTGAGGGGCGCAGCTGTCGGGGGCGGCGGCCAAGCCAGGCGCGCAGCCGTCAGGTGCAGGCGCATCGCAGGACGCGGGCGCGTCGGGCGCCCCGGGTGAGTCGGCGATGCCAGCTCCCGGGGTCCACGCCGGCTGCGCCGGTGGACGCCGCCGCCTGCTGGTGGCCATGGCCGCTCACCCCCTCCCCGACCCGGCGTCCGCTCGTCTCCGTCGGGCCCCCGGCCCGCAGTGAACGCGTGTTCGAATAAGTCTAGAGTACCCGACTTGACGCCCATGTCAACCCCATATTCCTAGCAGCTCTCAAGGCATCCACCTAGGGAATAGCTGAGGTGGCTGGGGGTTCCAGAGAACCCAAAGGGCCGAAACCACTCGTCGCGCCGCTCGTCCGTCAATACCAACTGGTGGCCACTTCGCTGAGCACGCGGTCCACGGCGGTCGTGCGGTGCCCTTGACACCTCGCAGTGCCATGGGTTCATATCCAAGTAGTCGGGAGGGGAATCTTCGATGTCGAGTTGTTCAGTGTGCGGTAGTTCACTCACAAGGCACTTCGAGTGCGATGGCAGCGGTGACGGCGTTTGGGGCCGTGGTACTTGCGGAACGTGCTACGGCACAGGAGTCGTGTGCAGTCGGAACAAGGACCACAACTGGAAGTCCGGCCGCCGGGAGCGCGATGACGATGACGCGTCATCGGGTGGTGACTGCTTCGTCGCAACGGCAGCTTGCGGCGGCCCGGACGACGCGGCTGTCATCGAACTGCGTCGATTCCGCGATGAGCGGCTGTCCCGAACGACTGCCGGACGCCGGTTCATCGCCTGGTACTACCGACGGGGACCGGCGCTTGCGGCGGTGATCCGCGGTCATGATGTGCGACGTGCGGTTGTGAGGGTGCTTCTGGTGCACCCGGCCGCCTGGATGGCGGCGGGAGGACGTCACCCGGTCGGTTGAGTGCGCGAGGGGCGGCGCGGGCTGGCCGTTCGCGGCGGCGCCGCCTGCGGGACGTTCTGCGCCGTGGTCAGTCACTTCCCGAAGGGCGGCCCTGCTCAAGGGACCACGCCCTCTACCAGAAGTCACTGCCGAAACCAGATCGGACGCGACCAACGCCCCGGAGCAGGTTAGCGAGGAGGCACCGGCCGGGGACCTCGAGGCGCACCACGGACGCGCTGATCAACCTTGGGGCTGACTGCGCTGGGGCGACGCCAAGGCGAGGCGGCGCAGAAGTGTTGCGAGCGAGCCGTCGACACCCGGGGGCCGGCATGCATGGTTCAGGTGGGCATGCTGGCCAGGGATCGCGGAGACGTGGACGCGGCGCGTACATGGTTCGAACGGGGGGACTGTTGATGCGGCGACCCGCTGGTACTCCGCTGCCACCGAAGCTGGGGATTCCCGGGCCTGTTCCGAGAGGAGGCCATGGACGAGCGGCTCGGGGATCTGGTTCAGCCAAGTACAACTACCCGCAAGCGGTTGCTGCGGGGTACGAACCCCGCTGCGGAGGCCCTGCCCCGGGTCACGGCTGCGTTGGCGGCTTGAGTCCAGCGCGGCGTGATTGCGGGGTCGTTGGGGGAAGCCGAGCGCGTCACCCAACGACTCCGTCCGTCAGTAGGTAGTGAAGGCCTTCGGCGAAGGCCGATGCCGAAGGGATGTCCGGCGTCCAGGCCGGACGCATTGCGGTTCGGAAAGATCAATGGAGGAGTGCACATGTCGAAAGTTCGCGTTCACACGTTGGCCCGGGAGTTGGGGATCAGGAGTTCCGAGGCGCTCGCCCGGCTGAACGACATGGGGGAGTACGTCAAAGGCGCTGCCAGCACGGTGGAACCGGAGATCGCCGAGATGCTGCGCTCTGCGGTGCTCCAGGACCGAGCAGCGCAGACGCGGAACGACGCCGCCGATGGCTCGGGCACCGTCCAATGAGCTGGGATGCTGCCCTTGCCGCGAAGGTCGCGTGTGAGGCAGACACCGACGATGGCGAGGACTTCCCGGTGGCTATGCGGGCCGGGCACGCCCAATGCACGCTGGACCAAGCTTCGGGGGACGTGACCATCGTCTACGCCATCAGCGCCCCTCCCGACTGCCCGCAACTCTGGCGGAGGCTGCTGGTCGACCAGGCCCTGGTGCGCCGTGGCTGGTCGGTCGACGCGCTGGGAGCAGCCGTGCTCACCCAACGCACGGCTAGCTCGGGTCAGGGCACGCAGTCCGACGTCGCGGCCGCCGTTGGTGTCGCCGACGGCAGCGCGAGGGCGCTGTACAGAGCGCTTTTGCCTGTGGCGTGACCGCGAGTGGGTGACCTTCGTTCTATTTGACCCGTGGCACGAGGCTCGTGTATTCTTTTGGGACCTTCTCGGGTTGGTCGCGACCAACCCTGGCCATCAGGCCCAACATCACCGCGATGTACGCGGTGTGAGCGTTTTCACGCTCGTCTTGTTGGAGGAGGTTTTCTCATGTCTCGCCACGGTGGCGGGACCACAGCACAACTTCACACCCCGCGTTCAGCCGGCGGGAGATCCACGGCGGGGATGCCTCACCCGCATGCCTAACGCCCGTCAGAAAGGATCGGATCTCCATTTCATGTCCCAGTAGTTGTTTGTAGTTCACCTCGCGGGCTTCGCCCGATGACACAGCCCTGACCAGGGCTCGCAACGCAGCTCACCGCGAGCTGCGTACATGACACCCACACGGGGTGTCAGTCATGCGCCACCACAGGCGTAGTGGCGGTCATCGAGAAGGAGTCCCACATGTCCTACAACCCCGTCTCCTACGAGGTCTTCGTCCGCGAGTTCGGCCAGCTGGTGTGGGACGAAACCTCCAAGCGGAGGCGCCAGCGCCATCACCAGGGCGGCGGGTTCTGCCCGCAGAAGCGCCCTGCCGAGCTCGGTGCGGGGTATGTGTGCCACGAGTGTCAGGAGGACTACGACAACACCATGATCCAGCTCGGTCGCCGTCACTTGTACGTCAACTCCCTGGGGCGCGAGCCCAGGGCGAAGGCTGGGCGGTAGATGGGCGCGGTGGTTCGGCCGGCCTCTATGCGTGCATGGCCAGAGTCGGGCACGATTACGTCGATACACGGTAGGAGAGGGGGATGGTCCGAAGTGAGCAGCGACGATTCAGGCGAGACTACGGAGTTCGACATCGAAGGCGTGGACGCCGACCGGGAGAACCTCGCGCAAGGACGCATCGAAGTTCGCAAGGTCGTTGCCAGCGCGATGGAGGATGGGATCCGGGTGCAGGGGAACCAGGCGCATGGTCTAGCCCAGAAGCCCCGGCGTGATCTCTCGGAAGGGGCGTTCGCGGAGTTCGGTGCCGTGCCGTGGAAGTTGGAGCTTGCGGTGCGAGTGCGGTTCTTCGCCACTAGCGACGACTTGGCCTCGGACCTGCCCTATGCCCTGTTGGCCGACCGTTTGCAGCAATGCGGTGTTCAGTTGCCCCCTGAGCTAGACATCTACACGGCCGTTCACCAGGTGCTTGACGAGATCCGCGACATCAATCCGGGCTGGTTCGACGTCAACATCGGCCAGGGTTTGGCGCGCCATGCCTCCTCGGTCCGAACGGGCGGCGCTCTCTCCCTGGACGCGTCTGAGCAGGTGTATCAGCGTGGTGTGTCGGCCGCACAGATGGAATATCGCGAGGCCATCTATCGAGCAGATGTCGCCCTTGCCCCGAGCATCATCCAGGGCTGGTGTGCACCGGTGGCGCGGATTCTCGAGGTCGAGGACCCCTGGGAGCTTCCCGATGCGTTCTGGGCTAATGCTATGCGGTGGTTGCCGAGCCTCGGGTTGAGTAGCCGTGCGCAGGAGGAGTTGTGGTCGGCCTACGAAAGGCAGCTGTCGGGATCCGTCGATGACGCCCCGCTCGGGGACGGACTGCGCTTCAACCTCGAGCAGGTTCAGCGGCTTCTGCCGTTGGCCAGGTCTGTAGCCGCGAACCTTGCCGACGATATTGCACACGCAGAGGATGGAGGCAGCGACGCGAAGGGGAAGACCGTTGATGCGTGGACTCTGGATCTCCCGAATCTCCTGGATCTCTCGCGCCACTACGCCGCATTGGAACTAGGACTAGACGCCCGCACCGCTCATAAGTGGGATCCCGAGGCTCTCGCTGACTGCCGCCAAGTGTGGGTCATCGTCGCGCGCGCTCGCAGTGGACGATCCCTACGTCGAGTTGGCGCGTCCTGATCGGCAGGGGCCACGAGATGATGCTTCAGAGTCCGGCGCAGATCGAGGTGTGGATCGCGAGCATGGCTAAGGAGCGGTCCGCCCGAGTCGGCCTCATCGGTGACGTGGGAGGCCACCTGGGCGCTCTCACCAAAGCGTTGGTGGATCTGGGCGTGGACGTCGCGGCGGCTGTGGTTCCCGACGATCTGACGATCGTTCAGGTGGGCGACCTGATCCACCGGGGACCCGACTCGGCTGGCGTCGTGGCGCTCGTGGACCGCTTCCTGCAGCGCGATCCTGCGCGGTGGGTGCAGCTGGTCGGCAATCACGAGTCCCAGCTGTTGCCCGGCGGCACGAGCTTCTTCCCGGAGCCGCAGACGGATGCTGCCTGCGGGGCGACCGTGCGCGGGTGGTGGCGGAACGGCCTGTTGCGGGTCGCCTACGCGTTCGAGAGTGCCGGGGTCGCCGTGGGCCAGCCGGGTGGCCGGGGTGTGGCCACAGTCGGTGCGGGCGGTGTGCTCGTGACGCATGCCGGCCTGTCGTGCGGAGCCTGGCGGATACTCGGCGCACCGCCCGACGCCGCAGGAGTCGTGGCCAGGCTTGACGCGGACAAGGCCGAGCTACCCCTCATCGTTTGGCGGGAGGGCAGCGTCATCACCGGCGCGCATGATGCGGCTGCGGGACCCTTGTGGGCCTCGGCGGCGGAGTCGGTAGCCTCGTGGGTCGAGGCCGGAGTGGTGCCGCCGTTCTCCCAGGTCTTCGGTCATTCCGCGATCTTCCGGTGGGAGCCAGGGGAACGGCCCCGGTGGGACCCGGAGATCGCGAAGCTGCTTGAGTCCGGGGCGCTGACAGGGGCCGTCGATGAAGGCGCCAGACACGTGCGCCTGCAGTTCGCTGCTCGTGACGGCGCGCGCGGCGCGGGGCCGACGGTCTGGGCGATCGATCCCGGGCACGGCGTCGATGGAGCCGCGCGCTGGGCGCCGCTCTTGCTGCCAAGGGTGTGAGGCCGAGTTGGAGCACTCACAGTTGCACCCTCGTGACTAGTGGCTAATTGTCGACATGAGTTGGACCGGCACTTCACGGGTGAGGCAATAGAACTGATCGCCGAGGTCGCATATCAGCCGAGCTCGCCACTCCAACTACAGCTTTGGCAAGCCGCAGCAGTGCCCGACATCCGAGACCGGCCCATTGCTCGACAGCGACTGCGCAGAGAAGGTCGGCGCTACAACCTATTCCGAGAATTGTTGAGATGCGCGGGAGAACCAGTCACTCCTTCATCCAGTTTTGGAACCCGGCGACTGAGCGCGAACCCCCGCACGGAGATGCAGGATCTCAACTTAGCCACTGCAGCTCGGAGATCATCTCCGTAGAACCGCCCTACGATGACTGGACGTAACCTAGAGTATTCGTATGATGTCGAATCAAAGCATATTCCTGGACCTGTTGCGAACAGTGGAATCATGGGCCCCGCCCGGGCACGGCCTTGCATTGCAGGCATGCATGCGCCTGGAGCATAGGTCGGTCAACGGCACGATTGAAGGGCTTCGGGTGCTAACCAGGTTGGACCGAGCGCTGGCACTCAGTGTTCCGCCCGAAAGCAGGCAGCGCTCGGCCTCCGCCTCGCCGAGCGTCCTCGCCGCCATCTCGCTCGGGTCGGTTTACGCGGGCCTGGAACCAAGGGGGCCAATGACGAGTTGGCGCGCCATCGCCAATGCCGCCGCGGCAGTTACGTTGCTTTCAACGCCGATCAATACAGCTATCAACATCGACGAACATGCAACTCCGCCACGAAGCGCGACGATCAGCATTACATGCCCCGGCGGACCTCACTTGGAGCTAGCGCCCAGCCTGCGGGTGCCGAAGGGAACTTTCACTATCGTATGCGTCGGACAAGGGCCGATGGATCCTATGGGGGAGGTGTTAGTCATTACGAGCGAATAGGTCTTGATGCAAGAATCCGAATGGATTTGGGTCCATGGATAAACAATTCACACACAATTTCCTGTCAAGAACCACGCCGAGGCTCCCACTGTTGTGGGCTCGGCTTCGCACATCCGATTTCTCAGCTCACGTCATCACCAGGCCTGGCAGAGTAGTGTCTACTGCATATGAATCCGGCTCATCACAATGCGGGGTGTAGAAGCGGTCTGAAGCCGCCGCATTCGAGTAGCGCTCGGGCGATGTAGTTGGTGAGGTTGCGGAAGCCCAGCGCCGAGCCGCGTAGGTGTTCCAGGCGGCCGTTGATGGCCTCTGTGGGGCCGTTGGAGGTGCCGGGCCGGTCGAAGTAGGCCAGCACGTCGGTGGCACGGCGTTTCATCGTCCGCCCGAGTCTGCGCAGCTCGACCAGCTCGTTGGGCACGCCGTGGCTCAGCGAGGCGATGAGCCTGGCCGCGCTGGCCCGTCCCTCGTGCCGGTCGGGGTCACGGTAGGCGGTGATCAGCTGTTGGTAGACCGCCCAGGTGACCTGGACCTCGACGTGGGCATCATCGGCGAACAGCGCGTCCAGCCTGTCGCACTGGCCCTCGGTGAGCAGGTCCCGCCCGGTGTGCAGGGTGCGCCGGGCCGCATACAGCCGGTCACCGGCGCGGCCGCGCCCGCCGGTGGTGGCCTGCTGGACCCGCCGGCGGCACTGATCGAGGGCCTCGGCGAACAGGCGCACGACGTGGAACGGGTCCAGCACCGCGGTGGCCTCGGGCAGGACTTCGGCGGCGGCGGTCTTGAACCTTGTGAAGCCGTCCATCGCCACCACCTCCACCTGGTCGCGCCAGGCCTGCGGGCGTTGGTTCAGCCAGCTGGTGAACACGGCCTTGGAACGGCCCTCGACCATGTCCAGCAGCCGCGACGGGCCGGTGCCGTCGCGGATCGGGGTCAGGTCGATGATCACCGTGACGTACTTGCCCCCGCAGCGGGTGTGGCGCCACACATGCTCATCCACCCCGATCACCGCCACCCGGTCCAACCGTGCCGGATCGGCGATCAGCACCCGCCGGCCCTCGGCCAGCACGGCGTCGTTGGCGGTGTTCCACGCCACTCCCAGCCCCTCGGCGATCCTGGCCACCGACAGGTGCTGGCGCACGATCCCGACGAGCGCCCAGCGCAGCGCGCGCCGGGACAGCTTCGACCGCGGCTCGGCCGCTGCCGACGTGTCCTGGCGCTACACATGCCCGCAGTCCGCGCACCGGTAGCGGCGCACCGCGACCTCCAGAACGGTCGGGCGCCACCCCGACGGCACATGCGCCAGGCGGCGCACCACGGTGTCGCGCGGCGCCCCGTGGCATCCGCAGCGCCGGCACCACCGGTCCTCGTCGAGCACCCGGCAGGCCAGCACCGCCCGGCCGGCCTCCAGGCGCTGCCCCACCACCTCCAGGCCGAGCTCGTCGACGCCGGTGAAGGTGGTCAGGTCAGGGCTCGTGAAGGTAGCGTCAGGCACGTCGAGGTCTTCCTGCTGGGTTGTGTGAGAACTCCCATCATCGGAAGGCCTCGACCCCTTCCCCCGTACCGGCGCCCCCACCATCCCAACGCGTCCACGATGTCCTGAGACTTCACACGCCTACGCGTCTACACCCTCAACTGCGAAGAGCCATGAATCCAACTCGATGAGCGCGCTCACGCAGAGGAGTCAATCGCCGGCCTCTCTTTCACGTGTCGCGCAGTTCTTGGACTGCTCTAGACCGGCCATCTGCGACGGAGTTGGCAGCACAGCGTCAACAGGGACTTCGGGGTAGTGTCCGCAGGGGACTGGCCCGGGTCCACTCGTGACGGAGATCAAGGGCGCGCACGAGTTTGGTTAATAGCATGGTCACATGTCAATGCGGCCGCCACCGCTGCAAGACATCAAATTCAAAGGCTCTGCGACCCCCACCAGTGAGGCGGTGCTCTACTCCAAGACCTTGAACTCGTACTTCATTCTGGGTGCATTGATCGGGCACATCGCGAACCGTTAGGCGACTCTCCCTTAGGAAATATGCGACAGTCAAGTAGTTCAGGCCCGGGTCTGGGACTCCGAAGGAGTTGCAGATCGCAGCCGTATCGAATTGGGGTGCCAACGTGAGGCGTATGCTGTAGTCTGTCAGGTAAATTCCTCTAGTGTCAAAAGTGCAGCCCGTCGTTAGTGCGTTTGGTCCAGGTAGATTCCTAAGGGCTTCTGCCGAGACCGCCATAGTCACGTGCAACCAGTTCCTTGGCACCGCTACAAGGTCAGGCAGCCCACTCAGTTCACGCAGCAAGTTCGCCAGATCCCGCGACTGCTGAACAGGAATCACGAGTGCATTAAAGCTGCTCCCTGGGTCGCGATCGAGCCCGATCTGCCACAAGTGACGTCCGCGACTTGGCACAATAGCCTCCATGGCTAGAGAAGACTTCTATCACGTTCCCCACGCTCCAAGGCCGAACGTCATCGTACCTGCCGCGTCCGCGGTGGTCCTCAAAGGCAACGGTGTGCTGCTCCAACGGCGGGCAGACAGTGGCTGGTGGGCCCTACCGGGTGGGGTCATCGAACCAGGCGAGACGATTGCGCAAACGTGCATGCGCGAAGTGATGGAGGAGACTGGCATTAAGGTTTCCATCGATCGACTTGTAGGGATATATTCCGACCCCCAGCACGTCATCAGATACGACGATGGCGAGATACGTCAACAATTCTCAGTGTGTTTCCTTTGTTCGGTGGTCGGTGGAGCCCTGGCCGTTAGCGGCGAATCCACGGAGGTTGCCTGGATCGACTTGGACCGCCTCGCTCACTTGCCTTTGCACCCGGCGCAACTCGAGCGAATCCGGGACGCCACGCATGACCAGAATCCCGTAGTCAAGTGAATCGTTCGCGCAAGGAACTCATCGCAGCTCACAGCATTCTGTTGCTAGCGGGTCTATTGCTCTTAGCGATCGGAGCACAGATCGATGACGGATCTTGGAGGGATTCAATCATGGCGATCGGAACAACGCTGGTTGCCACGCCTATCGTCGTCTTCCTTCTAAGATACTTCTCGGGAGACCCGATAGATGACCTTAAGGAGGTCCTTGCTTCGCTATCAATGATCGCCGAGGATGCAACCATGACTGGACTGGCCGAAATCAAGGCGGAGCGTAGCGCCTTGCCAACTTCATCCTTCGTGGAGGCGGCCCAGGACAGTTCGCAGCGAATCTGGATTCTCACGTACGCTGCGGAATTCCTCGCCGATGACCCGCGATTCTTGGGACTTTTGGGTGCGAAATCGCGCGCAGGCTGTGATGTTCGCCTGCTACTTGGAGATCCAACGGGTGATGCGATCTTGAAGAGAGATGCGGAAGAGGCCACGGAGGGATCCATACCCTCGAGAATTGAGACCATGCTGAAGCGATCCCGATATGAACTCGGTGACCAGTTTGGTACATGTGTGCGACTATTTGACGCGCCACTCTATGCATCTCTGTATAGGTTCGACATAAGTATGATTGTGTGCCCTGCCTTGTTCGGGCAGAGAGGATCGAAGGCGCCAGCCTTCAGGGTGCACCAGGGGCGCCCACTTTTCACGGCCTATGAGACGCACTTCATCGACGTTTGGGACGCAGCTACCCCGGTGAATTAGAATCTTGTTGCGTCGTTTCCGGAAGGTCACCGCGCACCAGGATGACTGCTGACCTGTGTCACGTGCATAATTTGCGGCAATGCGGGCTCTTCGAGTTTGCGCGTGAACACCCCAACCACGCCCAAACTCGAAGAGCCACTTTGGTGCGGATCATCAACCGACACCGGCCGCCTGGTCAAGTAGATTCAAGGCATCCGCGGAGGTGGACATGAACAACAGGCAAGCCGCGTGGACGACTGACAACGCCGCCTACATCACCGGCCGGATTCGACGCAACGATTTCTCCGAGGTCGTGCGGGCGATCGATGATTCAACCGTCGCCACGCCCAGCGGACCCCTGGCAGACCTCCGCGACTTGTGCCTAGTCGGTGCGACGGTCATGGACCTCGACGCCGACACGTTCGCCGGTCTCGAGGGTGTCAACCTCCTCCCAAATCACACCCGCCGCCACCTGCGGGCATGCGCGATGCCCACCGCCGACGTGCGCCAGGAACAGTGGCGCGACTATCTGAAGTATGGGGCCCTCGCCAACATGCGGCCCCTATACGCCCTCATGCTTGAACTCGTCGACGAGTACTACGACCGCCACGAGATCACTCAGGTCCTGGCGCTCCTGCACCTCATGAGCGACCACCTGGGTCAACTGGCGTGGCAGTCGGCGCTGCCCAACCTCCACCCGCGCACTGTGGCGGCTGTCATCGGTCCACGTCGTGGCAGCAACCAGAAGCAGGCCGCATGGATCGCAGCCCGTCCGAGCAATCACTGGGCTCGACGGACGGACTGTTCTGTCGACGGCGCATGGACCACCGTTCTGCGCTCCTACTCCGACTATTCGCCTAAGCCACTCGTCGATGCGCTGCGCTCCTCGGGTACCAGAACGTCCGCGGCCATCGTGGGATGCATGGCGCCGGGCGGCCTCGCGGCACCCGGCAAGAGCTGCCCCAACCCTTGCTGCGTGCAGGCGCAGACGGACGCCGCTCTCGACGCTGCTGGCAGACCTCCGATGCGGCCGCGGGCCGCCTTGGCAGCCGCGTTCGCGGATTCACCAGTCGTTGCGGCACGGCACAGCAGCCCGGTCGGCCACTTCTTCACCTTGCCGTCCGCGCGGGAGCTGGACGCGCTGTGGCTCGAATCCATGCTCACCATCACGTCCCAGTGGCAAACGGCCGCCGAATGCGTGCCCGGCTGGCCCCAGGGCTGGCAGTTCGGCCAGACGGGCAACGAGCGGCTGTCTGGACTGGCGGCACTGGTCGGCAACGTCGCTGGCCTGGCAGGGCCACTGACCAAGTCCGACGTCCTGCCGAGCGTCCGCACAGCGGCGATCGATGCCCTGGAGCGAGCGGCCGCCCCGCCCGTCTGATCAGCCACGAGCCGCAGCGAGTACGGACCCGAGCAGCTGGCCGACGACTCTTCGCTGGGGCAGCGCCGCCTACTTCGCAATCGCCGCCAACGCCGTCGACGGCTGCGTCCACGTCCACGCGAAGCCCTTCCACCTCACCTTGGACAGCGCCTGGTCGACATTGCCGTATGGGTGCGCGGAACGCTGGATCCGGTAGGCGATGGCGTGACGGTCGTCGACGGCGAAGTCCAGGATCACATCGACGGTCTCGCGCTGGCCCTCCTGGCGCTGGGACTCCGACCAGCGGTCGCGCGTGGCGAAATCCAGGAGGCGAGGAGCGAGTCAGGGGTGCTCTGGGGCAGGTAGGCCGTGTTCGTGCGGCTCGCCCGGTCTGCGGCCTGAGCGACCGCGACGGCGGCAGAGGAGTTGGCGGGGTTGGCCTGCCGGTACGGCAGCGACCGCAGCTTCAGGCGGGTCCGCTTGGCCGGTCCCTTGGCGTAGGTGCGCAGCTTGGTCCCCTGCGGGGTGATCGTGATGAGGTAGAGGCCGCTCGCGTCCTCCCGGCCTGGCTCCGTGGTGACCACGAACGCCTCGCCCGTCTCGCAGGTGCCGAACAGCACGGTGCTGTCGGCGATGCCCCGGCGTCGCAGACCGTTCAAACCTGCTGCCGAGATGCCGTCGGACCACGGGCGCACCGGGACGCTGAAGTCGATGTCGCCCACGGTGCGCTGCGGCTGGGCAACCGGCTGGGCTACGGGCCCGGCGGCCGGTCGCGCCATCGCCCCAGCGCTGGGCTTGCTAGTGGCGGTGCGGCGGTAGATGTCGAGGTTGGCGCTCATATCTGTGTCCCTTCGGTACGAACCGCCCACGGTCGTGAGCGGCAACGAGTGACTGCGTCCCTACTGGTCATTGACGGACGAGCGCGGCGGAAGCAGGGCGCACCCGCGCCCCCACCCCGTTATCTTCGAATTGGCCCTTGAGTTGGGGGCTGTGGTCGCTGGACCCGGCATGATTCGTCGCCCCTGTCATGGATGATCCGGAGGGTGTTGTCACCGGGTCTGGTGGCGCTGGTGGACCGCTGATAGGGACATGGCCAGGTGTCGCTGGTCTCTTCATAACGTGGCCGCCGGGCGCTGGCGCCTGACCGACGCGACCGCGCAGGATCGAGGCGGGAAGGGGACACGACGATGAGTGGCTACCAGGTGTTCTGCGGCCTGGACGTGGGCAAGGAAGTCCATCACGCGACCGCGCTTGACGGCCAGGGACGGCGGTTGCACGACGCGCCGCTGGCCCAGGACGAGGCCAGCATCCGCGGCCTGCTGCAGCAGCTGGGCGTCCGGGGCGAGGTGCTGGTGGTGGTCGACCAGCCGAACACGATCGGTGCGCTGCCCGTGGCAGTTGCCAGGGCAATGGGTATCGAGGTGGCCTACCTGCCCGGGCTGGCGATGCGCCGCATCGCGGACCTGCACCCGGGCAACGCCAAGACCGACGCCCGCGATGCCTACGTGATCGCCGAGGCGGCGCGCAGCATGCCGCACACGCTGCGCCGAGTCGACCTCGACGACGAGGCGCTGGCCGAGCTGAACGTGCTGGTCGGCTTCGACGACGACCTCGCCGCCGAGGCCACCCGGCTGGCCAACCGCATCCGCGGCCTGCTCACCCAAACCCACCCCGCACTCGAGAGGGTGCTCGGCCCGCGCGTGCAGACCAGGGCCGTGCTCGCGCTGCTGGCCCGCTACGGCGGTGCGGCCGGGATGCGCGCCGCCGGGCGCCGCCGGCTGCTCGCGTGCGCGACGAAGGCCTCCCGCCGCGGCGCCGACGACCTCGTCGCCGGCATCTGGACCGCGCTCGGCGAGCAGACCGTCGTCGTGCCGGGCACCGCGGCCGCGGACACCGTGCTGCGTGCCCTGGCCAGGTTCCTGGCCGACATCCTCGCCCAGCGCGCCGAGCTGGCCCGCCACGTCGAACAGGCCCTCGATGCCCACCCTCTCGGATCGGTCCTGACCTCCATGCCCGGGATCGGGGTCAGGACCGGCGCACGCATCCTGCTCGAGGTCGGCGACGCCTCCAGCTTCCCCACCGCCGGGCACCTGGCCTCCTACGCCGGCCTCGCCCCTGTCACCCGCCGGTCCGGGTCCTCGATCCGCGGCGAGCACCCCAACCGGGCCGGGAACAAACACCTCAAGAACGCCATGTTCATGGCCGCGTTCGCAGCCCTGCGCGACCCCGACTCCCGCGCCTACTACGACCGCAAACGCGCCGCGGGCAAGAAGCACAACGCCGCCCTCATCTGCCTCGCCCGACGCCGCTGCGACGTCCTCTACGCCATGCTCCGCCACCACACCCCCTACCAAGCAACAACCCCCGCCGCCGCTTGACACACACATAGGGACACCCCTCACCGCGTAGCCCGCGCCACCCCGCTGCGGACGTCGGCCATCCGCAGGGTCCGCAGCTCCTCGACGTCCGGGTCGCTCATGGCCGACACCCGCACCGCATGGGCCCGCACCGAGGCTTCCATGCAGCTGCGCGCCCACCGGGCGTTGCCGAAGCCTTGGGCAGCGCGCGCCCGCGGCAACGCCAGGCGCAGCGGCAGCTCGGCATCGGGTGCCACGGTGTAGTCGGCCTTCTCGCAGAGCAGCGTGAAGATGTCGACCAGGGCGTCGTCGTCGTAGTCCGGGAAGTCGATGGTCATGCCCACCCGCGAGCTGAGCCCGGGGTTGACCTTCAGCAGCTCGTCCATCTCCGCGGGGTAGCCGGCGAGGATGACCACCAGCGCATCGCGCTCGTCCTCCATGATCTTCAGCAGGGTGGCCAGGGCCTCCTGGGCGAAGCGGTCCGCCCGGCTGCCGTCGGCGCTCTGGCCCGCCAGCGAGTAGGCCTCGTCGATGAACAGCACCCCGCCGAGCGCTGCCTCGGCCACCTTGCGGGTCTTCAGCGCCGAGCTGCCCAACCACTCCCCGACGAGCATTGAGCGGTCCGCCTCGACCATGTGGGCGCCGGGCATGGACCCGGTGGCGTCGAGGACCTCGGCGATGATGCGCGCCACCGTGGTCTTGCCGGTGCCCGGGTTGCCGGTGAAGATCATGTGTCGCGTGCCGCTGTCGAGGTCCAGCCCTGCGCCGCGGCGCATCTCCCGCATGCGCGCGCTGGCGGCGAACTCGTCGATCGCCGACTTGATGCCGACCAGCCCGGGGCTGCGGTCCAGCTCCGCGCGCACCTCGGCCACCGTGCGGCCGCTGGGACGGACGATGGGGACCTCGAAGTTGAGCGACGAGTGCTCATGACCGTTGCCGCCGTTGTACGCGGAGCGGGTGCCGCCGAGCACGGTGGACAGCCCGTCGCTGACGTCGCCCATCTGGGCGTCCGCGCTCCAGGCCTCCACCGCATCGTGGGGCTCGGGCACGCCGAAGTCCTTGAACGTCATCAGGGCGTCCAGGAGGTTGTAGGCGATGGTGCCGGGGGTGACGTTGCCATCCCGGTCGATGGCGCCGTCCTCGCCCTCGACGTCGCCCAGATATCCGACCAGCAGCGCCTGGACGGTGGAGGGCCGGCTGTTGCCGTACAGCCTCTGCGCCGCCAACAGCAGCGCGGCCAGCGGCGCCAGCAGGCGCTCGGCAGGGTTTCCCAGCCGCAACCGCATGCCGCGCAGCCGGGGCTCGGCCTCCGCCAGCAGGGCGTCGGCGGCGGTCAGCGACTCCTCCCACTCTCGGCGGTGGTCGAGCGGGGCCCGCGGAGCGCGACGCCGGTGTGCGTAGGGGTCGGTAGGCGGGAGGGGAGGAGTGGGGAAGGCTGGAGCTCCCGGGAAGAACGGCTGCGACTCCTGGGCATCCGCTGCCGAGGTCGGGGCACCCGATCCCGACTCGGGGCTCGCCTGGGCCGCGTCGAACTCCCAAGGCGCAGGCTTGCCCGCGCCCGCCGGCTTGCCGGCTCCAGCCGGCCTGCCCGCACCCGCAGGCTTGCCCGCTCCCGTCGGCTTGCCCGCGCCCGAGTCGCCGGCCTGTGCGCCGTTGCCCGCGTTGCTGTCGTCCATCGAAGTCTCCGATCCGCGCTGCTGGTGGTGTACACCTGCTACTGACGGACGAGAGGTAGCGCGGCGGTCGCGGCTACGCCAGGACCCCTGCGGCGGCGAGCAGCGCGCGGGTGGCGGCACGCTCCAGCAGGGCGGCGGACTGCACGTCGGCCAGGCGCCCGGGCACCAGGCGCTCAGCGATCTCGCGAACCGCCGGGAGCTCGCCGGTGAGCTCGACCTCGTCCAGCAACTGCTCCAGGTCGATGCCCGAGCCCGCCGAGGCCAGCGGTGCCGCCGCCCCGGCCGCCACCAGCAGAATGTCGCGGCGGAAGTCCCCGCGCGCCCGCCGTGCCAGGTCCTGCAGCACCCTGGCGGCCTGCCCGAACGACACGCTTAGGTCGACCCTGCGCAGGTCGGCGCGATCGCCCAGGTGCCCGCGGTCCACGACGAGCTTGCGCGGCGAGCGCATGGGGGCGCCGCCCGATGAGTTGGCTTCGGCGCTGCCCGCTGCAGCGGTCTGGTCGTCGATCGCCTCGGCGTCGACCTCCACCGCCCGTCGCGCGAGCTCCCCGGCGATATTGGCGTCGTACCAGGCGGGGCGCACCTCGCGCAGCAGATCCAGCGCCTCCCAGATCAGTTCCTTGGCCTGGGCCAGAGCGGCGTCGGGCGCCAGACCCGGCGTCACCGGAACGGCAGCCTCCTCGGCGATCCGCTCGTAGGGCAGCGCGTCGGCGCAGTAGTCGTCGGTGCGCACGAAGTACGCGACCTTGACGACGACGCGGGCGTGCCAGGGCTCCTCGCGCAGCGGCGCGGACCACTTGGCCTGCATCGCATCCTGCGGCTTGGCGGCCAGCCCGCGCGCCGCCGCGGCGGAGCGGTCCAGGTCGATGATCAAGCTGTCCACCTGCGGCGCCTTCGCATCGGTGACCTGCGCCAGCAGCGCCGCCCGCTGCTCGGAGTTCATCGCATCCAGCCAGGCCGTCGTGTCGTTCATATGTGCCCTCCCCTTGTCCGAAACCCGTGTGTGCCGCGGCGCCGGACGCGCGTCGCGCGCGCCCAGCCCCAGCCTCCCTGTCACGCCGCCGGCGCCTGCCGCGGCGCGGGCGCGGGACGCGACTGCTGCCCCGCGCCCCGGCCGCGGGCCTGGACGGCCCGGTACTGCTGGTGGCACACCTTGACGGTGCTGACGACCAGCAGGTCCAGGTAGTAGCCCTCGCAGTCTTGGCAGCTGCCACGGCCGCCGAGCACCTGCGGCAGCGGATCTGCCGGGCACGGCTCGCCGTGGTGGAAGGCCACCCGGCGCTTCTTGCGGCTGTCGTTCCACAGCGTGCGGCCGCGCGCTGTGTGCAGAGCCTCCAGGACGGCGGTCCCACCCGCCGTCCCGACCAACCGAACTTCCTCTTCCCTGACCTCGTATGACCACATCAGACCACCCCTCACCGATCGCAGCGAGCGCCGCCCCGGAGGGGGAGGCGCGGTCACCGGCCAGAAGCCGGCGACATGCCCGTCGCGGTGACCCGCCGCCGTTGGCGGAGGGTTGTCGGGAGCCCTGTTGAGTTATGTAGCCGTCTGCAAGCAGACAGACCTCTCCCGCGACAGGTCTCCGGGGTGATGTGATTCGGGGGTGGTAACGCCCGAGGGGGCTGGGGTATTCCAGCGGTGCTACATCTCCTCCTTGATCGCCCAGACGACTAGCGCCGTCAGCACAATGGTGATGACCAGGAGCCACAGACTCCACGTGACGAAGGCCATCAACGGAATGGCGTAGACGACTCGGCACCACCGGTCCTCCCAGGCGGTCAACCGGCCTGCAAGGGCGAGCACAGCTGCCACCAGCACCATGCCGACGGTCATCACGACCGTCGTCGTTGTGTTGCTCCACCATGGTCCGGACACGTCTAGCCATCCGTCGGGCAGTTTGTGGCCCAAGAAGCTCAACCAGAGCGAGTTCCCGATGCTCCATCGCATGCCCAGGCTGCCCACCACGAGGACTCCGACCAGCGTCGCGAGGTTGCGCAGCAGGTGCCAGGCCAGACGATGGCCGATGGGCACCAGTCGGCGCTGGTGGCGGACGGCGCGGCTGAAGTCGCGCTCCGAGCAGGGGGTCTCGTCGTCGATGAAGGCCTCGTCGTAGCAGGGCTCTCCGGCGTCGGCGGCCGCGTCGGCGGGTGCTGAACTCGCACCCGAGCCCGGGCCAGGAGTTGGGGCCACGTCCGGCTTCGGCGTCGACGGAGCGCCCGCGGCCTCCTCTGCCGCGATGCGCTCCCGGTGCAACCGCAGGATCTCCAGGGCGTCATTACGCGCCCTGGTCAGGGCCACCATGCGCGCATGGGAGCCGCCGGCATCGGGATGGGCGGACTTGGCCAGCCGCTTGAACGCCCGCTGGACGCCCTCCTCGTCAACAGTGCCGGACATCTCCAGGACGATGAAGCACTGGCTCGGCGAGTAGTTGTTCGTGGCCACGGTCATGCCCTCTCATCCAGCAGCCGGTCGATCCGGCGGACCCCGCACGGGGCCACTGCCTACTGACGGACGAACGGGCGAAGGGGCGCCCGGGCCTACGTGCCCTCTGCGTCCAGCGGCCGGCTGAAGCCATCCAGTTGCTGGCTGAGGACCACCGCGTTGCCGGCCTCGCCGTCCCGGTCGAGGCCCACGACCCGGGTGGTGAACGGCCGGCCGTCGGGGCCCTTGCAGGTGAGCGTGGCGGTGTGGAACAGATGCCAATGGCCGTGGAAGGCCCACCGCGGCCGCGCCGCCTCGAACGCCTGCTGCAGCAGCTCGCGCTGGCGCCGGCAGTAGGCGCGGACCTTGTCGTCGGCGATGCCGTTCACCGGCTCGCCCGGGATGACGTCCACGCCAGCCGGCGCCTCGTGCGACAGGAACACGTCCACGCCGTCGGGCGGGAGCAGCGCCTCGAGGTCGGCCACATCCGACGCGGTGATCTCCTCGGCCATCCACCAGGTCTTCCCGATCGTGCGCCGGCGCAGGTCGATGCTGCCAGCCCCGCCCAGGGCTGCGAAACGCATTGAGGTGCCCGGGTGCGTCCACGCATGGGCCCGGGGCGCGAAGCGTATGCGGTCCCACGGCGGCAGCAGGCCCCAGCCGCCTTCGTCGTGCTCGAAACCCGCAGTCAGGTCGTAGTTCTCGTGGTTGCCCAGCACCACGTACAGCTGCGCGTCGTGTCGGGCGAGCTCGCTCTGGACCGTGTCGAGGTAGTGCCGACCGCGGGTGCCTGGCCGGGTGGACCAGAGGCCGAAGTCGCCCACCTGGTACCAGTGCCGCGCCGGCGTGGTGCGCGCGACTGCTGCCATCGTCGGGGCCGCCCACGATGCGGACTCGTGCCAGTCGCCGAACACGACGACGTCGCAGGCCTTGTCGAGTCCGTCTCCAGAAGGCACGCTGGCAGCTCCAGCCCCAACCACAGCCCCCGCCCCCGCTCAGGCCGCGTCGCGCAGCGCGCTGTGCACGTCCGCCAGCGTCAGCAGCCGGGCCTCACCATCGACCCCCACCGCGATCTGCCCCGCAGGCGACTCCAGAAGCGCCGTCAGCGCCTCGGCCAGGCTCGCGTCGGCGGCGATCGCAGGCAGACCCGCGGGCGCTCCGTCCGGCAGCACCGGCAGCGGCGTCACCGCCAGCCGCTTGAGCGTCCGGTCGGCCCCCACGAAGTCCGCCACGAAGTCGTTCACCGGGTGTGCCAGCAGTTCCGCGGGCGGCGCGTACTGCTCCAGGTACCCGCCCTGGCGCATCACCGCGATGCGGTCGGCCATCCGGACCGCCTCGTCGATGTCGTGCGTCACCAGCACCACCGTCTTGCGCACCTCGGCGTGCAGCGCCAGGAACTGCTCCTGCAGGTTGTCGCGGGCGATCGGGTCCACCGCCCCGAAGGGCTCGTCCATCAGCAGCACCGGCGGATCGGCGGCCAGCGCCCGCGCCACCCCCACGCGCTGGCGCTGCCCGCCGGACAGTTGGTGCGGGTAGCGGTCGCCGTAGACGGACGGGTCCAGGCCCACCAGGTCCAGCAACTCGTCGGCCCGCGCCGCGGTGCGCGCCTTGTCCCACCCGAGCAACGAGCACACGGTGCCGATGTTGCGCCGCACCGTGTAGTGCGGGAACAGCCCCACGGCCTGGATCACATACCCGATGTGGCGCCGCAGCTCCTTGACGTCCATCTGCGTGACGTCCTCGCCGCCGACGTACACGTGGCCGGTCGTCGGCTCCACCAGGCGGTTGATCATCCGCATGGTGGTGGTCTTGCCGCACCCCGACGGCCCGACGAGGGCGCAGATCTCGCCGAGGCCGATCTCGAGGTCCAGATCATGGACCGCGACCGTGCCGTCGCCGTACTGCTTGCTCACTTGGGCAAGCCTGATCATGGGATCCGCGTTACCGTCCATGTCGTGTCCATCCTCTCGGCCGTCCCAGCGGAGGCAGCCAACCCCTGGTTCTCGTGGAGCTACGTGACGGAGTACTCCGACGAGCTCATCGAGGCCGGCAAGCAGCACGTCTACCTGACCGTCGCCGCCGTCCTGCTGGCGCTCGTGTTCGCCTTCCCGCTCGCGGTGCTCGTCAGACGGTACCGCCGAATGGAGGGGGCTGTCCTGGGCCTGTCGGGAGTCCTCTACACGATTCCGTCGCTCGCGCTGATCTCGCTGCTGTGGCCGATCTTCGGCCTGTCGGCGACCACCGTGATCGTGGCGCTGGCGGTCTACGCCCTCCTGGTGGTGCTGCGCAACACCCTGGTGGGCCTCGAGGGCGTCCCCGCTGACGTCGTCGATGCCGCGCACGGTATGGGCATGGGCAAGCGCGAGACGCTGTTCAAGGTGCAGCTGCCGCTGGCGATGCCCACGATCCTGGCCGGCGTGCGCATCGCGACCGTGTCGACGGTGGGGATGGTGACGATCGGCGCCCTGGTGGGCTATGGCGGCTTCGGCCAGTTGATCCTGAGCGGGTTCCAGCAGAACTTCTACCATGCCCAGATCGCGACGGCGACGATCTGCTGCGTGCTGCTGGCGCTCATCTTCGAAGTGCTGCTGTTGGGGCTCCAGCGCGGACTGACACCGTGGGCCGCGAGGCGGTCGGCATGAGCGTCTGGCAGTGGTTCACCGACCCGGCCAACTGGACCGGGCCCAACGGCATCCCCACGCGCACGCTGCAGCACATCTGGATCAGCTTCGCGGCGATGGCGATCGCGGTGGCGGTGGCGCTGCCGCTGGGGCTGCTGCTGGGGCACAAGCGCAAGGGCACGGTGCTGGCCTCGAACGTCGGCAACGTCGGCCGGGCGGTGCCCACCCTGGGCGTGCTCATCATCCTGGCGTCGATCGCGGCGATCGGCGTCGGCGACCTGGCCGCCATCCTGGCGCTGGCGATCTTCGCGATCCCGCCGCTGCTCACCAACACCTTCACCGGCATCGCCGGCGTGGACGACGAGGTCCGCGACGCCGCGGTGGGGATGGGCATGGGCGGCGCCGCGGTGCTGTGGCGCGTCGAGCTGCCGCTGGCGGTGCCGCTGGTGGCCGCGGGAATCCGCACGGCGACTGTGCAGGTGGTCGCCACGGCGTCGTTGGCCGCCGTGGTGGGCTCCGGCGGCCTGGGTCGCTACGTGGTGGACGGCTTCGCGCTGCAGGACACCACTCTGATCGTGGCCGGGGCGATCCTGACCGCGGCGATCTCGCTGGCGGCCGAGGGCGCCATGGCAATCGCCCAGCGCTCGGCCACCCCCAAGGGCATTCGCGGGGTGAGCCTGGCCGACGAGCCCATGATGGACGCTCCCGGCACGGCGGCGGCCTGAGCTGGCACGAGGGCGGTGGCAGGCCACGCTCACCTTGGGATGGGGCGTGTTCCTCTGCTACTTTCCCTTCGCATGAAACTGCGCGCCTTTGCTATCGTCGCCGCCTCCGCCGCTCTTGCTCTGACCGCGTGCTCATCCGGGTCGGACACGTCGCGCAGCGCCGGGGCCGCTGACGGCGGCAGCGTGACTATCGCCACCACGAACTTCTCCGAGACCAAGCTGCTGGCCAACATGTACCAGCAGGTGCTCGAGAAGAACGGTGTCAAGGCGTCCATCAAGGAGCTCACCACCCGTGAGGTGATCGTGCCGGCGCTGGAGTCCGGCGAGGTCCAGGCGACCCCCGAGTACTTGGGCAGTTTCACGGAGTTCATCAACAAGCAGGTCAACGGCGCCAGCGCGCCGCAGATCGCAACGGGCGATGCGGCAGCCACGTATGCCGCCGCCAAGCCGCTGGCGGCGTCGAAGCAGATCAGCCTGCTCACGCCATCGCCGGCACAGGACCAGAACGCCTTCGCCGTCACCGCCGACTTCGCCAAGGCCAACAACCTCAAGACGCTGTCGGACCTCGCCGCCTGGTCGCAGAACAACGCCGTCAACCTGGGCGGCCCGCCGGAGTGCCCGCAGCGACCCTTCTGCCAACCGGGGTTGGAACAGACCTACGGCATGAAGATCGCCAGCTTCACCCCGCTGGACGCCGGCGGCCCGCTGACGGTGCAGGCGCTGACCCAGAACAAGATCAACCTGGGGCTCGTCTTCTCGTCGTCCGGCAGCATCCAGAGCAACAACCTCGTGCTGCTCACCGACGACAAGCAGCTGCAGACGGCCGAGAACATCACCCCGGCCGTCTACACGCCCGCTGCGACGGACACCGTGACCAAGGCCCTGGATTCGGTGTCGGCGGCGCTCACCACCGACGAGCTGCAGGCGCTCAACCAACAGGTCGAGGTGGACCGCAAGAACCCCAAGACCGTCGCAGCGGAGTTCCTCAAGTCCAAGGGCCTGATCTAGCCGGCGGCCGCCTCGCGGCGCTACTTGTCCAGGTCCCCCTGCACCAGCAGGTACGACATCATTGCCAGGTCCACATCGGCCAGCGCAGTTCCCGGCAGCGCATGAGCCAGCGATCGCGCGTTGCCGAACGAGGCCGTCCGCAGCTTCAGCCGGTAGGGCGTCGGCCCGCCGTCGGCCACCAGGTACCAGCCGTTGATGCCGGCGGGGTTCTCGACGCCCAGGTAGCCATGCCCGACGGGGACCCGGACCGAGCGGGGCAGCGCCACGGCGACGGGGCCGGTGGTCTGCCGGATGCGGTCCGCGGCATGTTCGACGCAGGCCGCGCTGACGGCGACCTCGTCGGCGAGCAGCCCGAAGCGAGCCGCGGCATCGCCGTCGGTGCGGGTCACTCGGCGCAGCGCTCCAGACTCCGCCAACTCGTGCTCCACCGGCGACGGACGGTCCAGCCGCAGGTCACGGGTCCATCCGGCGGCACGCGCGAGCGGTCCTGACGCCCCCGCGGCTTTGGCCTGGGCGGCCGTCAGCGTTGCGAGGCCGTGCAGGCGATCGTCCGCTCCCAGCGCCTGGCCCAGCGCGGCTGCAGCGGGCGCCGCACCAGCGGCTGCCGCAACAGCTTCATCCAGCCACGGGTCGTCGCAGTCGTAGGCCAGGCCACCGACGCGGTTGACCATGGGGTGCATGCGCCCCCCGCAATAGCGCTCGAGCAGGTCCAGCAGCCGCTCGCGGGCCGCGAAGCCGGCGGCCGCAGCGGCCGCAGCGGCCGCAGCGGCCACCGCGGCACCGGAGTCGGTGGGCTCGGCCACCTCGGCAGTAGCCGACAGCCACAGCAGATGGTGCGCGATCCTCTCCTGCTCGGCGAGCAGCGCCCGCAGCCACGCGGCGCGTGGCGGCACGGTGATCCCCACCATCCGCTCCACCAGCTTCGCCAAGGATGCCTCGCTGCCGAACGCCCCCAGCCAGTCGTGGCGGTCGGCCAGCGCCAGCGCCGCGCGGTAGTCGCGGGACTCGAAGAGCTTCTCGGCCCCCCGGTGCAGACGCCCAGTGACCACCTCTGCGGCCACCACCATGTCGTCGGCGACGTCGAGCTGCACCTGCCAGGAACCGTCCGCCGCCGGGTGCGACAACCCTGGCGGCGGCGCCCAGCAGATGCGTTCCATGACGACCATGGTGGCCTACGCTCAGCGTATGGCGACCATCGACGACACGTTCCGACCCGCCGCCGAGCACTGGGAGCGGCTGTCCGAGAAGCTCGTCACGGTGCGGCGCCTGGTGCAGGGCGGCATCTCGCTGCTCCTGCTGCTGGTGATCGTTGTGGTGGGGCTGACGACATCGGCACCCCGCTGGCTGCTTGGTCTGCTGGCGGTGCTGGTGATCGCGGAGCTGGTCTGGGGCTGGTGGCTGATCGGCCGCCGGGTGCGCTCCTACGGCTACGTTGCGCGGGCGGACGATCTGCTGGTGACGTCGGGAATCCTGTTCCGCCGGCTGGTAGTCGTGCCCTACGGCCGGCTGCAGCTGGTGGACGTCGTGGCCGGGCCGCTGGACCGCGCCTTCGGCATCGCCACGGTCCGCCTGCACACCGCGGCCGCGACTACCGACGCGACGATCCCCGGACTGACCCCCGATCGTGCCGCGAGCCTGCGTGACCAGCTCGTCGCCCTGGGCGAGTCGCGTGGCGCGGGGATGTGACCATGCCCGAGCCTGACCCGCAACCTGACGCGGTCCCTACCCCGGAGCCCGTCCCGGGGGCGCAAGCGGCGACCCCGAAGCGCCATACCGCCCCGATCACGCCGCTGGTGCACATGGTCAGGTTCCTGGGCGTGATCCTGGTCGTGGTGCTGGTGCAGTTCGCCAGCGCCGCGCAGCACCTGAACGCCGCGGGATGGCTGGGGGGCGGCGCGCTTGCTCTGCTCGTCGTCGCGGTCGTGGGCGGACTGGTCTACCTGCAGTGGCGCCGACTGCTGTACTGGTTCGACGACGACGGCGACCTGCGGGTCAGCTCCGGCATCTTCCAGCACCGCGAGCGTCGGCTGCAGCTGTCGCGGCTGCAGAGTGTCGAGGTGGTGCAGCCGCTGATAGCCCGCATCTTCGGCATGGCTGAGGTGCGGGTGGAGGTCGCCGGTTCCGGCGACGCCCGGATCACACTCGCCTACCTGACGCTGGACGCCGCCACGGCGCTGCGGGCCGAGACCCTGGCCCGCGCCGCCGGGGTCCGCCCGGATGCCGGCGAGGCCCCGGAGCACGTGCTGGTCGTGGTGCCGAACGGCGTCCTGCTCAAGTCCTCGCTGCTGCACACGACCGTCTGGCTCATCCTGGCCGTCGAGCTGCTCGCCATCATCGTCGCCTTCGCCGCGGGCGGCCTGGCCGTGGGCCTGGGCCTGGTCATCGCCCTCATCGTGCCGGTGATGGCGGTCTTCGGCTCCTTCGCGACGTATTTCAACTTCACCGTCGCGGACTCCCCGGACGGTCTACGCACCCGCTTCGGCCTGTTCGGGGTTCGATCGCACACCGTGCCACCCGGACGGGTGGCGGCCGTGGAGTTCGTCGAGCCGCTGCTGTGGCGGCACTTCGGCTGGGTTGCCGTGCGGATCACGGTGGCCGGCACCGGATCCGGCGACGACTCCGGCGAGAACACGGCCAGCATGCTGCTGCCGGTCGCCACCTGGGAGGTCGCGACCGGGCTGGTGCACCGGCTGCTGCCGGGTGTCGACATCGCCGCGATAGACCTGCGCCCGGCGCCTCCTGCCGCCCGGCGGCGATCGCCCTTCCAGTGGCGCGCGCTGGCTGTCGGTTGGGACCCGCGCGTCCTCCTGACCCGCCGTGGCTGGCTCATCCGACGCACCGCGATCACGCCGCATGCCCGGGTGCAGTCGGTGCGCCTGACGCAGGGACCGTGGGAGCGCGCGCTGGGGCTGTCGTCGGTGCACTTCGACATCGTCCCCGGGCCGGTTCGCCCGGTGGCGCTGCGGCGCGGCAACGCCGAGGCCGCGGACCTGCTGGTGGCTGAGGCCCGCCGCGTGCTGGCGGCGACCGCCGCGGACTCGTCCCTGCGCTGGGGCCGTGCTGCGGACCGGGGTGCGGCGGCGGCGCCCAGCGCCGATGGAGACGGCGCGCCGGAGCTGGCCCAAGGGGGGCCTTCGGCGCCCGTCCCGATCGCTGAGCCCACCCCCGACGACGGCGGATTCCCGGGCCAGCAGCCGCTGCCCTTCGATAGCGACGAGCAGGCTTCACCCCGCTAGGCTGATCGGGGTCCGAGGGCCGGCGCAGGCAGCCGGGGAAGGTGGTGCGATGCAGCCCCCGCCACGGCTGGACGTCGGGGTCGTCGGTGTCGGTCGAGCCGGCGCCGTCCTGGCCGCCGCCCTGCACCGCGCGGGTCACCGGGTGGTGGCCGCCCACGCGGTGTCGGAGCTCAGCCGGCTGCGCGCCGAGGCCCTGATCCCGAGCGCCGAGCTTGTCAGCGTGCCCGAGGTCCTGAAGCGCGCCGACCTGGTGCTGCTGACCGTGCCCGACGACGTCCTCGGTGGCCTCGTCAGCGGTCTGGCGCATGCCGCGGGCACGGGCACCGGCACCGGCACCGGCGAAGCTGCCGCGGGCGGCTTCCGCGCCGACCAGTTCGTCGTGCACGCCTCCGGCCGCTACGGCATCGGCATCCTCGCCCCCGCCGCCGACCAGGGTGCGCTGCCGCTTGCGGTGCACCCGATCATGACCTTCACCGGCACCAGCCTGGACCTCGACCGCATCGCCGGCTGTCCCTTCGGCGTGACTGCGCCCGCCGGCCTGCGGCCGGTCGCCGAGGCGCTGGTGGTCGAGATGGGCGGTGACCCGGTCTGGGTTGCCGAGGGTGACCGGGCTTTGTACCACGCCGCGCTGGCCAACGCCTCCAACCACCTTGTCACCCTGACGGCGATGTCCATGGACCTGCTCGCCCAGGCTGGCGTCGCCGAACCCGGCCGGGTGCTGGGACCGCTGATGTCGGCCAGCCTGGACAACGCCCTGCGCCAGGGCGATCCGGCGCTCACCGGGCCCGTCGTCCGGGGCGATGCCCGCACCGTCGCCGATCACCTGCGGGTGCTGGAGGACGTGTCCGGCGAGGCGCGCGCGGCCTACCTGGCGATGGCCCGGCTGACCGCTGACCGCGCGCTCGCAGCCGGGCTGCTACCGCCCGCGCGGGCGGAGGCGTTGTTGGGCGCGCTGGCTCAGGAGGAGGCGGGCTCATGACCGGACACCAGCAGGAACTCGCGGCTGACGCCGACGGCGACCGCGCAGCCCGCCCGACCACCGAGGTGCTCACGACCATCGCCCAGGTTCGAGCCCTCCCGCGCGGCGCGGCGCGGGCCGTCGTCATGACGATGGGCGCCCTGCACGAGGGCCACCGCACGCTCATGCGCGCCGCGCGCGAGCGCTTGGGCGAAGACGGCACGGTGATCGTCACCGTCTTCGTCAACCCGCTGCAGTTCGGCGCCGGCGAGGACTTCGAGCGCTATCCGCGGCAACTGGCCGCCGACGTCGAGGCGTGCGCCGAGGAAGGCGTCGATGCCGTGTTCGCCCCCAGCGGCCGCGAGATGTACCCGGACGGCGAGCCGCAGACCAGGGTGGTCCCTGGCCCCCTGGCCGACGTCCTGGAGGGCCGCGTGCGGCCGGGACACTTCGGCGGCATGCTCACGGTCGTGCTCAAGCTGCTCAACATCACCGCTCCGGACGTCGCCCTGTTCGGCGAGAAGGACTACCAGCAGCTCGCCCTCATCCGGCGGATGGTGCTCGACCTCAACGTCGACACGAGCGTGGAGGGCGTGCCCACGGTGCGCGAGCAGGACGGTCTGGCGCTGTCCTCGCGCAACGTGTACCTGTCCGCCGAGCAGCGCGAGCAGGCGCTGTCGCTGTCGCGCGGCCTGCGGGCCGGGCAGCGGGCCGCAGCCGCCGGCGGCTCTGGGGCCGATGTGCTGGCGGCCGCGGCTGGCGAGCTGGCCGAGCTGGTCGACCGCGGCGACCTCGACTATCTGGAGCTGCGCGGGACCGAGCTGGAGCCCTCCCCGGGTGCGGACGGCCAGGGCCGCCTGCTGGTGGCGGCGCGGCTCGGCTCGACCAGGTTGATCGACAACTGCGCCATCTCGTTGCGGGTGTCGTCCTGATGGGCCCGATCGGATGACCACCACGCCTCCCGCCGCCCCCATCGGCGGCGCACCCGACACCTTCCCGACCGCGCGGCGGCTGACCACCAGGCTGGTGGCCCCGGCTCCGGGGTGGACGCTGTCCGGCGACGTCATCGTGGTGGGCTCGGGCATCGCCGGCCTGGCGACCGCGATCCACGCCCACCGCGCCGGCCACCGGGTGCTGGTCGTGACGAAGTCGCTGGTCAACGCAGGTTCGACGGCATGGGCGCAGGGGGGCATCGCCGCCGCCCTGGCCGACGACGACTCGCCGGCCGAGCACCGCGTGGACACGCTCGTGGCCGGTGCCGGGCTGTGCGACCCGCAGGCGGTCGATGTGCTGGTCACCGAGGGTCCGCAGGCCATCGGCGACCTCGTGCGCTGGGGCACGGAGTTCGACCGCGACGCCGCCGGCGAGCTGGCGCTGACCCGTGAGGGCGGCCATCTACGGCGCCGCATCGCCCACGCCGGTGGCGATGCCACCGGTGCCGAGATCAGCCGGGCGATGGTCGCGGCGGTCGCCGACAACCCCGGCATCACCGTCATCGAGCACGCCCTGGCGCTGGACCTCCTGGTCGACCGCCACGGCCACACCCAGGGCTTGACGCTGCACGTCATCGGTGAGGGCGAGCACGACGGCGTCGGCGCGGTCCTGGCCCCGGCGGTGGTGCTCGCGACCGGCGGCATCGGACAGGTCTTCAGCGCCTCCACCAACCCGGCGGTGGCCACCGGTGACGGCGTGGCGCTCGGCCTTCGGGCCGGGGCCGCCGCCGCGGACATGGAGTTCGTCCAGTTCCACCCGACGGTGATGTGGCTGGGCGGGGACTCCCAGGGGCAGCAGCCGCTGGTGTCCGAGGCGGTCCGCGGCGAGGGTGCCTACCTCGTGGACGACGACGGCGTGCGCTTCATGGTCGGCCAGCACCCTCTGGCCGAGCTCGCCCCCCGGGACGTCGTCGCCAAGCAGATCATGCGCCGCATGCGCCAGACCGGGGCAGAGCACGTCTGGCTGGACGGCAGGCACCTGGGCGAGCGGATGTGGGTCGAGCGCTTCCCGACCATCCTCGCCTCGGCTCGCAGCCACGGCATCGACCCCGTGACGGGGCTCATCCCGGTGGCGCCGGCCCAGCACTACACGTCGGGCGGCCTGCGCACCGACCTCTGGGGACGCACCAACGTCGTCGGTCTCTTCGCGTGCGGCGAGTGCTCGTGCACCGGCGTGCACGGCGCGAACCGCCTGGCGTCCAACTCCCTGCTGGAGGGTCTGGTGTTCGCCGAGCGGATCGGGGCGGTGCTCCGCGACGGCCTGCCCGATCGGGCCGAGGTGGCCGAGCCGGCGGACCCGGGCTCGATCGTCGACGCGTCGGCGCGCTCTACGATCCAGCGCGCCATGACCGACGGCGTCGGGGTGCTGCGCAGCCGGGAGTCGGTGGCGGCGGCGGTCGAGACGCTCAACTCCCTTCCCACCGCGGATCCTGCCGAGGCTGCCACCGCCAGCTGGGAGACCACGAACCTGGCGGTCGTCGCCGCCGCCATCGCCCAGGGTGCCGGCCTGCGGGAGGAGACCCGCGGCTCGCACTGGCGCGAGGACTTCCCTGACACCGACGACGTCCGCTGGCGCCGGCGCATCCGCTCGCGGCTACGGGCCCCCCGATCATCCGAGCCGGGCGCGGCGACCGCCACGGCGGGCCTGCGGATCGACTATGAGGATCTTCCCGACGAGCCGGAGGGCGGCGATGAACCCAACAGCTGAAGCAGTCGTGCCGACCGACCACCGCGATGCCCTGCGAGCTCAGGGCATCGACGCCGCCGAGCTGACCGACCTGGCCGACCGAGCCCTGGCCGAGGACCTGGGCGGCGGGATCGACGTCACCACCGCCGCCACAGTGCCGCCGGACCAGCTGAGCGTGCTGGACCTGGTGGCGCGCGCCGACGGCGTCGTGGCTGGGCTGCCGGTCGCCGCCGTGGTGCTGGAGCGCTGCGGCCGCGTGGCGGTCCAGCTCCCCGCGGCCGACGGCGACCGCGTCGGCCGCGGTGACGTGCTGCTCTCCGCCCTCGGACCCACCGCGGACCTGCTGACGGCCGAGCGCTCGGCGTTGAACCTGCTCTGCCACCTGTCGGGCGTCGCGACCGCCACCGCGCGGTGGGCCGATGCGCTGGCCGGCACGGATGCCCGGGTCCGGGACACCCGCAAGACCACGCCCGGGCTGCGCCGGCTGGAGAAGTACGCCGTGCGCTGCGGCGGCGGTGTGAACCACCGCATGTACCTGTCCGACGCAGCGCTGGTGAAGGACAACCACGTCGTTTCCGCCGGTGGCGTCGGCCGGGCCTTCGAGCTCGTCCGTGAGCGCTTCCCGGGGGTTCCGGTGGAGGTCGAGGTGGACTCGCTGGAACAGCTCCAGGAGGTGCTCGCGGCCGGGGCCGACCTGGTGCTGCTGGACAACTTCACGCCGGAGCAGATGCGCGCCGCCGTGCAGCTGACCGACGGCCGGGCCGTGCTGGAGGCCTCGGGCGGGCTGACGCTGGCCGACGCGGCTGCCGTCGGGGCGACCGGGGTGGACTACATCGCCGTGGGGGCGCTCACGCACTCGGCGCCCGTGCTGGACATCGGCGCTGACCTGCGGGAGGTGTGAGGCGATGCTGCTGACGATCGACGTGGGCAACACCAACACGGTCCTGGGGCTGTTCGACCGCCTCCAGCTGGCGCACTCCTACCGCATCCGCACGGACCCCAGCGGCACCGCGGACGAGATGATGCTGACGTTCCGCGGCCTGCTGGGAGACACCGCGGTGAGCGGCATCTCGCTGTGCTCCACCGTGCCGGCGGTGCTGCGTGAGATGCGGACCATGCTCGCGCGCTACTACGGCGACCTGCCCCAGGTCATCGTCGAGCCCGGCACCCGCACCGGTGTGCAGGTGCTGACCGACAATCCCAAAGAAGTCGGCGCCGATCGCATCGTGAACACGCTGGCGGCGCACCACCTGTACGGCGGACCCTGCGTCGTGGTGGATTTCGGCACCTCCACCAATCTGGACGTGGTGTCGGCGAATGGCGATTTCCTGGGCGGCGCCTTGGCGCCGGGAATCCAGATCTCGCTCGATGCCTTGGCCGCGCGGGCCGCCCAGCTGCGTAAAGTCGAGCTCGTCCGACCACGCAGCGTTATCGGAAAGAACACCGTGGAGGCGCTGCAATCCGGCGCCCTGTATGGATTCGCAGGTCAAGTCGACGGGCTCGTGGACCGCATCAGGCAGGAAATGCCCGATATCGGCTCGGTGATCGCCACCGGCGGGCTCGCCGAAATCGTCGTCCCGGAATCGCGGACAATCACCGACCACAGCCCCGAGTTGACGCTTATCGGCCTGGCGCTGGTATTCGCCCGCAACGTGTCGTGAGTATGGGCGCATCGGAGGCGGTCGATGGCTCCCGCGCCAGCCTCGGCTTCGAGCTCAGGCCGGCCCGGACGACGGACGTGCGCGCCATCAAGGATCTCGTCGAGGCCTACACCGACAGCCGTCGCCTGCTGGCGAAGGCGACGGTGACGCTGTACGAGGACGTTCAGGAGTTCCTAGTCGCCGTCGGCCCTGATGGGGAGCTCATCGGCTGCGGGGCGCTGCACGTGATGTGGGAGGACCTGGCCGAGGTACGCACGCTCGCGGTGGCTCCCGGCATCACCGGCAGCGGCATCGGCGGCTCCCTGCTGGACGCGCTGCTCGCCCGGGCGCGCGCCCTGGGGGTCGCGCGGGTGTTCTGCCTGACGTTCGAGCGCGAGTTCTTCATGAACCACGGCTTCGCCGAAATCGAGGGCACGCCGGTGGCTCACGACGTATTCGAGCAATTACTGCAGTCCTACGACGAAGGTGTCGCCGAGTTCCTGGACCTGGAGCGGGTGAAGCCGAATACCCTGGGCAATCACCGAATGCTCACCACCCTGGAGCCGTAGGACCGAAGCGGCGCAGCTGGCCAAAGCCGCAGTGCCTATCCCCGCGAATTTCCGGAATTCGTTTGTGCCATGATCGTGGGGTCGCTAATGTGAGCGTCCACCGGGGGAGACATTTGAAAGGGACAAATATGGCCAGCAGGGTGCAAGTTGTGCTCGAGGATGACATCGACGGCGGCGAGGCGGAAAGGACTGTGAGCTTCGCGTTTGACGGTGTCGAATACGAGATCGACCTGTCCGCCGCGAACGCCGCAGCGCTGGCGGAGGCGCTGGCTCCCTACATCGACGCGGGCCGGCGCGTCAGCGGCCGCAAGGGCCGCCGCAGCGGAGCGGCGGGCGGGTCGCGCTCATCCGCCGCGGCCGCGGGCGGCGCGACTGACACGGCGGCGGTCCGGGCCTGGGCGCAGGATCAGGGCATCCAGATCGCCAGCCGCGGCCGGCTGTCGGCCGAGGTGATCGCGCAGTACAACGCCGCGCACTCCTAGCAGCGCTCCGACCGCGGGTCGGCCTCGCTATAGGCCCGACACCGCCGTGGGCACGTACTTGTTGGTCGTCGTGCCGTCGCCCAGCTGGCCGGTGTTGTTCAGGCCCCAGCACTTGATGTGGGTGTCGGGCAGGATGGCGCAGGTGTGGTTCGCGCCGCCGGCCACCTCGGTCGGGCTGATGGGCCCGGACACCAGCGTCGGCGTGTGGCGATCCACTGCGGTGCCGTCCCCGACGGCCCCGGCGCCGTTGAAGCCCCAGCACTTCAAGCCGGCCAGGCTCGTGCCGCAGGTGTGCACGTAGCCGGACGCCTCTGGGCTGGGGGAGTCGGCCTCCGAAGGCAGGCTCGTCGGCCAGTGGCGATCGGTGGTCGTGCCGTCTCCAAGTTCCCCGGCCAGGTTGCGCCCCCAGCAGTCTCCGCCGCCCGCGGACGCGACGCAGGTGTGCCATCCCGCGGCCGTGAGGCTGTAGGGCGACAGGATGCCGCCGTAGCCCCAGCCGCTGACCACGGGCCGCACCCGCATGAGCGTGGTGTTGTCCCCGAGCTGGCCGAAGCTGTTGTCGCCCCAGCACGCCACGTGGCCGTTGGCCTCGGCACAGGTGTGGGAGTTGCCTGCGGCCATCAGCTGCGCCCCTGTGACCCCGACGACGGTGACCGGCCGGGACTGCGACGTGGTGGTGCCGTCGCCCAGCTGGCCCCGGTCGTTCCGGCCCCAGCACATCATCCGCCCAGACAGCAGTGTGGCGCAGGTGTGGTAGTCGCCGGCCTCGATCGCGCGGACGCCCGAGATGCCGATGACGGTCGTCGGCAGCGGCCGTGTGGTGGTTGTGCCGTCGCCCAGCTGCCCGTCATCGTTGTTGCCCCAGCAGGTGACCGAATAGTAAGTGGTCAGCATGCACGTGTGCTCCGCGCCGGCCACCACCGCCGAGGCCGAGATCACACCGACCACGTCGACCGGGGTGGTGGAGTTGGTGTAGTTGTTGGTGCCCAGTTGGCCTCGGTTGTTGGCGCCCCAGCACTTGACGCCGCCGCTGGGGGTGATCGTGCACGAGTGGCTGTTGGCGTTGGTGCCGCCCGCGGCGATCTTCTTGACCTGCAACGGCGGTCCGCCTGGCGGGAAGGAGCCCATCACGTCGATGATCACGTTGACGGAGCCACTGCTGTTGTAGACCGACAGCTTCTCCGGGAAGTTGGCGGGATCGACGATCACCATGTTGGCCACCGTCTGCCCGGCGCGGTAGTTGAGGTTGGACGAGTTGGGCACCCATTGCCCCTCACCCCAGACGGTCAGGTGGCCGTCGGCGCTGGGGTTGGTGACAGTGACGTTGACGGCGATCGGGCCGCTGCCGATGGGGATGCCGCCGCGGTTGAACACCCCGACGTCGGTGTGCCCGGGCGGGATCACCAGGCCCTTCGGCCCCTGGCCGTCGACGGTCGGGAAGCCCGGTCGGGTGTCCATGATGCGGGCCGGCGACAGCGCGGCGTAGTCCTTGTTCTCCGGCAGATAGCCCATCACGTCCACGATCAGGTTGACCGTGCCGGCGCTGGCGTACAGGCTCACCCGGCCGAGGCTTCCCAGCTTGGCGATCACCAGGTTGGGCACGTTCGTCCCGCCCGGGTAGTTCAAGGTGGAGGCAGTGGGCATCGGCGAACCCGTCGGCCACACCCGGACATGTCCCGGCCCGGTGGCGCCGACGGCGGTGACGTTGAGCACGACCGACCCCACGCCCGCTGCTGGTATGCCGCCCCGGGTGTAGGTGTCCACATCGATCGACTGTGGACCCACGAGCGCGCCCTTGGGCCCGTTGCCGTCGACCGTGGGAAAGCCGGGACGGGTGTCGGCCAGGCGCGCCGGGATGAGTCCGCGGTAGTCGCCGGTGGCGGGGAAGTAGCCGAGCACGTCGACGAGCACGTGGGTGGTGCTCTGGCTCACGTAGATGCTCACCTGGCCGCCTGTTCCCAGCTTGGCGATCACCATGTTGGGCACGTTCGCCCCTGCCACGTAGTTGAGGTTGGACGCAGTCGGGCGCGGCGCGCCCGCCTCCCAGACCGTGGCCCACCCCGGGCCGGAGGGGCTGACGATGGTCACGTTGAGCGCCACCGAGCCGATCTGCGGCCCGGCGACGGGCAGCCCGTCGCGGCCGGCGATGGTCAGATTCACCTGGCCAGGCCCCGTGATGGCCCCCTTGGGCCCCAGGCCGTCCACGGTCGGGAAGCCCGCACGGGTGTCCATGAAGCGGCTGGGGCCATGGGAGAAGTAGGTGTTCTGCACCCCGATGGCCAGCGCGGCTGGTGCCACCAGGACCGAACCGACGAGGGCGAGGACGGCTGCGAACAGGATCGCGGCGGAACGGCGCATTGGACCCACCTCCCACGGTGTCCTTCCAGGGTAGGGAGGTGCCCGACACTGGCCCAGGGACCAAGGTCCCGCCCCCTGCTGCGCCGAGGGCGACGGGTGGGCGCGCTACAGGCCGCTCACGATCACCGGCGCGGATCGCGCCGTCCAGGTGCCGTCGCCGAGTTGGCCGTAGGTGTTGTCGCCCCAGCAGCGAACATGGCCGTCGGCCACGGCACAGGTGTGGTTCCAGCCTGCCGCCATCGCCTGGGTCGAGGTCAGGCCGGTGACCGCGGTCGGGGTGAGCCGGCCGGTGGTGGTGCCGTCGCCCAGCTGGCCGAAGTAGTTCCAGCCCCAGCAGCTGGCGGCGCCGTTCAGGGCGGACGCGCAGGTGTGGTTGGAGCCGGCATCGCGGAACGTCTGCCCGCTCGGCAGGGTCACGGTCGTGGGGACGCTGCGGTTGGTCCAGGTGCCGTCGCCCAGCTGGCCGCTGCCGTTGAGGCCCCAGCATTGCGCGCCGAGCACGTTCCACGCGCAGGTGTGGTTGGACCCGGCGATCAAGGAGCCTGCGCTGAGCATTCCGCCCCAGTTGCCCCCCGTCGGAACGGCTGTGGACTTGTTCGCCGTGGTGCCGTCCCCGAGCTGGCCGAACGTGTTGTAGCCCCAGCAGCCGACCCACCCGCCGGCGACGGCACAGCTGTGGCTGTCCCCGGTCGCCAGCGAGTTGGACCCGGTGATCCCGAGCACCGTCGCCGGGGTGGTGCGGTCCACCGCGGTGCCGTCGCCGATCTGGCCGTACGTGTTGTCGCCCCAGCACAGCGTCCGCCCGGACCTCGTCAGCGCGCAGGTGTGCGCGCCCCCCGCGGCGATCTCCACGATCGGCGGCAGCCCGGCCACCAGCACCGGGACCTTCGACGGCAGTATCGTGCCGTTGCCCAGCTGCCCGTCGGCGTTGTTGCCCCAGCAGTAGACCGCGGTGGAGTCCAACAGCGCGCAGGTGTGCCGGTCGCCGGCCGTCACGGCCACCACGCCAGTCAGGCCCAACACCGCGACGGGGGTGTTGCGGTTGTTCGCCGTGCCGTCGCCCAGCTGCCCGTAGCCGTTGAAGCCCCAGCAGCGGATGGCACCCGACACGACGACGCAGGAGTGGCTGCCGCCGGCGGCCAGGCTCTGGGCATGCTGCGCGAGGGGGCCGGAGAACGACGGTGGAACGGCGCCGACGACGTCCACGAGCACGTGCGCCGGTCCGCCCACGACCTCCATCACGATGCTTCCCGACACATAGGGGTAGGCCGCGCTGACGTCCGCCAGCACCTGGTTGGCCACCGTCTGCCCGGGTGCGAAGTTGAGGTTCGAGGCGACGGGTTCCGCGGTGCCCACCCGCCAGACGGTCAGGTGGCCGGCGCCGGCGGGGTTGACCACCGTCACGTTGAGCACCACCGCTCCCGCGCCCAGCGGAGTGCCGCCGCGGGTGGTGAGCTTGAGCCAGTTCAAGCCGTTGAACGCGCCTACCGGCCCCTGGCCGTCGACGGTGCCGCCGCCGCGGGTGTCCATCAGGCGGGCTGGCTGCAGCGGGACGTAGTCGCCGTTGGCCAGGTAGTAGCCCATGACATCGGCGAACAGGTGCGCCGTGCCGCCGCTCAGGTAGATGCTGACGCGGCCGCTCGCACCGAGCTTGGCGACCACCAGGTTGGGCACCGTGCGACCCGCGCCGAAGTTGAGCGTCGAAGCATTGGGCATCGCCTGACCCGTGGGCCACACCCGCAGGTGACCGGCGGCGCTGGGTTGCGTCACCGCCACGCTCAGCACCACCGCCGAGACCCCGGCCGCCGGGATGCCGCCGCGGCTGAGGATGTCGAGGTTGATGCTGGTCGGCCCCGTCAGCAGCCCCTTGGGGCCGAGCCCGTCGATGGTGGGAAAGCCGGGCCGGGTGTCCAGCAGCCGGGCCGGGTTGAGGGCGGTGAACATGCCCGAGACGGGGTAGTAGCCCAGGACGTCGACGATGACGTGCGAGGTGCCCGAGTCCAGGTAGATGCTCACGCGGCCGTCGGCGCTGGTGCGGCTGACGACCGAGTTCGCGACGGTCTGACCCGCGACGAAGTTCAGGTTGGAGGCCGTGGGCATAGCTGTGCCGGTCGGCCAGATCCGCAGGTGGCTGGCGCCGCTCGGCGCCGTGACGGTGACGTTCAGCTGGACCGCGTTGAGGCCCACGGCCGGGTAGCCGGCGCGGCCCCCGATCTGCAGCGTCACCGAGCCTGGCCCGACCAGGGCTCCCTTGGGACCCAGGCCGTCGACGGTCGGGCCGTCCGCCCTGGTGTCCATCAGTCGCGATGGTCCTGCTGGCACGTAGATGGGCAGGGGTGCCACGGCCGCTGCCGGTCCGGCGCCGAGCATCAGCAGGCCCGCGACCAGCGCGAACACCCCGACGGCCGCTGACAGGAACTTCCCCAGCACTGCGACCACCTCATCGCGTCAGCGGGCACAGGTGCCCACTTCCCACGCTAGGCAGTGGCTGCGCTGCCGCCAGGGGCTTTGGTCCCAGCATCGCCCGGTTAGCGGGGGGCAAGGTCAGCGGCAGCAGCGGCCGCCTTCGCTCAGCCCTGCAGCGCCGCCGACACCACCTCGCGCGCCGACTCCTGGATCTGCGCCAGGTGCTCGGCGCCCAGGAACGACTCGGCGTAGATCTTGTAGACGTTCTCGGTGCCCGACGGCCGCGCCGCGAACCAGCCGTTCTCGGTGGTGACCTTCAGGCCGCCGATGGGCGCGTCGTTGCCCGGGGCGCGGGTGAGGATGGCGGTGATCGGCTCGCCGGCGAGCTCGGTGGAGGTGACGTCCGACGGGCTGAGCGAGGCGAGCTTGGCCTTCTCCTCGCGGCTGGCCGGCGCGTCCACCCGGGCGTAGACCGGGTTGCCGTAGGCCTCGGTCAGCCGGCGGTAGTGCTCCGAAGGGCTGCTGCCGGTGGCGCCGCGGATCTCCGAGGCCAGCAGCGCGAGCAGCAGGCCGTCCTTGTCCGTGGTCCAGACGCTGCCGTCCATCCGCAGGAAGGACGCCCCGGCGGACTCCTCGCCGCCGAACCCGATCGAGCCGTCGATCAGGCCGGGCACGAACCACTTGAACCCGACGGGGACCTCCACCAGGCGGCGCCCGATACCGGCGGCGACGCGGTCGATCATCGTCGAGCTCACCAGCGTCTTGCCGACGCCCGCGTCCGGCGACCAGCCCGAGCGGTTGCCGTACAGGTACTCGATGGCGACCGACAGGAAGTGGTTGGGGTTCATCAGCCCGTGGTCGGGGGTGACGATGCCGTGGCGGTCGGAGTCGGTGTCGTTGCCGGTGGCGATGTCGTACTGGTCGCGCTTGCCCACCAGCGAGGCCATGGCGTTGGGCGACGAGCAGTCCATCCGGATCTTGCCGTCCCAGTCCAGCGTCATGAAGCCGAAGGTCTTGTCGACGGCCGGGTTGACCACCGTCAGGTCCAGGTCGTATCGGTCGGCGATTGCGGGCCAGTAGTCCACGCTGGCGCCGCCCAACGGGTCCGCGCCGATCTTGACCCCGCGCACGGCGTCCATGTTGATGACGCTGCCTAACGCGTCGACATAACGCTCGCGGAAGTCGTAGGTCCCGGTGGTGTCGGCGCCCAGGGCCCGCGGCAGGCCGACGCGCAGGATGCCCTCGCCGCCGTTGCGCAGCAGCTCGTTGGCGCGGTCCTGGATCCAGCGCGTGACGTCGGTGTCGGCGGGGCCGCCGTTGGGCGGGTTGTACTTGAAGCCGCCGTCGCGCGGGGGGTTGTGCGAGGGAGTGATGACGATGCCGTCGGCGGTGCCGCCGACGGCGGTGGCGTTGTGCTCCAGGATCGCCAGCGACACCGCCGGCGTGGGCACGTAGGAGTCCCGGGAGTCGATCAGCACCCGCACCCCGTTGGCCGCCAGCACCTCCAGCGCCGTGGCGTGGGCGGGCTCGGACAGGGCATGCGAGTCGCGGCCCATGAACAGCGGCCCGTCGTATCCCTGGGCCCTCCGGTAGTCGCAGATCGCCTGGGTCGTCGCGGCGATGTGGTCGTCGTTGAACGCAGCGTCCGCGGCCGACCCCCGGTGGCCGCTGGTGCCGAAGGCCACCTGCTGCGCAGGGTCGGCGGGGTCTGGGTGAAGCGAGTAGTAGTCGGTGACTAGCCGCGCGATGTCGATCAGGTCCTCGGCTTGGGCTGGCTGGCCGGCCCGGGGGTGGTTGGTCACGTCACTGCCGCCTTCTCGTCGGTTGATTACGCATGGTTCGCCCGCGGTGTCAGTGTGCCGTGGCCGGACCCACGATGTCCCGTCTGCGTGCGCGTGGGGAAGTCCCCGCACCACGCCCTGACCTGTGACGGGCTTGGATTTTCCGTAGTCTTTGGTATGGACTGATGGGCAGGGAGTTAATGCCATGAGGCGCGTACTTGCGGCGATGTGGGTAGTGGTCTTCTTGGTGATGGGGGCCATGCTGACCGCAGGCCCCGTGGCCGGCGGAGCGGGGCAGACGTTCCACGTGACCAGCCCGGACCTGTGCGGGGGTACTGGGACATTCGAGCAGGCCGTCAAGGATGCCAATGCCAGCTCCGGCAAGGACACGATCGAGTTCGACGCCGGCCTGCGGGTGGACGCCTCGTCCTGCGGTCGGCTCCACCAAGGCCCGGGGCAGTACCCGATCGTGGCCACGCAGGCCGTGGATGTGGTGGGCAATGGTGCGCGAATCGAGGGCAACCAAGTTTGGATCGACGCCAGCGGCGCGACGAACCCGGTTACTGCGTGCCCGCTCAGCTCCGCCGGCCATGTGTGGGCCGCTCAGTCCAAAGGCTTCATCGCCGTTGGCGAGCTCGGCAAGGACAACTCCGGGGTGGACGTTTCGATCAGCGGCCTTGACTTCGACAACCTGCCCTCGCTTGCAGCTGCCTACGAGAACGCGTCGCTGACGCTTGCCGATAGCCAGGCCAAGAGGATCAACTCGTTCAACAACGACTGCCATCTCACGGCCATCGCCGGGACCACCGGTGCCGATATCACCCTGCGCAACGTTGGGATTAGCGACTCTCACGCGCCCGGCGTCGGCTCCGGCGAGAACGACATCCTCGGCTTGATCGAGGGAGTCGACGGTGACCTGGTCCTGGACCGGGTCACGCTGGACTCGAACGTGCAGGGTCGTGCGGTTTCGTGGCACAACTCCGCGGGCGTCGCCACGGCCAAGATCGTGTCGTCGAAGATCCTCGACTCCGGCGGCCTGCGGCTGGACGCGAACACTAGCCAGATCGTCAACACCGCCTTCTACACCCACGGTCAGACGCCGGCCAACAGGATCACCACGTCACGCGGCGCGACGACCATCAAGGCCAGCACCCTCTACTGGATGCAGCCGGTCTGCCAACCCGCGTGCGGTGTCAACGGGATAGGCCTGCAGGTCACGGGGACCGGCACGTTCGACCTCAGCAGTTCGGCCATCGGCGCCGTGGCCACCTTCCCCAACTCGGGTCCGCTGCTGTTTGGTGACAAGGCCAGGTTCACCTCGGACGACACCACCTGGGTGCAGCAGACGGCCAACCAATCAAACGCCGCGCTGCAGACGATCCTGCCCAAAGTGCTCACCGGCATGCCAGGGCTGAAGGCCATTGACTTCGGGCAGCTCTGGGTCGACGCCGTCACACCGATCCTGGGCTCAGCGGGTACCCCGGGGGTGCTCGTGGACTCGGTGCTCGACGGAGCGTGCCCGGGCGGGGCGAACGCGCTGCTCAGCCCGATCGACGGCTCGTGCATCACCGCCGATGTGCTGGGCAACCCGCGGTGGGACGCCGGCAACGGCAAGCGCAACATCGGCGCGGTGCAGAACGTGCAGTCCCCGCACATGACGCTGGATCCGGCCGCTTCGATCACCGCGACCTCGGTGCCGCTGTCGTGGAACCGGCCGCTGGATCCTGCGTCCGGCCCCATCACGGCCTACCAGATCTTTTGCGCTCCGGCTGCCGGAGGTCCGCTGCAGACGTACTACGTGTCGGGGCCGGACAGCTTGAAGGCGACGATCCCCGGTCTGACGCCGGGCAAGCCCTACGTGTTCAACGTCGTCGGCGTCAATCGGGTCGGCCCCGGCCCGCGCTCCAACGAGGTCACCGCGACGCCGGTCGGCATGGTGGGGATCCCCGGTGTGACGGCGACGGGCGGTAACCACCAGGTGGTCGTCACCTGGACCGAGCCGGACTTTGCCGGCAACCCCGGGCCGGCGCTGTACAGCGTCTACTACCGGAAGTTGGGCGACCCCTTCTGGATCAACGGGCCCTTCGACCTCGCTGAGCGGGCGACCACCATCCGGGGCCTCGAGAACGGGGTCGCCTACGAGTTCGGGGTCGTGGCCCAGGTCGCCGACGGCAATGTGTCCCCGCAGCTCGGCGTGGGGTCGGCGACTCCCACACCGGGGGCAGGGGCATCGGTGTTCGTGCCCATCGACCCGGCGCGCGTGTACGACTCCCGCCTGGCCGGTCCCGGCGGCACACCGGACCCGATCCCTGGCAATCACGGCTCACGGGTGATGAGCGTCGCCGATGCGATCGACGTCGTCACGGGACGAGTGCTGCAGCGTAACGTGGTGCCGGCCGGTGCCAGCGCGGTGGCCTTCAACCTGACAGCAACCGAAACGCAGTCGCGGGGCTGGTTCGCGATCACCCCGGGCGACGCATCGACGTACTCTGCCTCGACGGTGAACTGGGCTGGCGGGTCGGAGGTCATCGCCAACGGGCTGACGGTCAAGCTCGCCTCGGATCGCACCGTCAAGGTGTTCAACGGGTCCGACCAGGCCACCGACGCCGTGCTGGACATTGTCGGCTACTTCATCGACCCCTCGCAGGCAGGCCAGGTCTTCCACGAGATCACACCCACACGGGTTTACGATTCGCGAACTGCCGGGCCGTGGGGCACCCCGGACCCGCTTGCCGGCGGCGCCGACCGGGTGCTATCGGTCGCAGACGGGCTCACTCCGCCTTCCCAGGACATCGTCCCGGCCGGGGCGACCGCGGTGGCCTACAACATCTCGGCCGTTGACACCTCCGCGCGCGGCTGGTTTGCCGTTACACCTGGGGACGCCGCGACGTATCGGTCCTCGACGCTCAACTGGGCAGGGGCCGGCGATGTGATCGACAACGGGCAGTTGGTCAAGCTCGACGCTAACCGTCAGATAAAGGTGTTCAACGGATACGGCCCGCCGACGAACCTGGTGGTGGAGGTGCTGGGCTACTTCACGCCGAGCGTTGGGGCCACTGACGGCACCTACTTCCATGCGCTCGACCCGGTGCGGGCCTACGACTCCCGTGCCGCCCAACCCGATCCGGGCGCGGTTGCGGGCGGCAGCACCCGCAGGGTGGCTATCGCCGACGGGCGCGACATCACAACAGGCGCGGTTACCGTCGCCGACGTCATCCCGGTCGGCACCCCGTCGATCGTCTACAGCATCACCGCCACGGACACCACCAGCCGCGGCTGGTTCTCGGTCACCCCCGGCGACGTGTCGGACCAATTGACCACCTCGATCAACTGGCCCGACGCCGGCGACGTGGTCGCCAACGGCCTCACGGGGGCCGTCGACGGCCAGCGCACTATCAACGTCCGCTCTGGATCGCCCAGCCAAACCAACCTGGTCATCGACCTGTACGGCTACTTCAAGTAGGGCCCTCAGGAGCGGCGCGTTCACTGTCCGCGAATCGGGGAAGCGGCTGATAGCGGAACCTGGTTACGTGGGCAATGCTGTTGTCGGCCCCAGGGCCTACAGTCAGTGCCACAGTCGGCTGGAACCCTCCACCGGCGACCGCGCGCAGGGAGTGTGTGAATGTTCGAACGGTTTACCGACCGCGCCCGTCGGGTAGTCGTGCTCGCGCAGGAAGAGGCGCGGATGCTCAACCACAACTACATCGGCACCGAGCACATCCTGCTCGGCCTCATCCACGAGGGCGAGGGGGTCGCCGCCAAGGCGCTGGAGTCCCTCGGCATCTCGCTGGAGGCCGTGCGTTCCCAGGTCGAGGAGATCATCGGCCAGGGCCAGCAGGCGCCGTCGGGGCACATCCCCTTCACCCCGCGCGCTAAGAAGGTGCTGGAGCTGTCGCTGCGCGAGGCGCTGCAGCTGGGCCACAACTACATCGGCACCGAGCACATCCTGCTTGGCCTCATCCGCGAGGGCGAGGGTGTCGCGGCGCAGGTGTTGGTCAAGCTCGGCGCGGACCTCAACCGCGTGCGCCAGCAGGTGATCCAGCTGCTCGCGGGCTACCAGGGCAAGGAGCCCGCTGCCGCGTCCGGAGGGCCCAGCGAGGGCACCCCGTCGACGTCGCTCGTGCTCGACCAGTTCGGCCGCAACCTCACGCAGGCCGCTAGAGATGGCGCGTTAGATCCCGTCATAGGCCGCGAGAAAGAGATCGAGCGGGTCATGCAGGTGCTCTCGCGGCGCACCAAGAACAACCCGGTCCTGATCGGTGAGCCCGGGGTCGGCAAGACCGCCGTCGTCGAGGGCCTCGCGCAGCTGATCGTGCGCAACGAGGTGCCGGAGACCCTCAAGGACAAGCAGCTCTACACCCTTGACCTGGGTTCTCTCGTGGCCGGTTCGCGCTACCGCGGCGACTTCGAGGAGCGGCTGAAGAAGGTCCTCAAGGAGATCCGCACGCGCGGCGACGTCATCCTGTTCATCGACGAGATGCACACCCTGGTGGGCGCCGGCGCGGCCGAGGGAGCGATCGACGCCGCAAGCATCCTCAAGCCGATGCTCGCCCGCGGCGAGCTGCAGACCATCGGCGCCACAACGCTCGACGAGTACCGCAAGTACGTCGAGAAGGACGCGGCCCTCGAGCGCCGCTTCCAGCCGATCCAGGTCAACGAGCCCTCGCTGGCCCACACGATCGAGATCCTCAAGGGCCTGCGCGACCGCTACGAGTCCCACCACAAGGTGACCATCACCGATGCCGCCCTCGTGGGCGCGGCCACCATGGCCGACCGCTACATCAACGACCGCTACCTTCCGGACAAGGCGATCGACCTGATCGACGAGGCCGGTGCCCGGCTCCGGATCCGCCGGATGACCGCACCGCCGGACCTGCGCGAGTTCGACGACCGCATCGCCACGGTGCGCCGCGAGAAGGAGTCGGCGATCGACGCCCAGGACTTCGAGAAGGCGGCGCGGCTGCGCGACGACGAGAAGAACCTGATGGTCGAGAAGGCCGAGCGCGAGAAGGAGTGGAAGGCCGGCGACCTCGACGTCGTCGCCGAGGTGGACGAGGAGCTCATCGCCGAGGTCCTGGCCACCGCGACCGGCATCCCGGTGTTCAAGCTCACCGAGGAGGAGTCGCAGCGGCTGCTGCGGATGGAGACCGAGCTGCACAAGCGCGTCATCGGCCAGGAGCAGGCGATCCATGCGCTGTCGCAGGCCATCCGGCGCACCCGCGCCGGTCTGAAGGACCCCAAGCGCCCCGGCGGCTCGTTCATCTTCGCCGGGCCCTCCGGCGTCGGCAAGACCGAGCTGTCCAAGACGCTGGCCGAGTTCCTGTTCGGCGACGAGGACGCCCTCATCTCGCTCGACATGAGCGAGTACTCCGAGAAGCACACCGTCTCGCGGCTGTTCGGCTCGCCGCCCGGCTATGTGGGCTACGAGGAGGGCGGCCAGCTGACCGAGAAGGTGCGCCGCAAGCCGTTCTCGGTGGTGCTGTTCGACGAGGTCGAGAAGGCCCACCCCGACATCTTCAACTCGCTGCTGCAG
>CAYYRC010000011.1:0-104290 GCA_964474045.1 uncultured Actinomycetes bacterium
GGATCTGCCCGGCGAGGTCATCCAGCTCGTCGGTGCTGAGGTCGCGCAGGTCGTCAGGGCTGCTCAAATCCTCGAGTCGCACCTCTGGTCCTCCGTCGCCTGCGCCCGGGCGCCGCCTTCTGCGACGCCATGCGGGTCGCCTCCGCATCTCCGCCGAATCCTACTCCGCCACTCGAGCGGCGCCACGTCACAGGCGGTGCCGCCACCGCCTGCCCTGCAGGGCCTCGTAGACCAGCTCGACCTCCCGGGCCAGCCGCCGCAGGCGCACACCCTCGAACTCGAGCGCCCGCAGCGCGGCGTCGACGCCCTCCGGCGGCAGCTGGTCGGCGAACTCGCGGCGCGTTCCCGCATAGGCCCGGCGGGAAGCCTGCAGGGCCCCTTCCAGGTACTGTCCCACCGTCCAGGCGAGCACCAGCGGCTGGTGCCGGAACACGTCGTGGGCGCGGAACTCCGGCGGCGCAGCGTCCAGCAGCCACAGCACGGCGCGCTCGGAGAACTGCGGCGCCTCCGGGGGCGGCACCTGCGCGGGCCAGCCCGGCGGCGTGGCGGGTGCGGACGTGCCCGAGCTCACGCGATGAGCGAGCGCAGCACGTACTGCAGGATCCCGCCGTTGCGGTAGTAGTCGGCCTCGCCGGGGGTGTCGATGCGCACCACGGCGTCGAAGTCGACGGTGGACCCGTCCGGCTTGGTCGCCGTCACGGCGACCGTGCGCGGCGTCTTGCCGTCGTTGAGCTCGGTGATGCCGCCAAAGTCGAACACCTCGGTGCCGTCCAGGCCCAGCGAAGCGGCGCTCTGCCCGGCGGGGAACTGCAGCGGCAGCACGCCCATCCCAATCAGGTTGGAGCGGTGGATGCGCTCGAACGACTCGGCGATCACCGCCCGCACCCCCAGCAGCGCCGTGCCCTTGGCCGCCCAGTCCCGCGAGGAACCGGAGCCGTACTCCTTGCCCGCGAGGATCACCAGCGGCGTCCCGGCAGCGGCGTAGTCCTGCGCCGCGTCGTAGATGGTGGTGATCGGGGCGTCGGGCTTGCTGAAGTCGCGGGTGAAACCGCCCTCCTTGCCGTCGGCCAGGGCGTTGCGCAGCCGGATGTTCGCGAACGTGCCGCGGATCATGACCTCGTGGTTGCCACGACGGGAGCCGTAGGAGTTGAAGTCCTTGGCTGCGACGCCGTGCTCGGAGAGGTAGCGCCCGGCGGGGCTGTCGGCCTTGATGGCACCGGCGGGCGAGATGTGGTCGGTCGTCACGGAGTCACCCAGCAGCGCCAGCACCCGGGCACCGGCGATGTCGCTGACCGGCTGCGGCTCCCGGGGCATGTCGTCGAAGTACGGGGGCTTGCGGACGTAGGTCGACTCCGGCTCCCAGGCGAAGGTCGCCCCGTCCGGGGTGTCCAGCGCGGCCCACCGGGCATCGCCGGCGAACACGTCGGCGTAGCGCTGGGCGAACATGTCGGCGTCGATGCTGGCGGCGATGGTCTGGTCGACCTCCTCCTGCGTCGGCCAGATGTCGCGCAGGTACACGGGCGCACCATCGGTTCCCGTACCCAGCGGCTCGTTGACGATGTCGACGTCCATGCGGCCGACGAGGGCGTAGGCCACGACCAGGGGCGGCGACGCCAGGTAGTTCATCTTGACGTCGGGGTTGATGCGGCCCTCGAAGTTGCGGTTGCCGCTGAGCACGCTCACGGCGGCCAGATCCGCCGACCGCACGGCAGCGCTGACGGCCTCCGGCAGCGGGCCCGAGTTGCCGATGCAGGTGGTGCAGCCATAGCCGACCAGGTCGAAGCCGAGTTTGTCCAGGTAGGTGTCCAAACCGGACTTCTGGTAGTAGTCGGTGACGACCTTGGAGCCCGGCGCCAGCGTGGTCTTGACCCACGGCTTGCGGGTGAGGCCCTTCTCTACGGCCTTCTTTGCCAGCAGCCCGGCGGCGAGCATGACCGACGGGTTGGACGTGTTGGTGCACGACGTGATGGCGGCGATCACCACCGCACCGTGGCCGATGCTCGCGGCCTCGCCGTCGATCGACAGGTCAGCGGAGGCGCCGGGGGCGTCGGTGTAGGCGGGCAGCGCCGCGGCGAAGGCCGACGCGGCCTCGGCCAGGAGCACCCGGTCCTGCGGCCGCTTCGGCCCGGCCAGCGAAGGCTGCACGGTGCCCAGGTCGAGTTCCAGCGACTCCGAGTACGTCGGCTCGTGCGCCGGATCGTGCCACAGCCCCTGCGCCTTGGCGTAGGCCTCCACCAGCCTGATCTGCTCGTCAGGCCGGCCGGTCAGGCGCAGGTAGTTCAGCGTCTCGTCATCGATCGGGAAGATCGCCACGGTGGAGCCGTACTCCGGGCTCATGTTGCCGATCGTCGCGCGGTTGGCCAGCGAGACCCCGGTGACGCCCTCGCCGTAGAACTCGACGAACTTGCCCACGACGCCGTGCTGCCGCAGCATCTCGGTGATGGTGAGGACGAGGTCGGTGGCCGTCGTCCCGGCCGGCAGCTCGCCGTACAGCTTGAAGCCCACGACCCTCGGGATGAGCATGCTGACGGGCTGGCCCAGCATGGCGGCCTCGGCCTCGATGCCGCCGACCCCCCAGCCCAGCACCCCCAAGCCGTTGACCATGGTGGTGTGGCTGTCGGTGCCCACGCAGGTATCTGGGTAGGCCTTCCCGTCACGCACCATGACGACCCGGGCCAGGTTCTCGATGTTGACCTGGTGGACGATGCCGGTGCCCGGCGGGACGACCTTGAACTCGTCGAAGGCTCCCTGGCCCCAGCGCAGGAAGGCGTAGCGCTCACGGTTGCGCTCGTACTCCAGGTCCACGTTGAGGGCGAGGGCGTCCGGACGGCCGAACGCGTCCGCGATGACCGAGTGGTCGATCACGAGCTCGGCCGGGGCCAGCGGATTGATCTTGGCGGGGTCGCCGCCGAGCTCACCCACGGCCTCGCGCATGGTGGCGAGGTCGACGACGCAGGGCACACCGGTGAAGTCCTGCATGATGACGCGGGCAGGGGTGAACTGGATCTCCTCGCTCGGCTCTGCCGTGGCATCCCAGGCACCGAGCGCGCGAATCTGCTCGGCGGTGACGTTGGCGCCGTCCTCGGTGCGGAGCAGGTTCTCGAGCAGGACCTTGTGGGTGTAGGGAAGCCGCTCGGACCCGGCGACCGCGTCGATGCGGTAGATCTCGTAACTCGACCCGTCGACCTCGAGCTGCGAGGCGGCGCCGAACGAATCCATGAACCCTCCTGATGGCCTGGCTGGCTGGCTGCGTGCGTCAAACGTATCCCACGCCGCCGACACTACGGGCGTGGCCAGCGGCCGGGGCGGCGCAGTCACGGCCAGGACCCGGGCCGTCAGCTGCGGCGGAAGGTGGCAACCGCCTCCACGTGGTGCGACATCCCGAACAGGTCGAACGCTCGCAGACCGCTGAGCTCCCAGCCGTGCTGGCCCAGCATGGCGGCGTCGCGGGCCAGGCTGCCCCCGTCGCATGCCACGTAGGCGACGGCGCGCGCCCGACCGGCCGCCGCGACCGCCGACACGACCGCGGCACCTGCCCCAGCGCGAGGGGGGTCGAGCACCACGACGTCGGCCGTCGCCAGCGCGCGGGAGCCGCCCTTCGCCACCCATCGCTGGACGTCGGCCTGGACCACCCGCGCCTGCGGCAGGTCGGCGAGATTGCGGCGGGCGAGCCTGGCCGCGCGCCGATCGCCCTCCACCGCCAGCGCCGAGCCGCCCTCGCCCACCTCGGCGCCCAGCGCACCTGCGAACAGCCCGACGCCGCAGTAGAGGTCGATCACGGAGTCGCCGGAGGCCGGGGCGAGGGCCCTGCGAACGGCGTCGACGAGCACGTCCGGCGCGGCGGCGTGAGCCTGCCAGAAGCCACCGACGGCACCCAGCCAGCTGCACCCGGCGGCCTGGCGCACGACGGTGGGACCGACGGTCCAGCCGGGGACCGCGACCGGCGCAGCCGACCCCGCCGGTTCCCCATCGACCACGGCGCCCTGCTCCCCCAGCGCCCAGGCGAGACGTCGTCCAGGGGCCCAGCGGCCCGCAAACCCCGCCTGCAGCTCGGGCACCGTCACGACGCACCCGGGGACAGCCACCAGCTCGTCGCTGTGCCGGCCGTGGAAACAGGGGCGCCCGGCCTCATCGGTGCTCAGCGCGAGCCGCGTCCGCCACCCCAGCCCGTCCGGACGTCCCGGCAGCGGCACCGCCTCGACCACCACGGCCTCGTGGACGGGCACCGACCCGATGGTGCTGATGCGACCGATCCGCTGCAACTGGTCGGCGAGCACCTGCGACTTCCAGCGCAGCTGCGCGCCATAGGCGACATGCTGCAGGTCGCAGCCGCCGCACCGCCCGGCGGCCGGACAGGGCGGGACCACCCGGTCGGCCGAGGGCGTGAGGACCTCGACCACATCGGCGAAGCGAATTCGCCCCCGCCCCTTGGCCCCCGTCTGGCGCGCCATCACGCGCTCCCCGGGCAGGCCGCCGCGGACGAACCACGTCGCGTCATCGCGGTGGGCCACGCAGGCGCCGCCGGCGGCCGGGCCGGCCAGCGTCAGCTCCACCGCCGCCGGGGGGCCGGCCTCGTCGTCCGTTCTCACGGCCTCACAGCTCGCTGCGGATGTCGCGCGCGACCTCCACCTCGGCCACCTCGGCACTGGGCTCGCCTCGTCGCACCGCCCCCGCGGCGTTGCCCACCACCGACTCCGCCACGCGCTTGCTGGACTTCAGCTGCCACGGCACGCTCACGACCATCACGCCCGGGGTGAAGCGCAGCCGCGTCTTGAGCCGCAGCGCCGACTGGTTGTGCAGCAGGTGCTCCCACCAGTGCCCCACCACGTATTCCGGCACGTAGACGGTGATGAGGTCCTTCGGGCTGGCCTGGTGCAGGTCCCGGACGTAGTCCAGCAGCGGCCGGGTGATCTCGCGGAAGGGCGAGTCCAGCACCCGCAGCCGGACCGGGATGCCTCGGCGGTCCCAGTCGTCGATGAGCTCCCTGGTGTCCTCGTGATCGACGTCCACGACGAGCGCCTCCAACGTGTCCGGCCTGGTGGCACGCGCATAGGCCAGCGCCCGCAGGGTGGGCTGGTGCACCTTGGAGGCCAGGACGATGGCATGGACCCGCGGTGGCAGCGTGACGCGGTCGTCGGCCGGGCTGAGCTCGTCGGAGACATGGTCGTAGTGGCGATGGATTGCCTTCATCAGGAAGAAGAGGATCGGCCCGGCGACGCACACGATCCAGGCGCCGTGGGTGAATTTGGTCACCAGCACGAGAACCAGCACGATGCCGGTGATCGTCAGGCCCACGGCGTTGATGACGCGGTTGCGCCGCATCTTCTTGGCGTCTGCCTCAGTCAGCCCGGGTTCGCGCAGCAGCCTTGTCCAGTGCCGCACCATTCCGGTCTGGCTCATGGTGAACGAGAAGAACACCCCGATGATGTAGAGCTGGATCAGCTTGGACACCTCGGCGTCGAACACCCAGATCAACAGGATCGCCAGCAGCGCCAGCACGATGATGCCGTTGGAGAACGCCAGCCGGTCGCCGCGCGTGTGCAGCTGCCGGGGCAGGTAGCCGTCGCGGGCGAGGATCGAGCCGAGCACCGGGAACCCGTTGAACGCGGTGTTGGCCGCGAGCATGAGGATCAGCGCCGCCGCCCCGACCACGAGCCCGGTGAGCACCTTGTAGTCCCCGAAGACGGCCCCGGCCACCTGCGCGATCACGGTCTTCTCGGCGATGCCCGGCGGCGCGCCGATCAGCTGTGCGGGGTCCTCCACCACGTGGACGTCCGTGATGAGCGCCAACGCCGTCACGGATAGGAACATCGAGATCGCGATGATCCCGAGCATGAGCAGGGTCTTGGCCGCGTTCTCGCTCTTGGGCTTGCGGAACGCCGGCACGCCGTTGCTGATGGCCTCGACTCCAGTCAGCGCGGTGCAGCCGGACGAGAAGGCCCGGGCGATGAGGAAGATGAGCGCGGCCCCGGTCAGGGTCTGCTCGGCTTCGATCGGGTATTGCGCCGATACCGCCTGCAGGTCAGCGCCGCCGGCCAGTCGCACCGCGGCCCACACCACCATCAGCGCGATCGAGCCGATGAAGGCATAGGTGGGAATAGCGAACAGCGTTCCGGACTCGCGCACTCCGCGCAGGTTCATGAGGGTCAGCGCGATGACGACGATCACGGCGATCATGACCTTGTGCTGGCCCACGAACGGGATCACCGAGGCGGTGTTGGCCACGGCGGCGGCCACTGAGACCGCCACGGTCAGCACGTAGTCGATGAACAGCGCACTGGCGACCGCCACGCCGGCATTGGGGCCCAGATTGACGCTGGCGACCTCGTAGTCGCCACCGCCGGACGGGTACGCGCGCACGTTCTGCCGGTAGGAGGCGACCACCACGACCATGACCAGCGCCACCGCAAGGGCGATCCACGGCGAGTAGGCGAAGAGCGCCAGTCCGCCGATCGACAGCACCAGCAGAATCTCCTGGGTGGCGTACGACACGCTGGAGAGCGCATCGGAGGCGAAGACCGGGAGCGCGATCCGCTTGGGCAGGAGGGTCTCGCCGAGCTTGTCGCTGCGCAGGGCGCGGCCGAGCATGATGCGCTTGGCGAAGTCAGGTGTGGCCACGAATCGATGCTAGACCCCCGAGGCGCCGCGCGGAGGCCGGTGAGGGTGTAGCGTCAAATGCCGTGCACGTCGTCATCATGGGCTGCGGCCGCGTAGGTGCCAAACTGGCCACCGACCTGGACCGCGAGGGCCACTCAGTGGCCGTCATCGACCTCGACCCGGCCTCCTTCGTCCGGCTGCCCGACTCCTTCGCGGGCACCACCGTCAAGGGCGTGGGCTTCGACCGCGACACCCTCATCCGAGCCGGGGTGGAGCGCGCCCGGGCGTTCGCGGCGGTGAGCAGCGGGGACAACTCCAACATCATCGCCGCCCGGGTGGCCCGCGAGACGTTCGGTGTGGAGAACGTGGTCGCCCGCATCTACGACCCCCGCCGCGCCGAGATCTACCAGCGCCTGGGCATCCCCACCGTCGCCACCGTCGGCTGGACGGCGGCCGAGACGCTGCACCGGATGATGCCCGAGCGCGCCCGCGAGGAGTGGCGCGACAACTCCGGCAAGGTGGCGCTGGCGGAGTTCGCCGTCGACGACGGCTGGATCGGCACGCGCTACTCCGAGCTGGCGAAGCAGGCGGGCATCACGATCGCGGTGGTGAACCGGTTCGGGAACGGCATGCAGCCCACGCCCGACCTGATCGTGCAGCAGGATGATCGCATCCACGCCACCTACGACACGGCGAAGTCCGCCGAGGTCGAAGCCTTCCTCGCCGAGCCCCCTGGAGAGAGCTGATGCGCATCGTCATCGCCGGCGCCGGGAAGGTCGGCCGCTCGATCGCCCGCGAGCTGAGCGCCAACGGCCACGACGTCGTGATGCTGGACCGGGACCCGGAGGCCGCGGCCAACTACATCGAGGGCGTGCGCATCCAGCAGTCCGACGCCTGCGAGATCGCCTCCCTGGAGTCGGTGGGCCTCGACGGCTCACAGGTGGTCATCGCGGCCACCGGGGACGACAAGGCGAACTTGGTGGTGAGCCTGCTGGCCAAGACCGAGTTCGGCGTCCCGCGGGTGGTGGCCAGGGTCAACCACCCGAAGAACGAGTGGCTGTTCGACTCCTCGTGGGGCGTGGACGTGGCGGTGTCGACGCCCAGGCTGCTGTCGGCGCTGGTGGAGGAGGCCGTGACGACCGGCGATGTCGTGCGGCTGTTCTCGCTCCGCGAGGGCAACGCCGACCTCGTCGAGCTGACCCTGGCGTCGGACTCGCGGGCGGTGGGCGAGCGCGTGGGCGACGTCAGCTGGCCGACGGACACGGCGCTGGTGGCGATCATCCGCGGCAAGCGGATCATCGCCCCCACCGCCGACGACACCCTGGAGATGGGCGACGAGCTGGTGTTCGTCGCCGCGCCCGATCAGGAGGGCGAGCTCGAGGTGCTGCTGTCGGCCGACGAGTCCTGATCGCCCGACGACCCGGACGCCTCCGCAGACGCTGCCGCGCGGCGCCCCTGCAGGGTGGGCCGCACCACCAGGAACGTCAGCCAGGCGCCGAGCAGGAACAGCGGCCACCCCATGACGATCTTCACCACGCCGAGCGCGGCGGCCTGTCCGGCCAGGTAGAGCGGAACCTGCACCAGCAGCCGCAGCCCGAAGACGCCGACCCAGATCCACGTGGCGGCAGCATACGTCCGGCGCAACTGCCGGTCGGATCGCCAACCGGTGAGCGATCCGCCCATGCCGCCGAGCAGGAAGCCCAGCAGCGGCCAGCCCACAAGCACCGAGAGCAGCGCCGCCGATCCGTAGGCCAGGTTGACGAGCAGCCCGGGCAGGAAGAAATCCTCCGCCGCACCCGTGCGCGAGGCGACGAACGCCGACACGAGGATGCCCGCGAAGCCGCCCGCGATCTGCGTCAGGTCCTCACGCCGGATGAGCCGCAGGACCGCGATGATCGCGCCCACCGCCACGGCGGACCAGACGGCAGGCGCCAGGGCGTGGCCGTTGAAGCTGTAGACGACCACGAACACGGCCGAGGGAAGCCCCGAGTCGATGATCCCGCGCCAGCCGCCGATGGCCCTCGCCAGCAGCTTGCGCTCGGCGGGGCTATCCGTGCGCAGCTCCTCCAGCCGTTCCTCGATCGTGCTCTCGATCGGGTCGTGGGATCCCGCCGAATCCGCGGGCGGCCGTGGGCCCTCGGACTCCGGCGCCTGATGGCCGTCGGCCATCAGTCCTCCGCCGGCAGCAGCTCGTAGCGGGGGTTGTAGATCACCGGGGCACCCGGCCTGCCCGACACCCGGCCGGTGGCACGGATGCGCCGGCCGGGATCCACGCCCATGATCCGCCGCCGGCCCATCCAGATGAGCTTCACCGAGCCGGTTCCGTCGAACACGACGGCCTCCAGGCTCGGCAGGGTGTCGCTCGGCTCGATGATCATCGACCGGACCACTCCCTTCACCGTCGCCTTGCTGCCCACATGGCAGTCGCACACCGCGACACTGCCCTCGGACTGGCTGGACTGCCGCAGCTGCTCAGCCTCCACCTCCGCATCCGACGACGTCACGCGCGAGATCAGCGCCTTCAGCGAACCCATAGCATCAGGCTAAACCCCGACGCGGAGGGATCGGTAGCCATGCCCGAGGCGGTTGTGCTGATCGTTCCCGGCAGCGCGTCCTCACCCTCGTTCGTCGAGCGTGCCTTCGCGCCAGTGATCGGGGGGCGGCCGGTCCGACCCGTCTCGCATCCCTCGGGACAGGCGGAGGCGGTGTCGGAACTTGTGGCGAACGAGTTGCGGGCGAGGACGGTCGCCGCGGTCGTGGGGGTGTCCCTGGGGGCTCACGCGGCGGCTATCGCGGCTGCGGCCACCGGGTGGTCGGGCGGGGCGCTCGTCCTCGCCATGCCTGCGTGGACCGGGCCGGCCGGCCCCGTCGCGGCTGCGACGGCTGCCGCCGCCGACCAGATCGAGCAGCGCGGGCTGACAGCCGAGCTGTCACGCCTGCAGCGCGACTACGGCGACGACTGGGTGACGCAGGAACTGGTGGCCGCGTGGAGCGGGATGGCTCAGGACCGCCTGGTGGCGGCGCTGCGGGGCACATCGACCTCGCGCGGACCTGACCTCGGCGAACTGTCGGCCGTGGCGGCGCGGAGCGCTGTTGTGGCCCTGGCCGACGATCCCCTGCACCCGACGGAGGTCGCCGACGCATGGGCGGCGGCGATTCCCCAGGCGGTGGTTGCGACGATCGCGCGGCAGGCACCCGCGGCCGACCGCGAGGTGTTCGGTCGGGCCGCGCTCGCCGCCCTCGGGGCTCCGCACCCCTTCAGCGGGCTTCGCTAGGCACTGTCCCCATCGACGATGTCGGCGCCGGACGGTCCGGAGCCGGCTTGGCCCCCTGTGGCCGGCGGCGCGGCTTGACCCGCCTGGGCGGCCTGCGCGGCGGCCTCGGCGGCCGCCTGCTGGGCCTCCGGCGGGATCTTGATCGGGAGGACCTCGCCGGGCGCCATCGGCTGATCCCCGCGCAGCACGACCACCTGGGTGAAGACATCCTCGAACAGCTCGGACTTGCGCTGGTCCTCCACCGACGACCCCATGAAGACGCCGTGCAGCAGCCAGCGGGGACCCTCCACCCCGATCAGCCGCAGCGGCTGGCGCACCGTCTGGCCGTCGGGCAGCTGCGCCGGCACCGCGGCCAGCAGCTCGGTGCCGAAGCGCCCGGGGACCTCCTCGATGTCCCCGCCGGCGGACTTGATCGATTCGATGATCTGGGGCCGCATCTCCTCCCAGAAGCCGCCGCTGCGGGGCGCCGCCAGCGGCTGGATGCGAAGGGCGGCATCCTCGAACGAGGCGACGATGCTGACGATGCGCGTCTGGGAGGGGTCGGACTCGAGCGTGATGTTCATAGAGGTGAAGCCCGCCACCTGCATGCTGCCGAGGTCGACCCGGGACACCGAGGACACGGGGACGGCTGCCGCGTCATAGGGACCGGGCGGAACCGACTCCGCGACCGACTGGAAGATCGTCCCGTCCGGGTCGTTCGGGGAGTCCGCAGGATCGATCGGAGAGCCTCCCGGACCGCCCTCACCGGCGCTCGCCGCCGTGGGAGGCACCTCCGCGGCCTGCTCCAGGTCACCTGCGGCGACGGTGGCCGCTGCGGCGGCGGTAGCCGCTGCGCGGGCCTCGTCCTCGGCCTGCTTCTTCTTCTTGCGACTGAACACCTCGGCTCCCTCCGCGCAGCGGCGGTGCCGCGCTCAGGAGGCCACGCTACTCAACCTGTGCGGCGTGCCGCAGAGCGACTGACCCACTAGCCGCCGGTGGACCCGAAGCCGCCGGCTCCGCGAACCGAGCCCGGCAGCCGATCCACGACGACGAACCGCGCCCGCTCGACGCGCTGCAGCACCAGCTGGGCGACGCGGTCGCCTCGGCGGAGCTCGAAGTGCGCGGCTGGATCGAGGTTGACCAGGACGACCGAGATCTCCCCGCGATACCCGGCGTCGATCGTGCCCGGGCTGTTGACCAGGCCGATGCCCGAGCGCAGCGCCAGCCCGCTGCGCGGCATGACGAAGGCCGCGTAGCCGTCAGGTAGGGCAAGAGCCACCCCCGTCGGCACCGCCAGCCGCTGGCCTGGCGCCAGCGTGGCGTCGATCCGGGAGCACAGGTCGGCGCCGGCATCTCCCGGGTGCGCGTAGGTGGGCGCGGGCAGACCGGGGTCCAGCTGCTGCAGCAACACCGGCACCTCCGGGCTCACGGCGCGAACCCCTGGAGCGGCTCGGACGCTCGGACCTGCAGCCCCGGGTCACCTGCGGCCTGCCGCGCCCGCCAGGGTGCGTCGCCGCGGGCGTTTGCGACGTCGGAGGGACGGCCGTGGCGCCGGAAATGGTCAGCAGGCACCTGTCGGAACAGCCCTTTGGCTACCACTGCCAGCTCGCCGTCCGGCGTGTCCAGCCGCGCCTCCCCCGCCGACTGCACTGTGCCGTCGACGACCGTGAGGACATGCGCCGACAGCCACAGCTCGGCATCGACCGGCGCCGGGCGGCGGAACCTCGTCGTCAACTCGATGGTCACCGCCGGCGACATCAACATCCAGTTCAAGCTGCCCAGCAGCTCGTCCATGACGGCCGCGAGAATCCCTCCGTGGGCGATGCCCGGGGCCCCTTGGTGGGCCTCGCCGACGATGAAGCGGCCAGTGACCGCCAGACCCTCTGCGGCCTGGAGCTCGATGTGCAGGCCGCCCACATGCTCTGGTCCGCAGGCGAAGCAGTTGACGTAGTGGCTGGGGAGGTGGACGCCCGGCGCCGGCGCGTCCGGATGCCGCAGGGGGATCGCCATGACCTGTGAGCCTACGCTGGGTCGGGTGGATCGCGAACGACAGCCGTCGGCGCCGGGGGCGCCCGACTCATCCCCCCTGCGCTTCCGCGAGGTGCTGCGCCCGTCGCTCTGGCTGTGGCTGGCGGGGTTCGCCGCTGCCGCGTTCCTGGCGATCGCGTACGGGGGCGCGCTGGGGGCGGTCGCCGGCTGGCTGTGCTTCGCCGTGCTCGCGGCGCTGGCCGTGTGGGTCGTGGGCCGCACCGCAGCAGTCGTCAGCGTGGACGACCAGGTGCTGCGCGCCGGAAGGGCCACCCTGCCGCTGGAGTTCGTCGGTCGGGTGCGGGCCCTGGACGAGGCCGATGCCGCGATCGCGCGCGGACCCGGCGCCGATGCCGACGCCTACCTGCTCCTGCGCACGTCGTACTCGCGCCGGGCGGTGGCGGTCGAAGTGGTCGATCCGCGCGATCCGCATCCATACTGGCTGATCTCTACCAGGCAACCTGAGCTGCTGGTTTCTGCCATTATGGGCGCGACCCCGCCCAGCGGCGGCGCTACGCAGCGGTCCGCCCAACCCGAACGCTGAACCGCGACCGCGCGAGTTCGATCACCACCGGAGGATTCATGGCCATCGACCCCCGCACCATCGCACCCATCGTCTCGCTCGGCGCCACCTGGGCGGTGCGCAAGTCGCTGAAAGCCGGGTACGAGAAGAAGACCGGCGAGCAGCCCCCCGGCAGCGAGGACCTGGCGACCCCGCTGGCGACGGTGCTGCTGTGGGCCGGGATCACGGCCCTGACGACGGCCCTGATCGACGTCCTCATCCAGCGCGGCGCAGCTCGGCTCGCCCGGCGCGAGGGCAGGACGGCTGAGCTGAGCTGAGCTGAGCTCAGGCGCAGTCCGAGCAGATCGGCTGGCCGTCCACCACCTTCACCAGCTGGCTGCGGTGGTGCACCAGGAAGCATTCCGAACAGGTGAACTCGTCGGCCTGTTGCGGCACGACGCGAGCCGTGAGCGACTGATCAGACAGGTCCGCACCCGGGAGGTCGACGATCTCCGTCTCCTCCTCGTCGATCATGGTGGCCTGCTTGTCCGCCCGGCGGGCCTTGAGCTCCTCCAAGCTCTCCTCGCGGATGTCCTCTTCGGTCTTGCGCGGGGCGTCGTAGTCGGTTGCCACCGGGAACCATCCCATCTACTCGATCTCGGACGACGCTGGAGCGGGTCCAGCGGGGGAACACCGCGTGCGCGGCCGTTATGCCCTTCGGCGGGCGATTGTGCCCTATGACCGGCGGGGAGAGCGCGCCAGCACCACCAAACGCGTGATTGTTCACCTCCGCGGGCACTTCGATTACCTTGCGTTCATGCCGATCTACGCGCTGGGCGACCTCCAGCCCACCATCGCCCCGTCCGCCTTCGTCCACCCCGACGCCGTCCTCATCGGCGACGTGGTCGTCGGGGAGGAGGCCAGCATCTGGCCTGGGGCGGTTCTGCGCGGCGACAACAACACCATCACCGTCGGCGACCAGACCTCCGTGCAGGACGGGACCGTGGTGCATTGCACCCGAGCGCTGCCCACCACGATCGGCGCCCGCTGCGTGGTCGGCCACCGGGCGCACCTGGAAGGCTGCACGATCGCCGACGACGCGCTGATCGGATCCGGCTCCGTCGTCCTGCACCGGGCGGTGGTCGAGTCCTGGGCGCTGGTGGGGGCTCAGGCCCTGGTGCCCAACGGGATGGTGGTGCCCTCCCGAGCGATGGCCCTGGGGGTGCCCGCGAAGCTGCGCCCGGATGCTGTGACCGACGACATGGTGACCGAGGGCGTCGCGATGTACGTCGCCAACGCGCAGCGCTACCCCAGGCTGCTGCGCCGGCTGGATTGAGCTGCGACGAGCAGCGCGCGCAACTCTCGGAGCAGGTCCGGGTTGGCGGCGGCCGTGAGCGCGGAGCCGTCGGGCTCCCAGTCTGCGAGCACCTCCACGGCGCCGCCCGCCTCAGCGACGATGAGTGCGGCGGCAGCGGAGTCCCACTCGTGCAGGCCCTGCTCGAAATACGCGTCGAACTCGCCGCCCGCCACGTAGCACAGGTCGATGGCGGCTGAACCAATCCGGCGGACGTCGCGCAGCTCGGCGATCACCCGGGCCAGCAGCTCCCCCTGTCGGCCGCGCCGGTCCGCGGCGTAGCCGAAACCCGTTCCGGTGAGCGCATGGCCCAGGCGACGCTCGCCGCCCACCTGCAGCCGCCGCGGCTCATCGTCGCCGAGCGCGGTCCACGCTCCGCCGCCGGCAACCGCCCACCAGCGCCGCTGCAGGAGAGGCGCGGCCACGACGCCCGCGACCGTGCGGCCTTGCCGCTGCGCGGCCACGCTCACAGCCCACTCCGGCAGCCCGTAGAGGTAGTTGACGGTGCCGTCCAGCGGGTCGAGCACCCAGCGCACCCCCGAGCTGCCGGCGCGCTCTCCCCCCTCCTCGCCCAGCACGGCATCGGTCGCACCGTCGGCCAGCAGCATCCGGACGAGCAGGTCCTCGCTGGCCCGGTCCATCGCGGTCACCGCATCGGTGGCGGAGGACTTCGACTCCACCACCAGGTCGGCGGGCCGGGCGAGCAGCAGCTCGCCGGCCGCCGACGCAGCCAGCATCGCCCGCTGCAGCAGACGCTCGTCGGAATCCAGTGGCACCGTCGAGGTCGGCAACGTCACGCGCCCGCCCCGCACAGCGCCGGCCGCTCGCCGCGAGGGTTCGGGCAGCAACCGACCGGACAGGCGTCCCAGCCGGGTCCGAGCTCGGTCAGCGCGGGACGCTGCTCGAGCGGCACGTCGGCGATGCGTTCCTGCACCAGATCGGCCAGGCCCGCCACGAACGCCGGGTGGGTGCCCGCCGTCGCCGCGCGCACCGCCGGCAAGCCCAGCTCGGCGGCATGCCCGAGCGCCTCGGTGTCGAGGTCCCACAGCACCTCGATGTGATCCGAGACGAACCCGATGGGTGAGATGACGACACCGGCGGCACCCTCCTCGGCGACCACATCGAGGTAGTCGCAGATATCTGGCTCCAGCCACGGCACCTGCGGCGGTCCGGATCGCGATTGGAAGACCAGCTCCCACTCCAGCGGGGCCCCCACACGCTCCGACACCGCGGCCGCGATCACGGCGGCGAGCGCACGATGCTGGGCGACGTAGGCTCCGCCGCCCCGCTCGGTGGCCGCCAGCGCCGGCCAGTTGGGCGGTCCGCTCGCTTCGGCCGACGCAGACGGGATGGAGTGGGTGGTGAAGACCAGCCGGACCTTCGGGTCGATCGGCACCTGCGCGCCCAGGTCGGCGAGCGCCGCCATCACTGCCTCGACGTTGGCCTGGACGAAACCGGGATGGTCGAAGTAGTTGCGGACCTTGTCGATGCGCATGCGGCCGGCGACTCCGGCATCGACGGCGGCTGACGCCAGGTTCTCGCGGTACTGGCGGCAGCCGGAGTACGACGAGTAGGCGCTGGTGACGAGCGCGAGCACCCGCGTCGCGCCCGCAGCGTCGAGCTCCCGGAGCGCGTCGGCCAGGAACGGGTCCCAGTTGCGGTTGCCGAAATAGATGGGCAGCTCCAGCCCGCGCCCGGCGAACTCGGCCGCGAGGGCCTCGATGAGCTCGCGGTTCTGGGCGTTGATCGGCGACACGCCCCCGAAGTGGCGATAGTGCGCGCCGACCTCGAGCAGGCGCTCAGGGGGGATGCCGCGGCCGCGGGTGACGTTCTCGAGGAACGGCAAGACGTCGTCGGGTCCCTCAGGTCCGCCGAAGGACACGAGCAGCAGGGCGTCATAGTCGGGCATGCCTGGCAGTCTCGCCGGTCCGCCGTCGGCGCGCACGCCGACACGGCACGGAGAGCGGGGCCAATGCCGCCCGTCGTGGCTTCCGCCGATGCCTGCGGGCATCTGCGACACTTGCCGCCGAGCCACTGGAGGAGCATCGGATGCCGCATCTGACTTTCACCCGCGTGTCCAACAACGGGGAGACCCTGTACCTGGCGGATTCGCAGGGGAATGAGTTCACCATCACGGTGACCGAGGGCATGCGGGCGGCGCTGGCGCCGAAGAAGAGTCGGTCGCAGCTGCAGATGCGCATCCCCGTCGACGGACCGCTGACGCTCAAGGACGTGCAGCGCCGACTGCGCCACGGCGCCTCGCTGGACGAGGTGGTCGCGGAGTCCGGGCTTCCCCTGGAAAAGGTCGAGAGCTTCGCCGTGCCGATCCTGCAGGAGCGGGCCTACGTGGCCGAGCAGGCCCAGGCCTGCATCCTGGCCAGCGGCGACACGCTGCGTGAGGCCGTCACCGAGAAGCTCCGCTCCCGCGGCGTCCTGAGCGACCCCGACTGGGACTCCTGGCGACGCCACGACGCACTGTGGACGGTGGTCGCCCGCATTCCCGCCGACCAGTCGACGGTCTCCATGTCCGATGACGCGGCAGAGTTCACCTTCGACCCCACCTCGCGCACCGTCATCCCCGAGAACGACGCCGCCCGCTGGCTCAGCAACGCCCCGGAGCCGGCCGTACCCGCGGCACCGGAGCCGCAGTCCGAGTCGGTGGTCGTCATCGAGGACGAGGCCGTGTCCGGGATGACCGAGGAGCAGGCGATCGCGCGACACCCGGCCGGTTCCGGGCGTCCCGAGCCGGCGGGGACCCCGGTGGAGGTCTCCAACGTGTCTCCCCTTCCGCGCGACGGCGCCCCGGCGGCGGCCGGCGGCGGCAAGCCGCTGTCGCGCCGGGCCGCCCGACGGCGCTCCTCACGGCAGCGCGCCGACCAGCGCCGGGAGCCGACCTGGGACGAGATTCTGTTCGGCGTCAGCCGCCACGATCCCAAGGACGAGTAGTTCCGCCCTCGACCGGCGGCGCGTTGGACGCGCCTGACATGTCCAGCTAGTGCGAACTGACCGCCGACAGGGTGGCCGCGAAGGCCAGTGCCTGCAGCACGGAGTCCTCACCATCGGCTTCGGAGATGCGCACGGTGAAATCGTCGTTGGACGAGGTGCCCGTGTAGCCATGGTCAGCGTCGCACTGCGGATCCCCGCAGTGCGCCGGCTCCAAGTCGATGCGGTTGACCGCGCCCCAGCCGACGGTGATGACGACCTCTGTCGGAGGACGATCCGGCCGGTAGTGCGCCGGGTCCGGGATGGTCCTGCTGACCACCACCGACGAGATCAGCTCGATCCGGACCGCCTCGGTGGATGACGCCGCCCGCGCGGGGAGGCCCTCCTCGGCCGGGAACTCGTCCACATGGGCGACGATCAGCCGGCTCTCGGTGAGCACGAGGACGGTGATGTGGCGCCGCAGCTCCTCGCCGTCGAACGTGGCCTCGTGATGCACGAGGAAGGAGGCGATGTCCTGGGCGCCCAGCGCCGTGCGCAGCGAGTCGAGCACCAACTCCGGGTAGTAGCCGGTCCGCTCGACTGCCTGACGCAGCCGGACGTGCTCCGCCGCGGTATGTCGCATGTGCCCATCCTGCCACGGGAGCATCGGGAATCGGCAGGTGCGCACCTAGCCTGGCCCTGGCTGTGGAAGAGACCTAGCCCATGCGCCTGGGCCGGTGCTCCTGCCGCTCGGGGGCCGGCACAAGGTCGATGTTCGCGCCCAGCACGTAGCAGCCGAACTCGGTGGCGAGCACCGGGTTGAGCTCCAGTCGGCGCAACTGCGGCCAGTCCTCGGCCAGCCGGGACACGCGCAGGAGCAGCGAGGCCAGGGCGTCGGTATCGACGGATCCGGCGCCGCGGTAGCCGAAGAGCAAGGCGGACGTCCGCGGCGCGCGCAGGAGGTGGTGGGCGTCGACGTCGGTCAGCGGCGGCGTCCAGTAAGCCCAGTCCTGCACGAGGTCCGACACATACCCGCCGACGGCGAATCCGAGCACCGGCCCGAACGCCGGATCCTCACGGGTGACGATGGTGCAGGGAACACCGGCCGGCGCCATGGCCTGCACGACCATGCTGGCGCCCGCGTCGCGCGGGTGCTGCGCCAACATCGACAGGTAGGCCGCGCGCAGCCCGCGCTCGTTCTCGATGTTCGTGCGCACCCCTCCCAGGTCGGCGCGATGCTGCAGCGCCACCGCGGCCGTCTTCAGCACGACCGGATAGCCGACGTCGAGGGCGACAGCCGCCGCCTCGTCCTCGCTGAAGACCTCGAAGCTCGGCCACAGCTCGACGCCGTAGGCGCCCAGCAGCTCGATCGCCTCGTCCTGGGACAGCGTGACCACCTCGGCGTCGTCCGTTCGCCGCGCCGACGGCCGCACCGCTCCCGTCACCGGCTCGAGCTCGGCCGTCTCCGTCGGCCCCGGCGCGAGCTGCGTCGACCGCCGATGGTCGATCGGCAGCGGCGCGGTCTCGCCCACCTTCGACTCGACCAGCCGCTCGGCGCGCTCGAAGTCCACCCCCTCCCCGGCGGGCTCCTCCCCCACCGGCGCCGACAGCCAGTCGGCATGTTGGACCGCCAGCGAGAGCGCGGCCACCGCCGCCGCGGGCTCGCCGTAGACCGGAACCGAACCCGGGCCCGGAACCCCCGAGCGACCCGGGTTGCTCACCAGCGACGAGCGCCCGGTCAGACCCGTCTCGTGCGGCAGGACCGCGAGCACCGGCTTCGAGGAGTCCACCGCGACATCGCGCAGCACCTCGGCGACGCCGCTCAGATCGGTGCGCACGGGCGGCACGTGGATCACCACGACGGCGTCCACATCCTCGGCGGCGAGGGCGGCCGCCAGCACGGACCCCACCGCGTCGGCTCCCGCGTCCCAGTGCACGCGGTACGGCCGCGCCACCGTCTGCATGCCCGCCGCCTCGACCAGGTCCATCGTGTGCAGTAGAAGCGCCGTCGAGTTGCTCACCAGCGCCACCCGGCGCCCACGCGGCACGGGCTGCATGGCCATGAGCGCAGCCGCGTCCAGCAGGCCCCCGATGGTCGCGGTCTGAAGCACCCCGCACTGGGCCAGCAGGTCGTCCACCACGGGCTCGGGCAGCCGGGCGTCGAAGCCGGTGCTCCGCCCCGAGAGCACGGCCAGCACCGGCTTGCGCCGCGACAGCCGGCGAACGATCCGGGCGAACTTGCGCGGGTTGCCCAGGCCCTGCAGGTAGAGCAGCACGACGCCCGTCGACTCGTCGGACTCCCAGTACTGCAGCAAGTCGTTGCCGGAGACGTCCACCCGCATCCCCGGCGACACGAAGGTCGACAGCCCCAGCTTGCGCAGGGCCATCTCCTCCAGGAAAGTCGCGCCGAGGGTGCCGGACTCGCAGAAGAAGCCGATCCGGCCGCGCTCGGGGACGACCTCGGCCAGGCTGGCGTTGAGCCGGACCCGCGGGTCGGTGTTGATCATGCCCAGCGCCTCCGGCCCCACCACCCGCATCCCGCACTCGCGCGCGCCCTCCACCAGCTCCTCCCGGCGACGCTCACCGTCGGGGTCGTAGTCCGAGAAACCAGACGAGATGACCTCGATGGCGCGCACGCCCGCCGCCGCGCAGTCGGAGACGATGTCGGTCACGGAGCCGATGGGCGCCGTGACGATGGCCAGGTCGATGGGTCCGGGCGCCGCCGCGACCGACCGATAGGCCGGCACTCCGGCGACCTCGTCGAGTTCGGGATGCACGGCATAGAGCGAGCCCTGGAAGCCCTCGGCGAGGATGTTCCGGACCACAAGCTGGCCGATCGACTCCGGCCGCCGGCTGACGCCGATCACCACGACCTTGCGCGGGAACAGCAGCGCAGCCACCGAGCGCTGCTCCGCCGCACGCTCGCGGGCGATCATCACGGCGGACTCCTTCTCCGTCGGCTCGATGTCGAAGCCGAGCGAGACGACGCCCTCCTCCATGCGCTGCGCGACGTTATAGCCGGCCTCGGTGAAAGTGCCGATCATGCGGGCGTTGGATGGCAGCACCTCGGCCACGAAGCGCTCGATGCCCTGCTCGCGCGCCGCAGCGGCCAACTGCTCCAGCAGCACCGAGCCGAGGCCGCGGCCCTGGTGCTCGTCGCGGATGGTGAACGCCACCTCTGCCTCAGTGTCGTTGATCCGGTCGTAGCGACCGACGCCGACGAGCTCGCCGCCCTGCGTGGCCACCAGCGCCAGCCGGTCGGCGTAGTCGACGTTGGTGAAGCGCTGCAGGTCTGCCTCGCTCAGCTCCGGGTACGGCGCGAAGAACCGGAAATACACCGTGCGCGAGGAAAGCGAGCGGTGGAAGGCGGCCAGGCCGGCGGCATCGCCGGGCGTGATCGGGCGGATGCGGCAGGGGCGGCCGTCGCGCAGCAGCACGTCGGCTTCCAGATGCTCGGGATAGTCCGCGGGGCGCTCCACGCACCGCAATCTAGCGCGCAGCGGGGACACGACGGCGGGTGTGGAACGGCGCCGCGGGCAGTGACGGCGATAATCGCCCCATGCCTTCGCCCACCGACACCGAGCCCGACTTCAGCGAGCGGATCGTCGATGTCGACGTCGGTCAGGAGATGCGCGGCTCCTTCCTGGAGTACGCCTATTCGGTCATCTACTCCCGGGCCCTGCCAGACGCCCGCGACGGCATGAAGCCGGTCCAGCGGCGCATCCTCTACCAATCGGCCGAGATGGGCCTGCGGCCGGACCGCGGCCATGTCAAGAGCGCCCGCGTCGTGGGCGAGGTCATGGGCCGGCTGCACCCGCACGGCGAGGGCGCGATCTACGACGCGCTGGTGCGCATGGCGCAGCCGTTCTCGCTGCGGCTGCCGTTCATCGACGGCCACGGCAACTTCGGCAGCCTCGACGACGGCCCCGCCGCGATGCGCTACACCGAGTGTCGGCTGGCGACCGCCGCGATGCCGATGGTCGCAGACATCCACGAGGACACTGTCGACTTCGCGCCCAACTACGACGGCCGCGAGCTGGAGCCGACGGTGCTGCCCGCCGCCATCCCGTCGCTGCTGGTGAACGGCACCACCGGCATCGCCGTCGGCATGGCCACGAACATCCCGCCGCACAACCTCGGCGAGGTGATCGCCGCAGCCCGGCACCTGCTCAAGCACCCGAAGGCGACCACCGAGTCGCTCATGCGCTTCGTGCCCGGCCCGGACCTGCCCAGCGGCGGCCGCATCATCGGCCTGGACGGCATCCGGGAGGCCTACGCGACCGGCCGCGGCACCTTCAAGATGCGCGCGACGACGAGCGTGGAGCAGGTGACCGCCCGGCGACGCGCCATCGTCGTGACGGAGCTGCCCTTCAACGTCGGGGTGGAGCGGGTGATCCAGCGCATCAAGGACCTGCACACGGCCAAGAAGATCGCCGGCATCTCGGGGCTGACCGACCTGACCGACGGCGACAAGGGGCTGCGGCTGCAGATCGAGCTCAAGAGTGGAATCAACCCCGAGGCGCTGCTGGCCGAGCTCTACCGGCTGACCCCGATGGAGGAGCAGTTCAGCGTCAACGCCGTCGCGCTCGTGGAGGGCGCGCCCCGCACCCTGGGCCTGCGCGAGCTGCTGGGGGTGTTCCTGGACCATCGCCGCGACGTCGTTCGCAGGCGCAGCGAGTTCCGCCGGCGAAAGGCCCAGGAGCGGCTGCACCTGGTCGAGGGCCTGTTGATCGCCATCCTCGACATCGACGAGGTGATCGCCGTCATCCGCAGCAGCGACGACGCCGCTTCCGCGCGCACCCGGCTGATGACGATCTTCGACCTGTCCGAGGCCCAGGGCAACTACATCCTGGACATGCCGCTGCGCCGGCTGACCAAGTTCTCCACCCTGGAGCTGGAGTCCGAGCGCGAGGAGCTCAACGCCACGATCGCCGCGCTGACGGAGATCCTGGACCATGAGGACGTGCTGACCCGCACGGTGTCCGATGAGCTGGCCGAGGTGGCGGCGGCCCATGCCACGCCCCGCCGCACGGTGCTGCTGGAGGCGCCTGCGACGAAGCCGGCGCCAGGCGACCAGCTGTCCATGGAGCTCGAGGACTCCCCCTGCGCAGTGCTGCTGGACGCCACCGGCCTCATCGCCCGTGTGCCCTTGGCGACGGCACCTCCCGGCGGGCGCCGCGGGTCGCATTCGGCCCTGGCCGCCGCCGTCAGCACCACGACCCGGGCCGAGCTCGGATTGGTCACCTCTCGCGGGCGCGTGGTGCGGCTCCCGGTCGTCGACCTGCCGGCGCTGCCCGGCACTGCTGGGCACCCGAGCCTGGTAGGCGGCGCCGAGGTCGCCGAATTCGCCGGCCTGTCGGAGGGAGAGCGCTGCGTGGGGGTGGTCCCGCTGGACGCGGTCGTGGCCCTCGGCACCGCGCGGGGCACGGTCAAGCGCGTGCTGCCGGAGCAGGTGAACAAGCACGACTGGCCCGTGATCTCGCTGCGCGACGGCGACGAGGTGGTGTCGGCGGCCGCCTGCGACGACGATGCCGAGCTGGTCTTCGTCACCGATGCCGGGCAGCTCCTGCGCTTCGGCGCCGATGCCGTGCGGCCGCAGGGCCGAGGGGCCGGCGGCATGGCCGGGATCAAGCTCGGCGAGGATGCCCGGGTCGCGACCTTCGCGGTGGTCGCGGCAACGGACGCTGACGCGATGGTGGTCACCTGCGCCGGCACCCGCAGGCGCGCGGACCAGGTGACGCCGACCAGCTGGAAGCTCACCCCGCTGGCGGCGTTCCCAGCCAAGGGCCGCGCGACAGCGGGCGTGCGCTGCCAGCGCCTGCGCAAGGAAGAGACGGCGGTCGTGTTGGCGGCGGTGGGTCCGGCGCCGGGGGCCTGCGACCGGGTTGGCAAGCCGGTGGGCCTGCCCCAAGTGGAGGATCACCGCGACGCGCCCGGCGTCCCGACGCCCCGCGGCCTACGCCACCTGGCCGCTGCAGGTCTCCCGCTGGCCGACCCGGGCGACCCCCCGGACGGCTCAGGCTCACCTGGCGGGTCCGAGGACGACACCGCATGAGGGCGGACCTTCCCGCCGACTGCTGCTAGCGGTAGTACCCCAGGATGTCGATCAGGGCGTGGGTTGCGGCGCCGCCGTTGTACAGCGACACCCGCCGGTCCGCCGGTGTCTGCACGACGGCGGCGTTTGCCCTGGTGTAGCCGATCCCGGGCCAGTTGATCGCCGACGCGCCTGGCAGTGCCGAGCCCGCGGGATAGACCCGCAGGTGGCCGCCGCCCAGGGTGCCCGTGACCGTGAGGTTGTAGGCGATGCCCTGGGCCCCGGCCGGCACCAGGCCGCCACCGGCGACTGCGACCGCGCCGCGGGCGTCGCGGGCATCGGCCACCGAGACGGTGCGCACGCCGGCCGGCCCAGTCTCGAGCATCCCCGGCGCCGGCTGGGGCGCACGCGAGTCGAACGCCCGCGCCGGATCCACCGCGTAGAACTGCGCTCCCGCTGCGGAGTAGTACCCCTGGACGTCGATCAGGAAGCGCACCGGCGAGCCGCCATGGTTGGCGACCTTGAGCCGGCCGGCCGAGTCGATCTTGGCGACAAGACCATTGGCGACTTTGTCGCCCGCGGTCCAGTTGATCGCCGACGCCCCCGGTTCCGGCCGGTCGGCCGGGTAGACGCGTAGATGCCCGGCCGCCCCGGGCGTCACGACCGTGATGTTGTAGGCGACGGCCGAGGCGCCGGCCGGCACGACTTGCGGCCCGGCCTGGAGTGCCGGCGGAGATCCCGCCAGGGCTCGCAGCACCGAAACCTCCCGGGTCTGCCCGGGCTCCAGCTCGGCGGCCGGATCGGCGCCGGAGTCGTAGACCCGCGTCGGTGCCACCGCCGTGAAGCGGCCGCCCGCCAGCTGCTCCGTCGTCGCCTCGGAGGTCGGGACGAAGTACCCGGTGATATCCACCAGGGCGTCGGTGGCGCCGCTGCTGCCGTTGAACAGGCGGACCATGCGGTCGGCGTCGATCTTGACCACCTGGCCGTTGGCTATCGACTCCCCCGGCCGGAAGTTGATGGCCGACGCGGTCGAGGCCGCCACGTCGCCGGGCATGATCCGCAAGTGCCCGCCGGAGGCCCCGGCCGGGACCGTGAGGTTGAACGCGACGGCGACTGCCCCCGCCGGCACAACACCCCGGGCGCCGCCGTCGGCGGAGATCTGGTCTGCCACCGGCAGCAGCCGCGTCTCCTGCGGCGCCAGCGGCGCCCTGTCCGCCCTTGTCGAGATGACCCGCACCGGCTCGATCGGCACGAAGACTGTCCCCACCGAGTGCGTCGTGAAGGTGGCATCGTCGCTGGCGGGCCCTGCGCCATAGTCATTGACCATCCGCAGTCGGACGCTGTTCGTCGTGTCGTTGGGAACGCCGGTCAGCCGCAGCGGGCTCGCGGACACCGCAGGCGCAGGACTGATCCAGGTCGCACCGTGATCCAGCGAGTACTCGACGTGGGTGCCGGATCGAGTGTCGCCCGAGGTGCTGAAGGTCACCGTGGCCCTGGCGTCGCCGCCGACAGCGGCGTCGATGGCCACCGGCATCGGTTGCGTCAGGGCCGCCACCGGATCGGTCACACCCCAGCCGTAGTCGTCGTTCCGGCCCGCGGCCGACTCCCCCTGCCCCGCGGCTGTGCGCTGCAGCTGCCGCTCGATCATGGCTGGGGTGGCCCGGGGGTGGAGTTCGCGCAGCATGGCCACCACAGCCGCCACCTGCGGGGAGGCGAAGGACGTCCCAGACGAGCTGCACCCCTGCCCCGGCACCCAGGCCGCGCACAGCACCGGCACCCCCACACCCGCTGCCACGACGTCGACCCACCAGCCACGGCTCGAGAAGGTTGCCACCGTCCTGGTCCAGTCCACCGCCCCCACGGCGATGACGCCGTCGATGGCGGCCGGATAGTTGACCGGTGCGGCGACACCGCCATTCCCGGCCGATGCCACCACCGGGACGTCGTTGAGCAACGCCCACTGGATGGCCGCTTCGACGACCAGGTCCGGATCGCCGTTCCACCCCGAGGAGATGTTGATGACGGTGGCGCCCTTAGCCACCGCCCACAGCACCCCGTTGGCCATGTCGATCGTGGTCGCGGCGCCGAGGTCGTCGTAGATCCGCACCGGCATGAGCCGGGCCGCGGGCGCCGTCCCGGCCAGTTCCACCCCGTTGCCGGTCACGGCGTTCACCGTCCCCGCGACGCCCTGGCCGTGGCCCCGGGTATCGCGGGTCTGGCCAGCCGGCACGGCTACGCAGTCGAGCTCGTCCACGCAGGCGGCGCCATCCACCAGCAGATCCGACAGGTCTGGATGGCCCGGCTGCAGCCCGGTGTCGACGAGCGCGACGATCTGGCCCTTGCCCGAGGCATGGGCCTGTGCATCGTCGGCACACGGCGGCTGACCGGCGAACGCGTTGCCCGCCAGCGACGGGGGGTCGATGCACAGCATGTCCAGGCCGTACTGGCCCAGCTGAGTGCCGCTCCCGGGACGGGAAGGGTCGCCAAGGGGTGTGATCGGCTGCGCCACGTCGGCGGCGACGGCGGCCGGGTCGGATCGAGCCTCGGCGATCGCGCTGACAGCGCCCTCCGGCCCGGTGACCGGGTAGCTGTCGACCCTCATCCTGCCGGCGGCATCCACCCTTGCCACCGATACTGTGGCCTGCTCCCCAGGGTCGACCTTCTGGCCCACCTCGGCCGTGGTCGGCGCGTCGATGGTGTGCTCGGCAGCGGCTGCGCTGGCTGCGCCGGGCCTGAGAACGGACAGCGACAGCAGCAGCGCCAAGACCGCCAGCGCGATGACGCCAACACGGCCAACCACCCCCCTGGTCCGCGCCCAGAGCACTGCGATCACCCCGCAAAACGACGAGAGCTGCTGCCACGATATCGGCAGTCCGCTGGAACAACCTGACTCCGAGACAGGCTAAGGCACCCCGGAGGGGGGCACCGGCCCAGGTGAACAGGACGCGTGGTGATGACGCCAGGGTCGCAACTCCCGCTCCGCGCGACTAGCGTCGGGGTCATGGCCGTCTCCTCCTCGCAGGTGCCGCTGGGCACCGCGCTGCCCGACCAGACCCTCCCCGACTTGACGGGGAGGACCTACAACCTGCCCGAGCTGCGCGGCGAGGGGGTGCTGGTCGTGCTCTTCGCCGCCAACCACTGCCCCTACGTCCGCCACCTGGAGGCCGCGGTCGGCGAGCTGGCGGCCGCGTTCGCGGACAAGGGCGTCCAGTTCGTCGCCATCTGCAGCAACGACGCCTCGGCCTACCCCGACGATGCGCTGGCGGGACTGGCAGAGCAGGCCGACCGCGCCGGCTGGCAGTTCCCCTACCTCATCGACGAGGACCAGTTCGTCGCCAAGCAGTTCGGCGCCGTCTGCACCCCGGACTTCTTCGCCTACGACGTCAACGGCCGGCTCGGGTACCGCGGCGCCTTCGACGCTTCCACGCCCAAGAACGGCGAAGCCGTCACCGGCGCCGACCTGCGCACGGCGCTGGAGCTCCTGGTCGCCACCGCTCCCGTACCGGAACCGCAGCGCCCGTCGATGGGCTGTTCCATCAAGTGGCGCGAGTAGCGTGACGGGCATGGACGCCAGCTGCGACGTGCTCATCGTGGGGGCCGGACCCGCTGGACTGTACGGCGCCTACTACGCGGGGTTCCGCGGCTTCCGCACGATTGTGCTGGACGCGCTCCCCGAGCCCGGCGGACAGATCACCGCCATGTACCCGGAGAAGGACATCTTCGACGTGGGCGGCTTCCCGGTGGTCAAGGGCCGCGAGCTGGTGGAGCGCCTGGTGGAGCAAGCCGGCGCCCACACGGGAGCCGCCCACACCGGCCCGGAGTACCTGTTGGGCGAGCAGGCCCTGGAGTTGCAGACCTCGGCCGAGCAGCCCGCCGTCGTGACGACGTCGCGGGGACGGCGCATCGAGGCCAAGGCGGTGATCCTGACCGGCGGCATCGGCTCGTTCAAGCCGCGCCCGCTGCCGGTCGGCGAGGAGTGGATCGGTCGCGGCGCAGCCTACTTCGTCCCGCAGCTGTCGGCCTACGCCGACCGTGACGTGGTCATCGTGGGCGGCGGCGACTCCGCGTTCGACTGGGCCTGGTCGCTGCAGCCGCTGGCGAGGTCGGTGTCGATCGTGCACCGGCGCGAGCAGTTCCGAGCCCACGCCGGCATGGTCGACAAGGTCCTGGCGCTCGGGGTCGCCGCCTACACCCCGTTCGAGCTGGCGGCGGTGCGCGGCGGCGAAGGCGTCGCCGAGGTCGACATCCGCCAGCGCGACACCGGTGACGTCACCACGCTGCAGACCGACGCGCTGATCGCTGCCCTCGGCTTCATCGCCAACATCGGCCCCATGGCTGGCTGGGGCCTGGAGCTCGACAAGCGCCGCGTAACCGTGGACTCAGCCATGCGCGCCTCGCTGCCCCGGGTCTTCGCCGCGGGCGACCTGTGCACCTACCCCGGCAAGGTGCCGCTGATCTCGGTGGGCTTCGGCGAGGTGGCGACGGCGGTCAACAACGCGGCGCCGCTGGTGGACTCGCACATGGGAGTGTTCCCAGGGCACTCCTCCGGCGAGACCGGCGAGTAGTCGCACCGTTCCCCAGGGTTGCCGGAATGCTGCGCCTAGCGCCCCCTACCCTGGTGCCATGAGCGCAGCCGACGCCAGCGGGTTCGATCGCGAGACCTTCGCCGACATCCTCGCGGGCAACGAGACTTTCGTGAGCGGCTTCCAGCCGTCCGGGCGCACCGGCCGCGCCGCCAAGGGACTGGCGATCGTGACGTGCATGGACTCCCGCGTGCTGCCGCTGGAGGCCGTGGGAATGTCGGTGGGCGACGCCAAGATCCTGCGCAACGCCGGCGCCCGCGTCACCCAGGACGTGCTTCGCACGCTGGCGCTGGCGAGCTACCTGCTGGAGGTGCGACGCATCCTGGTGATGCCGCACACCGACTGCGCGATGGCCAAGGGCGACGAGGAGTACGTCCACCAGCGGATCTTCGACGCCTGGGGCGTGGACACCTGGAGCATGGAGTTCAACGCCACCGACGACCAGCTCGGGGCCCTGCGCCGCGACGTGTCGCGCATCCGGTCGTTCCCGCTGCTGCCCGAGCACGTGACGGTCGCGGGTGCGCTGTACGACGTCCAGACGGCGCGCATCATCCCGCAGGACGTCTAGCGCGCCGCACCCCTGGCCCGCGGCCGGGGCTATACGTCCACGCGGCTGCGGTCCAGCTCGTCCGCGCCCGAGACGATGAACTCCTTGCGCGGCGCCACGTCGGAGCCCATGAGCAGGTCGAAGACGCCGGCGGCCTCCTCGGCGTCGTCGACCGTCACCCGGCGCAGCAGGCGGTGCTCCCGGGCCATGGTCGTCTCCTTGAGCTGCCGGGCGTCCATCTCGCCCAACCCCTTGTATCGCTGAATGGGATCCTTGACCCTGACGCCGCGGCGCTGCGCCTCCGCCAGCTGCTGCTTCATCTCGGCATCGGAGTAGGTGTAGACCACCTCGTTCCCCTTGCGCCCCGGCTGCACCAGCTCCAGGCGGTGCAACGGCGGCACCGCCGCGTACACGCGACCGTCCTCGAGCAGGGGCCGCATGTAGCGATGGAACAAGGTGAGGAGCAGACAGCGGATGTGGGCACCGTCCACGTCCGCGTCCGTCATCACGATGATCTTGCCGTAGCGCACGGCGTCCAGGTCGAACGTGCGGCCCGACCCGGCCCCGATGACCTGGATGATCGCCGCGCACTCGGCGTTCTTGAGCATGTCGCCGACGGACGCCTTCTGGACGTTCAGGATCTTCCCGCGGATGGGCAGCAGCGCCTGGAACTCGGAGTTGCGGGCCAGCTTGGCCGTGCCGAGGGCGCTGTCCCCCTCGACGATGAACAGCTCGCTGCGCTCGGCATCGCTGCTGCGGCAGTCGGCCAGCTTGGCCGGCAGCGCCGAGGACTCCAGCGCGTTCTTGCGCCGCTGCACATCGCGGCTGGTGCGCGCCGCCAGGCGCGCTCGGGCTGCGTTGGCGACCTTCTCCAACGCCTGCTTGGCGAATGCCTTCTGCCCATGCGGCGGAGCCTCGAACCACGCCTTGAGCTGCTTGTTCACCACCGACGCGACGATCCGCGAGGCGGCCGGGGTGCCCAGCACCTCCTTGGTCTGACCCTCGAACTGCGGCTCGGGCACGCGTACGGTCACCACCGCGGTCAGGCCCTCGGCGATGTCCTCCTTCGTCACGTTGTCCTCGCTGGCGCGCAGCACCTTCGCGCCGCGCAGGGCTTCGTTGACCGTCTTCACCAGCGCCCGGTCGAAGCCTGCGACGTGGGTGCCGCCCTTGGGGGTGGCGATGATGTTGACGAAGGACTGCACACGGGTCTCGTAGTCGCTGCTCCAGCGCATGGCCACATCGACGTCCAGCGTCCGCTCGACCTCCTTGCTGGTCAGGTGCCCCTTCTTGTCCAGCACCGGCACGGTCTCGTGGAAGTGCCCCTGCCCGGTCAGGCGGATCACCGCGGTGACGGGGTCGCCCTGGCTCAAGTGGTCGACGAACTCACCGATGCCGCCGCGGTAGCGCAGCGTCTCGGTCCGCAGGTCGGTGTCGTCGCGGCGGTCCTCGATGGTGAGGCTCAGGCCCGGCACGAGGAACGCCGTCTGCCGAGCGCGGGTGACCAGCGGCGCCCAGTCAAACGTCGCGCCGGGGGTGAACACCTGCGGGTCCGGCCAGAACCGCACCCGGGTGCCCGTCCTGCCGGCCGGCACCTTCGCGGTCTGCTCCAGCCCGGACTTGCGCTGGAACGGCGCCTCCGGTCCCGATCCGTCGAAGGTCCCTGGCACGCCGCGACGGAAAGACATCTCGTGCGTTCTCCCGCCGCGGTCCACCGCCACGTCCAGCCGGGCGCTCAGGGCGTTGACGACGCTCGCGCCGACGCCGTGCAAGCCACCGGCCGCCGTGTAGGACGTGCTGCCGAACTTGCCGCCGGCGTGCAGCTGCGTCATGACCAGCTGCACCCCGCTCTGGCGCGTCTTGGGATCGACGTCCACCGGGATGCCGCGACCATTGTCGTCCACCGAGGCCGAGCCATCGGGGTGCAGGACGACTGTTATGGCCGTGCAATGCCCCGCCAGCGCCTCGTCGACGGCGTTGTCGATGATCTCCCACAGACAGTGCATGAGGCCGCGATGGTCGGTGGAGCCGATGTACATGCCCGGCCGCTTGCGCACGGCGTCCAGGCCCTTGAGCACCGTCAGGTCCTTCGCCGTGTACCCGCCTTTGCCCGACGCGGGGCGGCGACGTCTCGAGGGCCCGGCGCCGTCCTCGGGCACGCTCGGGGCGCCGCTGCCGGTATCCGCGGGAGGTGTGCTGCTCACGCCACGACGATAACGTCTGGCCCAGCGGCCGGCGGCGCCCGACACTGCGCGCACGCGCAGGCCTTGCCGGGGCGCGGGAAACCGCTACGCTCAAGGCGAAAGCCGGCGGCACAAGGAAATGTCGGAGTCGTGTGACACTGTTGGAGTAGCGCAAGGCAAAGATCAGCACCACCGATCGGCGCACCTGAAATGAACGATCTTCGGACAGCTCGACGAATGGCAACGGAGGTGGCCATGAACACCATGACCCAGCCGACACCGCTGACGGCGTCGGACCGCTGCGACCGCTGCGGCGCCCAGGCGTTCGTGCAGGTGCGCCTGCTCTCCGGCGGCGAGCTGCTGTTCTGCGGCCACCACGCGCGCGAGCACATCGACAAGGTTCGTCCCCTCGCAGCCGAGATCTACGATTTCACGCACACGATCGACAAGTCAGACGCGCAGCGGGCAGGTCTGGTCTGACCTGGCTCTCCGCCCTCGTCGGCGTCGCCCTGGTAGTCGCCCTCGTCGGGACGGTCCTGCCGATCCTGCCTGGTCCGTTCCTGGCAGCCGCCGCCGTGGCCGTCTGGGGCGTCGTGGCAGGTGGCGTGTGGGGCTGGTCGCTGGCGGTTTTCGCAGTCGCCCTGGTTGCCCTCGCGACCCTGCTGAAGTACCTCATCCCCGCGCGTTGGATGCGCGACGGCGGGGTGCCGGCCATCGTGCTCGTCGCCGGCGCGGTGGGCGGGATCATCGGGTTCTTCGTGATCCCGGTGGTCGGGATCATCGTCGGCTTCCTGCTGGGCGTCTTCCTGGCTGAGTGGATCCGGGTCCGGTCCTTGCGCGAGGCCTGGCCGACCACTGTGACGGCGATGAAAGCGGCCGGCCTATCGCTCCTCATCGATCTGGCGAGCATCCTCATCGTCGGTGCCGCCTGGGTCGGTGTCATGATCGCCCGCTGACGCTGGCGCGGCTGCCCGCGCAGCGGGCCCAGCGTCGACGTCCGTTTCCTCTTCGCTTGCCACCGCCTGCTCGGACTCTGCCCCTGTTCCCTCCATGGTCCCTTCCGTTCCCTCCAGGCTCCCTTCCGGCAGCAGGGCCGCCGACGGGTCGTCGGGCCCCGAGCCAGCCATGGCGCCTTCCGCGCTCCCACCCGGTCCTGGGCCCGCGATCCTGCGCACCGCGATGATCGTCAGCGCGATGGCTGCCAGAGCTGTCGCCGCGACAACCCCCCAGTTCACCGGCTGGGAGTTGGCCGGGGTGGCCAGGTCGTAGACGTAGGCCGCCCGCCCGACGGCGCCCTCCGGGGCCCCATAAGGCATGGCTTCGGTGGTGCGCTTGTAAGTCGCCGTCAGGTAGGCGGAGGCGAAAGCCGGGTCCTCCGACGAGGCGACGACCTCGCTGTAGATCTTGGAGGTGCCCTGCTGTTGCAGGTCCCGGGCCCCCGCCGCCAACTGGTCGGCACCATCGGACAGTTGCGTGGTGCCTGCTGCCAGCTGGTCCGAGCCCGCGGCCGCGTCCGCCAGCCCCGCAGTGAGCTCGTTGGACCCCTGCGCCAGTTGGCCGAAACCCTGCGCGAACGCAGTGGCACCGGTCGCCAAGCCTGTCAGCGCCTTCGTCGCCGCCGTCAACGCCTGCCCCGCTCCGACCAGGTTGGCCGCAACGCCGGGGGCGGACGGCCCGCCCTGACCCAGCGCGTCCGCCACGGCCGCGAGCGACCGCTCCAACTCCGCCAGCGCCCCCGCCGCCGCGCTCGCCCGCTCAGCGGCCTCCGAGGCGGTGCCAGCCGCCGCCGAGGCCCGCGTCAGCGCATCCTGAGCCGCCGCCTGCACGTCGCCGGCCCGCTGCTGGACTGTAGCGACGCCTGTCTGGGCCGCCTGCAACCGATCACACCCAGGGGGCAGCGGCGAGGCAGCGCACAACGCGTTGAACGCGGCTGCCACGTCAGCCGCCGTGCCGTTGGCCGCCACCTGCAGCGCGCCCACACGATCCGTCACTGCCGGCAAGTCCACCTTGGCCAGATTCGCCAACTGCGCCGAGACCTCCGCCGTCTGCTGGGCTACCGCCGCAGACCCCTGCTGAGCGGCGAGCGTCAACTGGTACAGGGTGGCCCCGGGGGTACCCGCGGTTCCCGGCAGCCCCTGGCCCGGCGCCCCCAGCAGCGCCGAGACGCGCCCCAGGGCGTCGGCGGCGCCGGCGAGTTGGAGCTGAGCCGCACGCATGTCCGCGGAATCAGCCAACTGGGTAAGCCCCGCAGCAACGGCGTTGGCCCCGGAGGAGAGCGCCCCGATCGCCGAGGACAACTGCGCCGACCCGGCATAGGCCTCGTCCAAACCTGCAGCCAACTCGTAGGTTCCGGCCTCGAGCTCGGACAATCCAGCGGACAACTCCGCCGCTCCGGCGGCCAACTCCAGCGTGCTGCTGTTGAGCTGGCCGAGCCCGTCAGCCAGGTTGGCGCTGCCCTCGGTGCTCTTGGCCAGCAGGTCGGAACTGAAGGAGCTGGCCGGATCCTCGGCATCCGTCACGGGCACGACCTCGAGCCGGATGGCCGGGATATCCAGGCGGTCACTCGTGAGTCGCAGGTTCAGCTTCTGCTCATAGTCGCCCAGCGGCGGATAGAGCACGAGTTGCCACGTCACCGCCGTCGCCCCGCTGGGAGTTGCGACGACGACTCCCCCGGGCGCGTCTTCGATGCGCACCCCGCTGGGCACCTCGACCCGCAGCGTGCCCACATAGGGCGCGAAGACGGGTGCGGTGTCCGTGTGTGCGGAGCCGTCAGCTGCGGTGTAGCCGATGCTCTGGTCCTTGGCGGTGGTGTTCGTCACTGTGTAGGTCACGTCCATCGTGCCGTCCGCCTCGACCACCTCGGCGGGCGCCACCGCAGTGCCCATGCGGCTATATCCGGCATGCAGGCCGATCGGCAACGGCTTGCCGAAGACGGCCTGCGTGGTCACGGTGGATTCGTCGCCGCCCACGGTGATGCTCGCGTCACCGTTCTCGACCTTCGGCGCCCCGCGTTGGCCCACGTAGGCCAGGTCCTTGGTGGCGGTCGGATTCTGATACGTGCGTGAAGGCAGACCAACGGCGGTGAGCTGGTCGTAGATGGTTGCCGACGTCGGCAACCCGCTTGCGTCCAGCTGGGCGACGATCAGCTCGTTGTCGCTGAGGCCCTGCCCTGTGGGCGCCGGCGGCACGCTGGCCGACGGGCTCGGCGACGTCGAGGTCCCATCCGACTGCCCGGCGGCGGGGCTCGCGGAGGAGCCGCCGGTGGCCGCAGGGGCGGCAGAGCTGGCCGTCGCCGGGGTGGTGGAGCCGCCGGTGGCCGCCGAGGCAGCAGAGCTGGCCGTCGCCGGGGCGGAGGATGTGCTGCCGGGACTGGGCTGGGCGGACGCCGTGGGACTGATCAGGCCGTCCGCAGGCGCTCGATCTGCCGCCGACGCGGACGTAGCCGCCATGGCTGGTGCTAGGCCCACCATGACAACTGCCGCGATGACCCGCACTGCCTTCTGGCGCCCGACGCGCCCGACTTCGGTGCGCCGCACAGGGCCGGTAGCCGTCATCGTGCCTGGCGTCCCTCGGTTGCGTTGGCGCCCGCCTGCGCCTGCATCCCATCGGCGAGCTCCGGCCCGACGGCGGCCCGCTGCTTCGCCCCGTCGTCGCGTACCTCGGCTCGCTGCCCTTTCCTGGACCGGAAGACCAGGCGTCCGATGAGCGCCACCAGCCAGACCACGACGGCCGGCCCCAGACAGGTCATGAGTGCCGTGGCGGCATCGCCGGCACCCTCGGTGGCCAGGGTGATCGCCATCGCGAGGGCCCCCAGCGCCGCCGGGAGAACCACCGGCACCCGGGACATGGCGACCAGGGCCAGTCCGAGCAGGACGATCGCCCACCCCGCCAGCCATCCCGACGTCCTGCCGGGATCGCCCAGGCCCCCCACGGCCTGAGCCAGGAGCAGCAGCACCACGGCACCGATCGCGAAGCTCAGACTCCGCAGCCCCGGGGACAACTCGCCCACCTGCGCGCCACGTGCGCCGGCGCCCCTGCGGGCGGCCAGCGGGACCGCGACCGCCAGGCCGGCGGCCGCGGCTGACACCGCCGCCGCCGGCAGCATCGTCCCTGCCGTCGGCAGCACGGTGAAGCCGGAGTCCGCTGCGAAGACGAGCGAGATCACCCACGCGAGCGCGACTCCCAACATGGCCATGAGCACGCGTGAGAGGTTCTGGGGCCTGGGCCGGCCGCCTGCCGCCGCAATCCGCGTCTCCTGCTCGAGCGCCTTCGGATCCCCCTCGACCTGCAGTTGCGGCAGCAAGCGGTCCAGCCACGCGGGAAGCCACCAGGTCCCCCGCTGGGCCAGCACCATGATGGCGGGCACCAGCATGCATCGCACGACCGTCGCGTCGATGAAGACCGCGCTGGCCAGGCCCACCCCGAACATCTTCACGATCGCGTTGTCCGACAGCACGAAGCTGCCGAAAACCACGCACATGATGAGCGCGGCCGACGTCACCACCCGGCCGGTCTCGGCCAGTCCGCGCCGCACCGACTGCAGCATGTCCCCGGATCTCTCCCAATGCTCGCGGAAGGCGGTCAGCAGGAAGACCTCGTAGTCCATCGACAGGCCGAAGAGCACGGCGAACATCATCAGCGGGACGTAGGACTCGATCGCCACCGGCCCCTCCAGGCCGATCAGCTCCACACCCCAGCCCCACTGGAAGACCATGACGACGACGCCGTAGGCCGCGGCGATCGAGATCAGGTTCATCACGGCGGCCTTGAAGGGGATGAGCAGCGACCGGTAGGCCATCATCAAGAGCACGAAGGCGAGGAGCACGACGCCCAGGATGAACCACGGTGTCTTGGCCGCGATGAGTTCGCTGAGGTCGGTGGTGGCCGCCGTGACGCCCCCCACATGCGGGTCCATGCCCTTGCCGGCAGCGGCCTGCGGAAGCACCCGCTCACGCAGGTCCGTCACCAGCTCGCCGGTGCGCGAATCGGCGCCACTCCACTCGGGTATCACCCGCACGACCACGACGCCGCCGTCGGTGCTCACGATGGGCGCATCGGCCGACACCACCCCGGGCGTGGACAGCAGGGCCGACTGCAGCCCGAGCAAGCGGGGATCCTGGCGCCGCGGATCGCCGGCACCGGAGTCGCTGCCGCCGTCCGACTCAGCATTGCCGGCGTCCGCCTCAGCATTGCCGCCGCCTCGGCCGTTGGCGCCATCCTCGTCCTCGGACTGCGGCGAGGTGGCGGGCTCGTACAGGCTGGCCACCACCGCGAGCGGGGCGGTGGCGCCGGGGCCGAATGCTTGCGTGGTCAGGTCGTAGGCCTCCCGCGCGGTCGTCCCCTGGGGATAGATGCCCGCATCGGTGTGCCCGAGCTGCAGGGTCGCGGCGGGAGCGGCCAGCAGGGCCAGCAGGAGTGCCGCGCCGATGGCGAACCACCAAGGATGCCCGGTGACGACGCCGGCGATCCGGGCCCAGAAGGAGCTGTCGAGCTCCTCGTCCATCTCGCGCGCTGTCAGCGTCTTGGCGTTGCGGGGGACGACGCTGCGGCGCGACAACCCCAGCAGGGCGGGCACGAAGGTGATCGAGCTCACGACGGCGACGGCCACCACGATCGCCGACGCGAAGCCTAGCCACGCCAGGAAGCTCAGCCCGGTCAGGGCCAGGCCGCACAGCGCCGCGATGAGCGTGCTGCCCGCGAAGACCATGCCGGCGCCCGCGGTACCAGCAGTGCGGCCGACGGAGTCCGCCACCGGGTAGCCCTCCCGCAGCAGGGTTCGGTGCTTGGTGATGAGGAACAGTGCGTAGTCGATGCCCACACCGAGGCCCAACATGGTGCCCAGGGTCGGCGCCACATCGGGGATGAACACAACCCGGCCCAGTAGGTCGATGATGAACAGGCCGATGGCTACCGCCACCATCGCGCTGACGAGCGGGATGAGGGTCGCGGTGACCCGGCGCAGCGACACGAACAGAACCAACAGGGCGGCGATCAGGCCGAGTACCTCTGACGAGTGAGTCTCGGGCGTCGACACCTTCTGACCGAGGATCCCGCCCAGCGCGACCTCGATGCCAGCTCCGACGGCCTGCTCGGTCGCCGAGATCATCTCCTCGCCGAACTCCACCGACGACGAACCGGCCTCGGTGAGGATGACGCTCAACATGACGGTGTGGTGATCCGTCGACAGCAGCTCCACGTCGTCTGCCGGACCCGTCACCGACGTGACCTCGGGCAGCGACTCCAGCTCGGTCACGGCGCGCTGGACGACGGCCGAGCCCTCCGGGGTGGAAAGGTCGGTGATAGGGGCGTGGATCAGCAGCGGTGTGGAGTCCGCCCCCGATCCTGGGAAGGCCTGCGCCAGCAGCACCTGCGCATCCGCCGAGTCGGTTCCGTTGAGCACGAACATGCCGGGCGGCCCGACCGGAAGCAGCCTGTTGACGCCGGCCAGCGCGGCCGCGAGCAGCAGCCAGGCCACGACGACCAGCACCGCATGCGCCGCGCACCAGCGGGCTACGCGGTACAGCAGGCTCGTCACCGCGCGATGATCTCACGACGCGTAACCGGGGTGATGGCTTTCGGTGATGTCTGGGCGCTACGGTTCGTGGTGACATGACGCCAAGCGGCCAGGAGGATGCAATGACTGCAGGGAAGATCACCAGACGCACCAAGGGGGCCGCACTCGTCCTGGGCGCCGGTCTCGCCGTCACGGCCCTAGCCGGCTGCGGCGGCGGATCGACGTCCACGGCTGACAGCGCGAAGGCTGCGGCTAGCAGCGCGGCGGGCGCCGTCGAGAGCGCGGCCAGCGGCGCAGCCTCGAAGGCGAGCGACGCGGCGAGCGCGGTCAGCAGCGCGACGGCCAGCCAGGGTTCCGGGTTCAGCTTCTCCATCGGCGGCGGCGACACCCTCAACACTGAGAAGCTGCAGTCCGCGGTGCAGGCCGAGATCGTCAAGGTGGTGCCCAACGCGACGGCCGAGGTGTCCTGCCCCGCCGACGTCAAGGCCGAGGCCGGGGCGACCTTCGACTGCACCGCCACCGTGAACGGCCAGCAGGCGACCATCAAGGTCACGCAGAAGGACGCCGACGGCAACGTCAACTTCGAGTCCCAGCAGGCGTTCCTGTTCCAGGACCAGGCGCAGGCGGCCGTGACGAAGTTCGTCACCCAGCAGGTCCCCGGAACCTGGCAGACCACCTGCACCATGCCGGGATCCCAGGGTGGGGTCTACGTGGCGACCCCGGGATCGACCTTCAGCTGCCAGATCACCGGCACCACCGCCGAGGGCGCCAACCAGTCCGGCACTGCGACCGTGACGGTGGATGACAACCAGGGCAACGTGTCCATCAAGGTCGACTCCTAGGATCGACCGCGCGCGAGCCGAGGAGGGGCGCCGTCCGGCCGGACGGCGCCCCTCCTCGTTTCTGCTGGCTGCTGCTCAGTCCAGGTAGTCGCGCAGCACCTGCGAGCGACTGGGGTGGCGCAGCTTGGACATCGTCTTGGACTCGATCTGCCGGATCCGCTCGCGGGTCACGCCGTAGACCTTCCCGATCTCGTCCAGCGTCTTGGGCTGGCCGTCGGTGAGGCCGAAGCGCATCTTGACCACGCCGGCCTCCCGGTCGCTGAGCGTCTCCAGGACTCCCTGCAACTGCTCCTGCAGCAGCGTGAACGACACTGCGTCCGCGGGGACGATCGCCTCGGAGTCCTCGATCAGGTCGCCGAACTCGCTGTCGCCGTCCTCGCCCAGCGGGGTGTGCAGCGAGATCGGCTCGCGGCCGTACTTCTGCACCTCGATGACCTTCTCGGGGGTCATGTCGAGCTCCTTGGCGAGCTCCTCCGGGGTGGCGTCGCGGCCCAGGTCCTGGGTCATCTGCCGCTGCACCCGGGCAAGCTTGTTGATGACCTCGACCATGTGCACCGGGATGCGGATGGTGCGCGCCTGGTCTGCCATGGCGCGGGTGATCGCCTGCCGAATCCACCAGGTGGCGTAGGTCGAGAACTTGTAGCCCTTGGTGTAGTCGAACTTCTCAACCGCGCGGATGAGGCCCAGGTTGCCCTCCTGGATCAGGTCCAGGAAGAGCATCCCGCGCCCCGTGTAGCGCTTCGCCAGCGACACCACGAGGCGCAGGTTGGCCTCCAGCAAGTGCCGCTTGGCCGCCTGTCCGTCCCCGGAGATCCACTCGAGGTCCATCCGGAGCTCATCGTCGTCGACGCCCTGCGCCAGCATCTCCTCGGCGAACAGCCCGGCCTCGATCCGCTTGGCGAGTTCGACCTCCTGCTCGGCGTTGAGCAGGGCCACCTTGCCGATCTGCTTCAGGTAGTCCTTGACCGGGTCGGCGGTCGCGCCCGCCTGGTGCACCTGCTGCACGGGCTCGTCGGTGTCGTCGGTGTCGGACAGCACCACGACTTCCTCGGTCGCGACCTTGACGGGGGCGACCGCGGGCTTGCCCGCGGGCGGTGCAGCCGCGGCCGCGGGCTCGTCGGCCAGAGCCTTGAGGTCCTTGTCCAGGTCCTCCTCCAACTCCTCTTCCAGGACGTGCGCCTCGGCGAGGTCGATGGTCTCGCCGGTGTCCTCGACGATCACGCTGGCGTCGCCGTCGACCTGAAGCTCGACGTCCACCTCGGCGACGACGACGGCATCCAGCTCAACGTCGGCGCCGATGACCTCGGCGTCGGTGGACGCTGCGACGCTCGCGCCGATGCTGTCGCCGGCCGCCGGCTTCTTGGACTGGGCCTTCGCCGCAGCGGTCTTCTTGGCTGGGGTCGCCTTCTTGGCCGCCGTCGACTTGGTGGCCCGAGCCTTCGGTTCGGCGGCCTTCTTGGCGGCAGCTGACTTCTTCGCCGCCGCGGTGTTGGTCGTCGCCGCGGCCTTCTTGACCGGAGCCTTCTTCACAGCGGCCTTCTTGGCGGGAACGGCCTTCTTCGCCGGCGCAGCATCTTTCGCAGCAGCCGGCTTCTTCGCCGCGGCCTTCCTGGCCGACGACTTCTTCGCGACCTCGGCGGGGGCGCTGTCAGCTTGGGTCACGGTGTCCTGCACATCAATCAAGGGTTCGGCCTCCGTCGCCGCATAGTCGTGGTGTTGCATCTCGCCGTCCCGGGTACTGTGCTCGAGCGGTGCGTCGGACGGGTGCGCGACCGCTGGGACGCCGTGCTCATCGCGCGCCTTGCCGGTTGACCGTCCAAGTTTGATACCGAACACAGAGCACCTTCCCCGCCGAAACGGCGAGCATCGCAAATGGGCGCAGCAGGCTAGCCCGCTGTCAAGAGAGCGTGCAAGGCATAACCTTCGCACATCAACTGGTATTCCGATGATCGGGTCTGGGCGCGTCGGACTGCAGCAGTCAGCAGCATGGGATGCATCACAGCGCCTTGCCGTCGCGCCACAGGATCGTGCCGATGGCAAGGACCACGAGGACGATGCCGACCGCCTGCCAGACCCCGACCGCCTCGCCCAGCAGCACGGCACCCAGGATCACCGCCAGCACCGGCTCGGAGGTGGCGATCACGGCGGCGTGGCTCACGGGCAGCAGGGCCAGGCCGGCGCTCAGCAGCCCGAACGCCGCCACTGTCGAGACGAGCGCGATGCCGACCGCAAGCAGCACCTCGGTGCGCGTGTGCGGGCCCCTGGACTGAGTCAGCGCCGCGGCCAGCGTAAGGCTCACGGCGGCGCCCGTGATCACGAGCGTCGTCGTCGCCAACGGCCCGTCGGCGGCGACTCTGGCGTCGGCCAGCACCACGTAGAACGCGTACGAGATCGACGCACCGACCGCCAGCGCAGCGCCGGCCAGCAGCGAGCTGCGCACGCCCGCCACGGACTCGGCGCCGCCGGCAGCCCCAATCGAGCCGCCGATGCACAGGCCGGCGCCAGCGACGGCGATCAGGGTGCAGACGATGACCAGGGTCGAGGGCCGGACCCGAGTCCTGATCGAGGTCAGCACGACCACCCAGGCCGGGAAGAGGAAGAGCAGGACCTCGGCGAGACCCGCCCCGATCAGTCGCAGCCCGAAGAAGTAGAGGACCACCTCACCGGCCAGCAGCAGGCCGCCCAGGGCGACGGTGCCCAGGGCTCTGCGGCGAGGAGGCAGGACAGCGCCGTCCGCCGTGCTGCGACGCCGCACCGCCACCACCGCCCACAGCGCCAGGGCAGCGATCACGAACCGCCAGGACAGCAGTCCCAGCGGCTCCACCCCTGAGCGGTACTCCAGTTTGGCGAACACCGGCATGACGGCGAAGCTCAATGCGGACCCGAGGATCAGCAGCGTCCCGACCGTCGCCCGGGATCGCCACCAACGTCCGGGGGCAAGGTGGGCGGACGGCTCAGGCAGCGCTCGCCCTTACGCAGAGCACCGGGCAGGGCGCCCCCTGGATGATCTGCTGCGCGTCGCTTCCCAACAGGAACTTGCCCACCGACGTGCGGTGTCGCAGACCGATGACGATCATGTCGGCGCCGTACTCCTCGGCCACGGCGGCCAGATCCTCGGCGACGTCGTTGCCGCGGACCAGGTTGCGGATCTGGAACGACACGTGCTCAGCCTGCAGATCCTGCTGCACCGCCTGCAGGGTGGCCTTGATCTCGATCGCCTCGGCGCCTCCCAGGGCGACGCCGCCCTTGCTGGAGTGCACGACCACGACCTGCTCGGAGCGCAGCATGGCCTCCTGGACTCCGGCGCGGAGCGCAGCGTGGCCCTGCGGAGTATCGACGTATCCGATGACGATTGCACCCATGGCCCCACAGCCTAGGGGCTGCCACGCCCGCTCGGCCCTGGGCGCCACGCACTGCGTTGACTGATGCGGGCATCACCTCGGTGCCCCCGTCATCATGTGGTCATGGCTCCCGATCCGGACGAAGGCGTCGGCCCGAGACTGTCCGCATCGGGCCGTGGGGAGGTCACTGCGTTCGTCCTGGGCGGCGGCGGGCTGCTCGGCGCCGCCGAGGTGGGGATGCTGGCTGCCCTGCTCGACCGCGGGATCGTGCCGGACCTGGTCGTGGGTACATCCATCGGCGCCATCAACGGGGCGATGGTGGCGCGCGATCCCTCGGCGGCCACGATCGAGCGCATGGCCGGGATCTGGTCGGATCTGGGCTCCAAGGGCCCGTTCGCGGCGCCCATCCGGCAGCGGCTGGAGGCGCTCGCCCGGTCGTCGGGGGTGGCCATGTACCCCACCGAACCGCTGCAGTCGACTCTGCAGGAGCACCTGCCGGAGCGGTTCGAGGATCTCGCCGTGCCCTTCTGGTGCTGTGCGGCGAGCATCGAGCGCAGCGCCGAGGTGTGGTTCTCCGCGGGTGATCTGCTGCCCGCGGTCATGGCCAGCTCGGCGCTCCCCGGCGTCTTCCCGCCCATGACGATCGACGGCGAGCACTTCATCGACGGCGGCATCGTCAACTCGATCCCGCTGGACCGTGCCCGCAAACTGGGGGCGACCCGGGTCTTCGTCCTCCAGGTGGGCCGGATCGAACAGAGCCTGACCGTGCCGCGGCGCCCTTGGCAGGTGGCGCAGGTGGCCTTCGAGGTCGCCCGGCGTGCCAGGTTCCACGCTGCCCTGGCTCGCACCCGGGAGTCCATCGACGTCTACGTGCTGCCGACGGGGGGCGGGGTGCCGGACCCCACGAGTTGGCGCACCTACGATTTCCGCGACACCCGACGCCTGCAAGAGCGCCTGGCAGGATCCCGTGCTGCCGCGGCGGCATACCTGGATCAGGTCGATGCCGGCCTCATCGACCCGCGGGCGACGCCCGCCGACGATCCCGTGGTGGGCACGTGAACCCGCCGCCGCGGTGGTTGCGCAGGCTGCTCCTCACGCCGCTGCTGTGGTTGCTGGCGACGGGGCTGACGGCCGCGCTGCTGCCCCTGTGGCTGCTCGGCATGGCAATCATCGAGGTGGGGGTGCGTGCCGTCGCGCGTCCGTTGCGGCTCTTCTGTTTCGGCTACGTGTACCTGGCCCTGGAGTCGGCGGGGCTGCTCATCGCACTGGCACAGTGGTTCGGCGCCGTCTTCGGCACCCGGCTGGGGCGGCGGCGCTGGCAGCGCTCGACCTACCGGCTGCTGGCCGGTTGCCTGGCTGTGCTCACATCGTCGGCCGAGCACCTGTTCCGACTGCGCATCCTGGAGGATCCGCCGATGGCGTACCGGGCCGGCGACGCGCCGGTGGTCGTGGTCAGCCGCCACGCCGGTCCGGGTGACTCCTTCCTGCTGGTCAACGAGATCCTGACGGGCATGCACCGACGCCCCCGAGTGGTGCTGAAGGCGGCTCTGCTGTGGGACCCGTTGCTGGACGTGTTGCTCACCCGGACGCCCAACGTCTTCGTCCGTGCCGGCGAGCCGACCGCCGCCGTGGTGGAGCGCATCGGCGCCGCCGCCGCGGGCATGGGGCCCGGGGACGCCCTGTTGATCTTCCCCGAGGGCGGCAACTTCACCGAGGCCCGTCGCGAACGCGTCATCGCCAGGCTCGCGCAGTCCGGTCACACCGGGGCCGCGCAGCGGGCCAACGACCTGGAACGCCTGCTCGCGCCCCGGGTGACCGGCCTGCGCGCGGCACTGGCGGCGAGCCCGACGGCCGAGGTCGTCGTGGTCGCGCACACCGGGCTGGATGAACTCAACTCGCTCGCGGACATCTGGGCCGCCGTCCCGGTGGACAACACCCTGGTGATGTCGTGGACCGCGTTCGGCGCGGCCGAGGTCCCGCGCGAGACCGCCGACCTGACCGACTGGCTCGGATACCAGTGGCAGCTCATGGACATCTGGGTGGCGGACACCGCGACGGCTGTGGCGGACGGGGCCGCGCCCGGCGTGCGGCGGGTCAGGCGGAGGCGGACCACTGGTTCGGCTCCAGCTCGATAGCCTCATCTGACGGGCGCGGGAAGCGCAGTTCGTGCAAGCCGAACGAGGCCAGCACCCGAATCCACTCCCGTGGCGGCATACCCGAGCTACAGGCGGCCAGGATGAGCTCGCCGAGCGTGTTGCCCGGCTGGGCCTCCAGCGCGCGGACGGCCGCGATCCGGGCGAAGGCGCCGTCGCCCTGTTGCCACGCGACAGCCGCCAGCGTGGCGGCCACGGGGCCGCCGTCACTCCCCGGCGCGCGCGCCACCAGCGCGGACAGCCACATCCGCGCCCCAGCGAGCAACTCCTGGCGGCGGCTCGGGCCAAGACCCACCAGAACCCGGAACAGCACAGGTTCTCGGACCCGGCTGTCCGCCAGGGCCACAGCCCAGGCCGCGCCTCGGCTGGCGAGCGCAGCATCGTCGTAGGCCGAGTCGAAGGCGGTCCAGAGCGTGTCCTCCTGCAAGCGCCGCCAACCGACTCCGTCGCCGCTGCGAACCCGGGCATCGCGCTCGCCCTTCGCGCGCGTCAGCGCCTCGGCCGGCAGCGCCCGGTCGGGGTCCAGCGCGATGCTCTCCACCAGTTCCGAACGACTGGTGAGGTAGCCCACCCCGGCCCTGACCAGGCTCGCCTGGGCGGCCAGCATCTCGGAGCGCTCCAGCGGGTGGCCTTCCGCGGGACAGGGGTGCGGGTGCTGCTGGGTGTAGCACCACCGTCGATCACCGGCGGTGCTGATCACCTCGCCGACGTCGACCCCCCGCTCAGCCAGCATGACGACCAGGCTCTCGATGAGCTCCTCCGCGGGCAGCCCGCCCGCAGCCTCGCTGAACACGACCAGATGCGCACGATCGAGGACGGTGCCAAACACGATCGCCCGGTCCAGCGCGTCGCCCAGGACCTCTACCGCCGCATCGACCCCGGTGTCGGCTCCGAGGTCCAGGTCCATCCGCAAGGACAGCGCCACTGACCGCGGCGGCGGTGTCAGCAGCACCACGACGACGCTCTCGACGGGTGCGAAGCCCACGAGGTAGGGAACGGCCGCCACGAGGCCGCTGGGACCGGTGATGCGGACGGCGGGAACTTCGGACTCATCGCCGGAGCGGGCGCGCAGTGATGTCATGCCCACCACCCTGAGCCGCCGCGGGACGCCGCACTAGTGCGCGCGCTCCGAATGTGGATAACCCGGCGACAAGCAGCCCTACGCCGGCTGTGCGACGCCGCCGCCCGCTGCTTCCGAACGATGCTGTTGGACGCGCCAGACGACCAGCGTCACGATTCCGGTGATCGCCTGCGGCAGCAGCTGCACGACCTGCCACACCACGACTGCCGCCAGGATGTACTGCTCGGCGAGCCCGAACGCCGCCAGCATGCCGCCGAGCACTCCCGCCACGGTGCCCAGGCCACCGGGCGTGAGCGGGATCAGCGTGCCCAGGCGGGAGATCGCGAAGGCAGCGAAGATCTCGGCGAAACTCAGCTCCTTCGAGGCATCCCCCGCCACGCCGCGCACCGCGACGAAGAGGATCATGAACTGCATGAACGAGACCGCCAGGTTGGTGATGGTCAGCCACGCCCACTTGGCCTTCACCACGTCCACCACCTGGCCGCGGAAGGACAGGATGGACTTGGTCAGGTCCATCGGCTTGTGCAGCTTGCGCATGATCGGATCGGCCAGCTTCTGACCCAGGGCGCCGACCTTCTCGGCGCTCTTCTCGCTGCGCAGGATGAGCCAGAAGACGATCACCATCGCTATCAGCGCCACTGCGCCGATAACCCCGGCCCAGATCCACGCCGACTGCAGCTCACCGCCCGCCGAGATCGCCAGAACACCGAGCACGGGCAGGAGGAAGGTCATGAAGAACGACCAGACGCTGGTGATGGCGATGCCGCTGGTGGCGGCCGCCGGGGCGATCCGGTAGGACGCGAGCATCACGTACTGCAGGGCCACCGCCAGCGCGCCGCCGGCCGGGACGAGTGCGGCGATCATCCAGGACGTCTGGCGCACCATGAAGGCGGGTTTGTACTTCAGCCCGGGGATGGCAACCATGTACGGGTAGGCGTAGACGATGATGTTCACCACAGCCACCAGCGCCAGCGAGGCGATGGCGATGGGCGCCATCTTCTGGATCGTCGCCCAGGCCTCCGCGAAGGAGCCGAAGCGCTTGGCGAGCGCCCAGAACACCAGTCCCAGCACGACCAGCGTCACCACGGCGCCGATGATCGTCTTCTTCTTGTCGAGCGTGGCCTTGGCCGCGGAGGGCATCGCCTGCTGCGGCCCCGAAGCCGCGTCGGCAGCGCTGGTGGCCTCAGATCCGGGAGTCGGCTGCTCGGCGTCGGCCCCCGAGTCCTGCGGGGCGGGATCGCTTGGCTGGCTCACTGGGTGTGCTCCTCGCTGCCTGGGCGTCCGGCGGCGGTGCCGGGACCTCGGCCAAGGATGTCATAGCAGGAAGACCGCAGGGGTCCAGGCTGGCCGCGCGGCCGCCGAGTCTGCCGAACCTATGCCACGACCGGCGCCGGTGCCTCGAACCCGTCGGCCCCCTCGAGGCCGATGCGCACGTACTGAGGTCGCCGGCACGCGTGATCCTCTTTGCTCCGGACGACTTTGCGCGTGGCCCAGGGCGCGACGTCCCTGGTGAACCAGGCGGCATCCCGGGCCCGGCGGGCGAGGAAGCCGTAGGAGGGCTCGGAACCTTGCTGCGGCAGCGGCCCCCGCCAGGAGTCGTCGCCGCGGCCCAGCACCTCCAGCGCCGCCCTCGCCGCGACCGCGTGGCCATCCGGTGACAGGTGCAGCCGGTCGGAGGACCAGCAGCGCTCGTCGTTGAAGCTCGGCACGCCCCAGTAGTCCACCAGGAAGGTCTGCTGCTCGACCGCGATGCGACGCAACTGCTGGCCATAGGCCGAGATACGCCGCGCGATCGCGCCCAGCGTCCGCGAGCGGGGCCGCGGATCGCCGAAGCTGACCAGCAGCACGTCGGCCCCGGAACGGCGCAGCTGGGTCACCGCGTGTTCGACGCCCTCCACGCACGACTGCGCGTCCCATTTGGGCCGGAGCATGTCGTTCACCCCGATGGCCAGGGTCACCAGGTCCGGGGACAGCCCGATCGCCTGCGGCAGCTGCCGCTCGACCACGTCGGCCACCCGGTTGCCGCGGACGGCCACGTTGGCGTAGAGCAGCTCCGGATGCTCGGCGGCGAGCTCCTCGGCCAGTCGGTCCGCCCAGCCCCGCAGGCTGCCGTCGGCAAGCACATCGTTCATGCCCTCGCTGAAGGAGTCCCCAAGTGCCACGTAGCGCTGCCAGCGGTGGCTTGCCGGGTCCTGCCTATGAGCGGGCCGCAGCAGCGGCGCCGCCGCCACTGCGCGGGCGTGGTCGTCCACGAGGTCCGCCGAGCCGCGCGTCGCCGAACGACGACGTGACCACGCGGCCCGGCGAGCCCGCGCATTTGCTATCAGGGGCGAGCCAAACCTGACGTTCGGGGCGCTGTGCGTGGACATGGACACCTCCGGGCTGCTCGATCCGTGCGACTGAATGTACCTGCGGCTCGATCCCGGCGCAGCCGGTCGGCGGCATCCCCGGCGGGAAGCCTCAGCGCCAGCGCCTGGCGACGCGCCACAGGGCGGAATCACAGTCGGGCGGCGCCGTCCGTCGTCGGCTGCCACTATGGGCGCGTGCAGACCGAAGTCGTCGACCATCCCCTGCTGGCAGACACCATGGCGGTCGTGCGGGACCGCGACACCGACGGCGAGCGCTTTGCCGCCGCCGTCGACCGCGCCGCGACGCTGCTGCTGACCGCTGCCTCGGCCCGGCTGCCCACACGGCTGGAAGAGGTCGCCACGCCGCTCGGGCCCGCGAACTGTCGCCGGCTCGCCGAGCAGCCGGTGCTCGTCCCGGTGCTGCGTGCCGGCCTGGGCCTGCTCCCGGCCGCGCGCGCACTGTTCCCCGCGGCGCCCGTGGCGTTCGTCGGGCTGCGCCGCGACGAGGCGACGGCCGAGCCGCACTGGTACCTCGACGCGCTGCCCGAGCGGCTGGCGGACCGTCACGTGATCGTGCTGGAGCCGATGCTGGCGACGGGCGGCACGATGGTGCAGGTGCTGGGCCGGCTCGCCGCGCTGGGGGCGCTGCAGATCACGCTGGTGGCGCTCATCTGCGCCCCGGCCGGCCTGGCACAGCTGGAGCGGGGCGCTGCCAGCCTGGGAATCGAGCTGCGGGTCGTGGTCGGGGCCGCCGACCCCGGGCTGGACGACCGCAACTTCATCTTCCCCGGCCTGGGCGACGCCGGGGACCGCCTCTTCGGGGCTCTGTAGCCATGGCGGCGGACGAGCAGGCCGGCGACGCCGCGGCCGGGGGCCCCGCGGCCGGGGGCCCCGCGGCCGGGTCGGTCACCGACAACGGCCCGGGCGACGATCCGTGGCGCAGCGGCTGGCAGCCCGCGCTGGTCGTCCTCACCATCGCCGCGATCCAGATGCTGCTGCCCGACATCGTCACGATCGGACCCCGCTGGCTGATCCCTTCGATCGAGCTGCTGGGCGCTCCGGGCGTGCTCATCCTGCTCCGCATGACCGGTGACGGGGACACGATCCGGGTGTCCGTGATGGCCTACATGGTCCTGCTCATCGGGGCGAGCGCCACCAACGCGATCCTGCTGCTGAAGTCCATGCTCAGCGACGTCTCGGAGTCCGGCGAGCAGTTGCTGTTCGCCGGATTCGGCGTGCTCATCATCAACGTGCTGAGCTTCGCCCTGATCTACTGGCAGATCGACGGCGGCGGGCCGCAGGACCGGGCGCGGAACCCCTCGTCGGGCACCATCAACGACTTCCAGTTCCCGCAGCAGGCCTCGGGGTGGCATTGGCGTCCCCAGCTGCCGGACTACCTGTTCACCGCCTACACGAACATCATCGCGTTCAGCCCCACCGACACCATGCCGCTGACGCACCGCGTGAAGTTCCTCTTCACGATCCAGTCGAGCATCTCGCTGCTCACCGTGCTCGTCACCCTCAGCCGGGCGATCAACCTGATCAACTAGCGCCGGCGGGTCCCGCGGGGCCAGCCGGCGCCGGCGCCGGCGCCCGCTCAGGCTGCGGCGCCACCGACCGGTGCGAGTCGTTGAGCCTTGCCAGCTCGTGACCCTGCACCACCAGCAGCTCGTCGATTCCCGTGAGCGCTGCGTCCCAGCTGGTGTCCTGCGAGGCATCCTCGGTCGCCACGGCATCGGTGAGCGGCAGCGCCTCGCGCAGCTGAGTGGCCCGCCGCGACAGGCGGTCCGCCGTGGCGGCGGCGCGGTCCTGCAATACCGGTGCATCCAGGTGGTCCGGCGGCGGGGCCAGGCTCGCGGCCTGGGCGATGATGGCCATGGTGGAGGTGTGCCGCAAGCCCTGCGCCCAGGCGAGCAGGAGCTTGGGCTCGACCATGCGGGTGCCGCGGATGACCTCCAGCGCGTCCAGGCAGCGCAGGCCCTGGGCCCGGGTCTGCTGGATGGTCGCCGGCGGCATCCGGGTGCCGTGGGCGATCCAGCTGTCGGCGCCGTGCCGAACCACCTCGGCTGTGCTCTGGCAGAGGTCGGCCAGCCCCGCGGCCAGCCGCGGCCGCATGTGCCGGGGCGTGATGAGGAGCGCGGTGAGCATGGCGCCGATGCCGCCCACGATCACGTCGAAGGCGCGCTCCTCGGCGATGGAGGCGTGGAAATGTTGAGCGTCGGCGATAGCCAGCAGGCACAGCGAGAGCGACGTGAAGGCGGCTTGGCCCACCAGCGCGCCCGGACCGATCTTGGGCGCCGCGGCGGCCACGAAGACGGCGACCACCAGCGCCACCCACCAGACGGCGGTGCGCCACCCGCCCCACGCCTCCCCGTACTTGCCCAGTCCGCCCATGAGCGCGTCCAGGCCCACGACGAACGCCAGGCCGATCAGCGTCCCCAGCAGGACGTTGCCGAACACGAAGGCCGAGCGCCGGGCGTACGGGTAGAACGAGCTCATCGCGCCCATGAGCAGCCACTGCGGGTGCGGGACGTGGATGATCGACACCAACAGCGACAGGGTGCCGAACAGGACGAAGGCCGCCAGGGCGTTGTTCATCAGCGGCGCGTCTGGGCGCAGCCGGGTTTTCAGCTGCGACCACAGCTCGGAGTCGAAGGTGGTGCGCCGGGAGCTGCCCGGCACGTGCGAGCCGCGGGCCGTGGCGGCGTAGTCGGCGATCTGCAGCACCGTGAGCACGATCGCGTCGCCGCGGTAGCCGTCGTCGCCCTGCCTGGGCCCGATGCGCGCGTCGAGGTCTCCCTGGAGCTGCCTCGCCTGGTGCTCCAGGTGCTCCGCCGCCGACTGGTCGCGGGGGTGGTCCACCACCCGCTTGGCTGCGCTCAGGCAGGCGACGACGGCGTCGCGCAGGGGCACCTGGCGCGTTCCGTGATCGGCGATGAACTCCATGAGCCGGGCGGTGGACGTCACCACGGCCGAGCTGGCCACGGCCGCCCGGGACGGACTGGCCGTTCGGTCGGAGCTGTTCATGAACAGCGAGATGAGCTGCTCGGAGTCCCGGCCGATGGCGGCGTCCGACGGACCGCCGCCGGAGAGTGCCGCGACGCATCGGCCCAGGGCGTGCACCGTGGCGGTCTGCAGTTCCGTCCGCCGTGGTGGCGACGCCACCAGCAGCGCGCCCCCGGCGGCCACCGCCATGCCGAGCACCGCCCCCGTGACCGCTTGCCAGAACGAGCTGCGGTGCAACCCCAGCGAGGCCCCCACGAGCAGATCCGACGTGACCGCCGAGGTGCCTGCCGCGACTGCCCCGCCGAAACCGCGCAGCACGAACAGCCCGGCCGCCAGCAGCCCGATGATGACGGCGAACACGACCATCGGGGCGTGCGCCGCCAGGTGCCCGGCGGCCAGGGCGGCCACCCCGGCGACGCCGGTCCCGACGTAGGCCTTGGCGCGGTGGATGCCGTCGCCCGGGAAGTCCGCGAGCACCAGCAGCAGGCCCGTCAGGCAGGCCACGCCGGTGATACCCGGCTTGTGCATGATTCCCAGCGTCACGAAGGCAAGCAGCGCGACCAGGCACGAGGCCCGTACGCCCAGGGCGATGCGGTCTTGACGGATCATTGGGCTGCTCCGCTCATCTGACGGCTCCGCCGGCTAGGGCTTCCGGGGTCGTTTGATGTTGGGGTCGAGCATGCCCTGGGCGGCCAGCGACCCCCGTACCCCGCCGCCGCCACCGCGCAGCACGAACGCCATCGCCACTGCGAGCGCGGCACCGATCAGCGGGCCGGCGATGTAGACCCAGATCGGTCCCAAATCGCCGCCCACGAGGTTGGGCGCCAGAGTGCGGGTCGTGTTCATCGAGGCGCCCGACAGCGGCGCCGCCCACAGCCCAGCCAGCGCGATGTAGGAGCCGACCCCGATAGCCGCCACGATGCCGATGTTCTGCGCCCCCGAGGAGGTCCCCAGGATGACGCTCAACAGCCCGAACGTGCAGATGAGCTCCGTCAGGAACGCCCCCCACGCGGGTGTGGAGGCGCCCGGGTAGGAGCCGCCGTAGCGCGCGGAGGTGCCGGTGATGAGCTGGAGGAAGAAGGCCGCGCCCAAGGCTCCCAGCAGCTGCGCGACGACGTAGCCGGGAACCCGGACCCAGGGGAAGTCGCCGCGGAGGGCGAAGGCCATGGAGACGCCGGGGTTGAAGTGCGCGCCCGAAACCTTGCCCATGAACATGATCATGGCCATGACCATGGCGCCCGGCGCGATGACGGCGGCCGCCTGGGTGACGGTCCCCGGATAGACGTGGGCGACCATGGGGGCGCCCGCCGCGACGAGCACCAGGAAGAACGTGCCCACCAGCTCGCTCACCAGCCGGCGCCACTCCTGGTGCGGATCCTCGAAGTCCAGGATCCGCTGCTCGGCCAGGTCCGCGGCCGTCGCCAGCAGCACCGAGGGGTGGTCGGCCATGGCGGCGATGCGCTCGCCATCGCCCCGGTGCTTCCGGCCGCCACCGTCACCCTCGGCCGCTCGCTGATCGTCGCCCGCTGCCGCTGCCGCTGCCGCAGGATGCTGCCCGTCGTCCGTCGTCACCGCCCCGACCTCCGCTCGTCGCGCGGCCGACCCTCTGGCCCGCCGAAAGACTCTGTGCCGACGGTCAGAGTAGTCCGACTGGCGTTAGGAGCGCGTGTCGACAGTTCGAACCGGGTTACCGGCCAGGTACCAGGTGGACGTCGACACTTGGTCCCAGATCGCGTGCACCGGCGTCGAGGATGAGATGCAGATGGCGCCGTCCGCACCGGTCTTGACGGCCACGAAGTTGGACATGGTCTCGCCGGGGCGGAAGCTGATGCTGGTGGCCAGCGGCTTGCCGTCGGCGCAGGCGTAGACGACGGCGTTGCCGCCCACCCAGGACCCGGTGACGGTGAGGGTCCCGAACGCCGTCCGGTTGGCCCCGTTGGTCTGTACGCGAACGGTCTTGGTGGCCGACACCGGGCCGGTGCCGCCGAGTGCCGGGGAGCGCGAGTCGAAGATGCGCGTCGGCGTCGCGCTCGGGATCGTCTTCGTCTCGGCGACTTGGTCCCACACCACGTGGATGGTCCCGGTGCTGACCATGCAGATATTGCCCTGAGCGTCGGACTGGATCGCGATGGTGCCCGCGCGGGTGACGCCGACCTGGTAGGTGAGGGCGGTCGCGGTCGGCACCGGTTGGTCGCAGGCGAAGGCCGTGATCCGCCCGGACATCCAGGGGCCGGCAACGGTCAGCGTGCCGACGGCGGTCTTCCCCGGCACGCCGGTGTTGATCTTTCGGACCACGTTCGCCACCATCGGCCCGCCCGGGTACTGCGGGAGCCGGGTGTCCAGCCGTCGGACCGCGTTGTGGATCGCCATCACCTGCGTGGTGAGCACGTTGTCCCAGACGACATGGACGGCGGCCGAGACGTAGATGCAGAAGTAGCCCGCGGAGTCGGACCTGGTGAACACGAAGTTGGACACCGAGCGGCCGGGCACGAAGTTGAGATTGCTGGCCTGGGGGCGGCCCTCGCTACAGGGGTAGACGGTGGCGTAGCCGCTGGTGACAGCCGCGGTGGCGGTCAGGTCTCCCATGACGGTCGCGTTCGCCGCATAGGCGTTGAGCTTGAGCACCGACCCGGGCGCCAGCGGCGCCTTGCCCGAGGTCGGCGGCGGAGGCGGGATGTTCGGCGGCTTGTTGGGGTTCAAGCTCTGGTAGCGGAAGTACCACTCGTTGCTGAAGGAGTTGACGTGGCGCACGACGCTGACCTTCGAATCCCCGTCGGGGGCGGTGCCGGCCTGGATCGCCAGGCCGTTGCCCAGGTACATCATCGCGTGGCCGTCGTTTCCCAAGGAGTTCGCCGGATCAGCTCCGTTGAACTGGATCATGATGTCGCCGGGCCTCAGCTCGGCCTTGGAGCCGAGCCGGGCCAGGTTGGTGCCGCTGTAGCCGTAGCCGCCACCGCCGGTCACGTAGGCACCGGTCCAGCCGAAGTAGGGGAAGAACGGGACGAGCGACCCGCTTGCCGTACGGATGGTCCCGCCACCGGCGACGAAGGCCCGTCCCACGAAGCTGGAGCAGTCGAACATGGTGGTGCGGCGCAGGGTGTAGTCCTGGCTGTAGCCGGTGCCGAGCACGCTGAACCCGAAACGCAGCGCGGCGCCCGCCTCATACGTCGCCGCCCCCGCCACCGCAGCGTCACAGACGGCCTTGACGTTCACGCCCGCAAGCACCGAGCCCGCGGGGCCGCTGGTGGCGCACGCGGCGGGCGCCACGTCGACCTGCGGCGACACGATCTTCGGCGGGTTGGGCGGGTCTGGGTAGTTCGCTGCGGCCGGCAGCGCCCCCGCAATCAGTAGCGCCCCGGCAACTGCAGCCCCCGCCGCCAGCCCCCGAAACGCCGCCCGCATCCGATCCACGACCTCTCAAACTCGATCACTCGTCGGGGCGACTCGAATAAGCCCCGACGAGTGTGTTATTCGCCACCGGGGCGACTCAAGTTGATCGACTTATGGCCATGTATGAATGGTCCGTTCGGTGGATGCTCGACGCCGAACGGACCACTCCGCCGACGACGATTCCGAGGAGGCAGCCGCATCCGCGTCGAATCACGCTGCGCAAGCACCTCGAAGCACCACACAATTCACCCGGTCGGCGGTATCATCGTCACTCTCTGCGCATGAGTGTGCGCAAGTGGTTACCCCTTGTTCGGCGCCGATGGGTCCCCGGGATGCCCCTCCTGACCGTCCAGACCCGAGCTCCGCGGCGCCGAGGACGACCCCGAGCTCGCCCTCGGCGGTGCCGGGGCGCCCGGCTTTGGGCCATCCGGGCGTGGGGTGAACCGCAGCCAACTAGTGATGAAGATGCCCAGGGCGATCATGAGCCCGATCAGGATCCACAGGAAGACCAGGAAGTCCAGGTACACGCCGATGGGAGGCGCGCCCGGGAGGTTGGTCCGCAGCGGCACCATCGCGAAGAGCAGCGCCGCGAACCAACTGGCCATGGTCGCCTCGATGCGGCGCTTCCTGATCGCCACCGAGCGGGCGACCACGAGCGCCAGCATGGTCAGCATGGCCATCGAGGCGATGACGATAACGACGATCGACATCGTCGACCCGCTGCGCGCCACCGACACCGCCGCCGCGGACATGTCGTCCGGGATGCCGGTCAGCTCGGGATCGTCCGCCAGCACATTCGCCGGAAGCGCCTGCTGAGATGTCGTCGCGAACACGCGCCAGCCGGGGAACTTGCCCCAGACGACGATCTCGGAGGGGATCGTCACCTCCTGGCCGTCGGCGCCCTTGGTCGTGACGAACGCCACGACGGCCTCGGTGTACCGGTCGAAGGGGTACCGCTCGTAGGTGCCCTCCCCGGCGATGAAGGCCGCCTCACCCGACATGTGCTTGGAGCCGGCCTTGAACTGGAAGGACTTGGCAACCGAGGTCAGGTGGATCTCGACATCCTGTGTCAAACCGTTCTCGCCGATCAGGGCGTCCGTCGGCTGGGCGATGAAACGGGTCTTGATCAGATCCTCGGCGGGGCTGACGCCGATCGGGTTGATGTAGATGATGACCTTGCCCGGCGCATCGACTTGCGGGACGGCAGGAGGGACCGTGCTCGCCGCATAGATCAGGTTGACCACCGCGTAGATCGCGACGAACACCATGACCGAGCCCAGCCACCACCGCGTGGACCCGCCGACGAGGAGGTCGTGCAACTGGTGGCGGTACTTGCTGGGCGGCTGCTCGGTCACACCTGGGATGCTAGAGCCGCGACCCCTCGGCGGCGCGGGGAATGCCGCGGCACAATGCCCTCATGGTCGGCTGCGGGTGCCCATGAGCGGGGAGACCCCGGGTTGGCTGGGCAGCCAACTCGATACCGCGCGACAGATCTTGGAGCCGATCTTCGGGCGCTGGCCGAGCGGGCCGGTCGACGTGGTGTACCCCGACCGAAGCCCTGCACGGATGTCGTTCGTGGAACCCTTGGCCTGGCCCACCGGGCGCCCGCGGATGCGCCTGAAGGCCGACGATCCGCGCGTCCGCGGCACGGGGGGTTGGCCAGCCGTCGTCGTGCCGCACGAGCTTGCCCATGTCGTGCACTTCGATGCCATGCCGCTGCAGCTGCGGCTGCGCGTCGAGGCGTCGTACGCCACCTGGCTGGCGGGTCGACTGGTGCGGGGGGCGCCGCCCGAGCACCACACGGCCGGGACAAGCAGCCCGCTGGTCGCGTGGCTGGAGGCGTTCGGGCTGTTGGCCGAGCGCTACTGGCTCTTCGCCCAGGAGCACCGGCGCATCCACCGCCTTCCCGGCGCCTCCCACCAGGGGCCCCAACGGTTGGTGCATGACCTGGCGGCCGCGTTCGTCCACGATGAGCTGTCCGACGCTCCCAGGCTCGCTGCCACCACCCCGGGGTACGTCCCGGTATGCGAGCTGCCACCGGCCGGGACAGCGGCCGCGGCGAGCACCGAGGGTTGCGTCTATCGCGATGTCTTCCTGCACCCGGGCGCCCGCACGTCCCTGGGCCTGGCCGTGGCGGACTACCTCGATGCCAGCGCCGGCGGCATCCTGAATATGAAAGACTATGTGAATCGTCGGCGGCGGCGTTGACCGAAAACTGACGGTGTTGACCGAAAACTGACGGCGGCCGCCTCACCAGCGCACCGGACGTGGATTTACACAACCTACACATGAAATTCAGCTGCTGCCCTATTCCATTTCCGGGCCCGGGCTGACACGCTTCTCATGTCGCGGCCCCGACTCTGGTAACCCCAGCTCGGTCGGGGCCGCCGCCATTCCGGCCACCGGCGCAGGAAAGCGCCGCACTGCGACCACGGATGCGCCGACCGCTGTGGCGTACACTCGAATAGTTGAATTCGATTTGAATTCACTCAAAGGCCACCGGTGTGAAAAACCCGACCCAAATAGCGGGAAGCCTCCCACGGGCCGAAGCAGGCGACGCCTGGAAGGAAATCGATGAAGTGGCACGTCAACGTGATTCGACACCGCACACGTCCGTCGTGGTGGCAGCGAGGGGCGGGTAAATCCACCTTCGGCTGGTCGGCGTCGTGTCCTGACGGCGGCTACGAGTTCAACCCGGGGCCCTACAGCTCCGCCGACGAGGCCCTGGATGCCGCGCGCAGCTCCATCAGCGCCCTGGGGGGCCAGATCGGATCGACGGAGACCATCTCAGAGGGCTAGGCCGACCAGTGCTACCGGGTTGGCGAGGCATCCCCCGAGTCGTCCGCGGCCAGACACGACCAGCCGTCTTCCGCGGCGTCGAAGGCTGACGGGCATGCGGACATCGAACTGTCCGCGGCATCGGCGACGACGCCGAGCGCGGCCAAGATGACCGCCGGATCGTCGTGGGCGATGTCGTGGGACGAGTCCTGGGCGTCGACCACGACAAAGTCCGCCGAGGCGCTCGCGAGTTCCTGCGCGCCCGCCAGCACGAACTCCCAGTTCTCCCGGTTCTGCTCGTTGTCGCCGGCGACCAGCACCACCACCGGGGCATCCCCCAGCCGCACACCGGCGGCCGCGGCCTCGCCGGCAGCCATGTCCAGGCTGCTCCCAGCCTCCTCCCAACCCTCGGGGTCGATGGTGCGGTACTCGTCGGGCAGCGTCGCATCGATCAGCACCAAGCCGGCCAGCGACGCGGGATCGGCGGCATAGGCCTGCCCTGCAGCCAGGAGCGCCACAAGACCGCCGTAGGACCATCCGGCGAAGATGAACGGACCGCGCTCCCCCGCTGCCGCCAGCCCAGCAACCACCTCGCGCGCGTTGAGCACCGGGGAGTCCGGCCCGTCCGGACGATCCGGGCTCAGACCGATCCCCGCTCGATCGATCATGCACATCCGCAGCGACAGGTCTTGGGCATCGTCCGGGAACACCCCCGACCAGGTCTCGGCAGATGCCGCGCCGAGCCCCGCGAGCAGCACGACGGTCGGCGCGCCGGGATCCCGCTTGGCCCCGGCGCAGGTGAAGTGCTGGACCACGCCGGCGGCCGCGACGTCTCGGCCCACCGGGACATAGTCGGCCGGTGCGCTGCGCGGCGCGTCCGTCATCGTGGATGACGCCGCCGTCGCCGTGGTGGAGGACTCCGCCGGCGTCGGCGTCGGCGCCGCGGCCGGGGCGCATCCCGCCGCGAGGCTGAGGGCGCCGATGGCCACCGCCGTCGCGGCCAGCGCGGCCAGGGGCGTCCTCCCCGGGCGGCCGCGGGACTCAGCCACGGACATCCCTGCGCCGCCAAAGGAGCAGCCCGGCGGCGAGGATCAGCGCGGACGCCGCCAGCAACCCCACCAACGCCAGGACCGACACAGGGCCGCCCGGGAGCTGCGGCGAGTGCGCGAAGGGCGACGCATCGAGCAACCATCGCGGCAACCTCCACAGGGTGCCGAACTCGCCCAGCGCCACGAAGGCCAGCAGCAGCACCCACCCAGCCGCCGTCCATCGCGGCACCAGCCCGAACAGCAGCATCGTCAGGGCCGTCAGGACGAGGGCGGCGGGGATCTGCCCGGCGGCGGCCGCCGTCAACCGGCCCACCTGCCCGACTGGGTCGTCGATGGCGAGCCCGTGCGCCAAGCCCATGGCGGCGCCGGTCAGGAGCAGGATCGCGGCCACGCCCAACACGGCGACGAGCAGGTAGCCGGCGGCCCAGCGCAGCCGCGACACCGCCGTGGCCAGGATCTGCTCGGCCCGGCCCGCGGTTTCCTCACCGGACATCCGGAGCACCGTGGCGATCCCGAACGCCGACACCACCGCGCCCAGAATCCCGACCTCCGCCGCGAGGAAGGCATCGGTCAGGCCCTGCGCGCCGCCGAGCAGCTCGACATAGCGCCGCATCTCGGGCGAGTCCAGCATCCCGGTGACAGAGTGCGCGATGGACCCGAGGACCAGTCCCATGACCAGCCCACCCAGCAGCCACGCCGCGAGGACACCCCGCTGCAGCCGCCACGCCAGGGCGAGCGCGGAACCCATTCGGCCTTCCGCCGGGCCGGCGCGATCAGGCAGGTAGCCGGCGCCGAAGTCGCGCCGGGCGCGCAGCAGGAAGGCCAGCGGCACCGCGAGCGCTGAGGCCAGCAGCGGCAGCGCCAGCACCCACCAACGGTTGCCAGCGAAGGGCCGCAGCTGCTGACTCCACCCGATGGGCGACAGCCACGATGCCCACCCGGGATCAGCCGCGCCCAGGTCGCCGACTGCCCTGAGCGCGTAGGCGACCCCCACCGCCATGAGCCCCAGGCCCACCGCTGCCCGGGCTGACACCGTGAGCTGGGCGGCGCACAGGCCCGCCGCCGTGAACACCACCCCGGTGGCTGCCCATCCGGCCCCGAAGGCAACCGCACCGGCCCAGGGCAGCCCGACGATGCCGAGGCCCAACGCGCAGGCCGCGCCCAGCACCAGGCTGGCCCCGGTGCCCTCGACGAGCGTTGCCGCAATCGGGGCGAACCTCCCCACGGCCCCGCCCGCCAGGAGCTCCAGCCGCCCGGACTCCTCGTCGGAGCGGGTGTGCCTGACGGCCACGAACACGAAGAGGATGGCGACGATAGCTGCGCCGAAGGCTGTGAGCTTGATCAGCGAGATGGCACCCAGCGACGTCGGGTCGTAGACCTTGCCGTACAGCGCCACCAGCGCGCCGGTGGCGTTGAGGGTCTGTGCCGCCGACGCCAGCGACGCCTTGTCCGGATAGAGGCCGCGGGTAGCGGCCGCCGACGAGACGACCACCAGGGCCAGCCCGATGATCCAGGCGGGCAGCAACCACCGGTCCCGGCGCAGGTCCAGGCGCAGCATCGCCGCCGTCCCGGTCATGATGAGCCGTCCGTGTAGTGCCGCAGGAAGAGTTCCTCGAGCGTGGGCGGATGAGCCACCAGCCCTTCGATGCCGGCGGCGCTGAGGGTGGCCATGAACCCGTCCAGGGACTCGGGAGACACGCTCGCCCTGACGCGGTGACCATCGACGAGCAGATCGTGAACGCCGGCCAGATCGGCCAGCCCCGGCGGCACCGTGCGCAGCGTCGCCTCCACCGCCGTGCGGGTCAGATGGCGCAGATCCGCCAGCGCCCCGCTCTCGACGACCACCCCGTCGCGGATGATGCTGACGCGATCGCTCAGCGCCTCCGCCTCGCTCAGGATGTGCGAGCTGAGCAGCACGGTGCGTCCCTGCGCGCGAACTCCGCGGATGCAGTCGCGGAACACCGCCTCCTTGATGGGGTCGAGGCCCGACGTCGGCTCGTCGAGCAGCAGAAGCTCTGCGTCGCCGGCCAGCGCGGCGACCAGCGCCACCTTCTGCCGGTTGCCCTTGGAGTAGGCCCGACCCCGCTTCGTCGGATCGAGGTCGAACTGCTCGATCAGCTCGTCGCGCCGGACCGGGTCGAGGTTGCCGCGGAGCCGGCCCAGCAGATCGATGGTCTCGCCGCCGGTGAGCGTCGGCCACAACGAGACGTCGCCGGGCACATAGGCAAGGCGCCGGTGCAGCTGGCTGGCCTGCGACCAGGGGTCGCAGCCCAGGACCGTGGAGCGTCCGCCGTCGGCGCGCAGCAGGCCCAGCAGGACGCGCAGGGTGGTGGTCTTCCCTGCGCCGTTGGGCCCGAGGAAGGCGTGGACCTCGCCCTGGCGCACCTGCAGGTCGAGGCCGCACAACACCCGCGTCCGGCCGAAACTCTTGGTCAGACCGGAGACATCGATCACAGCCGGCGATCCCATGACTCCACTGTGCCGCACTTCCCGCACCGCCGGTACGGTCCTTAGGCCCGCGCGGCGGTGCACTTCGGAGCGGGGCGACGGGTGTGGACAACTGTTTGACGTCGCGCTTCGCCGAGCGCACCCTTGCGTGGGTGCTCGCACACCCGACCAGATATCCCCGCACTCGACTGGCAGGAGGTCCCGTGCCGCCGCGCGACACCGAGCGCACCTCCGTCTACCGCGCCGAGGACCTGTACGCCCGCATGTGCGAGCGCGCGCATCCACCCATGGGGCCGCCGGTGCTGACCGACCTCGCGGGCTCGCAGGTGCTGCTGCCCGCCGAGCGGCGCTTCGGCGATCTGGACTCGGTGCAGCGCTTCGTCGACGTCGTGCTCCCGGCTGCGTGCGAGCTCTGGCAGGTTCACCTGCCGCCGGTGCAGGTGCGGCGGCGCAAGGGCGCGGCCAAGGCGCACTGGGAGCCCCCGAGCACGATTGCGCTGGCCGAGGACCAGGCCTGGCTGCGGGAGTTCATCGTGCTGCACGAACTGGCCCACCACATCGACCACCACACCCGCGGCAAGCAGCCCGCACCCGCCCACGGCACGAGCTTTCGCACCGCCCTGTGCCGTCTGCACACCCTCGCCACCGGGCCGGTCGGGGGCTGGGCCCTGGGCGTCGTCTTCGACCTGGAGCTCGGCGGCGACCTGGCCGCCGAATGATCCCGAAAGGAACCGCGTGCCCACAATCGACACCGTCGCCGCCCTTCTGGCCAAGGCCGAGCGGACCGACAATCCCGACGAGGCCGACGCCTACCTGTCCAAGGCGCAGCAACTTGCCACGCTGTACGCGATCGACCTCGCTGCCGCCGCCGCTGCCAACGGCGGCAGATCGCGCTCCACGCGCCCCGTGCAGCGCACGATCGTCATGGGGCAGCCGCGCAAGCACGTGCTGCCGCACCTGGTCGGGCTGTTCCTCGCGATCGCGCGGCCCAACGACGTCAAGGCGGACATCGCCCACAACAGCACCTACGTCATCGCCTACGGCCTTCCCGACGACATCGACACGGTCGAGAGCATCTGGCTGGCCTGCGCCCCACGGATGGTGCACGAGTGTGCGCAGTGGATCGCCGGCGACGCCTGGCGCGGCGACCTGGTCGCGCGGTGGACGCGCAATGGGCTGGAGGAGGTGCCGGTGAGCGCCCGCGGCGCCAAGGCGACCTTCTGCCGGGCCTACGCCCAGCGGGTCGGCAGCCGGCTGGCCGCGGCCCGCGCGGCCGCCATCGTGGAATCTGACGAGTCGGCGGCCGATCACGGCAGCGGCAAGGATGGTGCGGCGATGGTGCTGGTCGCCAAGTCCAAGCAGATCGACGAGTACTACCGCGGAGCCAGCAACGCCCGCGGATCCTGGCGAGGCTTCCGCGGCGCCACCTCGGGCCGCAGCTCGGCGTCGGGTCGCGCAGGCGACGCCGCCGGGCAGCGGGCGCGCCTGGGCAATGAGTCGCCGCTCCCGGGGCAGCGGCCCGGGATCCAGGCCAGCTAGGACGGGCGCCGCCGTCGGGAGCTGTCAGCGCCCGGTGGCCTCAGACCTCGGTGCCAGGCTGCTGCGGCTCGTAGCCGGCGTTGCGCAGCATGCGTCGCAGATCGACGATCAGCTGCACGTCGACGTCCTTGGACTTCGGTCGCTCGATGGTCTCGGTCTCGGCGCCGACCTTCACCAGGAACTTGCCGTCGTGCTTCTCGGTGATGTTGCCGACCGCGCCCAGCAGCGACTCGACGTCCGCCCATCGGATGTTGCCGCTGGTGGGGTGCGAGTAGATCGCCGTCAGCGTGTCGAGGTGGTGGTTGTTGAGGGTCGTCGGCTCGGGGCCGGTGGTGTCGTGTGCCATGCGGCAACTGTGGCACACATCGAACGGTCATCCCCGAGTCACTCCGCCGGGCGGCGGCGTCCGCAGGTCACTCGCCGGGGTGCGGGGCTCCCCAGCGCGAGTCGGGGTAGTCGCGCTCCGGCTCGTCGGCCCCGAAGTACATCTCGCCTAGGCGCAGCAGCTGGTTATCCGTGATGTCGTCGATGTCGCAGCGGACATCGGCGACGACCTTGGCTGCGACGTCGGAGTAGTGCTTGTCCAGGTAGTGCGCGAACAGGCAACTGGCGTTGGCCTTCCCCTTGCCGTGGCCGAGCAGCAGCACCTCGTCAGCGGCCTTGAGCTCCAGCGCCAGGGTGCGGAAGAAGTCGTCGGTGTCGATCTTGTCGATGTCATAGGTGCCGTCGGGGTTGCCCGCGCGGTGGTACACGTTGTGGTTGAGGTGCCACGGGTCGGGCGCGGCTACCGCCTCCGGCTTAGAGTGAGTCGCGGCGTCGGTGGCGTAGATCCTTGCGTGCGAGAAGTCGATCGCCACGATCGCCCGCTTGCCCTTCAGGTTCACCTTGTCCGTCGTGCCGTGCTCGCCCATGCGTTGCGCCTCCTGAAGGATCGAATGTCGTCGCCTCCGCCGCGCTCGGGCGGCGGCTGCCCAGGCTAACGCTATCGCCCGGCGGTTGTGCTAGTCCGCGGTCGTGCGCTGATGCCCGGCGAGCGCCGGGATGATCCGGTTGCCATAGGCGTGCAGCGTCTCGTCCTTGCCGTCGTGCTGCAGGTAGACCGCGAACTGGGTCATGCCCAGGTCTCCGAGTTCCCGCAGCTTGGCCACGTGCTCGTCCACGTCACCCAGGACGCAGAACCTACGCACGATCTGGTCCGGCACGAAGTCCGCCGACGGATTGCCCGCCCGACCGTGCTCGTTGTAGTCGTAGCCCGCGCGGCCCGCTATGTAGTCGGTGAGCTCCGCCGGCGCCCCCGACTCGCTGCCGTAGCGGCTCACGATGTCGGCGACGTGGTTGCCCACCATGGCCCCGAACCAGCGGGTCTGGTCGATCTGGTGCTCGAGGTCCGAGCCCACGTAGGCCGGCGCGGCGACGATGAACTCCAGCGCCTCCGGGTCGCGCCCGGCCGCCGCAGCTGCCTCCTTCACCCGTCCGATGGACCAGGCCACCACGTGCGGGTCGGCAATCTGCAGGATGAGCCCGTCGGCCACCTGGCCGGTGAGCTCCAGCATCTTGGGCCCGTAGGCGCCGACGTAGACCGGCAGCCGGCTGTCCGGCGCCCACGCCAGGTGCACCATCGAGTCGCCCACCCGGGTGGAGCGGCCGTTCGCCAGGTCCGAGATGGTCGTCACCGCCGCCCGCAGCTCGGCCACCGGCACGGGCTTGCCCTTGGTGACGCGGACGGCGGAGTCACCGCGGCCGAGCCCGCAGGCCGTGCGGTTGCCGAACATGGTGTTGAGCGTGGCGAAGGTCGATGCCGTCACGCTGGGATGGCGGGTGGCCGGGTTGGTCACCATCGGCCCCACCGTGATCCGGTGGGTCGACGACAGCACCTGCGAGAAGATCACGTTGGGCTCCTGCCACAGCAGGTGCGAGTCGAACGTCCAGAAGTGGTCGAACCCCTCGATCTCGGCCCGGCGGGCGTAGTCCACCACCTGCCAGATCGGCGGGACGGGTTGCATGACGATGCCGAATCTCATGAGCGGCTCCTGCCTGGCTCGGGCGGCGGCCGCGCAGCCGCTCCCGCCAGCCTGCCACCACCACCGACTTGGGTCTACCCTCGCGCCATGGCTGACTACCAGGCGCTCTTCGCCGCTGCAAACCAAGCTGTCATCGACGCCCTGGGCCCCGCCCCCGACGACGTCGACCGCCCCGTGGCCCTGCGCGACTCCGACGACCTGGCAGGGCGCATCGACCACACCCTGCTCAAGGCCGACGCCACCCAGGCGGCGATCGAGACGCTGTGTGCCGAGGCGCGCGAGAACGGTTTCGCCTCGGTCTGCGTCAACACCCGCTGGGTGCCGCTGGCGGCGGAGTCGCTCACCGGCAGCGACGTGATGGTGTGCACTGTCGTCGGCTTCCCGCTCGGGGCCATGTCGCGGCGCGCCAAGGCCGCCGAGACCGCTATCGCCGTGGAGGAGGGCGCCGACGAGGTCGACATGGTGCTGGATATCGGCGGCCTGCTCTCCGGGGACCTGGCCAGCGTGTACGAGGACATGGTGGCCGTGGTCGACGCCGCGCGGCCCAAGCCGGTGAAGGTGATCCTGGAGACCTCGATGCTCGACGACGAGCAGAAGGCCATCGCCTGCCTGCTGGCCGTGCGCGCCGGGCTGGCCTACGTCAAGACCTCGACCGGCTTCGGCGGCGGCGGGGCGACGGCGGCGGACATCGCGCTGATGCGGGCTGCCGTGGGCGACGAGCTGGGGGTCAAGGCCTCCGGCGCCATCCGCACCCGCGAGGACGCCGAGACCATGATCGCCGCCGGTGCCGACCGCGTGGGCGCCTCGGCCTCCGTCGCGATCGTGGCGGGGACCGCGACCGACGACGGAGGCGGCGGCTACTAGCGGCCGCTGGACTCCCGCGGCGGGAGCTTCTCGGCGCGTCACGACGGCCGGATTTCCCTATGCTCCCGTGCATGGCTGACCACGACGCACTCATCGCAACCGCACAGGCCTGGATCGCCGACGACCCAGACCCGCAGACCGTCCAGGAGCTGACGGACCTCGTCGCCGCCGTGCAGTCGGGAGATGCGGCAGCGGCCGAGGAGCTCGCCGACGCGTTCGACGGCACGCTGCAGTTCGGCACCGCCGGCCTGCGCGGCAAGATCGGCCCCGGCAGCAACCGCATGAACCGGGTGGTGGTGGCACGCGCCGCCGCGGGTCTGGCCGCCTACCTCAAGGACCACGGCGGAAAGGCCGTGGTCGTCGGGTATGACGCCCGCCGCAACTCTGACGTCTTCGCCCACGACACCGCCCAGATCATGGCCGGCGCCGGCATCCGGGCCATGGTGTTCGGCGAGGCGCTGCCCACGCCCGTGCTGGCGTTCGCCATCCGCGAGCTCGGCTGCGACGCCGGCGTGATGGTCACCGCCTCCCACAACCCGCCCGACGACAACGGCTACAAGGTGTACCTGGGCGACGGCAGCCAGATCGTGCCGCCCGCCGACGCCGAGATCTCGGCCTGCATCGCCGCCGTCGGCGCCGTGGCCGACATCCCCCGGTCGGAGGACTACCTCACCCTCGACGAGACCGTGCTGGGCTCCTACATCCAGCGCGCCGTGTCCATCTTGGGCGACGGCCCGCGGGACGTCGAGTCGATCTACACGGCCATGCACGGCGTGGGTGGCAAGGTCTTCATGCGGGCAGCCGAGGCGGCGGGCTTCACCGCGCCGCAGCCGGTCGCCGAGCAGTTCGCCCCCGACGGCCGCTTCCCGACGGTGCACTTCCCCAACCCGGAGGAGCCGGGCGCGATGGACCTCTCGCTGGCCGCCGCCCGTGCCCACGGCGCCGATGTCATCATCGCCAACGACCCGGACGCCGATCGCTCCTCCGCTGGCATCCCCACCGCCGACGACTGGCGGATGCTCTCCGGCGACGAGGTGGGGTCGCTGCTCGGCTGGTGGATCGCCGAGCGCGCCCGCCGGGACAACCGCGAGCTGACCGGTGCGTACGCCGAGTCGATCGTGTCCGGCACGCTGCTGGGCCGGATCGCCGAGGACGCCGGCCTGGAGTACGCCACCACCCTCACCGGGTTCAAGTGGATCTCCAAGGTGCCCGACCTCATCTTCGGCTACGAGGAGGCACTGGGCTACTGCGTCGACCCGGAGGCTGTGAAGGACAAGGACGGCATCACGGCATCCCTGCTCATGCTCGAGATGGTGGCGCAGCTCAAGTCCGAGGGCCGCGGGCTGCAGGACGTGCTCGACGATCTGGCGCGCAAGTTCGGCCTGCACGCCACGTCGCAGCTGTCGGTGCGGGTCACCGACATCACCCTCATCGCAGACGCCATGGCACGCCTGCGCGCGAACCCGCCGCAGCAGATCGGCGGTCATGAGGTGCTGCGGCTCGACGACCTGGAGCAGGGCGGCGACGGCCTGCCGCCGACCGACGGCCTGCGCTTCACCATGGACAACGCCCGCGTGATCATCCGCCCCAGTGGGACCGAGCCCAAGCTCAAGTGCTACCTGCAGGTCGTGGTCCCGGTCACCGGATCGATCGACGACGCGCGCGCCCAGGCGGCCGCCGAGATGCAGGCTGTGCGCGACAGCGTCGCCGAGGCGCTCGCGCTCGGCTGAAGCTGCAAGATCATCGAGGTGGACGGACCCATGAGGGGTTCGTCCACCTCGATGATCCTGCAGGAAGGGCGCCCTCTGGGCTGCTAGAGGAAGCGGGCGGCCACCAGCGACATCACGAGCACGAGCACGGCGTAGCCCACAACCATCAGCAGGCTCCCCACCAGCGTGATCTGCCGCTCCCGCTCGGCCGGCGGCACCAGCCACGTCTTGAGCCTTCCCGCCGCCCACGGCACCAGCCAGAAGCCGGTGGCGGCCACGCCGATGATGTTGCCGATGAACGTCACCGGCCCCACACCCAGGCCGGAGATGTGCGGATTGAGGAACACGATGGTGAGCATCACCACGGGATACAGCACGAGGAGGACGACGGCGTTGACCTTCCAGGCCGGCGGCTCGGCGACGCGTTCCTCCTCCGGCAGCCAGTTGGCGAACGAGGTCCTCGATACCCGGTACTCCGCGCTGGCCATGAGTGGCTCGGACTCGGCGGTCAGCCGGGCGCAATCCTCGGAGTCCAGCCAATGGCGCAGGTTCTCGGCCGAGTCGAAGCGCAGGAGCGTCACCCAATTGGGGTTGACGCCCTCGATCGGCGGCTGCACGTCGATCCCCCGGTACCCGGGGTAGGTGGACTGCACATCCTGGATCTCGGCCCGCCAGGCCTGGAACTCGGCCTCCTTCCCGGGCTGTACCCGATTGGTGATCACCGCGGTGACGTCACGCCGGCGCGTCTCGGCCGGCCCCATGATCACGTTGACGGAGTCGATGCCCTCCACCAGCCCGTGCGCCTGCCCCACGAGTGCGGCCCGCGCGGGCGACTCCAGCCACGCAACGGCGGAGTCCTGGGAGTCGAAGCGCTCGACCGTGACCCAGTCGGGCTGGTCGGCGTTCGGCGGGTAGGTCTCCACAGTCAGGAAGCCGTCGTGGTGCCCGAGCTCGGCCAGCACCTTGCCGCGCCAGGCGATGAACTCATCCTCCTTGCCCGGGACGACGGTGGCGTGGCGCACGATGGTGGCGGAGGCGCCCGCCGAGGCGCCTTCCGCCGCCATCGCGCTGTCGTCGGTCATCGTGCCTGCCTGGGCGGGATCACACCTCTGCGGCGTGGGTCATCTGGACGTGGTCGGGGGTCCGGCGGCGGCCGATGACCACCCAGGCGAACACTGCGCCGGCCAGGGCGACCACGGCCAGCACGATCATGGCCGTCGTGATTGCCGAGGACTGCGCCTGCACGGCGGCCGCCTTCACTGCGGCCGAGGCCTCCGAGCTCAAGGACGCCAGCAGGTCATCCGCGCCGGTGGTGTCGCCCTTCTGCAGCAGGTCGGCGTAGTTGTGGGCGGTGTCGGCCAGTGCCGGGTCGGAGATGTCGGACTTGACCCCGGACAGCACCATCGGACCGATGATGGCGGTCACGATCGCCATCCCCAGCGCCGCCGGGATGTTGAACGTCATCTGCATCAGGCCCGACCCCATGCCGGCATGTTCGGCATCGACCGCCGACATACCCGCCGTGTTACAGGCGGGCAACGAGATGCCGACGCCGATACCCATGATCAACAGCGGCGCGATCAGTTGGGTGAGCGAGGTGTCGGGGCCGACGAAGAAGCCGATCCAGGCCAGGGCGATGGCCTGCAGGACCAGGGCGACGGTGATGGGCAGACCGGGACCCACTTTGTCCACCCAGCGGCCCGCCGGGGGCTCGAACACCATGCAGATGCCGGTCGTGATGACGATGACCCAGCTGGCCTTCGACGGCGAGTAGTCCAGCACCGTGATGAGGAAGGTCGAGCCGAACACCACCAGGAACGGGATGTAGACGAAGCCCACCGCGCTCTCGGCGAAGAAGCCGCCGGAGAACAGGCGCTCCCGCCACAGCCCGAAGTCCACCAGGGGGTAGGTGATCTTGGTCTCGATGACGCCGAAGATGGCCAGCAGGATGAGACCGCCGATGAGCGGGCCGAGAGTGCTCGGAGCGGTCCAGCTCACAGCGGCGTTGGTGACGCCCAGAGTCAGCAGAGTGATCCCCAGGCCGCCGACGATGGCACCGATGTAGTCGTACTTGCCCTTGGCCAGCACGCTCTTATAGCCCCGGGTGGCGAAGATGGTCACGACGATCACGAGGGCCGTCAACGGAACGGCGACCCAGAACACCCAGCGCCAGCTGGCGACGTCGAGCATCCAGGCCGCGAACAGCGGGCCGAGCAGCAGGCCGAAGCCGTGTGCGAAGCCCCAGACCCCAACTGCGAACCCGCGTTGCTTGACCGGGAAGGAGTTGACGACGATCGAGAGCGTGGCCGGGGCGGAGACGCCGATCCCGATGCCTTGGATCGCTCGCCCGCCCACGAGCATCGGGCCACTCGCGGCGATGGCGGCCACGATCAGGCCCGCCCCGAAGATCACGAAGCCGATGATGATCATCTTGACCTCGCCGACGAGGTCGCCCATGCGTCCGCCGATCACAAGGAAGGTGCCGAAGGCAAGGCTGTAGGCGGTGATGGTCAGCGAGCTCACACTGAGGCTGAGGCCGAGGTCGGTCTCGATCGTCGGCAGGGCCGGGCCGATGACGGTGGAGAACATCTGCGCGATGAGGGCGCCGAAGCCCATCGCGGCCAGGATCGCCCAGGCCGCCTTCGTGGCCTTGGCGTCGCTCTGCAGCTCTGTGGTGTCGGTCGTGGTCATGTCACACACCTGCCTTGTCGAGGTTCTCCGGGCCGAACGCCTGGGGAAGGACGTCCTTCATGGTCAGCACGCCCTCGGGCGTCATCAGCAGCATGTCGGCTCCGCCGAACTCCCACAGCAGCTGCCGGCAACGACCGCAGGGCATGAGCGCGTTGCCGTCGCCGTCCACGCAATAGGCGGCCACCAACTTGCCGCCGCCGGTGGCGGCCAGGTTGGACACCATCGAGCACTCCGCGCACAGCGTCAGGCCGTACGAGGCGTTCTCGACGTTGGCGCCGCTGACGATGCGACCGTCGTCGGCGAAGCCCGCGACACCCACCGGGAAGTTGGAGTAGGGCGAGTAAGAGTTGGGCAGGCACGCCACCGCTGCCGCATGCAGGGCGTCCCAGTCGATCGGGTCGGACATCTGGCCTCCAGGTGTGGTCGCTGCGGGGCGGGGTGCGTGCGTGGCGACGCTAGGCCGGCAGCAGGGTGGACTTGAGGTAGTTGAACAGGACGACGCCGGAGTCCTCGCTGAACTTGTGCAGCTGCTCCGGGGTGGCGGTGACCTGGTCGCCCTCCAGGCGGTTGAGCAGGGTGGCGCAGATCATCGCGAACTTCGAGAAGCCCCAGTGGTTGAGGTAGCCGGCCATCATGGCCCCCTCCATCTCGATGTTGCGCACGCCGTTGGCGTCGAGCCACTCCAGCCAGGCCTGCTTGGACTCAGGGGTCTCGAGGCACACGGCGCCGTCGAGCCGGAACTGCTCCAGGAAGAACTCGTTGCCGGCCACCGTCTTGCCCGACTCCACCCGGATGCCCTCGATCCCGGCGTTGGCGGCGATGATGGCGTCGTAGACGGCGGCCGGGAAGTGGCCGTCGAACCAGTACTCGCCGTCGCCGCCCTTGAGCAGCCGGTAGGGCTTGAGGTCGGCCATCAGGCCCTCGGAGGACACGACCACGGTGCCGCCGGGCAGACCCACGCCGCCGCTGGTGCCCACCCGGGCCCAGAAGACCTCGTCCATCGCGTCGAGGTCGCCGTCCTTGAGGAAGAACACCATGCGCATGAGCTCCTGCAACGCGATGGAGGCGCTCGGCATGCCCATGCCGTGGGAGGCGAACAGCACGCCGGCCGTGTAGCGCGTGACGAACCGGTCCTCCTTGGGGAAGGCCACGATGTCGGAGCCGCCGTTGAGCTCGCTCCAGTGCTCGGCGAACTCCTTGATGCGGCCCCCGGACCCGGCCATGATGACGGCCTTCACGTCGCGCAGCGGAGCGAGGATCGGGTCGTCGCTGGCGACGCCGAAGTGGTAGTACACGTCGGTCTGGCCGCCGTCGAGCACACCGTCGAGGAATGCGTGGTTGATGTTCTCGGTCTTCATGGGCACTCCAAGCGCTCGACGCGGATGACGATGGCCCCCGCTGCACCGTGCTGCGGTTGCGCTGCCGGGAATCTACGCCTTCCGCGGGCAACGTTGCCTGCGGAATAGCACGGCCCACCGGCACAACGTGCGTCTCGGCTCATGCCCGCGTGTCGCCCGAGGCCGCCGCCAGGCCGGCGCGGAAGGCACCCAGCGTGGCCAGCTCAGCCGCCACCGGCTCCACGATGGTGCTCCGGGCGACCGACTCGACCTGGACCCGCAGTGCGGCCCGGGCGGCTCGCGCGGCTCGAGCCGCGCTGCGCCGAGCGGCGAGGCGACCCAGGGCGGCCAGCACCAGGCCACCCACGAGGCCGGTGATGAGCAGGGCGGTCGGCACCGGCACGCCCTCCACGCGGGGCGCCGCCCCTGGGTCGAACTGCAGGTAGCGCAAGGCCGCCAGGCCCAGCAGCCAGACTCCCCCGAGGACACCGAGCGCCAACAACAGCCACTGGCCGACGCCCACCAGCCGCCACCAGCCGGGGTCCTTCGCGGGCGTCAGCTCAGCACGGCCGACGGCGCGGTCCAACTGGTCGGGCAGCCGCTCCGAACCGCGGTCAGCCGCGCTGCGGGCCGCCTCGATCCAGCCCGGGGGCGCGCCTGCGCTGACGTTGTCGGCGTAGGTCAGCACCGTGGTGCGCGCTCGGCCGAGGGCCACCGGGTCGTTGCCGGGCAGGGACGTGCGGACGAGCGCCGGGTCCACCCCGGGACGCCCCTCCAGACGCAGCCGGGACACCGGATCCTGGCGCATCCGGGCGAGCCAGCGGGTGGGGGGCCAGCCGACCGCCGTGGCGGCGCGGCGGGTGACGGAGTCCGACACGGCGCGCTCGATCGTGGGCGCCCCGGCAGCCTCCACCAGACCGTCCGTGAGCGTGGCCAATGCTGCCGCCGGCGGGTCGTCGCCGGCTGTGCCGCCGGCAACTGCGGCACCGGAATCCCCGGCGGCCGCGGCCAAGGAGTCTGCGGCTGTAGCGACATCTGCCGCGGCCCGCCCAAGGATCGCCACGCGATCGGCGACGGCCTCGCCGATGCGCTGGGCGAGCCGGTCCAGGCCCTGGCCGCTGCGCGCCGAAACGCCCAGGACCTCGGCGTCGGCCAGGCCGTCGTCGGCCACGAGGCGACGCAGGTGAGCCAGGCATCGCTCAGCGTCTGCGATCGTGAGCCGGTCCACCTGGTTGAGGGCGACGACGGTGACGTCGGCATGGCGGGCATAGCGGCGCAGGTAGTCCTCGTGCACCAGGCGGTCGGCGTACTTCTGCGGGTCCAGCACCCAGATCATCATGTCCGCCCGTGCGACCAGGCGGTCGGCCTGCACCCGGTGGGACAGCTCGGTGGAGTCGTGGTCCGGCAGGTCCACGAGGACCAGGTCAGCCAGCGCAGCCGAAGCCCCCGCTGCCGGGGCCGATGCCGCCAGGGAATCCTCGGCCACAGGTCGGGCGCTCCCCGCCGCGCCGGGATCCACCACGTGCCGGCGCGCGACCCCCAGCCAGCTCAGCAGCTCATCGGCCTCGGGCGACTCCCACCAGATGGCGGCCATCGGCTCGGCAGTCGTAGGGCGCAGGACGCTGGTGCGGGCCACGTCCTGGCCCACCAGCGCATTGAAGAGGCTCGACTTGCCCGCACCTGTGGAGCCGGCCATGGCCACCACCGTCAAGCGGTTGGACAGCGCCATCCGCTCGCGTGCCCGGGTGATGGCGACCTCGGCAGCTGCGACCGCGGCATCCGGCAGGCGGCCGGCAGCCGCCCCGGCGGCTTGCTCCAGGCCGACCAGCCGACGCGACAGGGATGCGGCGTCCAGCGGCGGCTGCTGCTGTCGCCGACCGCCAGCCTGTCGGCGCCCCGGCCACCTGCTCGACCAGCCGAGCAGGCCGGCAGCCGCCCCGGGCTGCCCCTGATCCGCCGACATCAGCCGTCCCACCACTCACGAAGGCGGTCGCGCCACCGCGGCTTGGCCGTCGTCGCGGGCTGCGACTCAGCGGTCGGCCCCGTCCCCGACCCCGGACGCACCCCGCCGGCCGAGCCCGGCAGCGGCGCCCCCCAGGGCAGATCAGCAGGCGCCGCCTGCTCCTGGAAGGCCACGGTCGCCCGCCGTCCCGCAGCCGCCAGTGCATCGGGCAGCTCCGGGTCCAGCTCGAGGCCGTCGAGCCGGACGTCGAACCGGGCCCGCTCGTGGGCCATGACGGCGTCGACGCGCTGCGAGAGCGAGTCCCGGGCCACGCTCGAGAGCCGCCGCACCGCCCCCTCGCCGAACACCGCCTCCAGCACCTTCTGCGCCAGGATCGTGGACCCGGCAGCGATCCCGATCTCCGCACCCGTGATCCCCCCGGTAGTGGCGAAGGCGGCGATCATGAGGGCGGCGGCCGTGCCGTTGACGCCGTACGCCGCCAGCCGGGCGGTCTGGCGCTTGTCAGCCCCCTCGGCGCGGATGAGCTCCAGCACGTCGTCCTGCCAGCCGCGCACCGCAGCCGCGGCCAAGTCGGCGATATCGGGCGAGGCCCGCGCAAGGTCGTCGCCGGCAAGCAGCGCCCGTCCCGCGGGATCGGCCCGCCAGCTCGAGTCGGCCTGACGCGACGCATCATGCGAGGCCGCCACGATCAGCGTCGCGAGCCGGGACTCGATCGCCTCGCTGACACCCTCCGACGGCGCGGGCTCGCCCCGGAAGGCCGCGCCGACCTTGTCCCGCAGCCGTGACACCTGCGTCTCCATCTTGCGCAGCACCTCGCCGGTGCCGACGAACTCCTGCCAGCGCGCCAGCACCTCACCGCGCATGAGGGCGCCGTCGGCGGACGACTCCGTCACGCGGTCCGCGGCCAGCGCGTAGGGGACGGCGGCGGCATGAGCCAGCTCATGAGCCTTGTCCGTCTGCGCGGCGGCGGCCTCGGCAACCAGGCCCACCGCGCCGACGAGCTCGCCGACAGCGCCGTCCAGCGTCCGGCGGGCGACGGCGGCGCGGCGGTCGGCGTCGGCCACCAGGCCGAACAACCACTCGCGCAGCGGCGCGGCCAGCGCCGCCGGCAGCCCGCTGTCGACCAGCAGCCCGGTCTCCGGGAACGCGAACAGCGGAGCCTGCGCCAGGCCCTCGTCGGCGAGCATGGCGCGCGCGTCCTCGGTAACTGCCGCCATCGCCTCCGCCGGGACCCGGTTGAGCACGATCACCACCGCGGCATCGCGCTCCACCGCTGCCCGCAGGGCCTGCCACGGCACCGCGTCGGCGTAACGGGCGGCGGTCGTCACGAAGAGCCACAGGTCCGCGGCGGCGAGCAGCTGCGCCGCCAGGTCGCGGTTGGCGTGCGAGACCGAGTCCAGGTCGGGCGCGTCCAGGAGTGCCAACCCGACCGGTACCGATTCCCGCTCCACCAGGTGCAGACCACTGACATCCCCGGCACCGGCGCCGCCGGGTCCCACGGCACCGGTGACCCGGGGCAGCCGGGGCAGGATCCGGTCGTCGACGAACCAGCGTCGGTCGGTCGGGTTACACACGAGCACCGGGTGCCGGGTGGTGGGGCGCAGGACGCCGGGGACGGTCACGGCCTCGCCAACCAGCGTGTTGACCAGGGTGGACTTGCCGCTGCCGGTGGACCCGCCGACCACTGCCAGGATCGGCGCGTCCAGGTTGCGCAGCCGCGGCAGGATGTAGTCGTCCAACTGCGCCAACGCTGCCGCCGTCGTGTCGCGGGCCTCCTGCGCGCCCGGCGCGGGCAGCGGCAACCGGACCAGGGCGAGTTGGTCGCGCAGCTCCACCATCGCCGGCAGCAGACTGTCGTTCACATTCGCCATCCTGCCCGACCGCCCGGCGCGGGGCGCAGCAGACGAGGAAGGTCACCATGCAGGCAGCGCTTCGAGTCCTCGCCGGCACCGCCGGGCTGGCCCTGTTCGCGGTGACGATCAGGACCATCGTCGGCAGCATGCTCGTGCCGCGCCCGCGTACTCCCGTCGTCGCCGACTGGGTGGTTCGCTTCAACCACTGGGCCTTCCGGCGGATCGCGTTTCGGCGATCGACCTTCGGCGAACGCGACGCTGCGCTGTCGGCCGCGGGACCGGCGACCATCCTGCTGCAGCTAGTCGTGTTCGTCCTGCTTTTCGTGGTCTCCGGGGCACTCATCGTGTATGCGATCTCGGGCGGCGGCGCCGAGTCCGCGCTCTACCAGTCCGCGAGCTCGCTGTTCACCCTCGGCATCGTCGAGCCCGCCCCTGCCGGCGTGGTGGCCGTGGGGCTCGTCGCGGCCTTCGTGGGCCTGGTGGTGGTGGCGATCCTCGTGGGCTACCTGTTGGCCCTCTACAGCGCCTTCTCGCAGCAGGAGAGCATCGGGGCCGCTTTCGGCACCCTGGCCGGCGAGCCCGCCTGGGGGCCGGAGCTCATCTGCCGCTCGGCTCTGCTGGGCGAGGCATCGCGTGACGAGGTCTACGCGCGGGCGCTGTCCTGGGTTTCCGACCTTCGGCTCAACCACACGGTCTACCCGGTTCTCAAGCAGTTCCGATCGACTCAGCCGCATCGGCACTGGCTGGTCACGCTGGTGGCGCTGCTTGACGCGGCCGCACTGGAGCTGACCACCGTCGCGGACGGCACCAGCCGCGCCGCGCTTGTGCGCTGCCTGGCCGAAGGCACCGAGACCCTCAGCACGCTCACCGCCGCGGCCCCGTACCGGTTGGAGACGCCGTTCCCCACCTCCCCGGCAGAGGGCGCAGACCCACGCACGGAGCAGCCGGCATCGGCACCGCCCGCAGCAGCTGGCAACAGATCGAACGCGACCGGCGAGCAGGCCGTGATGACGGCGGTGGCGCAGGATGGACGCAGCTCGCTGGTGGGCCCGAACGTCGCCGTGGCGCTGCACCGATCGGGCAACCCCGGCGTGACGCGCGAGCAATGGGACTACGCCCGGACTCTGCTGCGCGCGGCCGGCGTTCCACTGCGGCCCGATGCCGACGAGGCGTGGCGGCACTTTGCGGCGGTGCGGAGCTCCTATGCCCGCAACGCGTACATCCTCGCGCAACTGGTGTACGCGACACCGGCACCCTGGACCGGCGAGCGCTTCCCGGCCACCGAGACGGTCTGGCCCCACCTGGCTGCGGGCGCTGCGGTTCCTTCGCCACCCGACGGCGACTAGCGTGGAGAGCAGCGTCACGCCGACTTCGGCTTGGAGGTGGTCGTCCATGGCGCTCTCAGGTCTTGGCGTCCACGGTGACGCTGCCCCCGACCATCCCAGCCCGAGGTCATCATGACCAGCAGCCTGCGGCAATCCCTCGCCAACCGGGCGGGCTCGCCGATCGCCTGGGACCGCAGCCTGGCGGTGCTGCTGGGCATGGCCTTCGCCGTCGTCCTGGGCGAGGGCCTGGATCGGCTCGTAGGCGGCCATACGGTGCTGGTCTCGGGCATGACCGGGATGTTCCTGGGCGTGCTGGCAGTCGCGGGGCCGTTCATGATGTCGGCGCGGCTGATCGTGGTGGCGGGCGTGCTCATGTCCCTGACCTCCGCCCTGGCCGCAGTCGCCCACGAGCACGCTTGGCTGGCAGTGGCCGGCATGGTGGTCGTGGTGTTCATCGGGACGGTGTGGACCGCGATACCCCTGGTGGGAAGGTTGCTCGGCACTTTCCCGGCCATCGTCTACCTGTTGATCCTGGCGCGGGGCCGGACGTTCACCGGGGGTGCTGCGGGGTGGCGGGTGCTGCTGGCATCGCTGGTGGCGGTCGTGGCGGCACTGCTCGTGCTCCTGGTTCTGCGCGGGCGCGATATTCGCCGACCAGCGCGGCAACTGAGCGCGGGTGCATGGAACGCCGCGGCGCCGTGGAGCGCCCTGGGATCGGCCCTGATGGTGCTGCGCCTGGATGCGGCGCCGACGACGCTGGTGAGCGTCACGGAGTCCGCCGTCCTGGCGAAGATCGCCCGCGATCGCCTGGCCGAGCAGAGCGATAGCAGCGCCTATCAGGCCGCCGACGGTGCCGAGCGGGCGATCGCCCAGGCGCTGCTGCCGGCCGGACCCATCGTGCCCCGGGACGTGACCGACGCCGTGCAGCCGGCGGTGGCGCAGCTGCGCGCGGCCGGCGATAGCGCCGGGGCCACTGCCGAGGGGTACGCCTGGAACCGCTGGGCCGCGGCGCTGCATCACGCCGCGGGGGTGTTGGGCGGCACGATCACCGCCCACCATCTGCCGTTCTCGGACGCCTCACTCACGCGGATGCAGATCTCGTCGGTGCTGCACCCCGATTCCAGCAGCTTCCGCTACGGCGTGCAGCGGGCCCTCGCGCTCGGGGTCGCCACCTACGTGATGGTCAGCACGACGCTGCCCAACTTCTACTGGTTGCTGCTGGCCATGTTCTCGGTGCTGCAGACCAATGCCAGCGCCACCTGGGTGCGGGCTGCGCAGTACGCCTTCGGCACGTGGGTGGGGGCCGTCGCCGCCGTCCTCCTGGGCCTGGTGCTTCCGACCAAAGTCGTGTCGGGCCTGGCGATCCTGCTGCTGATCGCGGGCTTCGCCTGGATGGTGCGCAACTACGCCGTGATGTGTGTGGGCGTCGCCGCGGCCGTGGTCCTCCTCACCGGAGCCCCCGACGGCGCCTACCTGAAGTGGGCCGGGCTGCGCGCCCTCGACGTGACGATCGGCGCGCTGCTCGCCGTGGTGGTCTCGCTGCTGGTACTCCGCGTGCGCCCAGAGCCGGGCAAGCATGTGGCGCGCGCGAAGGCCGCCCTGCTCGCTGCCATCGGGGAGCTGCGCGAGGCCCTGACCGACGAAGCCAAGGCCAAGCAGCTGACGCTCAACTCGCAGGGCTCCTTCCTGCGGCAGCTCAACAATCTCTCGGCCGACGAGCAGATGATGTCCGATCCCAGCGCGGCCAAGGCTGCCGCCGGCCAGCTGTGGCGAGCCGACGAGCAAGTCATGGCGCTGGCCTCGGTGGCGTTCGACGGCAGCTTGGAGCAGCTGCCCGGACAGCCCGGCCGCGCCCCGCTGGCCGCCGGGCTGGACCAGCTGTCCGAGGGAGTCGCCGCGATCGAGTACGAACCAGCAGGTCGGGCCACCGCCGGCTGAGGTGGCGAGAGCGGCTATCGGCCACAGACGCTGCTAGCGTGCCGCCGTCCGGACCCGACAACGGTCCGCCACTTGCGGAGGACGGCCATGGCCTACCGATTCACTGCCGACGACGATGTGGACTTCGCCCTGCAGACCCTCCTGGGCGGGGTCGCCTACGGTGCCGGCGACGTGGGCGAGATCCTGACGACCTTCGCCGCCCTGACGCCAGGCGACCAGCCAGGCTGGGCGACGGCCTTCAGCGAGCTGGGCCAGCGCATCGAGGAGATCGCTGGATCGGCGCGGCGGGCCGGCGCCCGAGCCAGTGCCGGTGCGGCCTACCTGCGCGCAGCCACCTACTACGCCGCTGCCCTGGACGGCCTGCTCGGGACCGAGGACGACCCGGCGCTGCTGGCCAGCTTCCGGGACCATCGTCGTTGCTGGGACGCCTTCGCCGAGCTCCACCAGCCGGCCCTGCAGCGCGTGACGATCCCGTACCCGGACCACGACCTGCCCGGCTACTTCCTCAGCGTGGACGGCGCCAAGCGTCCCACTGTCATCGCCATCAACGGCAGCGACGGCCCGCTCACCTGGGTCTGGACCCTGGCGAAGGCCGCGCAGGAGCACGGCTACAACACCCTGCTGTTCGACGGTCCCGGCCAGCAGTCGATGCTCTTCGAGCACCAGGTGGCTTTCCGGCCCGACTGGGAGCACGTGATCGGGCCCGTCGTCGATGTGCTCGTCCAACGGGCCGACGTGGACCCGGACGCCCTGGTGCTCTGGGGCGGCAGCCAGGGCGGCTACTGGTGCCCCCGCGCGCTGGCCTTCGAGTCCCGCATCGCTGCCGGCGTCGCCGATCCCGGGGTGGTCGACGTCGGCTCGTCCTGGTTCCGGCACCTGCCCCCGGAGGTGCTGAAACTCCTGGCCGCCGGCGACAAGGCGGACTTCGACGCGGCCATGGGCCAGTGGCTTTCGGACCCGTCGGCGAAGGCCACGTGGACCTTCCGGGCACGCCCGTACGGCAGCTTCGACCCATTCGAGGTGTTCTCCAAGATGAGGGCATACGACCTCACCGCTGTTGCCGGGCAGATCAAGGCCCCGATGTTCATCTGCGACCCGGAGGGCGAGCAGTTCTGGCCCGGCCAGTCCAGCCGGCTTGCCGACCTCGTCGGCGGGTCCGTCGAACTGTCCCCTTTCACCGCGGCTGAAGGTGCTGCTCTGCACTGCGAGCCGATGGCGCGGACGCTCGCCTACCAGCGGATGTTCGATTGGCTGGCGACTGTCCTGCCGAGCGCCGGCTGAGACGCCGACGCCATGGCACCTGAGAAGGCCGGACTGGGATACGGTCGAGGCCGGGCGAGGCCGCCGGGGTCCGCGCCGCGAAGCGACAGGGGTGCGACATGCAGCCGACTTGGCAAGCTGACGACGTCGATGGGGCGCTCACGACCGCGGAGCGGGACCGCCTGCCCGCCTCCGTATTCGCCTTCCCGGAGCAGCGCAAGGAGCCGCTGACCTCGGCCAGCCACGTGCGCGACGCCGTGGCGAGGTTCAACCAGGTGGCGGGCGTCGACGCTTCCGATCGCGACCTGGCCTGGGCCAACATCCAGGCGGCAGCCGAGCACTACGGCGTGACGCTGCGCGAGGACTCATGGCACGAGCTGGGCTGATGCCCACTCCGGGCAGGTCGGCTCAGTCCACCGGCTGGGCGGCGGCCGACGCGGTGCTGCAGGTCCCGTCGCGCCGCCGGTCGAAGGCGCGCGCCAGGAACGGCGTGGCTGACGCGGTGACGATCACGTAGGTGGTGACGAGGGCGTGGAACTGCGGCGGCAGGGCGCCACTGGCCGCGGCCAGGCCGGCGACGACCACACTGAACTCGCCGCGGGTGCTCAACAGGGCACCGGCGCGCAGCCTCGCCGCACGGCTGAGCCCGGTGAGGCTCCAGCCGGTCAGCATCTTGGTGCCCACGGTGACGGCCGCGAGCGCGACCGCCGGCAGCACCACCCCCGGAATCTGGGCTAGAGCGGTGGTGAGGCCGAAGTAGGCGAAGAACACCGCCGCCAGCATGTCGCGCAGCGGCTCGAGGCGTCGGCGCGCCACGTCGGCCAGCTCGCCGCGCAGCAGCAGCCCCACCAGGAACGCCGCCACGGCGGCGGAGAAACCCACCAGGCCTGCCAGACCCGCCGCCGCGATCGCAGCGCCGAACACCAGCAGCAACAGGCTCACCGGGTCCTCGATGCTGAGGATGCGATATCTGCGCGGCTCCGGCCGCAGCCCGATCCAGATCACCACCGCCACCACGACCAGCCCCACCGACGCGCTGACGAGGCCGCTCGCAAGCCCGGCGCCGGTCAGCAGCACCGTCAGCACTGGCAGGTAGGGGGCCATCATGAGGTCCTCGACCACCAGCAGGCCGACGACCCTGGGCGTCTCCGGATTCCGGCGCCAGCCGAAGTCCCGCACGAGCTGGCTGATGATGCCGGAGCTGGAGACATACGTGACGCCGCCGAGGGCCACTGCACCCACCGCTCCCCAGCCCAGCAACAGCCCGGCGATCGCCCCCGGCGTCGCGTTGAGCAGGACGTCGACCACGCCCGTGCGCGCGGTGGTGGCCGCCCCGTCCAGCAGCGTCCTCGACGAGTACTCCATGCCGAGGAAGAGCAGGAGCATGACCATCCCCAGCTCGGAGACGGTCGAGACGAACTCATCACTGGCGTCGAAGCCGATCGGCGTGCCCTCGCCGAAGAACAGGCCCACGACCAGGTACAGCGGCACCGCGCTGATCGCGAGCCAGTCCGCGATGCGTGCCAGCAGGCCCAGGCCCAGCAGGAGCAGGCCGAACTCCAGGAAGACGAGTGGGGCCCCGGATCCCGCGGCGGTCAGGTCCATGGCCCAATTGTGTCCCCGTCGGTGCGATGCGGTGTGTGACGAAGGCGATCCACCTGCCGCCGACCCGGGTGCCGAGGGGTGCCGCGGCGTGAGGTCATCACGCACAGCAACCAACGCTGCGCCATTCGGGTGAGGCTCGGAGCGCGGCGACGCCATCCCCCGTCCCACAGTGTGGATCGGTCGTCGAGTCCGCAGCCCTGCCGGCGTGGAACCCGGCGACCGTCATCCGCTGCCGTTCCGCGTTGCTCCTCTCTCCCAGACGGGATGATCACATTGGGTGCCGAACCCCGCACACCGGCCTCGCTCCTGGCCGCGACTGGCCTCATCGCCCTCGGATTGCTCGCCGCACCGCCCGCCGCAGCTGCTGCTACTGACGACATCGTCGTCAGCTGGAAGGTCACCGATAGCTGGAGCGGCGGTGCCACCGTGGACGTGGCGCTGTCCAACCGCTCGACCACGGCCCTCTCACCATGGTCCGTGACGCTCGCCGGCACCAGCGCCTCGTCGGCGTGGAACGCCGTCCTGACCGGGGGAAACACCTTCAAGGCACCGGCCTGGGCGCCCGCCCTGCCGGCTGCGGGCACCACCGTGTTCGGGGCGGTGGTGTCGACCGCGACGGCTCCGACCAGCTGCACCGTGAGCGGACGCGCCTGCCGCATCGAGGTCGCCGGACCCAGTCCCACTCCGACCCCGACCCCCACCCCCACCCCGACGCCGACGCCGACACCCACCCCGACGCCGACCCCCACGCCGACGCCCGACCCCGGCCCCGGCAACCTCCCGACTCCAGTGAGGTTCACCCCCACGAGTACCGCGAGCGGCACGATCACCTATCACACGGCTCTGCCCTATCCGACGGGAACGTCGGACACCCTGAACCTGTCGGCCAACTACACCGACCTCATCATCAGCAACTACACCGCCGGAGCCCTGCTGGGGCGGCTGTTGACGCAGCAGACCCCGGGCCTGGCGCTCAACCGCGACTACGTCTACGGATCGCTGTTCGCGCAGCTGCTGCAGGAGAACATCAACACCGGCGGCTACAGCAACAGCACCGACTGGATCAATCCGACGGCCGCCGAGCGCGCCACGCTGCTCGCGGCGGGCCAGGGCGGGCCCTACCAGATCAACGACTACTCCAAGCGCCTCGAGACCGCCGCCGGGATCGGCCTGGTCAACTACGTCGCCCTGCAGAAAGGCCTGGGCTACACCGTCGAGGCTCAGGACTCCGGCGCCCAGACCGCCAGCAAGGGTCCAGGCTCCCTGGACCAGAAGTACTTCGGCCCCATGGCGGCGGCGTACTTCCACCTCAACGACGCCAACCGGCTCGCCATGAACAACGCCGACGCCTGGGGTCCGCAGTACGCGACCTATGCGAAGTGCATGACCAACCTGCGCGACGCGCGGTCGGCGGCAGCGACCTACAACAACTACGACATGATCCTCAACGCCGCCTACAACGCAGGAACGTACTCGCGGATCCTGGGCGACTACTTCCGCATCTGCGCCGGCGAGTTCGGCACCGGCGCCGAGGCCACCCAGGTGAAGGCGATCGGTGACTACTCGCTCTCCGACTCGGCCTACCAGCAGGCGATCGGAACCGCGGAGTCGGCGGGATCGACGTTCATCCTGTACCCGCGCCAGGTACGGCTGTACCTGGACGAGCTGTACAACCAGCGGACCTATCCCTCCGGGGCGATCACCGGAACGAGTCGCATCGACTTGTCCGCCACGGACATCGCCTCCGTGTTCGCCAACTCGATGGGAACCCTGGCCTACCTCGACCCAAGCGGCTCCTACCGCTACGTAGCTCAGGCCGACTCACAGGCCGCCTTCACCGCGGCGCTGGCCAGCACCGGCCTGACGACGGCTTCGCGCCTGGACATCGCGACCAAGGCCGACCGGACGAAGTTCTTCGACCTGCTGGACGCCGCCATCGGCAAGCTGGCGGCCAACCTGGGCATCGACTTCGGCGCCGTCACCCAGACGACCATCGGGCCGGGCCCTGCTCCCACCCCAACGCCCACGCCAACGCCAACGCCCACCCCAACGCCAACGCCAACGCCAACCCCCACGCCCACGCCCACCCCGACAGGTCTGGCCGTCAAGTTGACCGCCGTGTCCGACTGGGGCAGCGGCCGCACCATGGACGCCAGCGTCACCAACAAGTCCACGACCCCGACATCCTCCTGGCGGGTGACGTTCGCGTGGCCGCAGGACATCACCCCGTGGAACGCTGCCCGCGTGGCCTACGCCGGCGGCAGCGTCACCGTCGGCAACGCCGCGTGGAACGGGTCGCTGGGATCCGGCGCCACCACAACGTTCGGCTTCTCCGACGCCTCGGCATCGCTGCCCAAGCCCACGGCCTGCACCGCGGTGGTCAACGGGGCCCCGGTCGCCTGCACCCTGATCCGCTAGTCGAACACCCCCGGGCACTCGTCGGCCACGGTGATGGCGTCGCCGTTCGTCGGCGTAACCGTGCGCTCAGCCACGTTCACGAGGTAGACGAACTCCCCCGACGCGTCCGTGACGGTGACGGTGAAGCCGCCGTGGGCCGTTGCGGCGGGGGCGACGCTGTAGGACGCGGCCGCGATCACATCCTCGGCCTCGCCCGCACGGCCGATCGCCACCGCGCACTCGCGGTAGGCGTCCTGCAGCAGCGCGATGGCCTCGTCCTCGGTGCCCGCCGAGGGCGTCGGGGCGGACGGGATGACCGGATCGGGGGTCACCGGTGCTGGGGTAACCGGTGCCGGCGTGGCCGGGGCCTGGGTAGTGGGGATCGGGTCGGGCGGCGCCTGGACGTCCGAGGGCTGGTCTTGCGTCCCGTCGGTCCCGGCGGGACGCACGAAAGTGGTGTTGTTCTCGATGTTGTAGATCGTGTAGTTGTTGATGATCGTCGTCGAGCTCTGGATGATGGTCAGCGCCCCAGGCTGGAAGTCCGGCCAGGTCGGTCCGGTGTAGCGAACCTGCTTCATGGGCGGCGGCGGGCCCAGCGGGTTGCCGCAGTAGCACTTGACCACCGGTTGGCCGTACTGGTTGACCAGCACAGCCGTCCCAGCCTGCAGCACCGAGGTCATCGTTGTCAGGCGCCCGTCGACGAACCCGTGGTTGGTCACCGTCGTGTCGCTGCGCAGCAGCACCGGCGTGAGCGGCGCGACGAAGGCGGGAATCTGAGCTGCGGTGATCCCCAGCGCCTGCGCCCAGGCCGCGGCCTTGTCGGGGTTGGCCTGCAGGAAGCTGACCAGCTGGTTCTTGTCGCAGGTGGAGTTGTTCATGGTCCCGCCGAACAGCCCCACCGTCTCGGCCGGCGCGCTCTGGACGCCCTGGACCTTGACCGGTGTGACCGCGTGGTCCGTGCCGACCGGGGGTGTGAAGGGCGAGTTGGCCGTGGACAGGGGCTCCGTCTGCAGCGTGATGACGTCGCTGACGCTCGGCGACGAGGTCGCCGCGACCGGCGCGGTCCCGCTGCGGCTCTTGACCAGGTACACCGCGACGCCGCCGCCGACGAGCACCAGGACGAGCACCACCCCCAGGACGATGGCGGTGAGGGTGCCGGCGCTGACGCCGCGCGAGCCCTGCGGCGGCGCTGCTCTCGTCGCGACGCTCGGCGCGGGCGCCGCCCTGCCCCACCCCGGCGCCGTGGTCGCCGCGGCCGACGTGGGCGGCGGTTGCGCCGGGGGCTCGGCCGTCGCCGCCCCGGCCTCGACCCACGTCGACCCGTTCCACCACCACCACTCCTGGCCGTCCCAATGCCACTCGGGACCAGGCACGCTGCTCATGGCACACCCCTTCCGCCGTTTCCACGGTAGGTCCGCGGGCAGTGCGGCGGCAGGGAGGGAAGTCCCGCTACTCGGGCGAGTCGACCGCCTGCCCTCGACCGGCCTCGATCGCAGCGGCGGCCTCGGCGAGGATCCGCTCGAACTGCGCACCCATTGCGGCGGCCAGGGCCTCGGCCCCGGAGAGCGGCCGCACCATCACCATGAAATCGTCGATCAGACCATCGGCGTTGAGGTGCAGGAAGTCGCAGCCGTTGACCACCCTGCCGTCCACGACCGTCTGGAAGATGAGGGCGTGTTCGCGGCCATCCGCGCTGGAGATCTCGCGCAGGTAGTGGAAGTCCTCGAACACGCGCAGCACCCCGCGCAGGATGGCCGCGGTGATGGGCTTGCCCTGGTAGGGCTTGAAGACGATGGGGCTGGTGAAAGTGACGTCATCGGCCAGCAGGTCCTCGACGGCCGCCATGTCGCGCGCCTCGACGGCGGCTCGGAACTCACGCATCCGCGGCACCGCCGGAAGCCAGGACGTCGCGCTCCAGCCGCGCGTAGGAAGCCTCCATGCCGTCGGTCATGCCGGTGCCCAGGATCATGTCGCGAAGCTCGCGGCTGGGATAGGTGATAACCGTGGATACCAGCGTGCCGCCGCTCACGGGGGTGAGCGTGAGCTCGTTGGTGGTCGCGGGGCCCGCCATCCCGATCATCTGCTCCGTGGTGACCGCGCGGCGGTCGGGAGCGAGCTCCAGCACCTCGCCGGTGAAGCCGAAGTTTTCCGGCCCGCCGATCCGCTGCCACTCGTAGCGGTAGCTGTCCCCCACGGACTCGCCGACCTGGCACACCGACATCTCCCACCCGTCCGGCCCGAGCAGCCATCGCGGCAGCAGGTCCGGGTCGTGGTGCGCCCGCCAGACAGGTGCCACGCCGCCACGCACGATCCTGCTGACCCGGACCTGGGTGTCGCTCAGCAGCTGCGTCGCGACGGGGGTCTCCGCGGCGAACAGCGACTCGTCCGCGAGCACCTCGTCGATCTGGCCCATAGCGGCGAGCATGCCCTCTTCCATTCCCATGCCGAGCAATTCCTCGAGAACGGCCGCAGAGCCGAAGTCAGTCGTGATGGTCAGCGCCGATCCGCCGTCGGTAGCGCCGAACTCTATGGCCATGACCATCGACGGCATGCCCTCCTTCGGGTTGCCGTCCTCGTCGGCGAATCCGTCCACCACCGTGATCTGCTCTTGCGGAACCACCTCCTCGAAGTGCCAGTAGCCGCGCGACACATCGCCCTCCGGACCGGTCATCGCATAGTCGCTGCGACCGCCGACAAACAGGTCGTGGCGGGTGAAGACCGCCGGATACGTAGGCGGCCCCCAGAACCGCTCGATCAACCGCGGGTCCACGTAGCCGTCCCAGAGGCGCTCCAGCGGCACGGCGTACTCGGCCCGCACGGTGAGCGTGGCCGCATCACGGTCGACATCGACAGACGTTACGGGCATGGACAGCTCCTGGGGAGGGTGACGGGCCGGGGACGACAGCCGCCGGGAGGACGCCGCAACCCTGTCAGTCGTCGGCGCTGGCGTCCAGCCCCGCCCCGACCTGAGGATGCAGGATGCCCGGATGACCCGCCGGCAGGCTGCGACGGATCACCGCCCAGGACGCTGCGATGACCACCAGCACCATCGGCCAGCCCAACAGGACCCGCGACACCCCGAGCCCCACCAGGTTGTCGGTCAGGTACAGCGGCACGTTGACCGCCGCCCGCACCAGAAACGAGGCCACCCAGATCCAGGATGCCCGGGAGTAGGCGCGCATCAGGTCCGGGTCTGATCGCCACCTCGTGCGCTGGCGCAGCGCGAACCCGAGCACGACCCCCAGCATCGGCCAGCGGATGAGGATCGACAGCGCCCAGACCAGAGCCGAGGCGATGTTGGCCAGGAGGCTGGGCAGGAAGTAGTCCGAGGCGTTCCCGGTCTTGGCCGCGACCAGGGCCGCGAACGCAACGGCGGCCAGGCCGCCCACCACCCGGACCGGCTTCTCGCGGCGCCACACGCGCGCCACCGCGAGGCTCGCGGCGACCGCGAGCGCCGCGACCAGGGCCGTACCCAGCTCGGACCCCGTCGACAGGTAGACGGTGACGAACACCACGCTGGGCAGCGCCGACTCCAGGGCGCCGCGGCGACCGCCGAGGAGGTCGTGCAACGGGCTCGAGCCGGTGCCGACCTTACTGGCCGGGCCCGCGCTCGCGCCCTCGTCGGGGCCCGTGTCGCCCGGAGACGCGCCGTCGGCCCGGACGGCACCTGGTTGTTCGGCCATGCGGCAAGCATGACAGAACGGCGCCGCGGCGCCCGCCGTGCCATCGCCCAGGCTGCCCCTGAGCGGCCAGCCGACTACAACTGCCTGAGAGCGAACTTCCCGTCCAGGGCGAAGTTGCGGCGCAGCCACTCACGGGCGTCGGCGGCGTTCCGGGGCAGCCCGGTCAGGTCCCGGTGCAGGAAGGTCGACGCGTTCTGCAGCGTCACCTCGCCCAGGTGCGACACGAACTGCGAGGCCTCCTCATGGGCCTTCTGCTTCCACAGGGCACTCGACGGCAGGTCCGCGGGGCCGGGCTGCTGGGCGTGCGGGTTGGGCTGGCCAGCGGTGTAGGGCAGCGGGTCGAGCTGGTGCATGTCCCGACGCGGCTCGGAGCGGTTGAAAGCAGCGTCGATCGTGCGGGCCGCGGCGACGCGGGCGGTGAGCGGATCACCCAGGCCGAGCACCTGCTGCAGCGTGTGAGTCATCGAGGTGTTGGTGTGCAGGTCGCGGATCACCGTGCCGCGCTTGGTGAACGGCGACACGACGATCGTCGGTACCCGCACACCCAGCCGGTCGAAGCCGAAGCCCTGCTCGCCGGGGTGGCCGTCCGGCGGTACCGAGGCTGGCGGCGGAACGTGGTCGTAGCAGCCGCCGTGCTCGTCGAACATGATCACCAGCGCCGTGCTGTCCCACTGCGGCGAGGTCCGCACGGCGTTGTAGACCCGGGCCAGGAACTGCTCAGCGGCGCGGACGTCGGTCGGCGGGTGGTAGTCGTCCAGCTCGCCGAACATCATCCGCGGCTCCACCCAGCTGTACTGCGGCAGCATGCCGTTCGCGCAGTCGGAGTAGAACTCGGGCATGTGCGCCGAGTGGTCGCGCCACAGGTCGACGTGCTTGGCACCGGCCAGGTTGATCGCGGACAGCGGCACCACCTGGGAGGCGTCGTAATAGCACTTCCAGGTGGTGCCGTGCTCGCTCATGAGGTCGAAGAGGTTGGGAAGGTCGTTGTCCCAGGCGTAGTCGTAGGTGATGTTGTTCTGCACCCGGCCGGCGCTCGTTCCCGCGTGGTAGAAGGTGCGGTTGGGGAAGGTGCACGAGGGCACGTCGCAGTGCCAGTGGGTGAACACCGCGTACTGCTCGGCCAGGGTGTTGATCACGGGCGCGGTCTCCGGGGTGAACACCGCCCCGATCCCCTGCATCTCCGCGTCGCTCAGCTCGCGCTCCAGCTGCCAGAGGGCGGTGTAGTAGTAGTTCAGGGCGAAGCCGTCCATGCTCGGCCGCTGACCCGGTTGCGGGGCGTTGAACGGATCGACCATGAAGTCGGGGAACACCGTGTAGGCGGCGCGGTGCTTGTTGCTCTCGGGCCGGTAGGCCCCGAACAACTGCACGTTGACGTCGACGTACTCCTCCCCCGGATCCGGGATGGGGTCGGTGAAGTTCGTGGCCGGATGTACCCGCACGATGCCCTTCGGGTAGGGCAGCTCGATGTCGCGCCCGCGGATGCCGTCCTCGGCATCGATATGCGGCAGGTGGCCGAGCAGGTTGTCGAAGGAACGATTCTCGAACATCACCACGACCCACTGCTTGATGCGATCGATCATCGATGGGCTCCTTCCACTCCGGCATCGCACCCGAGGAACGCAGGCGCTCCCCGGCCTGGGCGCCGCGGAGCCGACGTTGTGCGCTGGACCCATTCTGCCCTGCCGCGAGGGAACCCCGGAGGTGGGCAGCAACGCAGCTAGAATCCTGCCGATGCGACCACCTCGAGCGCGCGCCCGAGCCCTTCGCGCCGCGACTCTCGCAGCCTGCGGGGTCGTGCTCGCGTCGTGCGCCACGGCCCAGTCCGTGCAACCCGCCGCACCTCTGGACGCGTCCTCCGGCGCGCCTGGTGCCTCGGCCCGGTCGGCTTCGGACCCCGCCGCCCCGACCGGCTGGGGTCCCACCGTCGGCGAGCTCGCCGCGGCTCAGGAGCTGGTCCGCGGCTGGACGCCGGCGCAGCTAGCCGGCCAGGTCATCGTCGGGCGCTGGCAGGGCACCGACCCCGCAGAGGCGGCCAGGCTGGTGGCGGACCTGGACCTGGCGGGCGTCCAGCTGACCGGTACCAACATCGTCGATGCCGATCAGGTGCGGGCCGTGACGACCGCGGTGACAGCTGCCTCCGCCGCGACGGGCCGCGACTTCCCGCCCGTGATCGCCGTGGACCAGGAGGGCGGCGAGGTCGCCCACCTGGCCGGGGTGGCGGTGGACCTGCCACCATTCTCGGTGGCAGGTCGGGCGGTGGTCGCGCCCAGCGGCGGCGAGGGGACGGTCCAGTCGGCGATGTCGGCCGTGGCGCTGGAGCTGCGCTCGCTGGGATTCACCTGGGTTTTCGCGCCGGACGCCGACGTTGCGGCCGACGACGGCAGCACATTCATCGGAGACCGGGCGGCCTCCGGCGATGCGGCGACCGCCAGCAGGGCCGTGGCGGCGGCGGTGAATGGCTACACGAGCGCAGGTATGGCCTGCACGCTCAAGCACTTCCCCGGCCACGGCGGCACCTCCGACGACAGCCATCAGGTGCTGCCCCGGATCGACGCGTCGCTGACCGAGCTGCAGGCCCGTGAACTGCTGCCGTTCCAGGCGGGAATCGCCGCAGGCGCACCAGGGGTGATGGTCGGCCATCTGGACGTCGGGGCGCTGGAGTCCGGGGTTGCCAGCAGCATGTCGGCGCCGACATACCGCTTGCTGCGTGATCAGTTGCACTTCAACGGGGTCGCCATCACCGACTCGCTCGGGATGGGGGCGGTGATGGAGCGAAGCAGCCCGGCGGTGGATGCGCTGAAGGCCGGCGCGGACCTGCTGCTGATGCCCGCAGACACGCGGCTGGCACACGCCCAGGTCACGGCTGCCATCGCCAGCGGCGAGGTCGGAAGAGCTCAGGTGGAACAGGCTGCTGCGCGCGTCGTCGCTCTCCAGCACTGGCAGCAACGGGCAGCGGCGGCGGCGCCGGTGCCCGCGGACGCGACAGCACAGGCGGCAGCGCGGGTGGGCGACATGCGAGCCGCGGCCGATGACGCCCCCTGACCCGCGACCACGCGGCATGAGTCGACGACGAGGTATGAATACGGGATGACCACCCCATCAACGGCTGACCAGGCGCCGTCCCGCTGGTACGGGGCACGGCTGGGCGAGGCGCTGGCCTGGGCCGCCGAGCTGCACCGCGAACAGGCCCGCAAGGGCACCGACGAGCCCTACCTCTCCCACATCCTCATGGTCGCCGCCCTCGTGGCGCACTACGGCGGAAACGAGGATCAGATCATCGCCGGAGCTCTGCACGACGCCGTGGAGGATCAGGGCGGCGAGGCTGTGGCGTTGGAGATCGAACGGCGCTTCGGGAGACGTGTTGCCGACATCGTGCGCGAATGCAGCGACTCGTCCGGGGTCGCCGGTCAGCCGAAGGCGCCCTGGCGGACGCGGAAGGAGGCCTTCCTAGCATCGCTGGCGGCCCCCGACCCGCACGGCGCGCGACTCGTCGAAGCCTGCGACAAGCTGGCCAACCTCCGTGACATCGTCGAGGACGTCCGGGCCGAGGGTCCGGAGACGCTGGAGCGGTTCAGGGGCGGGCGCGAGGGAACCCGCTGGTACTACCAGCAGATCGGTCAACTGCTGATGCCGCAGGTGCCGCGCGTTGCCGCCGCGTACGACCCGCTGTTGGCCCAGTTCGACGCCCTGCTCGAGTCCGACTGACCGCCGCAACCGCCAGCGGCAACTTTCGCACTGCGAAGTGAGGTCTTCGTTGGTGGCTGGGGGCGCGCGTCGCCCCGACGCACGAGAAACTGAGGTCTACTGGGCCGGAATCGTCCCATAAACCTCACCCGCGCACGCGTTCAGCGAACAAGACGCGAGTAGACCCCACAAACGAGTGCACTGCCAGGTACCGCCCCACGCCCAGGGCGAGCACAGGGCCGACGCCCGGAGGCCGCATCATGGTGATCGTCCAGCCAGCGACCGACGGAGGCCCCATGCCGAGCGGCACCCCCGAGCTCCAACCCAGCGCGCCGTCCGGCCCTGCCGAGCCAGTTCCCGATGCAGATGCCGCTGCCCGGCCCTCCCTCTGGGATCAGCTTCAAGAGTGGGGAGTGATGTTCGAGTTCACCGCCACCCACCTGTCCAAGGGCCTGGTGGACCGCTGGCCCGCCGGCGACGGACACCCCGTCCTGGTGCTGCCCGGATTCCTGGCGGGCCAGGCGTCGACAGGTCACATGCGCAGCCTGCTCACACGACTCGGCTACGACGCGCACGACTGGTCGATGGGACGCAACTACGGCTTCCGCGAGGGCATGGACGAGAAGATGCAGAACCTCGTCGCCGAGCTCCGCGAGCGCCATGGCCGGCCTGTGACCCTCATCGGCTGGAGCCTGGGCGGAATCTACGCCCGCGAGATCGCCCGGGCAGTCCCCGATCACGTCCGCGGGGTCATCACCATGGGCACGCCCTTCCGGGGCAACCACCGCGCCACCCGGGCCTTCCGCTTGTACCAGCTGCTCAACCGCAACCCCATGAGCCCGGACGTATTCAGCGAGTCAGCCCGGATCAGCCGCGCCGCCCCGCTGCCGGTCCCGACCACGTGTATCTACAGCCGCAGCGACGGCATCGTCGCCTGGGAGTGCTGCACCAGCCTGCCGGCTCCGCAGACGCAGAACATCGAGGTCAACAGCACCCACCTGGGCTTCGGCTTCAATCTGGAGACCATGTACATCGTCGCGAGCATCCTCGCCCAACCGGAAGGCCAGTGGGAGCCCTACCGACGGCCCCATGACAGGATCGCCGGATGATCTTGCTGCGCACAGCTGCGGTTGGCCTTGCCGTAGCCGCCTTCGCCTCCGGCTGCTCCTCCGGCGCGAGCTCGTCGGGGAGCTCCTCGGCTCCTGCCTCCGCTTCGTCGGGCGCCGCTGCGGGCTCCCTCCCTTCGCAGCAGCAGGCGGCGCTGCAGAGGGTCCTGGACGACGCCCGCTCCGCGCAGGGCTTCCCCGGCGTCCAGGCGGGAGTCTGGACGCCGGAAGGCACCTGGGTCGGCACCTCCGGAACCTCGGGCAGCGGCCTGACGACGCCGATCACCGCGGCCGACCACACCCGCATCGGGAGCATCACCAAGACCTTCACCGTCACCGCCCTGCTGCAGCTGGCGGAGAAGGGCTAGCTCAGCCTGGACGACACCATCGGGAAGTACGTCCCAGGCGTCCCCAACGCCGACACCGCAACCCTGGCCAACCTCGCGACGATGACCTCCGGGATTCCCAGCTACACCGAGAGCGAGGCGTTCACCGACGCCTACTTCGCGAAGCCCGAGTCCGTCTGGCAGCCCCAACAGCTCGTCGACGTGGTGAAGGGACAGCCGGCCAGCTTCGCTCCGGGGGCACAGTTCTACTACTCCAACACCAACACGGTGCTGCTCGGGATGGTGATCGAACAGGTCACGGGGAAGCCGATCGCGCAGGTGTTCAGCGACCAGATCCTCACTCCGCTGGGGCTCACGCAGACCAGCTTCCCGGGGACGTCGCCGGAACTGCCCTCGCCCTTCCTGTCGGGGATCACCGAGCAGGGCCAGCCGAACGGCCAGACCGCGGATGCCACCAACTGGAACCCCTCGTGGGGCTTCACCGCGGGCGAGATGATCTCGACCCTGGATGACCTGCGCGTGTGGTCGAAGGCGCTCGCCACCGGCGAAGGCATCCTGGGCAAGGAGTACGCGCAGAAGCGCCTGGACTCGCTCCAGGCGACCGTCCAGCCCAACACCGATGCGAAGTCCTACGGCCTGGGCTTCGGCCAGGTCAACGGCTGGATCGGGCACACCGGCGAGCTACCCGGCTACAACACGACCGTCTACTACAACCCCGAGCTCAAGACGTCGATCGTGGTGATGGTCAACAGCGACATCGCCACCGCCGCCGGCGAGAACCCGGCCCCGACGGTGACCACGGGGCTCATGCAGGTGGTCGAGGGCGGGTCCGCGTCGGCGACGGCCTCTGCATCCGCCTCCGCATCCGCCGCTTCGTAGGAGGCCCCGCATCCTCGGTCGCGGGCCGGTGGCGCCCGCCGCTTCAGCCTGCGAGCGCCAACCAGACCAGCGCACCGTTGAGCGCCACGACGGCCACCACCGCGACGGCCGCCGCGAGCCGCAACTGGGCCCGGTTGGTGTACTCCCCCATGATCTCCGCCCGGCCGGTGAACCAGGCCAACGGGACGAGCGCGAACGGGATGCCGATGGACAGCAACACCTGGCTGAGCACGAGTGCCCAGGTCGGGTCGACGCCCAGCGCGAGGATCACCAGCGCCGGGACGACGGTGACGACGCGGCGCACCATCACTGGAACATGAACGCGTAGCAGCCCGCCCATGATCTCCGAGCCGGCGTAGCAGCCAACCGAGGTAGAAGCCAGTCCCGACGCGAGCAGCCCGATGCCGAAGGCGATGCCGATGGCGGGCCCAAGCTCCTGCGAGATGGCAGCGCTGGCCCCCTCGATGCTGTCGGTGCCGGCCACCCCTGCCAGGCTCGCGGCCGCGATCAGAAGCAGGGCGATGTTCACCGAGCCCGCCACCGCGAGCGACAGCGAAACATCCCACCTGGTCGCGCGCAGCAAGCGGGGAACGGACGTGCCGCTGCTGCTGCTCCCCACGGGTCTGCCGCCACTCTCGCCGGGTGGCGCAGCTCGGCGTCCCTGGACGAGTGAGGAGTGCAGATAGACCGCATGCGGCATGACGGTGGCCCCAAGCATGCTGGCGGCCAGCAGCACGCTCTCGGGGCCGTCGAAGCCGGGCACGAGGCCCTGGGCGGCCTCCCCCCAGTCCACCGGGCTGACGAACAGGCCCGCGACGAAGCCCAGCGCCACGATGGCGAGCAGGCCCATGGTCACGAACTCGAAGGTGCGCGGGGAGCGTTGGGACTGGAAGGCCAACAGGCCCAACGACACCGCGGCGACGATCACGCCGCCGAGCAGCAGCGGCAGGTCGAAGAGGATCTGCAGGGCGATCGCCCCGCCGATAACCTCGGCCACGTCCGTCGCGGCGACCACCAACTCGGCCTGGGCCCAGAACAGGATCCGGCCGGTCCTGGGCAGCCGATCGCCCAGCAACTGCGGCAGGCTCCGCCCGGTGACAAGTCCCAGCTTGGCCGACAGGTACTGCACGATTACGGCGATCGCGTTGGCCGCCACGAGTACCCAGAGCAACAGGTAGCCGAAGGTCGCCCCTGCGGTGAGGTTGGCAGCGACGTTGCCGGGATCCACGTAGGCGACGGCTGCCACGAAGGCCGGGCCGAGAAGCCGGATGAGACGCACCCTGGAGCCGCGCCCGCCGCGACCTCCCTGGTCAGGGTCACTTTCGTGAGGAAGCCGCGACAACCCGCCGGTCGTCGGGGAAAGCGGGTCCGCCACAGCCCTATTCGATAGCACCGGCACGCCCGGCACAACTGAGTTGCGGCAACTAGCGACCTCCATCCCCTCATGACCTTGGCCCTACAGGCGCGGGCGGGCGTGGCCCACGACGATGGCGCATGATCGTGAGTCACGAGAGTTCGCGCCCGGGTCACGACCCGTGGCCAGGACGGCGACTTGCCCGCGGTTCCACCATGTGTTCGGGTGGGTCACAGCAGCCGACGAAGCGGAATGGAGTCCTGCGATGCCGGACGCAGACGACTCGACGCGGGTGACGTTTCCCCGCGGGGCCTTGCACGGGACCTCGACCGTGCTGCAGGTGATCGAATGCGTTGCGGGCACAGGTGTCATCACTGCCGAGACGCCCTTCCACCCGCTCGACCACACCTGGCCCGATCAGCCCGCGGATCACGGGACGATCGGGATCGCCGGCCAAGTCCTGCAGGTGCACGACTGCGTTACGGGCGCCCGTCGCCACGGGTCGGACACCATGACCTTGGGTGCGGACATTCCCGCCCGGCGCGGGGACGCAGACTGGAGCTGGTACGTGGTGCACCTCGTCGACGTGCCCTTTGCTGACTGTGTCGACGTGGTCGGCCAGGCGGCCACGCTCGAAGTTGACGGTGCACGCCGCGCCCGGCTGAGCGCGTGCCACACCGCCTGCCACTTGATGGCCTTCGCCCTGAACCAGGCGCTCGCGCCGCGTTGGCGGAAGTCGCCGAAGGTGGATTCGTTGGGCAATCCCGATTTCGACGCCCTCGCCATCACTTCGTCCCGCGTCGGTCTCGGGTCGAGCATCGACACCTATCGACTGGGCAAGTCGCTGCGCAAGCGTGGCTTCGCCACCTCGGCAACTCAGGACCTTCCCAGCCTGGCCGACGCCCTCGATGATGTGAGTTCGGAGGTGACGGCGCGCTTGAACGAGTGGATCCTCAGCGACTCAGCCGTGCGCATCCGCATGCCCAATGACTACCTGACCTCACCGCGTACGTGGGTCTGCGAGCTCCCCCAAGGCGCGGCCAGCGTCCACTGCGGCGGCACCCATGTGGACCGCCTGGGTCCGCTCGGCCGGGTGGCCGTGACCGCCGAACTCTCCGAGGGCGACACCGTGCTCACCGTGGTCACGACCCTCGGCGGACCCGGATAGCTGCCCCGCTTCGTTGTGGCGCCGCCCCTGACGGGGCCGGACGAGCGTCCCGTGCCCCGGGGCTCGGTGTTCGTCGGGGACCCGCCGCACACGATGATCGACAGACCCTCGGCCCCGGCCGTGACGCCGGCTGGGCTGCAGTTGAAGTAGTTCGCGTTGCCGGTCGCCGGCGACACTACATGGCGGTACTGCTCAGGGCCCGACACCGCCTGGGCGACTGCGGTGGCGAAACCCAGAGGAGATGGAGCCGTCAGGTGAGTGCGCACGGTCCACTCGTTGGCTCGACCCGCCGACGTCGCGACGACGTCGCCCGCCGGCCGCGGTATTCCTGGCTACGGATTCGGAACCGTGTAGGTGACCTCGGCTGTCAGCGGACCCGCAGAGTTCTTGTTGTCCCAGGACGTGACGAAGACGTCGAAGTCGTAGGTCTGCCCCGCCGCGTAGCCAACGATGCGCGGACACGTCCAGCCCACCGGGCACGATCCCGCGGCGAGCGAAACGCTCGTGGGCGTCAGCCCAGCGCTGGCGCCGCCGCCGGCTCGCCAGGCAAACGTCTTCCAGGTCCCCGGATCCCCGCTGATCTTGTACATCACCCATACCTTCTGCTGGCCCCCGAACCAGGGGTCGCTCCAGTTCAGCGTCGCGCCACTCCGCGACACTCCTGTGGCCTGCGGCGGGATGGTGCCCGGCATTGCCAGGATCTCCCACTGCCCGCCACCGGCGGTCTGCAGCAGAGGCGTGTTCGCGCCCGAGGTCATCGTGGTGAACTGGCCTGCTATGTAGACCTTGGCCGAGGTCGCCGACGTGACCAGCTTGTCTACCCCGCGGACCGCATCGTTGGTGTCGGCGGTCCAGCCGAGCAGCGCGCCATCGCTCTCGCGCCAGGCGGCGACGTTGTTGCGCGTCGTCGATCCACCCACTTGGTTGAATGTCCCGCCTACCACGATGGAGCCGTTCGCCACCGCGATGCCGGCGATCGACGTCTGGTTGGGGAAGGTGCTCTTGAGGACGCTTGGATCCCAACTCGTGATCGATCCCGTTCCGGCAGTTGTGGCAGCACCGAGGCGACTGCGGGTCTGGCCCCCCAGGGTGGTGAATCGGCCACCGACATACATCTTCGTGCCGTCACCGGACAACGCCAGCGACTCCACGCGCCCATTGGTGCTGCTGTTTGAAGGATCCCAGGTCGTGACCGTCCCGGTGTCCGACGTGCTCACTGCGCCCAGGTACGCGCGCGGCGAGCCACCACCGCTGCCGAGATTGAAGAAGTTGCCGCCCATGTACATGGTCGTACCTGAGAGGACCATGTCGTTGACGCCCTGGTCAGGTTCCGGACGCCAGGTCGTCGGCGCACCCGTCACCGCATCCAGAGCAGCAGCATAGTTGCGGGCCGTGGTGACGTTGTTGTACACGAAGTTCGTGAAGGTCCCGCCGATGTACAGTGTCGATCCGCTCAGCACCATGGCCGCGATCTGGCCATTCGGGTTGGTTGTCAGGAACCCCGTGTCTTGGGCGCCCGTGTCGGCCCGCATGACACGGAAGTACGGGGTCGGACCGCTCGAGTCGAAGCCACCGCCGACATAGACGCGATCGTTCGTGGCCACCAGCGACGAGACGGTGCCAAGAGCCGAGGGATCGGCAGCCAGCGCTCCGGTCCAACCACTTACGAGGACACCACTCGAGTTGAACTTGGCAATGCCGACGTGCTGCGCGCTGTTGACCGAGTCAAACATCCCGGCGACGTAGGTGGAGCCGTCCGGAGCGACAGCCGTCGCATCCACCGTAACGAAGCCAACCGAGTTCGCGAATGAGTAGTCCGACGCCCTCGCTGGGCTGGCGCCCACCGTCTGCAGCAGTGACAGCAGCAAGGCCGTCAAGCCCAGGGCCAGAGCAATTAGGGCCAGACGGGACCGGCGATTCAAACCGTTGACGCTGATTTCGGATGCGTTCATCGTTCCAGTCCCCTCGACCGTGATGGCTCGCCGAGAGCAGCCCGTCCGAGGATGCTCTCCGAACAACAGCCAACCGGACGCGCGCCCCCGCGCCTGGGCCTCCTTCGGCATACCGAAGAAATCGACGACGGCCAGAGTGGGGCTGGGCAATATTCACTCTCGAACGCGCGACCTTCGGTCTTGACGTCCCGGAACGAATTGCCCGGTCATGACCGGGCGCCGCGCGAAGTATGAGACAGCGTCGATGGAGTCGAGAGAGGGTGGATCCAAGGGATGGGCGCCGACCTGCAGAGCAGTCTGTCGCACGCAACCGAGTCGCACTCGAAGTGGAGCACCCCACGGCTGGTCACAATCGCCGAGACCGGCGCCAGCGAGAACGGGGGCGGCACTCAGAACACCGACCAGACCCAGCCCTCCATCGACTTCAGCCCCAACCCCTGAACCGCGGCAACGTCTGGCTCGAGTTCGCCCATGCGAGTTGATGCGCCGCCGGAACGCGCGCTGCTGGGCCACGGCGTCCAAAACCTGCGCATGATCGGCGAAGCGGCGGACGCAATAGCTTCCGGCGCCTGGTCGGGCCCCCTCACGAATGGCGAGGCGCTTGACATCGCGCGCGCCCTGGTCGATGAACGCGATCCCGACACGGTCGTGCGCGATCTGCCGTGGGCAGTCGCAGTCGAGCGGGCGGACGGACGCGTGTTCGCATCCTGCTCCACGATGTTCCTTGCCGGGCTCTTCTACCGATGCGCGCCGGGCGGAGATGCTCTCGCACTGGCGACAGACCCGGCCGCTGCGGTCCGCGCCCCATCTGGCACCGGGCGCCGACAACTCAACCCCGCCTTCCTCCGCGGCTTCGCGCGGGCCCGAAGCGCCACGTCGGAGACGCCGTACGACCAGGTGCACCGGCTGGCTCCGGGGCAGACGCTGTCCTGGGCCCCGAGAGAGTCATCACCGTCGATCACCGAATGGCTCGGGGCAGAGGCACTGCCAACTCCCTGCCTCGACGACGCATCCGGGCTGATCGAGCGCTACCTGCGCACCTTCGACACCGTCGTAGCCGAATTGGCTCGACGCACCCCGCACCTCGTCGCCACCGTCTCCGGCGGCCTCGACAGCACCTTCATGGCCGCCGCGCTGGCGCGGGCCGTGACACCAGGCCGGCGCGCCTACGGCTACTGCCACACCCCCCTGCGGCATGCACACGCCCTGCCACGCGGACGTTTCGATCCCGACGACTTCCCGCTGGCGCAGTTGATGGCCTCGAGGTATCCCGCGCAGTTGCGCATCGCACCGTTGCGCAACGACGCCGAGGTGCACCCCCTGGACGCCGCGGCCGCCATGTCCGCGCGCAGCGGCTTTCCGGTGCTGTCACCAGGAAATGCGGTGTGGCTCAACGCGTTCGCCGGAGTCACCAACGCCCACGGAGCGACCCTGCGCTTCCATGCGGGCACCGGCAATGCGTCCTACAGCTACGACCATAGATACGCCGCAGGGTGGTACCTGCGGCGTGGGCAACTCGGCAAACTCGCCTCGCTGCATCGCGGCCGCGAGCGCGGCACCAGCACCGTCCGCGCGCTGCGGCACCGGGTCGCAGCTCCTCTGCGACCGCGCAGGCGCGCCGCGGAAACCACTGAACGCGGCTTCTTGCGCGGTTCGGAAGCCGGGCTGCGAGAGTACGAAGACCGCCAGTGGTACCTCGACTGGCTGATCGGCCGACGGGGCAGCTTCGCCTCGGCCTTCAATCCGGCCGAGAGCTATCCGGCACTCGTGGCCGATCCCTTTGCCGCTCGCAGCATGATCGAGCTTGCCGCCGCAATCGAGCCCCGTGTGTGGCAAGAAGGGCATGGCTCCCGCTCATTCGCCCGTCGGCTCGCCCAGGGCCGGGTGCCCGACCCCATTAGGCTGCGCGAGCGGCGCGGCGGTCAGGCGATGGACACCTGGTACGTCGTGCGCCGGCAGCCGGCGCGCATGGTTCGGGGCCTGGAGATCCTGGCGTCGTCTGGGATCTTCGCCGGGGAGCTGGACGCGGACGGCGTGTTCGCGTGGTGGCGCGCCGCCTGCGACCTCGGTCCCCACGAAGCGCCCGACCAAGCAGCGCTGAAGCGGCTCCTTCGACTGGTTGCGCTGGCCGAGTTCGCCGAGAGCTTCAGCCCAACTGTCCCCTGCCCCGAGCCGAGTGCTTCTCCAGACCAAGCACAGGGTGCCGCATGAACAGAGGTTGCGCCGCGGCTCCCGATCATGATCAGGTATCGACGTGGCAGTCCTCGCGGTACAGACCCGCTGGACCAACGACCGCGCAACCACGGGGCCTGGTCGGAGCCCTGAGCGGCACCAGGACGCCGCCATGACCAAGTGGGTGCGACGACTGCTGGTCGTCGAGGACACGCCGCTGATGGCGTCGCTGCTGGTGGAGTCACTGACCTCGGCCGGCTACGACGTGCGCGCAGCGGCTTCGGCGACTGCGGCGCTCGATGCCATCGACGATTTCGACCCCGACGCCCTCCTGCTGGACATCGACCTGGGCGACGGCCCGTCGGGTGTCGACCTGGCGTTACGCGTCCACCGGGAGCACCCCGACATCGCCATCACGTTCCTCACTCGGCTGGCCGATCTCGGTTTGGCCGGCGGCGATCGCAAGCATCTGCCGCCGGGGAGCGTGTACATCAACAAGTCGGCCATCGCAGATGTCGCGGACCTGGTGGAGGGCATCGAGGCTGCCCTGGCAGGCGAGGCAGCGCACCGCCCGCTACCCCCGCTTGACCCCGGGACGCCCGGGGCCGACATGCTGCTGACCCTCACGCCCACGCAGCTGCAGGTTCTCAGGCTGGCGTCCGCCGGCTACACCAACGCCGCCATAGCCCGCCGGCGCGGAACGAGCGAGCGCGCGGTGGAGATGCTGCTGCAGTCCGCCTCCACCAGGCTGGGGGTCGTCGCGGAGAGCGAGAGGAACACCAGGGTGGTCACCATCCGGAGGTACCTGGAGGCGGCCGGACTCGCCGGCGCGTCTGGAGAATAGCCGGCGGTGCGCCCCTGGTCTGTGCCGCCAGCGATGAAGCACCTGGGCGGCCCCAGCGCGGTCAGCTGGCCGGTGTTCTGGATCACGCTCGTGGTGGCCTACTTTGCTTTGCTGGCAGGGTCTCCGGACCTTGCCGCCGTCAACCCGTTGATCCGGCTTCTGACGGTGCTTGCCGGCGAGGCGGCGCTGTTCGCAGTGCTGGGGATCGGCCAGCCAATCTGGCTGCGCTGCGCGTCAAGGTTGCGACCCTGGATCGCGCTGCTCGTGTTCGCGATCGCTTCCGCCGCGTCCGCCGTCGCCCAGGGGTACGCCGACGTCGCGCTGGGCCTCGTCGAGGACCCGGCTGTCCTGATCCGGATACCAGTGTTCGTCGCGCTCATGACCACCACCCTGTGCCTGGCCGTGATCACCACCGACCTGCGCCGCCAGCATCAGCGGCGGCTGCGCGCGCTCGAGCGGGGCAACGACGAGCTCCGCCGGCTGAAATCCACGCTGCTCGAGGAGGCCGAGGCGGCGAGGACCCAGACCGTGCAGCTGCTCGCCGCAGACGTGCTGCGCGCCATCGGCGGACGCGAGCAGGGCGACCCGACGCAGATCGCCGCGGAACTGCGAGGTCTGGCAGACGATGTCATCCGCCCGCTGAGCCGTGAACTGATGGCGATCCCGCCCGACCTTGGGCTCGACAAGGGCGCCATCGAAGCGCACAGCCGCCGCCAGAATCTGGGGGCCTGGGCCGGCGAGGTGACCGCGCCGCCACTGATTCACTGGGCCGGACTTGTCGGGATCATGACGTTGCTGTCGTTCAGCTACGGATGGGCCACCTTCGGGCTGACCAGGGGCGCTGTGCTGGGCATCGCCACCCTGGTGACGCTGGCCTTGGTGTCCTGGCTGATCAACCTGGCCTACTCGGCGCTCGCCCCGCACCTGGGCACCGTGGGCCGCTGCGCGGTGGCGCTGGGTGCGCTGGTGGCCATGTCGCTGGTCACCGCGATCAGTTGGTGGCAGGTGAGCAGGGGCTGGCAGTTCTCCCAGACCATTACGGTGGCCGCGCCCATCCCGGCAATCGTCGCGGCGCTGCTGGCCTCGGCTCACGCGGCCGCGTCGCGCCGCGAGCAGTTGGAGGCCGAGCAGATGGAGTTGAACCGCACTCTGCGTTGGCAGGTCGCTCACACCCGCGAGGCGCTTCGCTTCGCGCAACTGGAACTCGCCCGCGACCTGCACGGCCCGGTGTACAGCGCGGTGATGGCCGCGGGTCTGCAGTTCCAGGCCGCCGCCAGAGGGGGCGAACCGATCGACGCGACCGCAGCGGCGCGAATGCGCGACCTGATCCTGGCCTCCTGGCCCGATCCGCAAGGACCTCGCGTCGGAACCGACGTGAACTACGAGGATGCGCTGTCCCAACTGATCGGGTTGTGGCGCGGCGTCTGTGACATCGAAGTCCAGATGACCGACGACTCCCGCCGCAGCCTGCACGACGACCCGGCGTGCGCGAGCGCCTTCATCGCTGTCGTCACCGAGGCTTGCGGCAACGCCGTGCGACACGGCGCGGCGACGCATGTGCGCATCGCCGTCAGCCTCACGAGCCCCAACGTGCTGGCGGTGAGCGCCACCGACGACGGCACGCCGCAGGTCGCGGCGGCCGAGGGTGAGGCGCGCGAAGGCGACATTGCAGAAGTCGGCCCTACGGGTGGCCTGGGCTCGCGCCTGCTGGACTCGGTGACGCTGCAGTGGTCGCTGACGCGCGTGGGCTCCGCCACCGTGCTCGCGGCCCAGCTGGCCGTGGAGCCGCTGGGCGACGGGGGCTGAAGCCCCGAGCGCCGCCCTCCCGCAGCGGGAGGGCGGCGCTCGGGGGAGCTCGGCGCTCCCCTGGCCTACGAGCAGCCGCTGGTGCTGCCACAGCCCTCGCAGACATAGCAGCTGCCGGCCGGCCGCATCTTGATCCCGCAGGTCAGGCACAGCGGGGCGTCCGAGGCCTTGCCGGTAATCTCCTCCAACAGCTCGGCCGACGAGTGGACGCTGGCCGGGGCCGGGGACGCAGCGCCCGAGCCGCCACCTGCCGAAGTTCCCGACTCAGCGGCCTGCACGGCAGGGTGTTCGATGGGCGCGGACTGCGCCAGGCCCTCCAGGTCGCCCTCGGCCACATCATCCGACGCGGTCGGCGCGGCGGTGGGGGCCGCGTCGTAGCCGGCCACCGTCGCGGCCCGCTCCTCGGCGGTGAAGATTCCCAGCGCCGAGCGGTCGTCGTAGGGCAGGTAGTCCAGCGCCAGCCGCCGGAAGATGTAGTCCATCATCGACTGCGCCATCCGGACATCCGGGTCGTCGGTCAGGCCGGCCGGCTCGAAGCGCATGTTGACGAACTTCGACACGTAGGCCTCCAGCGGCACCCCGTACTGCAGGGCGATGGAGATCGCGATCGAGAACGCATCCATGACGCCCGCGAGCGTGGAGCCCTGCTTGCCCAGCTTGAGGAAGACCTCGCCCAGCCCGTCGTCGGGGTAGGAGCCCGCGGTCATGTAACCCTCGGCGCCGCCGACGGAGAACGACACGGTCTGGCTCGGGCGGCGCTTGGGCAGGCGCTTGCGCACGGGGCGGTGCGCGTCGGCGCTCGGCACCGGCACGGCGACGGCCACCGGCTCCTCGGCCTTCTTGGCCTTGCCGTCCGACAGCGGCTGACCCACCTTGCAGTTGTCGCGGTAGATCGCCAGCGCCTTCAGGCCCAGCTTCCAGCCCTGGAAGTAGATCTCCTCGACCTCCTCGATGGTGGCGTCCTCGGGCATGTTGACGGTCTTGGAGATCGCCCCGGACAGGAACGGCTGCACCGCCGCCATCATCCGCACGTGGCCCATCGGCGAGATCGAGCGCTCACCCATGGCCGTGTCGAAGATCGCATAGTGCTCCGGCTTGAGGCCGGGCGCGTCCACGACGTGGCCGTGCTCGGCGATGTAGGCGACGATCGCCTCGACGGTCTCCTCAACGTAGCCCAGCTTGCGCAGGGCCCGCGGGATGGTCTGGTTGACGATCTGCATCGACCCGCCGCCGACGAGCTTCTTGAACTTCACCAGCGAGAAGTCCGGCTCGATGCCCGTGGTGTCGCAGTCCATCATGAAGCCGATGGTGCCGGTCGGGGCCAGGACCGAGGCCTGGGCGTTGCGCCAGCCGACCTGCTCGCCGAGCTTGATGCCCGCCGCCCAGTTGCGCTCGGCAACCTTGAGGACATCGCGGTCCAGGCTGGAGGCCGAGCGGACGGCGTCGGTGGCGGCGGCGTGCTTGCGCATGACCCGGGCGTGGGCCTCGGCGTTGCGCGCGTAGCCGGCATAGGGGCCGACGACTTCAGCCAGCTCGGCAGAGCGCTTGTACGCAGTGCCAGTCATGAGCGAGGTGATGGCGGCGGCGAGCGCGCGCCCGCCCTCGGAGTCATACGCCAGGCCGGAGGCCATGAGCAGAGCGCCTAGGTTGGCGTAGCCGATGCCCAGCTGCCGGTAGTCACGGGTGGTCTGGCCGATCGAATCGGTCGGGAAGTCCGCGAAGCAGATGGAGATGTCCATCGCGGTGATGATCAGCTCGACGGCCTTGGCGAAGGTCTCCGCCTCGAAGGCGTTGTCGCTGTTGAGAAACTTGAGCAGGTTGAGCGAGGCCAGGTTGCACGAGGAGTTATCCAGCGACATGTACTCGCTGCACGGGTTGGAGGCGGTGATGCGGCCGGTCTCCGGGTTGGTGTGCCAGTCGTTGATGGTGTCGTCGTACTGGATGCCCGGGTCGGCGCACTCCCAGGCGGCCTTGCAGAGCTTCTCGAAGAGCTCCTTGGCGCGGACGGTCTCGATGACCTCGCCGTCGATGCGGCCGCGCAGGCCGAAATCGGCGTCGCCCTCGACGGCCTGCATGAAGTCGTCGCTGACCCGCACGGAGTTGTTGGCGTTCTGGTACTGGACGCTGGTGATGTCCTTGCCGCCGAGGTCCATGTCGAAGCCGGCGTCGCGCAGGACGCGGATCTTGCGCTCCTCGTTGGCCTTGGTCTCGATGAACTCCTCGATGTCGGGGTGGTCGACGTCGAGCACGACCATCTTGGCCGCGCGCCGGGTGGCGCCGCCGGACTTGATGGTGCCAGCCGAGGCGTCGGCGCCCCGCATGAACGACACCGGCCCGCTGGCCGTGCCGCCGGACGAGCGCAGCAGCTCCTTGGACGACCGGATGCGCGAGATGTTCAGCCCCGCGCCGGAGCCGCCCTTGAAGATCAACCCCTCCTCGCGGTACCAGTTGAGGATCGAGTCCATGGTGTCATCGACGCTCAGGATGAAGCACGCGGACACCTGCTGCGGCGAGCTCGTGCCGACGTTGAACCACACCGGGGAGTTGAAGGAGAAGACCTGGTGCAGCAGCATCCAGGTGAGCTCCTGGCCGAAGATCTCGGCGTCGGCAGGGCTGGCGAAGTAGCCGTGCTGCAGCCCGGCGTCGGTGTAGGTGGTCACCACGCGGTCGAGCAGCTGGCGCAGCGAGGTCTCGCGCGCCGGGGTGCCCTGGGCGCCGCGGAAGTACTTGGTGGTGACGATCGTCGAGGCGTTGGCCGACCAGAACGTCGGGAACTCGACGCCGCGCTGCTCGAACACGACCTCACCGGTCTTCCAGTTGTTCTGCACCACATCGCGGGCCTCCCACTCGACCTCGTCGTAGGGGTGCACGCCCTCGGTCGTGAAGATCCGATCGACGGTGAGCCCAGACGGCGAGACTGTCACCCGGTTGCCCCGCTTCCCCGCGGATCGGGTGGTGGCGCGCTGTTCGGTCATGTGGCTTTCCTCTGCTTTCGTTCGGTGCCGGGCGCTGTCGCGCCGCAACTGGTCGGTGACGGTGACTGCACTTGCTGGTGGTGCCGGTGGTCGTGGTGGGGCTGGTCGTGGTGGCGCTGGTCGTGGTGGGGCTGGTCGTGGTGGCGCTGGTGCGCGCCCTCGGTGGCTAGCTCTGCTCGGAAATCTCGCGGTCGGCGCGCAAGAGGACGATCTCGGCCTCGAAGTCGGCCATGGACTCGAAGTTCCGGTAGACCGACGCGAACCGCAGGTAGGCGACCTCGTCCAGCACCCGCAGGGGCCCCAGGATCGCCAGCCCCACCTCGTGGGAGGGGACCTCGGCCATCCCGAGGTTGCGGACGGCATCCTCGACCTGCTGCGACAGCAGGGCCAGGTCGTCTTCGGTCACCGGGCGCCCCTGGCATGCCTTGCGAACCCCGACGAGCACCTTGTCGCGGCTGAAGGGCTCCTGTACCCCACTGCGCTTGACGACCTGCAGGGTCGCCGTCTCGAGGGTCGAGAACCGCCTTCCGCAGGTGGGACAGGCCCGCCGCCGACGCACGGTGGCACCGTCCTCGGTGGTGCGGCTGTCCAGGACGCGTGAGTCGCCGTCGTGGCAGAACGGGCACTGCATGGCGCTTGCTCCTCTGGGGACAACCTGTGGGCTGGCTGGGGATGGAACGGGGGCGTGCTGTTGAGAACCTGTTGACTAGTGACCACAACCTGTGGATTAACTACATCGCTGTAACCACTAGATGTAGTGAAGATACGACCTTGCGACCCCTGGTGCAACCATTGCGGTCGCCGAATTCGTCAAAGAATCAGTCAAGGCAGGTCAGGTCCGGGAAGACCTGTCCAGCGAACACC
>CAYYRC010000012.1:0-92033 GCA_964474045.1 uncultured Actinomycetes bacterium
CCGGCTGGACTCGGGCTTCGAGGCCGGCGACGTCATCGGCGGCAACTTCGACTCCCTGCTGGCCAAGCTGATCGTCACGGGCAACACCCGCGAGCACGCCCTGGAGCGCGCCCGCCGCGCGCTCGACGAGTTCGAGATCGACGGCATGCCCACGGCGCTGACGTTCCACCGCGTCGTCGTGCGCGACCCCGCCTTCGCCCCCGAGGGCGACGACCCTTTCACCGTGTACACCTCTTGGATCGAGACCGACTTCGACAACCAGATCCCCGCCTATGGCGGCGCTCCCGGTGAGATCGAGGAGCCCGAGGACCGGCAGACCGTCACCGTCGAGGTCGGCGGCAAGCGGCTCGAGGTCACGCTGCCGGGCGGTTTCGCCGCTGCGGCCGGACCTGCGGCAGGTGGGGCGGCAGGCAAGGGTCCCCGCAAGGCCGGCAAGAAGAAGGCAGGCGGCGGCGCGGCCTCCGGCGATGCGGTGACCGCGCCCATGCAGGGCACGGTGGTGAAGGTGGCCGTCGAGGAGGGGCAGCAGGTAGCCGCGGGCGACCTGGTCGTCGTGCTGGAGGCCATGAAGATGGAGCAGCCGCTGACCGCGCACAAGGCCGGCACGGTGGCGAACCTGACGGCAGAGGTCGGAACAACTGTTCCCACAGGTACGCCGCTGCTCGAGATCAAGGACTGACTCCCCGGGCACCTATGATGGCGCCATCGACGACATCGTCATCGATCCGCGCCGTCAGGAGACCGCAATGGGCAGTATCCGCCGAACCACCGCCTGGGGCGTTCTCGCCGCTCTGCTCCTTGGCATTCTCGTCCTGGTCGGGGGCACGGCCACGGCCACCGCTGCGGCCCCAGTAGCTGTACCCAGCACGACGTTCGAGGATGTCGGCCGGGCGCTTCGCAGCGATCCGCTCTATGTGGACCCGAAATCGCAGGTCACCCTCACGCCTTCGCAGCAGCTGCAGCTCCGCACGGCCATCACCGGTGCCGGCAGCCCGCTATACATCGCGCTCCTCCCGCAGCAGGCGCTCACCGCAGCCGGGGGGAGCCCGGACGCGGTGATCGATCGCGTCCGCCGCGCGGTCGGGTTGCCGGGCACCTACGCGATCATGATCGGTTCGTCCAACTCCTCCTACGGGTTCCAGGCCAGATCGACCCTGGGGTCGGTGGGCCCAGTTGCCACCGCTGCCTACCAGGAGAACCTCGGCGACCCGGCCGGCACGCTGCTGCAATTCACCGACTCGGTGGCCGAGATGGCCGCCGTCGGCGAACTCTCCGGTGGCGTCACGGTTCCCGGGCCCGGCGACGGCTCGCTGTCGGACTCGACATCATCGGCCTCCTCGGCCACCAGCAGCGGCTCGGCGGTCGGCGCCCTCGCCGTGCTCGGAGGTGTCCTGCTGGTCGGCGGCGGCGCGACAGCCGGCCTGGTGGCTTATGGACGCAAGAAGAGCCGCCAGCGCAACGCCGCAGCGGTGGCGGCGGTGCGCCGCACGCTGGACGAGGACATCACGGCGTTCGGCGAGGCGCTGGACCAACTCGAGGTCGACATGTCCGACCCGCGCCTGGGCGATGAGGGCCGCGCTGACCTGCAGGAGGCACTCGACTCCTACGAGGGGGCCAAAGCCGCGGCCGCGGCCATGACGAGCCCGGAGCAGGCCAGCGCCGTCACCTCGGCGCTGGATGACGGGCGGTGGCGCCTCGCGTGTGTGCAGGCGCGACTTGCCGGAACTGCCCTGCCCGAGCGCCGACCACCGTGCTTTTTCGACCCGCGCCACGGGCCCAGCGTCAAGGATGTCCCGTTCGTGCCCTCGCAGGGAGCGGCGGTGCGCGACGTGCCCGCCTGCCAGGCGTGCGCCACCGCGGTGGAGACCGGCCAGATGCCGGACTACCGGGTCACGCAGTCCAGCAGCGGCACCCAGCCCTACTGGAACTCGGGAAGCGAGTACGCCGGCTACACCCAGGGCTACTACCGCAGCAACACCGACCTGATGTCCACGATCTTCATGGCAACCATGATCGGGAGCATGTTCTCGCACTCCCACGCCTACTACCCGCAGGGCGGCTACGGCGACGGCGCGAGCTACCAGGGCGGTGACCAGGCCGGCACCGGGAGCGGCGGCGGCGGGTGGGGCGACTCGGGTGGATCCTCCGGGTCAGGAGGATGGTTCGGCGACAGCGGCGGGGGCGGCTGGGGAGACTTCGGCGGGGGCGGCGGCGACTCCGGCGGCGGCTGGTAGCCGGTCCGGCTCGGTGAATCGCCGCAGCACCACGCCTACCGTGAGCGCGGCCGAGATCGTGAGCACGGGGTACAACTCCGTCAGGTAGCGCTCGTTCTCGCCATACTCGAGCAAGCCGGCCACGGTCATCCCATAGGCCATGATGGCGCCCCCGAACCACATCGTCTGTCGCTGTCGCAGTGTGAGCTTGGCACTCCCCCGCGCCCGGATCGACAGCACGACACCGAGAACCAACAGACCGAACGAGGCGGCGGGGAAGACCACCCCGAGCGGCCGGAAGACTCCGACGACGCGGCCCGTCTTCTCCAGCTGCGGCGCGGTGAGCGCGTGCTGGAAGCCAGGTTGGAACATGAGCTCGACCGAGCCGCGGTAGGTCTTCTGGCCCAGCACGACCTCGAGGAAAGCATCAGGATGATCAGCCACGACGCGCGCGGCGAGATCGTCCCAAGAGGCGGCGAGCTTGAGGCGCGGCACCGTGTTGTGCCGGAACACCTGCAGCTCTTTGCCCGCAGCATCGACGATGACGCCCTTGACGCCTTCCCGGGTGAAGTCCTCCGTGCCCTCGTCTGCATAGTCGGCCGTGCAGACCGGATAGGCGCCGGCGATCTTCTGGTTGGGCCAGAAGTCGAGCTTGGTGGCCAGTTCCCGCAGGCACGGATCCGAGCCTGCGGACGCCACGATCTGATCCTTGGTCAACGCCTTCGATGTGTACAGCCCTTTGATCAGGTTCTGCCCGGACCAGGAGCTCATCGACGTCTGGCCGAAACTCGTCAGGTAGTGAAGCTGCACGCCGAGGATGGCGACGGCGCCGATCGCAGCAGCGGCCAGCGCGAAGCTGCGCAGCCCGCGGCCGGCAAAGAGCACAATCACGGCCAATCCCGCCAGCGCCACGATCCATAGGAAGGAGGGCCGCGTCAGCGCCAGCGCCACCGTCGCGGCGGTCCAGACGACCAGCCCGACGCGCGGACGCGGACCCAGCAGCGACAGCCCCCACAGACTGAGCGCGCCCAGGAATCCCACGACGATGGTCGTGTAGGGGAACATGACCGTCTGCATGGTGCTCGGCAACACCGCGAAGACCAGGCTGGCGCCCGCAGCGATAGGCATGCTCTGACCGAGGTTGCGCAGGGCGGAGGCGATGAGCAGCACCGTCGCCCAGCCGAACAGCGCGAAGATCACGGCGAGCGCGATCCTCGTCGAGCCGGGCAGGGCGATGGCGAGGGCGAAGATCGCGTTGAGGCCGGGCGGCTGGATGTGGTTTGCCGCCAGCGCCGCCGCCGGGTCGCTGGTCAGGATCTGGCCACCGAGCGACTGCAACAGGTAGTCCACGGCGGTGTCCTGGAACAGGTCCTTGCTGTAGCTCCATGCGAACAACAGCCAGTAGGCGACCGTCCCAGGACCGTAGACCGCCGCGACCCGAAGCGCCGGGCGCAGCCTTTCCCACAACCCCGCCAGCCGCGACCGCCGTCGGTGGGAAGCGCGGCGTCGGCGATCACTCGCCCGCGACATGGAGGCGCCGCGCAGCTTCGCCGATGCTGCCCGTGAGCGAGGGATAGACGGTGAACGCGTGGGCTACCTCGTCCACGGTGAGCCGCTGCTCAACGGCGATCGCCAGGGGATAGACGAGCTCGCTGGCATGCGGCGCCACCACCACGCCGCCCACCACGATCCGCGTGCCGCGGCGGGCGAACAGCTTGACGAACCCCTCATGGATGTCGGCCATCTTGGCCCGCGGGTTGGTCGCTAGCGGCAGCATCACCGACTCCACGTTGATGCGGCCGGAATCAGCATCGGCCTGGGAGACGCCCACGGTTGCGATCTCCGGCGTGGTGAACACGTTGCTCGACACCGTCATCAGGTCCAAGGGCGCCACCGCGTCGCCCAGCGCGTGCCACATCGCGATGCGACCCTGCATGGCCGCCACCGACGCCAGCGCGAGCACCCCAGTGCAGTCTCCCGCGGCGTAGACGCCGCGGGCAGCCGTCCGAGACACCCGGTCCACCTCGACGTGCCCCGACGGCGAGCAGTGCACCCCGGACTCCAGCAGCCCCATCCGCTCGGTGTTCGGCACGGAGCCCACCGCCATGAGCACATGGGAGCCCTCGACCGTGCGGCCGTCGGCGAGCGTCACCACGACGCCATCGCCGACCCGCGTCGCCGCCGCAGCCCGTGACCGGCCCATAACGGCGATCCCCCGGCGCCCGAAGGCCTGTTCGATCACCGCCGCGGCGTCGGCATCCTGGCCGGGCAGCACATGGTCGCGCGACGACACCAGCGTCACCTCCGAGCCCAGTCCGCGGTAGGCCGAGGCGAACTCGGCTCCGGTCACGCCCGAGCCCACGACGATCAGGTGCTCCGGGATCTGGGTCAGCGCGTACACCTGCTCCCACGTCAGGATGCGCTCGCCGTCGGGCACCGCCGCGGCCAGCACCCGCGGCCGCGCTCCGGTGGCGACCAGCACCACGTCGGCATCGAACAGATGCTCCCCCGACGCAGTCACGGCCAGCACCCGCGGGGGGCCGACCATCACGCCACGGCCTTCGACGATGCGCACCCCGTCGCGCTCCAGCCGCGACCGGATGTCGTCGCTCTGGGCCCGGGCGAGGCCGATGACACGGGCATTGACGGCGGAGAGCTCCAGGCTGACCTGTCGTCGATCCAGCGGTTGGCCGTCCACCAGCACGCCCAGGTCGGCGCTCTCATACGTGGCGCGCGCGGCATCTGCGACGGTCACGAGCGCCTTGCTCGGCACGCAGTCGGTCAGCACGGCCGATCCGCCCATTCCGACATCCTCGATCAGCGTGACATCGGCCCCCAGCTGCGCCGCCACCAGCGCGGCCTCATATCCCCCAGGTCCGCCACCGATGATTACGACTCGACTCACGGTGCCCATCCTGCCGCACCCCCAGATCCTCCGGGGCAGGTCGTCGGAGAAAGCCGGACGTACCGCCTATCGTGGCCTCATGGCCCTCTACGCCGCCTACGGCTCCAACCTCGACCCGGCCCAGATGGCCGAGCGCGCACCCACGTCGCCAGCGCAGGGAACCGGCTGGCTGCAGGGGTGGCGGTTGACCTTCGGCGGCGAGCGCCTGAGCTGGGAGGGCGCGCTGGCGACGGTGGTGGAGGACCCCACCAGCCAGGTGTTCGTGATGCTCTACGACGTGCCGCCGTGGGACGAGGCCGCCCTGGACGAGTGGGAGGGCACCGCGCTCGGCTCCTACGTCAAGATCCGGGTGCGGGTGCAGACGCTGGAGGGCGAGCGGCTGGCCTGGCTGTATGTGCTGGACGATTACGAGGGTGGCCTGCCCTCGGCGCGCTACCTGGGCATCATCGCCGATGCCGCCGAGGCCGCCGACGCCCCCGCCGACTACGTCCGCGCGCTACGCAACCGGCCCTGTCGCTCGGTAGGTCCGTAAAGCTCGGTAGGTCCGTAAAGCGGCACCGCGCCCGCTGGCGGCACCTACATCAGGTCGACGGGCTGGTAGGTCCCCCAGACCGAGCGCAGCGCCCCGGCGACCTCGCCGCCGGTGGCCCGCGCCGCCAGCGCCCGCTTCATCGGGGGCAGGCAGTTGTCCGTCCCCTCGGCCGCACGCTTGAGCTCGTCCAGGGCGGCTGTGACCTCGGCGTTGTCGCGAGTGGCGCGCAGGGCGGCCAGGCGCTCGGACTGCTCGGCCTCGATCGCTGGGTTCACCCGCAGCGGCTCGTAGTGCTCCTCGGCGTCGACGGTGAACTTGTTGACGCCCACCACGATCCGCTCGCCGCTGTCGATCTCGTTGGCGATGCGGTAGGCGCTGCGCTCGATCTCGGACTTCTGGAAGCCCTGCTCGATCGCGGCCACCGCGCCGCCCATGTCAGCCACCTTAGCCATGAGCTCGTCGGCGGCGGCCTCGAGCTCGTCGGTCAAGGACTCCACCACATAGGAGCCCGCGAAGGGGTCGATGGTCTTGGTGATGTCGGTCTCGTAGGCCAGAACCTGCTGCGTGCGCAGCGCCAGACGCGCCGCCTTCTCGGTCGGCAGCGCGATCGCCTCGTCGAACGAGTTGGTGTGCAGCGACTGCGTCCCGCCCAGCGCCGCCGCGAGTCCCTGCACCGCGACCCGCACCAGGTTGACCTCGGGCTGCTGCGCGGTCAGCTGCACGCCCGCGGTCTGGGTGTGGAAGCGCAGCATGAGCGACTTGGGGTTCTTGGCCCCGAACTCCTCCCGCATGATCCGCGCCCACATCCGCCGGGCGGCGCGGAACTTGGCCACCTCCTCGAGCAGCGAGGTCCGCGACACGAAGAAGAACGCCAGCCGCGGCGCGAACTCGTCGACGTCCATGCCCGCGGCGATGGCCGCGCGGACGTACTCGATGCCGTCGGAGAGGGTGAAGGCGATCTCCTGCGCGGGCGTCGCGCCCGCCTCGGCCATGTGGTAGCCGGAGATCGAGATCGTGTTCCAGCGCGGCAGCTCCGCCTTGCAGTAGGCGAAGATGTCGGTGATCAATCGGAGCGACGCCGCCGGCGGGTAGATGTAGGTGCCGCGGGCGATGTACTCCTTCAGCACGTCGTTCTGGATCGTGCCGGTCAGGGCCGACCCGGGGATGCCGGACTTCTCGGCCACCAGCTGGTACATCAGCAGCAGCGTCGAGGCCGGGGCGTTGATCGTCATGGAGGTCGACACCTGATCCAGCGGGATGCCGCCGAACAGCACGCCCATGTCGTCCACCGAGTCGATGGCGACGCCCACCTTGCCCACCTCGCCGCTGGCGATGGGGTCATCGGAGTCGTAGCCCATCTGGGTCGGCAGGTCGAAGGCGACCGACAGACCGGTGGTGCCGGCGGCCAGCAGCTGCTTGTAGCGCCCGTTGGACTCGACGGCGGTGCCGAAGCCGGCGTACTGGCGCATCGTCCAGGGCCGACCCGTGTACATCGACGGGTAGACGCCGCGGGTGAACGGATACTGACCCGGCTCGCCGAGCTGCACGTCGGGATCCCAGTCGGCCAGCGCCGAGGGTCCGTAGAGCGAGTCGAACGGGAAGCCGGATTCGGTCGAGCCAGACATGGCACAAGCCTAGCCGCGCCATAGTGGACCTGGGCGGCAGGCCAGTGGGGTAGGCGATACGATCGAGCCACGGGGCGTCCGCTTTGCCGCGGCGTCCGAACTCGCTCACATCCGGGAGCAACTGACGTGGCATCGACAACGGCGGAGCGGACCAAGATCGGGTCCCTGTACCGCGGCGGGCAAGGCATGTGGTCGTGGGCGCTGCAGCGCATCACGGGCGTGGCGGTGTTCTTCTTCCTCCTCGTGCACGTGCTGGACACGGCGCTCGTGCGGGTGTCGCCGAACACCTATGACCTGGTCATCGCCACCTACAAGACCCCAATCGTCAACCTGCTTGAGGTAGGCCTGGTGGCGGCGGTGCTCTATCACGCGCTCAACGGCATCCGCATCATCCTGGTGGACTTCTGGGGCAAGGGCGCGCGCTACCAGAAGAAGATGCTCTGGGTGGTCGGCTTCATCTGGGGCTTCGTGATGGTCCCCGGCGCCTACTTCATGCTCAAGCACACCATCGAGTCGCTGTTCGGGAGCGCATCATGAGCGACACGCTGCCCGAGGCCGTGGAGCCCGTGGACCTGGACCCCAGCGACGTGGAGGACGGCGCCCTGAAGCCGGCCCGGGTGCCGCTGCCGCCGCAGGCCATCGCCCCCGCCCTGGCCAAGCCACGCAGCAAGCGCGCCGGCCGCTCCAACTTTGAGATGTATGCGTGGCTTTTCATGCGGGTGTCCGGCATCGTGCTGGTGTTCCTCGTGCTGGGCCACCTCTTGATCATGAACATCCTCGACGGCGGCGTCCAGCGGATCAACTTCGGCTTCGTCGCCGGGCGCTGGTCCTCGCCCTTCTGGCAGGTCTGGGACCTGCTGCAGCTGTGGCTGGCCATGCTGCACGGCACGAACGGCCTGCGGGTGGTCATCAACGACTACGCCGAGCGGCCCGGCACCCGGTTCTGGCTGCAGGCGATCCTCTACGTCGCCGCGGTCTTCACCGTCGTCCTCGGAACTCTGGTCATCTTCACCTTCGACCCGAACATCGGCTAGGAGCCCACCTTGCAGCTGCACAAGTACGACGTCGTGATCGTCGGCGCCGGCGGCGCCGGCATGCGCGCCGCGCTGGAGGCCGGCACGCGGGTACGCACCGCGGTCCTCACCAAGCTCTACCCCACCCGCTCCCACACCGGCGCGGCGCAGGGCGGCATGTGCGCCGCGCTGGCCAACGTCGAGGAGGACAACTGGGAGTGGCACACCTTCGACACGATCAAGGGCGGCGACTACCTGGTGGACCAGGACGCGGCTGAGATCATGTGCAAGGAGGCCATCGACGCGGTCATCGACCTCGAGCACATGGGTCTGCCCTTCAACCGCACGCCGGAGGGCAACATCGACCAGCGCCGGTTCGGCGGGCACACCCGCAACCACGGCGAGGCCGCCGTGCGCCGTGCCTGCTACGCCGCGGACCGCACCGGCCACATGATCCTGCAGACGCTCTACCAGAACTGCATCAAGCAGGGCATCGAGTTCTTCAACGAGTTCTACGTGCTGGACGTGCTGCTCAACTCCGACGAGGACGGCAACCCGGTCACCTCCGGCGTGGTCGCCTATGAACTGGCCACCGGCGAGATCCACGTGTTCCAGGCGAAGTCGGTGGTGTTCGCCACCGGCGGCTTCGGCAAGGTGTTCAAGACCACCTCCAACGCGCACACCCTGACCGGCGACGGCATGGCCATCACCTTCCGCCGCGGCCTGCCGCTGGAGGACATGGAGTTCTACCAGTTCCACCCGACCGGCCTGGCCGGCCTCGGGGTGCTGCTGACCGAGGGCGCCCGGGGCGAGGGCGGCATTCTGCGCAACAAGGACGGCGAGCGCTTCATGGAGCGCTACGCCCCCACGATCAAGGACCTTGCCCCGCGCGACATGGTGGCCCGGGCGATGGTGCAGGAGGTCCGCGAAGGCCGCGGCGCCGGTCCGCACGCCGACTACGTCTACCTGGACCTCACCCACCTGCCGGCCGAGCAGATCGAGACCAAGCTGCCCGACATCACCGAGTTCGCGCGCACCTACCTGGGCGTCGACCCGATCAGCGAGCTCGTGCCGGTGTTCCCGACGGCGCACTACGCCATGGGCGGCATCCCCACCGACATCGAGACCCGGGTGCTGCGCGACAACGAGCACTTCGTGCCGGGACTGTTCGCCGCCGGCGAGGTCGCCTGCGTGTCCGTGCACGGAGCCAACCGGCTCGGCACCAACTCGCTGCTGGACATCAACGTCTTCGGCCGCCGCGCCGGGCTCTCCGCCAGCGCGCACGCGCTGGCGAGCGACTACACCGACCTGCCGCCGGACCCGGCTGGACGGGTTGAGGAGATGATCTCCCGCCTGCGCGACTCCGACGGCTCCGAGCGGGTGGGCGCCCTGCGCACCGAGATGCAGGCGACGATGGACATGAACGCGCAGGTGTACCGCACCGAGGCGACGCTCAAGCAGGCGCTCTCGGACGTCCAGGAGCTGCAGCGGCGGTACCGCAACGTGTCGATCCAGGACAAGGGTCGGCGGTACAACACCGACCTGCTGGAGGCCATCGAGCTCGGCTTCCTGCTCGACCTGGCCGAGGTCCTGGTGCTGGGGGCCCTGGCGCGCAAGGAGTCCCGTGGCGGGCACGCCCGGGAGGACTACCAGACCCGCGACGACGTCAACTTCATGCGCCACACCATGGCCTACCGGACCGAGACCGACGCTGGCCCGGAGATCGCCCTGGACTACAAGCCAGTGATCGTCACCCGCTACCAGCCGATGGAGCGCAAGTACTGATGAGCACCGAAACCGCGACCGCGACCGAGTCCTCGGCCCCACCCGCAGTGCCCGCCCCGGTGGCGTCGCCGGTGAGGTTCAAGATCATGCGCTACAACCCGGAGGTGGACGCCGCGCCGCACTGGCAGGAGTTCACCGTCGAGTGCCTGCCGACCGACCGCGTGCTGACGGTGCTGCAGAAGATCAAGGACGAGCAGGACGGCACGCTGACCTTCCGCCGCTCCTGCGCCCACGGCATCTGCGGCTCCGACGCCATGCAGATCAACGGCCGCAACCGCCTGGCCTGCAAGACGCTGGTTAAGGACCTCAACACGCGCAAGCCCATCACGGTGGAGGCGATCAAGGGCCTGCCGCTGGAGAAGGACATGGTCGTCGACATGGAGCCGTTCTTCGCGGCCTACCGCGAGGTGCTGCCGTTCCTGGTTCCCGAGGGCCACGAGCCGACCCGTGAGCGCAAGCAGTCGGTGGCCGACCGCGAGATCTTCGATGACACCACCAAGTGCATCCTGTGCGCCTGCTGCACCACCTCATGTCCGGTGTTCTGGAACGACTCGCAGTACTTCGGCCCGCAGGCGATTGTGGGCGCCCACCGCTTCATCTTCGACTCCCGTGACGCCGCGTCGGCACAGCGGCTGGAGATCCTGAACTCCAAGGAGGGTGTGTGGCGCTGCCGCACGACCTTCAACTGCACCGACGCCTGCCCGCGAGGCATCGAGGTGACCAAGGCGATCCAGGAGGTCAAGCAGGCGCTGATCAGGGGCGGCGGCGCCTAGCTGTAGCCGTCAGCCCGCTAGGGCGTGACGATCGGGAACCAGAAGTCGAAGTCGTCCAGGTTGGCAAACAGCGCCTGGATGGGCGCCGGGTCTCCCTCGAAGGCGACTGCGCCCGACGCAGCCAGTGCGGCCACGTCGCCGCCGATGAGGATCGTGTCGAGCGCCGCTCGCGTCATGCGGATGGTGGAGGGAGCCGTGCCATCGGCGCCGGCGAAATTGTGCAGGGTGCCGTTGCTGAGCTCCAGGGTGTAGCCCGCGTCGTCGACGAAAAGGTGCATCACCCCGTTGACGCCGTCGGCCTGCAGGCCGTTCAACCGCATCGCCATGGCATCCAGGAAGTTCTCCACGCTGATCGAGGACACCATGCCGGGCTGCGTGGCCGTCGGGGCCGACACCTGCCGGACGCCCTGCCGCAGCTCGGTTGCGCCGGCGAGGTAGAAGTTGCGCCAGGGGCCGGACTCAGCCTGATAGGCCAGCTGCTCATAGGTAGCGGCCAGCAGGGCCTTGGCGTCGGCGTTCCCTGGATCGGCGAACACGAGGTGGTTGACCGCCTCGGCCACCCAGCGGTACTCGCCGGCGTCGAAGTCGGCCCGCGCCTTGGCCAGCAGGGCCTCGGCGCCGCCGGCGTACTCGACGAACTTGCCGCCCGCGGCCACCGGCGGCAGCGGGTGCAGGTTGGCAGGGTTGCCGTCGAACCAGCCCAGGTAGTAGTTGTACACGGCTTTGATGTTGTGGTTGACGCTGCCGTAGTAGCCGCGGTTGGCGAACTCACGTCCGATGCTGTCGGGGAGTTCCAGCATTTCCGCGATCTCGGCGGGGCCGTAGCCGTGGTTGGCCAGCCGCAGCGTCTGGTCGTGCAGGTAGCGGTACAGGTCGCGCTGCGCCACCAGCAGGTCGCGCACCTCAGCAGCGCCCCATGTGGGCCAGTGGTGCGAGGCGAACAGCACATCGGTCTGGTCTGCGAAGAGGCGCAAGGACTCATGCAGGTGCTTGGACCAGGCCAGCGCGTCGCGCATCTTCGCGCCCCGCAGGGTGTACAGGTTGTGCAGCGTGTGGGTGGCGATCTCGGCCATGCACAGCGCCCGGTGCTGGGGCAGGTAGAAGCAGTACTCGGCCGGCGCCTCAGCGTCGGGCGTGTACTGGAAGATGAATCGCACCCCGTCCACGACGAGTTCCTGACCCGTGTGGTCGACGATGTCGGTTGGCGGGTAGAAGGCCATCTCGCCATCGCTGGTGGACGGCCCCAAACCGGCGCCTACGGCTCCTGCCGGGCCAGGCGGCACGGCATTGCCATACATGTACGAGGCCCGGCGTGCCATGACGTTGCCCGCCAGCACGTTCTCAGCCACGGCAGCTTCCACGAAGCCGACCGGGACGATGTAGCGCACGCGACCCGCCGCGACGTCTTCGCGGTCGGCCACCCCGGCGATGCCGGCGAAGTGGTCGGCATGTGAGTGCGTCGACAGCACTGCCACGACCGGCAGATCCGCGACGTGCTCCCGCAGCAGCCGCAGGCCCTCGGCTGCCGGCGCCGAGGTGACCAGCGGATCGACGACGATCCACCCGGAGTCACCGCGGATGAATGTCATGACCGACAGGTCGAAGTTGCGGACCTGGTAGATACCTGCGGTGACCTCGAACAGCCCTGTGATGGCGAGCAGCTGCGACTGGCGCCACAGGCTGGGGTTGACGGTGTCCGGAGCCGCGGCCTCGCGGACAAAGCTGTAGGCGTCGAGGTCGAACGAAGCGCTGCCGTCAGGATTGCTGATCAACCGCTGCGGCGAATCTGCGATGAAGCCCCGGCGGGCGTTGACGAAGTCGCCCTCGTCCGTGAACTGCAGCTGCTGCAGCACGGCACGGTTGACTTCCTTGGTGTACTCGGACGCGCCCATGATGAGTCCAATCCCGATGCCGACGACACCAGCAAAGTAGCGCCCTGTCTGGGTGGCCGGTAGTCCCAGCCCTCGATTGCCCTCCAGGGTGCTTCGCGGTCGTCGTCAAGCGTCAGATTGGCGCTTTCCACGGCGGCGGAGCGCGGACCAGGCGCCCGTGCACCACAGCGCCCACACCACGAGCACAGGCTGGAACAGCAGGCGCACGCCCCGTGCAAGGTCTGAGTCGAGACCGAAGGCGTCGGTGTGGGACAGGTACTGGGCGATGTTGCCCGGGAAGACCAGGACGAAGAACGCCGCCACCAGCCAACCGGCCCAGACCCGGGAGATGCGCGGCAGCAGGAGGGTCAGCGCCAGGGCGATCTCGACCAGGCCGGACACGAGCACGACCGCCTGCGGACTCGGCATCCACGTCGGCACCTGCGCCAGGAAGGGGCGCGGGCTGATCAGATGCAGCACCCCGGCTAGACCGAGGAAGGCGGCCAACAACCAACGCGCCGCAGTGCGCACCGGCTGCCTCGACGCAGGGCGAACCTCGGGGGCCTGCGGCACCGTCACGGCATTGGCTGCGCAGGTACCAGCCCCAGCCGGTCGTAGGTCAGCGCCACAGTCTCGGCGGCCACCGCTCTGGCCCGCTCCGCCCCAGCCGCCATCAGGCGATCGAGCTCGGCCGGGTCGTCGAGCAACTCTTGCGTGCGGGCGGCGAAGGGCTCGGCCAGGGCCACGACGGCCTCCGCGGCCGCCACCTTCAGCGGGCCGTACATCGAGCCGGCGTACTCGGCCACGACGTCGTCCGTGCTGCGCCCGGTGAGCACCGCCAGGATCTCGATGAGGTTCGCCAGGCCTGGCTGGCCCTCGGGGTCGTAGCGCACCTCGCCGACCGAGTCGGTGACGGCCGACTTGACCTTCTTGGTCAGGCGCTTGGGATCCTCCAGCAGGAACACGCAGCCGCCCGGCGAGCTCTTGCTCATCTTCGACGTCGGATCGGCCAGGTCGAGCACCTTGGCCGCCGACTTCAACACGAAGGCCCGCGGCACCACGAAGGTGGGGCCATAGCGGCTGTTGAACCGCTGCGCCAGGTCCCGCGTCAACTCCAGATGCTGGCGCTGGTCCTCCCCCACCGGAACCTCGGTGGGCTGATAGAGGAGGATGTCGGCGGCCTGCAGGATCGGGTAGGTGAACAGGCCGACGCTGGCGGCCGAGGCCCCCTCGCGCAGCGACTTGTCCTTGAACTGCGTCATCCGGCTGGCCTCGCCGAAGCCGGTCTGGCACATGAGTACCCAGGCGAGCTGCGCATGCTCGGGCACTTGGCTCTGCACGAACACGGCCGCGCGCTGCGGATCCACACCGGCGGCCAGGATCTGGGCGAAGGACGCCCGGGTGTTGGCCCGCAGCACCTCGGGGTCCTGCGGCACCGTGATGGCGTGCAGGTCGACCACGCAGTAGAACGCCTCGTGATCGTCCTGCAACGCCACCCAGTTGCGCAGGGCCCCCAGGTAGTTGCCCAGGTGGAAGGACCCGGCAGTGGGCTGGATGCCGCTGAGAACTCGTGGGACCGGCGCGGCCGCGTCGGCAGGCATCAGAGGACGGCCGACATCTTCCGCTGGAGGTTCTCGTCGATGGCGGCGAGGAAGTCCTGGGTCGTCAGATACGGCTGGTCGTCGCCGACCAGCAGCGCCAGGTCCTTCGTCATCTTGCCGCTCTCGACGGTCTCAACGCAGACGGTCTCCAGGTTCTCGGCGAAAGCCGTGACGCCGGGGGTGCCGTCCATGCGCCCGCGGTGGGCGAGTCCGCGGGTCCAGGCGAAGATCGACGCGATCGGGTTGGTCGACGTCTCCTTACCCTGCTGGTGCTGGCGGTAGTGACGGGTGACCGTGCCGTGAGCGGCCTCGGCCTCGACGGTGCGACCGTCCGGGGTCATGAGCACCGAGGTCATCAGGCCCAACGAGCCGAAGCCCTGCGCCACGGTGTCGGACTGCACGTCGCCGTCGTAGTTCTTGCACGCCCAGACGTAGCCGCCCTCCCACTTCATCGCAGCGGCAACCATGTCGTCGATCAGCCGGTGCTCGTAGGTGATGCCGGCGGCAGCGAACTCGTCGGCGAACTCGTTGGCGTAGACCTCCGCGAACAGGTCCTTGAACTGACCGTCGTAGGCCTTCAGGATCGTGTTCTTGGTCGACAGGTACACCGGGTAGCCGCGGGACAATCCATAGCGCATCGAGGCGCGGGCGAAGTCCCGGATGGAGTCGTCCAGGTTGTACATACCCATGGCCACGCCGCCGCCGGGGAAGTCGTAGACGTCGAACTCCATCGGCGCGGAGCCGTCGGCGGGGGTGTAGGTCATGGTGAGCGTGCCCGGCCCAGGGACCTTGAAGTCCGTGGCGCGGTACTGGTCGCCGAACGCGTGACGGCCGACGACGATCGGCTTGGTCCACCCGGGCACCAGCCGCGGCACGTTCGAGATGATGATCGGCTCGCGGAAGATCACGCCGCCCAGGATGTTGCGGATCGTGCCGTTGGGTGAGCGCCACATCTTCTTCAGGCCGAACTCCTCCACCCGGGCCTCATCGGGGGTGATGGTCGCGCACTTGACGCCCACGCCGTACTTCTGGATGGCGTGCGCGGCGTCCACGGTGACCTGGTCGTCGGTGGCGTCGCGCTCCTCGATGCCCAGGTCGTAGTACTTCAGGTCCACGTCGAGGTACGGCAGGATGAGCTGAGACTTGATGAAGTCCCAGATGATCCGCGTCATCTCGTCGCCGTCGAGCTCGACGACGGGGTTGTCAACTTTGATCTTGCTGCCCATATCGGCTCCTCGTCCTTGTCGCGGCTACAGGCTCTGGACGTCGGCCTGCTTGGCCCGGACGGCCTCGGCGGCTTCGCCCAGGGCGGCGAGCTCGGACTCGGTCAGATCGGTGGCGACGATACGGCGCACACCCTCAGCGCCGATCTCGGCCTCGACGCCCAGGTAGACCCCGGCGATGCCGTACTCGCCGTCGACCCACGCGCACACCGGCATCACGGCGCCACAGTCCTCGGCCACCGCCTTGGCCATTCGCGCCGCGGACGCCGACGGGGCGTAGTAGGCCGAACCGGTCTTGAGCAGAGCAACAACCTCCGCACCGCCGTTGCGGGTGCGCACGACGAGCTCCTCCACCTCGGCGTCATCCAACAGCTCCGACAGCGGCTGGCCGTCGACCTTGCAGCGCGAGGGCACCGGCACCATCGTGTCGCCGTGCGACCCCAGGGTGAGGGTCTCGACGCTGGCGATCGGCTTGCCCAGCTTCTCGGCGACGAAGTGGGTGAAGCGGGCGGTGTCGAGCATGCCGGCCTGGCCGAGCACGCGCTGGTGCGGGAAGCCGGTGGCGAGCTGGGTGAGCGCGGTCATCTCGTCCAGCGGGTTGCTGACGACGATCACGACCGCGTCCGGGGCGTACCGGGCGACGTTCTCCGCCACGCTCCGCACGATCTTGGCGTTGACCTCGATGAGGTCCATGCGGCTCATCCCGGGCTTGCGCGGCAGGCCGGCGGTGATGACGACGATCTTCGAGCCAGCGATGGCCTCGTAGCCGGAGCCGTCCGTGCCCGTGGTCACGCCGGTGACCTTGGTCTCGAAGCCCTCGACCGGGCGCGACTGGTTGAGGTCGAGCGCCAGCCCCTCGGCCTTGCCCTCCACAACATCGGTCAGGACGACCTCGTCGAAGATGTCGTACTCAGCGAGCCGCATCGCGGTGGTGGATCCGTAGAAACCCGCTCCGACGACGGTGACCTTGCCCGATCGCGCCATGAACTGCCCCTTCTCGACGGGGCCGGGGGCCCCGGTAGGTGAATTACTCGACACCTCGCCGGGGCGTCGTGGCTGCAGCTCTGGCCAGCCCTCGCCCGGTCGGCGACGCTGGGCACAGTCTACGCCCGAGCCGTCACGAGGGCGGGGGTACCCACAGCGACAACACCACGAGGCCGACGGCGAGCACCCCCAGCACAGCGAGGTCGGTCGGCCGTTTGCGCACCGCCAGCAGACCGGCCTGGCTGTCGGACAGCGCGGCCCGCAGGATCCAGGCGGCCACAACACTGGCCGCAAGCAGCACCGAGCCCACTCGGAAACGGTCAATCGCCACGAAGACCATGGCCACCACGATGCCGAGGAGCACGCTGAGCAGCGGCCACTGGCGCAGGACTCGTTCGGCCACGGCCTAGCGGTCCGCGGCCTCGGCGGCCTCCGCGGCCTCGACCACGTTGGCCAGCAACATGGCCCGCGTCATCGGGCCGACACCGCCCGGCATCGGCGCCAGGTAACCCGCCACCGCACGCACCTCCGGGTCGACATCGCCGACGAGGCCCCGATCGGTGCGAGTGATCCCGACGTCCAGCACCGCGGCGCCGGGCTTGACGTCGTCGGCGCGGACGAGGCCCGGCACTCCAGCGGCCGCCACGATGATGTCGGCGTTGCGCAGATGCGCCGACAGATCCCGGGTACCTGTGTGGCACAGCGTCACGGTGGCGTTCTCGGAGCGTCGGGTGAGCAGCAACCCCAGAGGGCGGCCCACGGTGACGCCGCGACCGACGACCACGACCTCGGCGCCGGCGATCGGCACCTGGTAGCGCCGCAGCAGCTCGACGATCCCCTTCGGGGTGCACGGCAGCGGTCCGGCCGCCCCGAGCACGAGGCGCCCCAGGTTCGTGGGGTGCAGGCCGTCGGCGTCCTTGGCCGGATCCATCCGCTCCAGCATCGCGTTGGCGTCCAGCCCGCGCGGCAGCGGCAGCTGGATGATGTAGCCGGTGCAGGACGGGTCCGCGTTGAGGTCGTCGATGGCAGCCTCGACGGTGGCCGCACTGGCTGTCGCAGGGAGGTCCACCCGCAGGCTGGCGATGCCGACCTGCTCGCAATCGCGGTGCTTGCCGCCGACGTAGGAGCGGCTGCCGGGGTCGTCTCCCACGAGGACGGTCCCCAGTCCGGGGCGCCGGCCAATGTCGGCCAGCGCGGAAACGCGATCCGCCAGTTCGGCCTTCACTGCAGCTGCGGTGCCCTTGCCGTCCAGGATCGTCGCCGTCACATGGTCATTGTGCCAGCCGCCGGCGGCTGCCGAGGAAGGCCAGCAGGGTCGCTCCGATGGACATCAGCACCGCAGCCAGAGTCTGCGCCGTTACGCCGGTGTGCCCGGGCACCGGGGCGACGACATCCACGACCACCCCGCCCACGAGTTGGCCGACGATGGTGAGCAGGGAGAACACCAGAACTCCGAGCCCGCGCACGGCGAACGCAGCCACCACGACGAAGGCAACGCCGATCGGACCGCCGAGCCACAGCAGCGGCTGGTCCCATGGCGCCGGGGGCAGGACGAGCGACGTGCCGTCGCGGGCCTCGATCACGCCAGCGATGAGCAGCAGCGCGGTGAAACCCACGACGAAGTTCACCAGGGCGGCGGGCAGCGGCGATCCCGCTATCACTGCAACCCTGCCGTTGACGCCCTGCTGCAGCGCCACAGCCGCGCCGGCGGCGAAAGCCAGTGTGAGCAGCGCAGGGTGAACGTCACCGTGGCCCAGCTGGCCGGAGACCGCCAGCACGACGCCCGCCACTGCGATCGCCGCCGCCACCACACGCGGCACCGTGACCGGCCGCCGCCCCCCTGGTCCGACGCCGAACCTGTCGGCCACCAGGGAATTGGCAGTCAGCCCGGCGACGACGGCCACGGTGAACAGCGCTACCCCGGTGGCTGGAACCACCAATCCCTGCGAGGCTACGAACGTCGCTCCGCCAAGGCCCCCGAGGAACGTCCAGAGCGGAGCCCTGCCAGCGCCGCGCAGCGAGTGGGCGACCCGGGCGACACCACGGCGGCCGCTGGCCACCAAGACCACAATGATGGCGATGATCAGCAAGCCGGTGCCGAACGAGACCACCGCAGCCTCGGTGCCGCTGCCCACCTGCAGCGCCAGCTGTCCGTTGATCCGGGCCTGCACCACCGACAGTACGCCCACGACGACTGCGCCGATGCCGTCCACCCAAGCCTTGACCCCGTGGTCGTGGGCCTCGTCGATCTGCTCAGGCACTGAGACGGTGCCCCGACGGGTACCTCACTGCGCCAGGAGCGGGGCATGCAGCGGATGGTCCGGATCGATATCGATCAGGAACGTGCGCACATTCGCTTCGACGAGGCGGAGCGCCTGGACCAGCGCCGCGGGGTCGTCCCCGACGGCAGCCGGGATCGCCCAACGGACCGTTCGCGGGGCCTGGCCCGCCGCCTCCGCCACCTCAGCTGCCTCGGACCCGATTGCGATGATGTAGTCGACGGACTCGATCGCGGCCTGGTCCACCGGCTCCGGCGCGTCGGTCAGTTCGAGGCCCACCTCGCCAAGCAGCGAGCCGAGCGCGTCGTTCGCGGACGAGCCGGGCCGCAGCCCTGCCGACGCCACGCGGAACCTGCCCGGTGCATAGAACCGCATGAGCGCCGCGGCGGCCTGCGCCCTGGTGCAGTCGTGCTCGTCGAGCACGAGGATCGAAGGGGCCTGCTGCTCCGCCCTGCCACCCTCGAGCACTTCGCCCCGCTCGATCTTGGCCCGGGCGGCTCGACCGGCTAGGACGGGCAGGAAGGCAGTGATCGTCGCGCGCTCGGCAAGCGCGTGGTAGGAAGCGAGGACTTCCTGCCGGATCACATGTCGCTGCACTGTGCCGCTGGTCTGGGTGACGAGTCCATCGACGACGCTCTCGAGCTGTGCCGCCGTATGCTCGTCGAGCACCGTCTGATCCATGACGGGATTGTGACGGATTCCGGATGCAGTACGGGTTAGCCGAACGCCGCGTGGCGGCGACAGCGCTCGCGTAGGGCCTTCCGGGGGCCAGGGCTCAGTGGTAGAAGTGCCTGGTGCCTGTCAGGTACATGGTGACCCCGGCGGCGTGGGCGGCACGGATGACCTCGTCATCGCGCACGGAGCCACCCGGCTGGACGATCGCGCGCACCCCCGCGGCGGTCAGCACCTCGAGGCCATCCGGGAACGGGAAGAAGGCGTCGGAGGCCGCGACGGAGCCTGCGGCACGCTCCTCGCCCGCGCGGGCGACAGCGAGGCGAGCGGCGTCCACCCGGTTGACCTGGCCCATCCCGATGCCGACGGCCGCACCGTCGCGGGCGAGCAGGATCGCGTTGCTCTTGGCCGAGCGCACGGCGCGCCACGCGAACACCAGGTCGGTCAAGGTGGCCTCGTCGACAGGCTCGCCGCCCGCCAGCGACCACTGCGAGGGATCGTCGCCGGGGGCGTCCACGCGATCTGTGCGTTGAAGCAGCAGGCCGCCGCTGATGGCACGGCTCTCGACGGCCGGACCGGCTGGAATCGGGTCGGCCACGAGGATCCGGATGTTCTTCTTGCCCTGCAGGATCTGCAGGGCACCCGGGTCGTAGCCCGGCGCCACGATGACTTCGGTGAACACCTCCGCGACCTGCTCGGCCATCGCCACGGACACCGGCCGGTTGGCCGCGATCACGCCGCCGAAGGCAGACACCGGGTCGGTCTCGTGAGCCTTGCGGTGAGCCTGCGCGATGTCCGCCCCGATGGCCAGGCCGCAGGGGTTGGCGTGCTTGATGATCGCTACGGCGGGCGCGTCGAAGTCGTAGGCGCTGCGGCGGGCCGCGTCGGCATCGACGTAGTTGTTGTACGACATCTCTTTGCCGTGCAACTGCTCGGCTCGGGCCAGCCCGGGGTCAGAGGGGTGTTCGCTGACGTACAGCGCCGCGGGTTGGTGCGGGTTCTCGCCGTAGCGCAGCACTCCGGCGCGCTGCCAGACGCCGGCCAACCATCCCGGCATGCCGTCGGTGGCGTCGCCCGGGGCGACGGTGGCGCCCAGCCAGGTGGCCACGGCGACGTCGTAGGCGGCGGTGTGGCGGAAGGCGTCCACTGCCAGACCTTGCCGCTGACCCAGCGTGAAACCGCCCGAGCGCACGGCCTGCAGGGTCTCGGCGTACCGCTCCGGCGAGACCACGACCGCGACGCTCGGATGGTTCTTGGCGGCGGCCCGCACCATGGCCGGTCCGCCGATGTCGATCTGCTCGATGCATTCGTCCGGGGTGGCGCCGGACGCGACGGTCTCGGTGAAGGGGTAGAGGTTGACCACGACCAGATCGAACGGGGCGACGCCCAGGTCGGCCAGCTGCTCGCTGTGCTCGGCCTTCCGGCGGTCGGCCAGGATGCCGCCGTGGATGTGCGGATGGAGCGTCTTGACGCGGCCGTCCAGGCACTCCGGGAAGCCGGTCACGTCAGACACCGGTGTCACCGGGATGCCGGCGTCAGCGATCTGGGACGCGGTCGAGCCAGTCGAGACGATCTCAACCCCGGAGGCGTGCAGTCCCGCCGTGAGCTCGGCCAGCCCGGACTTGTCATAGACCGACACCAGGGCGCGTCGCACCTCGGTGCGCCCGCCATCCCCGCCGCCATCACGCTCGTCCGCCCGACCGCGGTCCTGCCCTGTCACCGTCACCACACCCGTACCCTTCGTCCGTCCAGTTCGATCCGTGCGCCGGCGAGGGCGCCCACCACGTCCACCAGCATCGTGCGCTCGACCTCCTTGATGCGCTCGTGCAGCGTCGCCTCATCGTCGTCGGCGCGGACCTCCACGCATCGCTGCGCCACGATCGGACCGGTGTCGACGCCTGTGTCGACGACGTGCACCGTCGCACCGGTCACACGCACACCGTAGGCCAGGGCGTCGCGCACGCCGTGGGCGCCTGGGAAAGCCGGCAGCAGCGCAGGATGGCTGTTGATGAGCCGGGGTGCGAATCGGGCGACGAAAGTCGCGTCGAGGATGCGCATGAAGCCCGCGCTGAGCACCAGATCCGGCGAGAAGTCTGCAACGGCATCGCCCAGCGCCGCGTTCCACTCCGCGCGGTCGGCGAAGGCCGCGGGCTCCACGACGACGGCGGGGATCCCGTACTCCGCCGCTCTGACGAGCCCCAACGCGTCCCGGCGGTCAGAGACCACGGCGGCCACCGCCGGGTAGTCCAGGCCCCCGCCGACCGCGGCTGCCTCGAAGACGGCTGCTGCCGTGCTGCCAGCCCCGGAGAGGAGCACCACCACACGAGGACGCTCGGCCATGTTCAGCGGGTCTCGGCGGTCGCCGGTCGGCGACCGATGACTGGCTCGACCATGGTGACGGCCAGGGCCGCCACCAGGAACCAGCCGACCACTGCCCCTCCCACCAACAGCGGGGCAGGCCCCAGATCCGACAGGCGGCCGCCCAGCGAGCCGCCGCTCAGCCACGCTGCCGCCACTCCCGCGGCACCCGCCAGCAGCGAGATGCGGATGCGGTCGACGAGCAATCGCCGCCAGGTCCCGCGCCGGGGCGCGACCCATGCCGCCACGATCCCCGCCAACAGGGGAGCGCCCAGCGCGAGGGTGTGCCACCACGCGTGGGCGGCGGGAATGGCGGCCAGCTGCGGCACGTCGGGCAGCGGCCCCACCCGAACGGCGAACGGGCTGACGATCGTCCCCACACCCGCGGCCATACCGGGTCCGAGCAGGAACGACGCCGTCCAGATGGCCGCGGTGGGCAGGTAGATGAAGCTCAGCAGCGCGATCATCACCGAGCCGGAGACGCCCGGCCTGATGTAGTCGAACATCTCGGCTGCGCGGTCGCCGTCGGCGAACACGGCAACGCCCAGCGCCAACAGCGCCAGCACTCCCAGTGCGACAAGGCCCCAGAGTGCCGCCCGCAGATCGGCACCCACCCACACCGGCAACCGACGGGCCAGCGACTCCCAGGCCTCGCCGCCACGAGCCACGGCGATGCCGAAGCCCAGGCCAAACACCGCAGCCGCGCTCAACGGCCCCCAGAGCAACGACACCGCGACCTCAGCCGATGCCGACAGCACCGAAAGCACCATGGCGACGAGGGCATAGACCAGCACGCCGGAGATCAGGATCCGTCGCCGCGCGGGGCCGTCCGGAGCACCACCTCGACGCATGGCCGAGCGGCCGGCCGCGTAGGCAAGCGCCATCTGGCCTGCGGCGAGCAGCAGCGGTGGCAGCCAGATGACCTCGCCCCCCGCTTCGATCGGCGCCAGGTGCGCCGCGAGCCAGGCGATGCTCGCCATGTCGAACATCGACTCAAGGCTGGAGTGGTCCGCGGCGAACACCCAGCCGAACATCACCACGACGGTGTAGACGAAGAGCGAGCCCAGAGCGGCGGCCAGGGCCGTGACGGCGCCGTTGACCGCCGGCGGCGCGAGGACCTCGGAGTGGTGGCGGTGACGCCGCTGGCGCGAGTGGCCGGACACGTCCCCGCTGCGCAGGTCGATCGAACGGCGCCCCTCGCGGTTGGCGCGCGACTCCCGACGACCGGCGGGGCGGGTGGCGGCGGAACGCGACGACATGCCCTGATTGTGGCCGTCACGCCGACGGGCGGGGCTGCGCGACACGCAGCCCCGCCCGTCGGGGTTGATCAGACCTTGGCGGCCGAGCCGTTCAGCCCAGCAGGTCGCGCATGAGCGCTGCGGTGGCCGACGGCGTCTTGCCGACCTTCACGCCGACGGCCTCCAGCGCCTCCTGCTTGGCTGCAGCCGTGCCCGAGGAACCCGACACGATCGCGCCGGCGTGGCCCATGGTCTTGCCCTCCGGCGCCGTGAAGCCCGCGACGTAGCCGACGACGGGCTTGGTCACGTTGTCCTTGATGAACGCCGCCGCCCGCTCCTCGGCGTCCCCGCCGATCTCGCCGATCATGACGATGGCCTCGGTCTCGGGGTCCTCCTCGAAGGCCGCGAGGCAGTCGATGTGGGTGGTGCCGATGATGGGGTCGCCACCGATGCCGACCGCCGTGGAGAAGCCGATGTCGCGCAGCTCGTACATCATCTGGTAGGTCAGCGTTCCCGACTTGGACACCAGGCCGATGCGGCCGGGACCGGTGATCGACGCCGGGATGATGCCGGCGTTGGACTTCCCGGGACTGATGAGGCCCGGGCAGTTGGGACCCACGATCCGAGTGGTGCCGGAGGCCTGGGCGTACGCGAAGAAGTCGGCGGTGTCGTGCACCGGCACGCCCTCGGTGATGACCACCGCCAGCGGCACGCCGGCGTCCACGGCCTCGCGCACGGCGCCCTTGGTGAAGCGCGGCGGCACGAACACGACGGCCACGTCGGCGCCGGTCTCGGCCACAGCAGCGGCTACGTCGTTGAACACCGGGATGTCCGTGCCCTGGGCGGTGACCGTCTGGCCGCCCTTGCCCGGCGTCACGCCCGCGACGATGTTGGTGCCGCTGGCGACCATCCGGTTGGTGTGCTTGGTGCCCTCGGCGCCCGTGATGCCCTGCACCAGGATCCGGGAGTTCTCGTTCAGGAAAATCGCCACGTCAGGCTCCTTGTGCCGCGAGTTGGGCGACCCGCCGGGCCGCGTCGTCCATGGTGTCCACCATCTCGATCAGATCGTGCTCGGCCTCCATGAGGATCGTGCGCCCGACCTCGGCGTTGTTGCCGTCGAGGCGCACGACCAGGGGCTTGTCCGGCGTCTCGCCCCGGTCGGCGAGCAGCCCGAAGGCCTGGATGATGCCGGCGGCCACCGAGTCGCACGAGGTGATGCCGCCGAAGACGTTGACGAACACCGACTTGACGGCCGGGTCGCCCAGGATGATCTCCAGGCCGTCGGCCATGACCTCGGCCGAGGCGCCGCCGCCGATGTCCAGGAAGTTCGCCGGCTTCACGCCGCCGAACTCCTCGCCTGCGTAGGCCACGACGTCCAGCGTGCTCATCACCAGGCCGGCGCCGTTGCCGATGATCCCGACCTCGCCGTCGAGCTTGACGTAGTTCAGCCCCTTGGCCTTTGCCTTGACCTCCAGCGGGTCGGTGGAGGCCTCGTCTGCGAGCTCGGCGTGGGCGGGGTGCCGGAAGTCCGCGTTCCCGTCCAGCGTGACCTTGCCGTCGAGCGCCAGAACCTCACCGGTTGGGGTCTTGACCAGCGGGTTCACCTCGACCAGCGTCGCGTCCTCCTCGACGAACACGTCCCACAGCTGCACCAGCAGCGCGGCGACGTCGTCGGCCACGTCGGCCGGGAAGTTGGCCTCGGCGACGATCTCGTCAGCCTTGGCCCGGTCGACGCCGGTCAGCGGGTCGATGGCCACCTTGGCAAGCGCCTCCGGCTTGGTGGCGGCGACCTCCTCGATGTCCATGCCGCCCTCGACGCTGGCCATCGCCAGGAAGTTGCGGTTGGCGCGGTCGACCAGGAAGGACACGTAGTACTCCTCGGCGATATCGCTCGCCGGGACGATGAGCACCTGCCGGACGATGTGGCCCTTGATGTCCAGGCCCAGGATCTGCTCGGCCTTTGCCTCGGCGTCGGCCGGGTCGCTGGCGAGCTTGACGCCGCCGGCCTTGCCGCGGCCGCCAGTCTTGACCTGAGCCTTCACCACGACCGTGCCGCCGAAGTCCGCCGCTGCGTCCTTGGCGGCCGCCGGGTCGGTGACCACCACCCCGACCTGGGTCGCGACGTCGTGCGCCGCGAACATCTCCTTGGCCTGGTACTCGTACAGATCCACGGAATCTCCCTGTTCACTCCTCGACGCCCGAACGACCGGCGCATCGGCTCCGCGGGCGGGCGAGGAGATGTCCGCCGCATGGTGCCGGGCGATAACCGCCGCACCCTGGCTGAACCTTATCGGCGGAGCTCTCCACCCCCATGCGGGGGATGGACAAGGTGGCGCCCGGTGTTACTGCTAGGCCGCAGCTCCGGGCACCAGCGTGGTGTTCACCCAGTCGACGATGTCCTGCGTCCTGGTACCGGGGGTGAAGACGCGGGACACGCCCATCTCGGTCAGGAGCGGGATGTCGTCGTCGGGGATGATCCCGCCGCCGAAGACGATGATGTCGCTGGCGCCGCGCTCGCCGAGCAGGTCGATGACGCGCTTGAACAGCGTCATGTGCGCGCCGGACAGGACCGAGAGCCCGACCGCGTCCGCATCCTCCTGGATGGCGGTCTCGACGATCATCTCCGGCGTCTGGTGCAAGCCGGTGTAGATGACCTCGATACCGGCGTCTCGCAGCGCCCGCGCGACCACCTTGGCACCCCGGTCATGTCCGTCGAGCCCCGGCTTGGCCACCACCACGCGGACGGGGGAATCGGCCATGGCGCACCTCCAGGTCGGCCGCCGGCAGCGGCGGAGCATCAACGACGCCCTCAGGATACCGACCTCGCCCCCGGGATCGGACGCCCGACCGCAGGCAGCGAGGATTCGGCCCGGAAACGCCGTGCTGCTCAGGAGTTGGACGCCGTTGTGGGCTAGTTTGGCCTTCGTGTCTGATGATGGTTACGCCGAGCTGGGCGATGAGGCCATGGGCGACGGCGTCGCCGAGGGCGCGCTGGCGCGCATGCTGTCCGGAGTGGGCTCGATGCGAGCCGCCGCCGGCAACGCGCGCCGCTCGCTGCTGACTCCCGCGGGTATCCGGGGCGCGGCTATCGAGGGCGCCTGGCTGAGCACACATGTGCTGCTCTATCCCCTCGGCCTCGTGGAGGAGCGCGCCATCGAGGCGCAGGAGCGGCACACCCTGGAGGGCCTGCCGCCCGTGCAGCGCGGGCTCCTCATCGGCGACGTCGAGGCCGCGGGGACGCCGATTATCCTGGTCCACGGGGTGGTGGACAACCACACGATCTTCTCGCTGCTGCGCCGCAGCCTCATGCGCCGGGGCTTCGGCCGCACGATCTCGCTGAACTACTCGCCGCTGACCGACGACATCCGGCGCGTCGCCAAGAGACTCAACCGCACCATCGAGGCGGTGTGCCGCGAGACCGGGTACGAGCGCGTGCACGTCATCGGACACTCGATGGGCGGCCTCATCGCGCGCTACTACGTGCAGCGCCTGGGAGGCGATGCCCGCGTGCACACGCTGGTGACGCTCGGCACGCCGCATGAGGGCAGCGCCTACGCCAAGCTCGTCCCGCACAACGTGGCCCGCCAGCTCCGCCCCAACAGCGACATCGTGCAGGAGTTGCGGGAGCCTGCCCCGGGCTGCCGCACCCGCATCGTGGCCGTGTGGTCCGACCTCGACCAGATGATCGTGCCCAAGCGCAGCGCGCGGATCGTGCACGACGACCTCAACGCCCGCAACGTCTTCGTGCGCGGAGTGGGCCACATGTCGCTGCCGCTCGACGGCCGCGTGGTGCACGAGATCGTCACCACGCTGGCCCACCTGGACTCCGACGGCACCACACTGGCGCCCGGCGCGACCTCGATCGCGTCCTCGACGGCCAAGCGCAACCCGCAGCCCAAGCCGGCACCCCGCACCTCGCCCCGCTCCGCCGCCGGGCGCTGACCCTGCCTCAGACCTTGGCAACGGGGGCGTAGCGCAGCAGCAACCGCTTGGTCCCCTCGACGTCGAAGTCGATGCTGGCCTCGGCGCGATCGCCCTGCCCGCTGGCCGTGACCACCGTTCCCAACCCGAACTTCGGGTGGCTCACGCGGTCGCCGGGCGTGAGCGACACGACCTCGACGGCGGCCCCTCCCCGACCCGCCGGGCGCGCTCCCGATCGCCAGGGAGCGGTGCGCGGGGCGGTGCCCGCTCCCCCCGACCCCTCCTCGCCACGCAGGTCGAGCACCTCCGGCGGGATTTCGGCCAGGAAGCGGCTGGGCGGGTTGGACATGGGCGCACCCCAGGACGAGCGCATGCGCGCCCGAGTCAGGTAGAGCCGCTCCCGCGCCCGGGTGATGCCCACATAGGCCAGCCTCCGCTCCTCCTCCAGCTCGCGCGGGTCGGCCAGCGACCGCGAGTGCGGGAAGACGGCATCCTCCATCCCCGCCAGGAAGACCACCGGGAACTCCAGCCCCTTCGCCGTGTGCAGGGTCATGAGGGTGACCACGCCGCCCTCAGCATCGGGCACGTCGTCGGAGTCCGACACCAATGCCACCCGTTCCAGGAAGTCGTCCAGCCGCACGCCCGGGTCGCCAGCTTGCGCAGCCAACTCCCCAGTTGCGGCCTCCGCGTCAGCATCGAACTCGAACCCGACCGACTCGAGCTCGGCCAGGTTCTCGGCCCGGGTCCCGTCCTGCGGGTCGTCGGAGTGCTGGAACTCGGCCAGCATCCCTGTCAGGTCGAGCACAGCGCGGACGACCGCCCCGACGCCTTCGCCGCCCTCGTTCACCGCTCGTAGATCCGCCAGCACATCCGTGAACGCCCGCACCGCCTTCAGCGCGCGGCCGCTCAGCCCCGGCACCTCCTCGGCCCGCTCCAGCGCGGCGCCGAAACTGATCCGCTCCCGCTGCGCGAAGGAGTCGACCTGCTCCTCGGTGCGGTCGCCGATACCGCGCCGGGGAGTGTTGAGGATGCGCCGTATCGAGACGTCGTCGGCCGGGTTGACCAGCACCTTCAGGTAGGCCAGAGCGTCCTTGATCTCTTTCCGCTCGTAGAAGCGGGTGCCACCCACGACCTTGTAGGGCAGCCCGACGCGGATGAGCACCTCCTCCACGGCTCGGGACTGGGCGTTGGTGCGGTAGAACACCGCAACGTCGCTGGCGGCCACGCCATGGTCGTCGGACAGCCGGTCGATCTCGCCGGCGATGAACGCCGCCTCGGCTCGCTCGTCGTCCGCCACGTAGGACACCAGTCTCGCGCCGTCGCCGGCCGCGGTCCAGAGCTTCTTCGGCCGGCGCGACTCGTTGCGGGTGATGACGGCGTTGGCGGCCGTCAGGATGTTGCCCGTGGAGCGGTAGTTCTGCTCGAGCATGATGACTTCGGCGTTCGGGAAATCGCCCTCGAACTGCTCGATGTTGCGCAGGGTGGCACCCCGGAAGGCGTAGATCGACTGGTCCGAGTCGCCCACGACGCACAGCGAGCCCGGTTGCACGCCGTCGGAGCCGTCGCCCACCAGTTCGCGCACCAGCACGTACTGGGCATGGTTGGTGTCCTGGTACTCATCCACCAGGATGTGGCGGAAGCGTCGGTGATAGTGCTCGGCCACATCCGGGAACATCTGCAGCAGGGCCACTGTGTGGTTGATGATGTCGTCGAAGTCCACCGCACCGGCTCGCAGCAGCCGCCCCTGGTAGTCGGCGTACACCTCGGCCAGCTCCAGCTCCGGCTTGGCCTGCGCCTGAGTGCGGAAGGTCTCGTAGTCGATCAGCTCGTTCTTGAGGTTCGAGATCCGAGCGGCCATCGCGCGCGGTGTGGTGCGCTTGGTGTCGATGCCGGCGTCGCGCATGACGAGCCCCAACAGCCGCTGGGAGTCGGCACTGTCGTAGATGGTGAACCCGGACGGCAGGCCCAGGTGCGCCGCCTGCGCGCGCAGGATGCGCACGCAGGCTGAGTGGAAGGTGCTCACGGTCATCGCCCGCGCGCGGGGGCCCACCAGTTCTGCGACCCGCTCGCGCATCTCGGCGGCGGCCTTGTTGGTGAAGGTGATCGCCAGGATCTCGCCGGGGCTGGCGCGACGGGTGGCGAGCAGGTGGGCGATCCGGCGGGTGAGGACCCTGGTCTTGCCGGAGCCCGCGCCGGCGACGATCAACAGGGCCGGCGCCTCGCTCGTCACCGCGAGGAGTTGTTGGGGGTTGAGGTCGTCGAGTTGCTCGGGCATACGGTCTTCGACGCGGTCGCCGGCGTCAGTTCCAGAAGACTGCGATGACCACGTTCAGGATCGCCAGACCGCCGATGGCGCCCCAGATGCCGGTGCTGATGCTCGGCTTCTTGCGGTTGGCGAGGATCAGACCCAGGATCACGAGCAGGATCACGAGCTTGACGGCGATCTTGGCGTTGTCCGGGTACTCGTCGGCGTTGCCGTCGGCCAGCGGGTAGGCCAGGCCGACCAGCGCGATCCCGGTGACCAACTGGGTCAGGGCACCGTGGAACATGGCGTTGTTCACGACCTTGTCGGTGTCCTTGATCTGCACCAGGAAGCCGCCGATGAGCGAGGCCAGGCCGAGGAAGTGCAGGACGACGAGGACGTGCTCCAGGAACTCCATGGCAGGAACTCTAATGCGGAGCCCGATGCCGGCAAGGGGTCGGCTTGCCGCCGGCGCCCGTGGGCGGCGACACTGGCCGGGAGGCCGCAGTGACACCACGGGCGAGGAGCGAGCATGAGAACCGCCTGGCGCGTCGCTGCCGCCCTGGTGGCGGGCCTGCTCATCGCGGCTGCGGCCTTCGTCGGCTGGCAGTCGTGGCAGACCGCGCGGCAGGTTGCGGCCTTCGCCCGCGCCCACAAAGCCTACGAATTCCCTCCCTACCTGCAGATCCTGGGCGCCACTCAGGACACGGTGACCTACCGTGACACCGACGGCGGTGCACCGCTGCCCGACTACATGGCCCTGCACACATCGGTCGGCGGGTGGGCCGAGACCACGTCCCCCGTCGGCGCCTATCCGGTTCAACGCACCATCGAGCGACAGGCGGCGCCGCCGAGCCTTGCGGCCGGTCAGGAGGCCTGGGGCGATGTCACCTACTTCTACGCCGACCCCCGGCAGGGTCTGGGCCTGCCCTACACCGACGTCGACTACGGCGCCGCCGAGGCATGGCTGGTCCCGGGCCAGCAGGGCAACCCGACCTGGATGATCTTCGTCCACGGGCTGGGCGGCGTGCGCGCGGAGGGCCTGCGCGCATTGTCGGTGGCCAACGCGCAAGGCTGTACCTCGCTGCTCATCAGCTATCAGAACGACCAGGGCAGTGACGCGGGCAACGGCTACGTCCAGTTCGGCGCCGACGAATGGCACGACCTCGAGCAGGCCGTGCGCTACGCGCTCGGCCATGGCGCCCAGAACGTCGTCCTAGTGGGCAACTCCCACGGTGGCGCGGTGACTCTTGGCTTTCTGGTCAACTCCCGCCTCGTCGACAAGGTTTCCAGCGCCTTCCTGGACGATCCCGTCACCGACTTCGACGCCCTGCTGGCGCAGACGACCCTTCGCAACCGGCCGTCGTGGGCGCGCATGCTGGCGCGGCCGATCACGACCGCCACCATCGGCCTGGACTGGTCGGCCATCGACTACAACGCGCGCGCCGCCGAGGTCACGACGCCGACAACCATCGTCGTGGGAGGCCAGGACCTGATCGTGCCGCCCGCGATCACTGCGGACTTCGCGGCTGCGGCCAACCGGGCCCATCCCGGCCTGGTCGATCTGCAGTTCTTCCCGAACGCCCCCCACACGGGTGAGTGGAATGCGGATCGCCCCCGGTTCGAGACGCTGCTCTCCGCGCGCTTGCAGGCCGCAATAGCTGGGGCGGGCAGCTGAACAAACATCGCATAGGGTCATGACGGAACGTATTATCACTGCGATGGACGACTACGGAAAGCAATTGAGCGACGTCGCCGCTGCGCACCCGGAACCGGAGGACGACGAACACGAGCTAGCCGAACTCCGGCAACGCTGGGCATCGATTGCGCAAGTCACGAGGGAGGCACTCTTCACCGCGCGCGCCGATGGGACTCTGCAGTGGGCCTCGGAGGAGGCCATCCGCTTGATGGGACTGCGCCGGCACGATGCCAGGGGCATACGGCTGTCGGACCTGGTCGATCAGGCGGATCGTGCTCGGGTCACCGCTGGCATCCAGGCCGCCATCGGAGGCAGGGCTGCGGAGTGCCGAGTCCGCTGGCGCAACGTGCCCGGCAACCCTTGGGTCAGCCTGCGCTTCGGCCCGGCCGTCATCGGCGACACCCGGACATCCGTGGGGGGCACGATCACCGACATCGACGCGGAGGTCGTGGCGCACGAGGCCTTCCTCCACGAGCGCCGAGAGCTCGAGGACCTGCTCCACCGGACGGTGGAGCCGCATATGCGACTGGAGGCCGTTCGGGGCGACGACGGCACCATCATCGACTTCATCGTGGTGGCGGCAAACGAGGCCGCCCGCCGTCATGTGGGGCTGCAGGTCGGGGATCGGGTGGGGACTGAGCTCGACGCGATGATGGCCGAGGGCGAGCACGAGGCCTCGTCGCTGTCGCGCCTCAGCAGCGTGGTCGAGTCCGGTGGCGAGCAACTGCTGCTGCGCGACCTCGGCGAGGGCGACGTCGACGCCGAAGATGCCCACCGGTTCGACCTGCGGGCCGTCAAGGTGTCCGACGGGGTGCTCCTGTCCTGGCGCGACGTCACCCAGCGGCACCGCCTGGCCGCCGCACTCTCGGCCAGCGAACAAGACTTCCGCCTCCTGGCCGAGTCGATCGGCGACGTGGTCCGAATCCTCGACGTCGACGGCGTCCAGCGGTGGGTATCGCCGTCGGTGACGGACCTGCTGGGCTACTCCCCCGAGGAGTTGGTCGGCACATACGCGCAGGCGATCATGCACCCCGACGACATCGCCGAGGCCGTCGAAAGCGGCATCCGCGTCGGCTTGGCGCAGGGAACCGTGACGCCGCCGAGGCGAACCCGCCTGCGGCACGCAAACGGGCACTGGGTGTGGACCGAGACGACAAATTCTTTCGCTTTCGATGACGACGGTCGGGTCATCCAGCTCTATGCGGTGACCAGGGATGCCGAGGCGGCGGTTCAGGCGGAGGCCGAGTTGCAGCGCCTGGCGCGCACCGACCCGCTCACCGGACTGCTGAACAGATCGAGCATGATCGACCGACTCAACAGACTTGCAGCGGACCACCCCGCTCAGACTGTGGGAACCGCAGTGCTGTTCTGCGATCTCGACGATCTCAAGACCATCAACGACACTCTGGGGCATGCTGCAGGAGATGCCGTGATCGTCACGGCGACCCAGCGCATCTCCGACCTGTTGGCCCACACTGCATTGCTCGCCCGATTCGGTGGCGACGAACTCCTCATCGCGATCCCCGATGCCGGCGGGTCGGGGGCCGCGATGGACATCGCCGAGAGCCTGCGGGCAGCCCTTGCCCAGCCCACGCCGATTCCCACGATACCGACTGAGGTGGCGGGCGGAGTCAGCATCGGGGTCGCCCTCTGGCGCCTTGGGGAGAGCGTCGATCAAGTCATCAGCCGAGCCGATCAGGCCATGTACGAGGCCAAGACGACGGGGCGAAACAGAGTCATCCTGGCAAGCTGACCTCGGCGGACGGGCCCTCGCGGCCTGCGCCTGCTCCCACGGGGGTCACTCCCACTCGATGGTGCCGGGCGGCTTGCTCGTGACGTCCAGCACGACACGGTTGATGCCTGGGACCTCGTTGGTGATCCGGTTGCTGATCCGGGCGATCAGGTCGTAAGGAAGCCGCGACCAGTCGGCGGTCATGGCGTCCTCGCTGGACACAGGGCGCAGCACGATGGGATGGCCGTAGGTGCGTCCGTCGCCCTGCACGCCGACGCTCCGCACATCGGCGAGCAGCACGACCGGGAACTGCCAGACGTCGCGATCCAGACCGGCCGCAGTCAGCTCCTCCCGCGCGACAAGGTCGGCTGCGCGCAGCAGGTCCAGGCGCTCCGGGGTGACCTCGCCGATGATCCGGATCGCGAGTCCGGGCCCGGGGAATGGGTGCCGCCACACGATCTCCGGCGGCAGGCCGAGCTCCAGGCCCACAGCACGGACCTCGTCCTTGAAGAGTGCGCGCAGCGGTTCAACCAGGGTGAACTGCAAATCCTCGGGCAGGCCACCGACGTTGTGATGGCTCTTGATGTTGGCAGTACCCGAGCCACCACCAGACTCGACCACGTCCGGATAGAGCGTCCCCTGCACCAGGAAGTCCACCTGCTCGCCGTGGGCACCGGCCTCGGCGACGACCTCCGCCGCGGCATCCTCGAAGACGCGGATGAACTCGCGGCCGATGATCTTTCGCTTGGTCTCCGGATCAGTCACCCCCGCCAGTTCGGAGGCGAAACGCTCACGCGCGTCCACGACCTTCAACGCGACGCCGGTGGCGGCGACGAAGTCCTGCTCAACCTGCTCTGCCTCCCCCGCTCGCAACAAACCGTGATCGACGAAGACGCAGGTCAACTGCTCCCCGACTGCGCGTTGCACCAACGCCGCTGCCACCGCCGAGTCCACGCCGCCCGACAACCCGCACAGCACCCGGTGGTCGCCCACTTGAGCGCGTATCTTGGCGACCTGCTCGTCGATCACCGACTCCGTGGTCCAGTCGGCGCCCAGACCGGCCAGGCCGTGCAGGAAGTTGGCCAGCACTGCCTGGCCGTGATCGGTGTGCAGGACCTCGGGGTGGAACTGCACGCCGGCCAGGCGTCGGTCGGCATTCTCGAAGGCTGCCACCGGCGCGCCGGCCGTGGTGGCCGTGACGGCGAATCCCTGCGGTGCTCTGGTGACGGCGTCACCGTGCGACATCCACACCTGCTGCTCCGTTGGCAGCCCTGCGAAGGTCGCCCCCGGGTGGGCCACGCTCAGGGCTGTTGCGCCGTACTCCCTGGAACCTGTGCGGTCGACTTGGCCGCCGAGGGCGGCAGCCATCGCCTGGAAGCCGTAGCAGATGCCGAAAACCGGTACCCCGGCCTCGAAGATCGCCGCATCGACCGTCGGCGCCCCGTCCGCGTAGACGCTGGCGGGACCGCCGGAAAGGACGATGGCGGCCGGCCGCTTGGCCAGCATCCGGTCCACTGGCATCGTGTGCGGAACGATCTCCGAATACACCGATGCCTCGCGCACACGACGCGCGATCAACTGGGCGTACTGGGCGCCGAAGTCGACGACGAGGACGGGGTGTTCGGCACCGGGACCCAGGGTCGTGTGCGCGGCGCGAGCAGCGGAGTCGGTCATGAGACCTGACTCTAGCGATGGCGGTTGGGCCGGCTGTCGGCCGTTCAATGCCGTTCGGTTCGCTCGTCCTGAGCTCGCCTCGATGCCCAGATCGTCCCGGCAGGTCCTAGCTGCGCACCTTGGGCATGCCGAGAGCTACCGGCAGCCGCCAGGCGCCGGGGGCGTCCGCGGGCACCACCGGGCGCCGCGGCGGCACGGCCGGCAGCCGCCGGTACTCCTGCCCCTGATCGGGCCGCGGATCCTCCTCGCCCTTGTTGGGCCACATGGCCAGCGCTCGCTCGGCCTGCGCGGTGATGGTCAATGACGGGTTGACGCCCAGATTGGCGGTCACCGCCGCGCCATCCACGACGTGCAGGGTGGGGTAGCCGTGGACGCGCTGGTATGGATCGATCACCCCGGTGGCCGCACTCTCGGAGATCACCGCACCGCCGACGAAGTGCGCGGTCATGGGCGCGTTCAGCGGTTCGCCGATATTGCCGCCAGGCACACCTCCGATCACCTTCGCAAGCCGACGCACCGCCTCGTTGGCGATGGGGATGTACGTCGGGTTCGGCTCACCCTCCCCCTGCCTGCTGGACATCTTGAATCGCCCGAACCTCGTGCGCTTCCCGGTCACCGTCACCGAGTTGTCGAGGTCCTGCATCACCAGCGCGATGACCCCGCGCTCGGACCACTTGCGCACGTTGAGCAACTTGGCCATGCTCCGGCGTTGCTGCACGACCTCCCGCAGCCATGTGCGGGCCCGGTGGGTGCCCGGCTCCTCGTCGGTCAGCACCGTCTGCATAAGCCCCATCGCGTTCGAGCCCTTGCCATAGCGCACCGGCTCGATGTGCGTGTGCGGCTCCGGGTGGAAGCTGGACGTGATGGCCACTCCACGCGAGTAGTCCTCGCCGGAGGTCCCGCCGACTGCACCCACCAGCGACTCCGAATTGGTGCGCGACCGGAACCCGAGCCGGTCCGAGAGCTTCGGCAATACCCCGTCGGTCTTCATCCTGTGCAGCAGCTTCTGCGTGCTATAGGTCCCGGCGGCTACGACGACCTGATCCGCCGTGAAGACCCGACGGCCACCCGGGCGCCCGGTGCGCTTCGTCACCACGCGCCACGATCCGTCTTCGCCACCCGATCCGCCTCCGCCGGCGCGCGGTGGCCGCAGCTCGATCGCGCGGGTCAGCGGGAACACTTGGGCGCCGGCGCGCTCGGCGAGACCCAGATAGTTCTTCGGGAGTGTGTTCTTGGCATTGTGCCGACAGCCCGTCATGCATTCGCCGCACTCGATGCAGCCCGTCCGCTCGGGCCCGACTCCACCGAAGAAGGGATCGGGGGACTTCTCCCCCGCACCCGCGCCGAAGAAGACCCCGACCGGCGTCATGCGGAAGGTGTCGCCCACCCCCATCTGGTCGGCGACCTCCTTCATGGCCACGTCCGACGGCGTCATGGTCGGGTTCTGCACGACGCCCAGCATGCGCGTCGCCTGGTCGTAGTAGGGGGCGAGCTCGTCGGCCCAGTCCGTGATGTGCGCCCACTGACGGTCCTCGAAGAAGGGCGCCGGCGGCACGTAGAGAGTGTTCGCGTAAACCAACGACCCGCCGCCGACACCCGCGCCGGCGAGCACCATCACGTTGTTCAACAGGTGGATGCGCTGGACCCCGGTGCAGCCCAGGCCCGGCGCCCACAGGAAGTCCCGGATCCGCCACGACGTCTTGGGGAAGTCCTTGTCGGCGAAGCGCCGGCCAGCCTCGAGGACGGCTACCCGATAGCCCTTCTCAACCAACCGGAGCGCGGCCACCGAGCCGCCGAACCCCGATCCGACGATGACGACGTCGAAGTGCCCAGCATCCTTCATCAACTCGACCCTGCCTCTCTACTTCATTCCCAGTCGGCGCATGACCGCGACGGACGTGATGAGCCCCTCGCCCCAGACCTTGTCCGAGACCCCGTCCGGGCGCGTGAACCCCTGGATGCGCTGGGCGGCGACGTTCTTGATCTCGGTGTACTTCAACAGCCCCTCCTTGCCGTGCCGCCTCCCCAACCCAGAGGCCCGGAAGCCGCCCATGGGCGCATCCACGCTGGCCCAAGCCGCCCCGTACCCCTCGTTGATGTTGACCGTGCCCGCGTGCAGCTGTCGTGCGATCGCCCGGCCATGCTTGACCGAGCCCACGAGGACCGAGGCATTCAGCCCGTACTCGGTGTTGTTCGCCCGCTCGATCGCCTCCTCCACGGAGTCGACGCGGTACACGCTCACGACCGGGCCGAAGGTCTCGGTGAAGCTCAGAATCATCTCCCGTGTGACGTCGGCCAGGATGGTGGGCTCGTAGAAGAATGGCCCCACGTCCGGACGAGCCTTGCCGCCGGCCAGGACGGTGGCGCCCTGCGCGACCGCGTCGTCGACGTGCTCGCTGACGCGCGCGAGTTGTCGCGCCGAGATCAGCGACCCGACGTCCGCCCCCCAGCCGATCCCGGCGCGGAGCTGGAGCGCGTTGGTGCGCCGGACGAATGCGGCCAGGAACTCGTCGTAGACATCGGTGTGGATGTAGATGCGCTCCATCGAGATGCAGAGCTGGCCCGTGTTGGCGAAGCTCGCCGACACGGCGATCTGGGCCGCCCGCTCCACCTTGATGTCCGGCGCGACGATCATGGCGTTCTTGCCGCCGAGCTCCATGGAGCAGCCGATCAGCCGCTCGCCGCAGCGCGAGGCCACCTGCCGCCCAGTCGCCGTGGATCCGGTGAACATCACGTAGTCCGCGCGGTCGACCACCATCGGGCCCACCACCGGGCCGTCGCCGCTGACGACGTTGAGCACACCCTCGGGCAGCCCCGCCTCGAGCATCTGCTCGACCACCCAGAGCGCCGTGAACATCGTCTGCGTGTCAGGTTTGAGCACCACGGCGTTTCCGGCCACGAGCGCGGCGATGGCGTCGGTGATCGCCAGCGTCAAGGGATAGTTCCAGGGCGAGATCATGCCCACCACGCCGATCGGGACATGGTGGACCTTCGCCGCCGTCAGCAGCGGGATGGCCCCTCGACGCCGGTTGCTCGCCAGCGCCTTCTCGGCCGTGCGGGCGTAGTAGCGAGCCGTGATGAGCACGTCGCCGAGTTCCTCGGAGGCAGAGCCGCGGGACTTGCCCGTCTCGAGCTGGACGATGTCCATCCCCTGCTGCCGGCGGGCGTAGACCAGGTCGTGGAACCGCAGCAGGACACGGCAGCGCTCCCTGATCGGCGTCTGTTCCCAGACCTTCTGCTGACGGCGCGCCGTCTCGAAGGCGATGTCCACGTCGGCCTCCGACGAGGATGGGACGGCCGGCAAGGGAGAGGCGTCGAAGGGCGCGGTCCCCACCGTCACCGCCCCCGACCCGGATGCGACGACGCGTGAGCGCAGCAGCCGCACCAGGTCCGCCGACATCACGCTGTCGGCCAGGGGGGTGCTGGTGTCGGGGGCTACGTCGATGCTCAGGTCAGCGCTCATGTCCGCAGGGTAAGCCGTTACGGGCGCAACGTCACGACTATCGGGGGCCGCCGCCCACAACGACCTCGACCCGCTGGAACTCCTTGAGGTCCGCGTACCCGCAGGTGGCCACGGCCCGACGCAGCGCCCCGGCGATATTCATCAGCCCGCTGGCCACCGTTGACGGACCCACGAGGATCTCGGCCAGGGAGCCGCTGGTCCCAAGCTCGACGATCTCGCCCCTGGGCAGCGTGGGGTGCACCGCCTCCATGCCCCAGTGCCTCCCGGCGCCGGGCGCCTCGTCCGCGCGCGCGAGCATGGAGCCCACCATCACCGCATCCGCGCCGCATGCGACAGCTTTGACGATGTCGCCGGTTCGGCCCATGCCGCCGTCGGCGATGACGTGGACGTAGCGGCCACCGGACTCATCCAGGTAAGCGGTGCGGGCTGCCGCGACCTCGGCGATGGCGGTTGCCATCGGCACCCGCACGCCAAGCACCTGATGGGTCGTGTGGGCGGCGCCGCCGCCGAAACCGACGAGAACGCCTGCGGCGCCGGCACGCATCAGGTGCAGCGCAGCGGACTTGGTGGCTACACCGCCGACGACCACCGGGATCTCGAGCTCGTAGATGAACTGCTTGAGGTTGAGCGGGGCGCCGCTGCCGGTGACGTGCTCGGCGCTGACCGTCGTGCCGCGGATGACGAAGACGTCCATGCCGGCGTCGGTGACCACCTCGGCGTACTGCTCGGCCAGCTGCGGCGACAGCGCGCCGGCGACGGTGATGCCCAGGTCCCGCAGCTGGCGGATGCGCGCGCCCATGAGCTCTGCCGAGATCGGCTCCCGGTACAGCTGCTGCATCCGGGCCAGGGCTGCGCCCGGGCTCATGCGCCCGAGGTCGCGCAGGTGCTCCTCAGGGTCGGCGAAGCGCGTCCACAGCCCCTCGAGATTGAGCACTGCCAAGGCGCCCAGACGGCTGATCTCGGCCGCGGTAGCCGGCGACACCACCGAGTCCGACGGTGCCGCCACCACCGGGACGTCGAACGAGTACGCATCAAGGCGCCACGCCGTCGAGCACTCCCGGGGGTCGCGGGTACGCCGGCTGGGGGCGATGGCGACGTCGTCCAGAGAGTAGGCGACTCGACCGCGCTTGTTCGGTCCGATCTCGACTTCGGTCACGGGCGAAGCCTACGCCGACGGCCTCAGTTACCCCGGTAGTTCGGCGCCTCTACGGTGATCTGGATGTCGTGCGGGTGGCTCTCGCGCAAGCCTGCCGCGGTGATGCGCACAAAGCGGCCGTGCTCCTGCAGATGCGCGACTGTGGCTGCACCCGCGTAGCCCATGGATGCGCGCAGGCCACCGACCAGCTGGTGGGCCACGACGGCCAGGCGGCCTCGATACGGGACCTGGCCCTCGATCCCCTCCGGCACCAGCTTGTCGTCGCTCAACACATCGTCCTGGAAGTACCGGTCCTTGGAGTAGGACGTGCTCTGCCCGCGCGACTGCATGGCACCCAACGAGCCCATGCCGCGGTACTGCTTGTACTGCTTGCCGTTGACGAACACGATGTCGCCCGGCGCCTCGTCGCAGCCCGCGAGCAGCGACCCCAGCATGACGGTGTCGGCACCCGCGACGAGGGCCTTGGCGATGTCGCCGGAGTGCTGCAGGCCACCGTCGCCGATGAGTGGCACCCCTGACGGCCGGCAGGCCTTGGCCGCCTCGTTGATGGCCGTGACCTGGGGGACGCCCACACCGGCCACGATGCGGGTGGTGCAGATCGAGCCCGGTCCGACGCCCACCTTGACGCCATCGACCCCGGCGTCTATGAGCGCCTGGGCGCCCTCGCGGGTGGCGACGTTCCCGCCCACCACGTCGATGTCGCGAGCTGCCTTGATGCGGGCCACCATCTCGAGCACCGCACGGGAGTGACCGTGGGCGGTGTCCACCACCAGGAAGTCCACGGCTGCGTCCACCAGCGTCATGGCGCGCTCGAAGGCGTCCTCCCCCACCCCGACTGCAGCCCCCACGACCAGTCGGCCGTCCGCGTCCTTGGTGGCGTGCGGGAACTGCTCCCGCTTGACGAAGTCCTTGACTGTGATGAGGCCTTGCAGCCGGCCGTCCGCATCCACCAGCGGGAGCTTCTCGATCTTGTGCGCGCGCAGCAGGTCCAGCGCGTCGCCAGGAGCGATGCCCACAGGCGCGGTGACGAGCGGCATCGGCGTCATCACGTCGGCTACGTGGACGGCGTAGTCGTCCTCGAAGCGCATGTCGCGGTTGGTGACGATGCCCAGCAGACGGCCTTCGTCGTCCACCACCGGCAGACCGCTGATCCGGTACTTGCCGCACAAGGCGTTGACCTCGGACAACGTCATGTCCGGGCGACATGTCACGGGCGCCGACACCATGCCCGCCTCGGAGCGCTTGACCATATCCACCTGCGTGGACTGGTCGGCGATGGACAGGTTGCGGTGAAGCACCCCCGCGCCGCCCACGCGGGCCATCGCCACGGCCATCCGGGCCTCGGTCACGGTGTCCATCGCGCTGGACACGAGCGGCGCCTGCAACGTGATGCGGCGGGTCAGCCGGGCGGAGGTGTCCACCTCGCTCGGGATGACGTCGGACTCGGCGGGGAGCAGCAGGACATCGTCATACGTCAGGCCCAACAGTCCGAACTTGCCTTCAGCGACCATGACGGAAGATTACCCGCGTCCGTCGCGGCGCCTACTCCAGCAGGCCCCAGCGGAAGCCGCTGGCCACGGCCTGGGCTCGGTCGGCGGCGCCCAGCTTGCGGTACAGACGCCGGGCATGGGTCTTGACGGTGTCCTCCGAGAGGTACAGCTCGCGGCCGATCTCGCTGTTCGACAGTCCCCGGGACATGCCGTCGAGCACTTGGATCTCCCGTTCGCTCAGCTCCGGGCGATCACCCAGCTGCGCGGCGTGGACGGCGGGGGCCGAGGCTCCCAGCACCAGGGCGATGGTGGCTGCGAGCTCCTCGGCGGTGGCGTCTTTGGCCAGGTAACCGCGGGCTCCAGCCTCCACGGCCATGCCGACGGCGTCTGGGTCGCCGGCCGTGGTGAGCATGACGACGATGGCGTCCGCGTGCTGCGACCGCAGCCGCCGCAGCGCCTCGACCCCGCCGATGCCGGGCATCCGGACATCCATCAGCACGAGATCGGGACGGTCGGCCTCGTACCTGGCCAGGGCCTCCTCGCCGCTTCCTGCCGTGATCACGCGGGCGACGCCGGACTGCTCTGCCACCATGCGGCGCAACGACTCCCGCGTCATCGCGTCGTCGTCGCACACCATGACTGTCAACAAAGTCGCGCTCCTCGTCTGTGCATGTCCACGCCCCGGCTCAGCCGCCCCGGAACAACGGCGCCACGTCGGGGCGCATCGTCCACTCCGCCACGATGTTCGGCGGCAGGTCCGAGGCGATGAGGCGGACCGCGTACTCCGCCGAGCGCCGACAGCGCTCAGCCTCCTCCGGGTCACTGCCCTGCAGCCAGTTGGCCAGCAGGCCCCGGGTGACCCACACCAGCGGCCAGGCACCCAGCGACTCGGACAGCAACGCGCTGCGGCCGAGCGTCGCCAGCGCCCCCGGATCGCCGGCGGCCTGCATCGCAACGCCCAGGAACAGCAGGCTCTTGGCGACGTGCCGCGGCGCACCGACGCGCTCGGCCTCCTGCACCGAGCGGTTCAGCGCCGCGACGGCATCCGCGGGCCGGTCCAGCATGAGCGCGACCTCGCTCTGGACCCATCCCAGCCGCACCCGCTCTCGCCACCAGCGCGGCTCGTCCGAGCACAAGGATCGGGCGTGGGTCACGAAGGCGAGGGCCGTGTCCCGGTCGCCCAGGCCCACCGAGTCAGCCGCCTGGCCCAGGGCTGCGTCGAACTGAATCTGGGCATCGCCGGGAGCCACCTGCGCCGCCCACTCGTCGAACTCGCTGGCCTCTGCATGGCGTCCCACCTGGCGGTGGATCGAGGCCAAGGTCCCCGCCGCCGCGGCGGCGTAGTGGCGGGTGCTGAGGTCGGCGTCGGGAGGGACCTGCAGCAGATGCTGCAGCTGCGCCGCCGCCGTGCCGAACTGCCCGGCGGCCGCCTGGCAGACACCGAGCAGCCACCGGGCCTCGATCCGGTCCGGACCCCCGGCGTAGCTGGAGCGCAGGAACTGCTGAAGGGGCGCGATTCCATCGCCGGGGCGCCCATGGAACGCTGCGCGCTCACCTGCGTCGAGCAACCTCCGGTCGGCCACGTTGGGCATGCTACGCGGGTCGAAGCACCTGCGTGACCGCTCCCGGAAGGTCTGTGGCCAGGGCTTCCCCGCCGACGCTGGCAACAGGCCAGCCGGGGCCGGCGAGGACGAGCCTGGGCATGGGCCGAATGGGTGGGATAGCGACCAGCGCGGCCGGATCGGCGACTGGGAGGCAGGCCCAGAGGACCACGCCCTCCGGGCCGGTCCGCCTGATCGCCGCGTGCAGGGCTGACGTCGGCGTTCGCGCGCCTAGGACCAGGGCGCTGCGTCCGCGATCTGCGAGTGCGGCCGCCAGCGCATACATGGGCAGGTCGTGGAGCTCGTCCGGCGCGCAGGCACAAAGGATCGGCGGCGGGTCGCCGCTTACCCGCTGCCGTCGTCCACCGAGGGCGGCAGCGTGGGCAGCGAGCTCGGCACGCGCCACGTTGCTGAGCAGATGTTCCACCTCGATGCCGGTGCCCGAGCGCTGCCAGGCACGGCCGAGGGCCGCCAACACCGGTCGCAGCACCTCATCCCACGTCCAGTCCGCGCCGCGCTCCGCCAGCGACCCGCGGATCAGCTCCGAACAGCGACCAGCGTCCATGGCGCCGCTGGCAGCGGAAAGCCCCCGCACAAGACGAGCGGCCTCCTGGCCCGGCAACGGCGGCGGGATGTCCGCCGGCGCTGGACCTGGACCGGCTGCCGCCGGCTCCGCGCGGGAGCCGGCGGCTTCCGCACCGGACCACGACCGAGCCTGTTCGGCGGCGTCGGCGACGCTCACCCCGGAGCGCACCAGTTCCTGCATCAACCGCAGCCGCTCAACATCCGCCGCGCCGTAGCGCCGGTGTGATCCCGGGGCGTGCGTCCCAGGACCGAGGCCGTAGCGGCGATCCCAGGTGCGCAACGTGGCTGGCGCAACCCCCAGCCGCCTGGCGACCGCGGCGACCGTCAGCCCTGGCGACGCGGTCGGCGCTGCCTCTACCCCATTGCTCACAGCCGAAGTCTTGCCCCGGGCGCCCGGATGCGCCAGTTGGCACACCTAAACGCTCCTAAAAAGATGCAAACATGCCCCTTGCACAACTTTTGGCGCGATTGCTACTCTTCCTCCACACCCGAAACCTGGAGGAACGCCATGGCTGAACTTTCCCGACTCCCCGGCCGCAACGCTGACTTCTGGGACTGGCAGCTGCAAGCAGCGTGCCGCGGCAAGGACCCCAACATCTTCTTCCACCCGGAGGGTGAGCGGGGAGCTGCGCGGGAGCGTCGCATCGCCGCTGCCAAGGCCATCTGCGCCACCTGCCCGGTGATGCGCGAGTGCTCGCAGCACGCCCTCACCGTTCGCGAGCCCTATGGCATCTGGGGCAACCAGAGCGAGGATGAGCGCTTCGCCACGGTGCGCCGCAGCAGGCTGGCGCCAGCGGTCTGAGGCCCCGCCCGCCAGCAAGAGCTCGGCCCCCGACCCGTTGTGGGTCGGGGGCCGAGCTCTTGTTCCGGTCGTGCTAGTGGACTGCGCCGCCGTGATGCGAGTGGCCGTGGCCGGACTCGTCGTCCTCGTCGTCCTCCGGCTTGTCCACCACCAGGACGTCGGTGGTGAGCAGCATCGAGGCCACCGAGGCGGCGTTCTCCACCGCGGCCCGCGTCACCTTGACGGGGTCGATCACACCGTCGGACACCAGGTCGCCGTACTCGCCGGTACGGGCGTTGAAACCCTCCCGCGGGCCCAGTTCGGCGACCTTGGAGATCACCACATATCCCTGCTCGCCCGCGTTCTCGGCGATCCAGCGCAGCGGCTCGGCGATCGCCTTGCGGACGATGCCGACGCCGGACTTCTCGTCGCCCTCGAGGCCGAGGTCCCCGTCCAGGGCTGAGGCCGCGTGCACCAGGGCCGCGCCGCCGCCGGCCACGATGCCCTCCTCAATCGCCGCCCGGGTAGACGACACGGCGTCCTCGATGCGCAGCTTGCGCTCCTTCTGCTCCACCTCGGTCCAGCCACCGACCTTGATCACACACACGCCGCCGCTGAGCTTCGCCAGGCGCTCGGAGAGCTTCTCCTTGTCCCAGTCGGAGTCGCTGCGCTCGATCTCGGAGCGGATCTGGGCGACCCGATCCTCGACCGCGGCGTGGTCGCCGGCGCCGTCGACGATCGTGGTCGTGTCCTTGGTCACGACGATGCGCCGAGCGGTGCCCAGGTCGTCGATTCCCACCTGGTCCAGCTTCAGGCCGATCTCCTCGGAGACCACCGTGGCGCCGGTGAGGATGGCGATGTCCTGCAGGATCGCCTTGCGGCGGTCGCCGAAGGCGGGAGCCTTGACGGCGCAGGAGTTGAAGATGCCGCGCATCTTGTTGACCACGAGCGTGCTCAGGGCCTCGCCCTCCACGTCCTCGGCCAGGATGAACAGCGCCTTGCCGGACTGGGCCACCTGCTCCAGGACCGGCAGCAAGTCGGCGATGGCCGAGATCTTGCCCTGGACGAGCAGGATCATCGGGTCATCGAGCACGGCCTCCATGCGCTCGGGGTCACTTACGAAGTACGGCGAGATATAGCCCTTGTCGAACTGCATCCCCTCGGTGTACTCCAGCTCCACCCCGGTGGTCTGGGACTCCTCGACGGTGATGACACCCTCGGCGCCGACCTTGTCGAAGGCTTCGGCGATGACCTCGCCGACCTCCGCGTCCTGGGACGAGATGGTCGCCACCTGGGCGATCTCGTCGCGGCCGTCCACTGCGCGCGAGCCGGACAGCAGCGCCGCGTTGACAGCCTCGACGGCGGCGTCGATGCCGCGCTTGAGCGCGAGCGGCGAGCCGCCGGCGGTCACGACCCGAAGACCCTCGCGGACCATCGCCTGGGCCAGCACGGTCGCGGTCGTGGTGCCGTCACCGGCGATGTCGTTGGTCTTGGTTGCGACCTCCTTGACCAGCTGCGCCCCGAGGTTCTCGTAGGGGTCGGTCAGCTCGATGTCGCGGGCGATGGTCACACCGTCGTTGGTGATGGTGGGCGAACCCCAGGCCTTGTCCAGCACCACGTTGCGGCCCTTGGGGCCCAGGGTGACGCGGACGGTGTCGGCGAGGGCGTTGACGCCGCGCTCAAGCGAGCGCCGGGCGGCGTCGTCGAATTCGAGGATCTTAGGCATGTGCTCTCTTTCGCAGCTGGTGCAGATGGGTCATGAGCTTGGGCACGCACGCGAGCGGGCGCCCCGGCGCCACGTGGGCCGGGGCGCCCGCTCTGGGTTCGCGTGGCTTACTTGTCGACGACCGCGAGGACGTCGCGGGCGGAGAGGATCAGGTACTCCTCGCCCTTGTACTTGATCTCGGTGCCGCCGTACTTGGAGTACACGACGACATCGTCGACGGCGACGTCCATGGGAACGCGCTCGCCGGCTTCGTTGAACCGGCCCGGGCCGACAGCGAGGACTTTGCCCTCCTGCGGCTTCTCCTTGGCGGTGTCCGGGATGACCAGACCCGACTGGGTCTTCTGCTCGGCGTCGAGCGGTTGCACGAGGATGCGGTCCTCGAGCGGCTTGATGGCGACCGACACGGTCTAACCTCCGTTTGGCACAGGATGGGGACACTTAGATGGAACTGGCGCGGAAGACGCCGACCGCCGTCGCGGTGCGGAGAGCGAACCCGCTTGGCACTCACTGTTCCTGAGTGCCAATACACACGTTAGCACTCACCCGGCGGGAGTGCCAGAGGAAGTCCCTGTGACGCGGGTCGCATTGGCTGGGAGGGCCGCATCGCCCGCAGCCAGATCCCCCCGGTGGGGAAGTCGCCGGCGAGCAGCAGCGGCATGTTCCGCCGCAGCCAGTCGCGGTGCGAATTCGCCAGGTAGGGGTGGAACAGCTCGATCCGCCACGCCGCGCCGCCGGTCAGCAGCGTGCGAACCGCGTAGGCCTCGTTGAACGCGACCCCGGCCCGCAACCAGTCCGGCGGGTACTCGAAGGGGTAGAACACGTCGTGGAAATGCACGAGCACGCCGGGTGCGAGGACCGGCAACACCCGGTCGAGCAGGTACTGCACGTCCGACCCGGCCTTGAGCACGTGGCTACTGTCGATGAACAGGATGTCGCCGACGCCCAGAGCCGTGAACTCCGCCGGGGCCACGTCCTGCACCTCGACGGCGCGCAGCCGACCGGCGAGGTCGGCTCTCGAGACGAGCTGCTGCAGCCGATCGGGGTACGGGTCGATGAAGGTGAATTGCGTCCGCGACTCGAGGAACAGCTCGTCGACATCGAGCGCCAATGCCGAGCTGTAACCGCACCCGACCTCGATCACCCGGGCGGGACGATGCTCGAGCAGCATGAGCGCGTAGGTCACGGCGTCGGCGTAGGTGAACCAGGTGTTGTCGTAGGTGAAGCGACGGCCGTCGCGGCCCCGCCACTCCGGCAGTGCCCGGTAGGCCGGCAGCCAGGACGCCAGCATCTCCAGCTGCTCGGTACCGCGGAGGTCGATGCCCGGCAGCTGCGCCGGTACTGCGCTGTCGGGGGCAGTGGCTCCGCCGATGGCGCGGGTGATGTCAGGCTCCGACGGGATGGGCGAGTAGTAGTGGCCCGGTGGCACATGGAGGCGTTCGCGGCGACCACGGGACCTTCCATCATCCTCTACCAACGCGGCAACCCTCCGTCCCCACCGCGCTCCGACTCGATGTGACCTGCAGGTCGAAGGCACCGAGGACCTGCTGCGTACAAAGGCCCATCTCGTAACCGGTCACCAGCGTGTCGTGCTGGGCGTCGGACAAGAAGGCCAGCCAGACCTGGCCGCCGGGGACATCCAGCAGCGCCACGTCGTGCGCGACCGAGCGCAGGGTGCCGGTCTTGTGGGCGACGTCGATGTCGGACCTCCGCACGCCGAGCGGGATGCGGGAGTTGAGCGTGGAGGCCTTGAGCGCACCAGCCACGATCGGGTGGCGCGATTCATCGACGGCGGCACCGAGCAGTCTGAGGGCGTCGGCGGCGGTGGTCTGGCCGATCAGGGCGCCCCCGGGCGAGCCCGGCGAGAGCATGAGGGACGTCGCTTCGCAGCCGCTGACCGCAACCGCCTGGTCCACCCGCGCGAGGCCGAAGAGCGCGAGCAACCAGGACGCCGCCGCCCCGTCGCTGCTGCTCACCGTCAGCCGGATCGCCTCGCGCAGGTTGAGGCGATGGTCGGGATCCAGCGCGCGGAGCACCGAGGGCTCGTGCCAGTGGGCGAGTAGCTCGGCGACTGAGGCCTGGCGGAGCATCAGGGAATCGTCAGCGGCGGCGGCCTCCTCCGCCGCCATCGCGAGCGGCAGCTTCAGCAGGCTCGCCGCGGGGCGTGCAACGTCGCCGTCCAGCCCGGCCGACCAGTCCACCCCCGGCAGTACGACCCGGATCGCCGCCGAGCGCCCGGGCTCACGGCCGAAGGCCTGCAGGGCGGCAAGCGCACGGTCCTCAGCACCCGTCGGCACGGAAGTCATCACAACTCCTGGCGTGCGGCCAGCGCGGCGAACAGTCCGCCAGCGGCCAGCAGCTCGGCCGGTGACCCGTCCTCGGCCACCCGGCCATCGCTGACGACGATGACGCGGTCGGCGCGCTGGACCGTGCTGAGCCGGTGGGCGACCACGATCCGGGTGGCGGTGCTGGTCAGGATCGTGTCCATGACGACGTTCTGGGTGATGTTGTCCAGGGCGCTGGTGGCCTCGTCGAACAGCAGCACCGGCGGCCGCTTGACCAGTGCCGAGGCGAGCAGCAGCCGCTGTCGCTGTCCCCCGCTGAGCCACGCCCCAAGCGGTCCGACCGGGGTGTCCAGCCCCTCCGAAAGCCGCTGCACGTCGGCGTCAAGACCGCTCTCCCGCAGTGCCTGCCAAAGCTCGTCCTCGGACAGCTGCAGGGGGCCGGACACGCACTCGCGGATGGTGTCGCCGAGGGGTTGCCCAGCCTGCAGCACAATCCCGAGCTGCCGCCGAACCGCCGCCGCGTCCAGGGTGCGCAGGTCGTTGCCGTCGTATTCGACGCTGCCCTCCCATGGCGACTCGAAGCCCAGCAACAGCCGCAGCAGCGTGGATTTGCCGCATCCCGACGGCCCGACGATCGCCACGAAGCTGCCTTGCTCGAGACGCAGCGTCAGGTCCCGGAACAGCGGGGCGCTGCCCTGCCGGTAGCCGAAGGTGACACCCGAGAGCGCCACGTCGCCGCGCAGGTCGCCCGGCTGCGCGGCCGCGGGGCCCTCCCGCTCGGGCGGCGTGTCCAGCACGGGCTGCAGGCGGCTGAGCAGCGGCCCGTACTCCGACAGCGTCACGATGTTGCCGCTCAGGGCCAGGAGGGCGATGGTGACCTGAAGGACGGCTGCGTACATCGCCATGAAGGCGCCCGGGGCCTGGGACGAACCAGGCTCCAGCGAGTCCCCCGGCATCGTCACGACGGCCAGGATGAAGGCGATGACGACGACTACTGGCCCGGCAACCTCCAGCGGCGCAGCAAGCGCCACGGCGCGCAGCCGCGCCCGCATCGCCCGGGTGCTCAGCTGCTGCTCGCGCGACCATCGCAGCATGGCGCGATCCTCCGACCCGAGGCTGCGCCAGACCACGAGGCTGTTGAGCAGCGACAGGAACATGGAGTCGCTGCGGGCCCTGCCGTCGAGCAGCGCCGGCAGCAGCCGCCGGGCACGGAACTGCACGGCGACGGCGGCGAGCAGCAGGAGCAGCACCGCCAGCACCGTCACCACCGCGACGCCGGGACCCGCGATGACCAGGTACCCGAGGCTGGTCAGTCCGAACGCCGAGGTCACCACGAGGGCGACGGCAGCATCTGGCACCTGCTTCCGGGCGGCCTGCACCGACAGCGTGCGGTTGACCACGTCGCCGATGGCGAGGCGTCGGAAGAACGTCGCCGGCAGCCGCAGCAGCCTCGCCATCACGCCCGGGGCGAGCACCGAGTCCATCTGATCGCGCAGGCGCACAACCTCGATCCCGCGCGCGTACGTGATGACCACCGCACCGATCCCGCCGATCGCGAACGCTGCCAGGATCACCCAGACCCGCCCGATGTCCGCGAACGGGATCGCGGACTCGAAGATCGCTGCGGTCGCCAGGGGCAGCAGCAGCCCGGCGACTCCACCCAGCACCGCGAGGGCGACGAACAGGGCGACCCCATGGCGCTGGCGCGCGATGGACCAGCGCAGGATCGACCGCCACCGGATGTCGGCGGGAAGATCGACCGCGTAGGCGGTGGCTGTCGGAGTTGCCAGAGCGGGATGACGGCGGTCGGCCCGCCGCACCCTTCTCGACGTGGCCGCCACGGTCACCGGGGCATCGCCGGCGTCCCCTGGCAGTACCGCCGCGGGCCCCTCGACCGTGTCCACGAGCATCGGGACCGTCACCCGGCGCCACCACCGGCCGGTCAGCCGAACCCGCCAGCCGAACCATCCCGACGCCGCCGCGGCGCCGTCCCGGGGGGCCATCTGCCGGTCGATCTGAGTCACCACCGGGCGCATCGGGTGCCCCAGCGCCGACCCGACCACGGACAGCGCGTCGGAGTCGGCCTCGCTGGCCCGCGGGGCGTGCGCGGGCTGCTGCGAGGTCAGATCGCTCAGCGCGGTGACCGCCTGCGAGATCGGCGACTCGGCGGCTGTCGGCTCAGCCATGGATCAACTCCGCGAACCGCCCGTCTCGCGACACCACGTCGAACGGGCCGCGCTGCACCACCCGGCCTGCCTCCACCACCATGACTTCGTCAGCGTCACGGACTGTGCTGAGGCGGTGGGCGACGATCAGACAGGTGCTGCCGCGCTGGCGCAGCCGCTGCATGATCTGCATCTCGACGACAGGGTCGAGGGCGCTGGTTGCCTCGTCGAGCACCAGCAGCTCCGGGTCGCGCACGAGCGCCCGCGCGATGGCGATGCGCTGCAGCTCCCCGCCGGAGAATCCGTGACCGGTGGGCGTCAGCGGTTCGTACATGCCGCTCGGGCGCGACTGCACAGCCTCGAGGACACAGGCATCGGCCAGGGCCTGCTCGACGCGCTCGAGGCTGATGGTGTCGTCGAACATCGTGATGTTCTCGATCAGGGTCCCTGGCATGACCTGCGGGTACTGCGGGACGTAGCCGATCAGCGCCGTTCGCTCCGGACGCGGCACGGCCAGCCGTGGCACCCCCTGCAGCCGCACCTGGCCCGACCACGGCTGGAGCTCGCCGATTGCCAGCCGAGCGATTGTGGTCTTGCCGCTGCCGCTGCCGCCGACGATCGCCAGCCAGGCCCCCGCTGGCAGCGACAGCGAGATGTCGTCGACCACGGGTGCGGCCGTGCCGTCGTAGCCGTAGCTGATGTGGCACAGCTGCAACGCGGGTCCGCCGGCGCTCACCGCGACGGAGCTGTCGGCGGGCTCAGCGGCCAGCTCTGGGTCGAGCTGCCGCGCCAGGACCTGGTCGGCCTGACGCTGGATGCTCGCGACCGCCGCGAGCACGACACCGATGTAGACCAGCTGGCCGGCCGGCAGCAGCATGGCCACGACCAGTCCCTGCGACGCCACCAGCGTGCCGAGCGTGAGGTGCCCGGCGATGACCTGCCAGGCGCCCACGGCCAGCACCAGACCCAGCCCCACCGTCTGCGTGACCGGACCCACCAGCTCCAGCCGCTGGCTGTCCGCCCCCATCCGGGACAAGGCACCGGCGGCCCTTGCCTGGCGCTGGCTCCAGCGTCCGAATACCCACTGCTCCAGCCCCGCGGCCTTGACCGACTCCGCCGCCGTGACCAGCGCGGTGGTCCCGGCAGCCAGTTCCACGTTGGTTCGGTCGACGGCCTGCTGCACTGCGCCGCGCCGCCGCAGCAGCCACGCACTGGCCAGCATCGACATCACCACGACCGCGACCGACACGAGCCCCAGGCGAAGATCCAGCACGATTAGCGCACCCGAGTAGAACATCACCGTGATGATCTTGACCGCCGCCAGCGGCAGCAGCACACCGCCCTGGAACGCCTGCACCTGCAGCCCCGCCGCCCGGGCGGCCAGGTCGCCGGTGCCGAAGGCCGCAACATCCTGGGTGGGGATCCGCAGCGCGTGCCAAACGAACCTGGCCGAGCCGGCGGCGCTGAGGCGAACGGCCAGCCGGCTCAGCACCCGGTACTGCAGCAGCTGTAGGACGACGATGCTGAAGGCCGCCAGCACCAGCCCCACCACCACGGGCTGCGCCCAGTGTCGGCTGCCCGCAGCCAGGTAGTTGTCCAGGAAGACCCGTACGAGCAGCGGGACGGCCAGGCCAGGGATGATCATCAACAGGCCCACGAGCATCACGAAGGCGAGCACTCCGGGGTTGGCCCGGACCTCCGGCGGAACCGAGCCCAGCAATCTGCGACCCGTGGCGCGCGGGGTTGTCACGGCACGAGGTTCTGGATGGGGGCAGTGTCCTTGAGGATCACCTCGACGCTGGTGAACATGCCTGCGCTCAACTTCGTGTCGGGGCCGTCCCCCAGCGTCCAGTCGTAGCCGCTGGGGCTTTGAGCATCCGGCAGCAGCGAGACGCTGACCTCCAGCACCGGCCCCTTGCCCATGAAGTACTCCGCCAGGCTGCGGCTGCCGGCCATGGTGTTGAGGATCCGGACGTCGGTCACCGGCAGCGGGGCCACCGAGTCCACGCGCCCGCGCAGCATGCCGAACTGGGACTCCGGCAGGGAATCCACCCCGACGTACGCCGCCATTCCCGGGGAGACGCTCGTGCCGCGGCCAGCGGGCAGGTAGGCCACCACCTCCAACGGCGCGGCCTTCGGCGACACCACCGCCACCGCCTCTCCCTGCACGGCCTGCGCGCCGGCGCGCGCGTCCATCGCGGCCACCTCGCCGGCCACCGGTGCCACAATGTCGCGCTCCAGGCCGCCGCCGTCGACGAGTGTCGCGATCAGCTGCCCGGCTACCACTTCGTCGCCAGGGGCCACCCGGACGCTCCGGATGACCCCCACATCATCGACGCCGACCTCCACGTACCCGCCCACCGGGACGAGCATCCCGCTGCCCACCACGGACTCCGGCGCCCGGCCGAAGAGCAGCCATAGCAGTCCGGCCACGATCAAGGCACCGATCCCGAGCAGGATCAGCCAGGACCGGCGATCCGTCACCGGCAGCCTCTCGGCGATCTCGCGGGCCGGGTCGCGCTGGTCCGCAGCGGGATCGGCGATGTCGGCGGCGACCCCCTTCGGGGATGGAGCTTCCGGGGCCGGTTCCGCCATACAGCGATTATGCCCAGCCCGTAGCGGCCCGCCTAGACTGGCCGACGTGACAACCGCCCAGACGCCGGCCCTCCCGGGAAGCCTGGGCGATCTGTCGGTCCTGGTCCTTGGCACCGGCGTCTCCGGGCGCTCGATGGCGTCCTGGTGCCGGCGCCAAGGCGCCCGTGTCGTCGTCGCCGACCCGCGGGGAGCCGGGCCCGAGGTGCCATGTCTCGCGGGCATCGACGCAGTGCTCATGAGTCCCGGCATCTCGCCGCGGGGGCCAGACGCGGCGCCCGTCCTTGCGGCAGCCGCTGCCGCCGGCATCCCAGTTGCGTCGGAATTGGACCTCTTCGCAGCGGCGCTGGCGAAACTGGCTGCCTCCTCCGGCTATGCCCCAGAAGTCGTGGCGATCACCGGCACCAACGGCAAGACCACCACGACCGCGCTGACGGCGGCGCTGCTCAACGCCAGCGGGCGGCGGCAGGCACGGGTTGCCGGAAACATCGGCCCGGCACTGATGGACGAGCTCTCGGCAGCACTCGACGACGACGCGCTGCCGGATACCTGGGTGCTCGAGCTGTCCAGCTTCCAGTTGAGCTATGGGCGCAACTTCGCGGCGAGCGTTGGCGTGCTGCTCAACGTCACCCCTGACCACCTGGACTGGCATGGGGGTTTCGCGGACTACGAGCGAGTCAAGCTCACGGTCCTGACGACCTCGGCGAAGGCCATCGTCTGCCGCGAAGACGTGGCGGGGCCGCGACCGCCGGCGAGCACGGGCACAGCGCCGACGACCACCACGTTCGGCATCGGGGTGCCCCATGCGGTCGGCGACTACGGCGTGTCCTCGGCGGGGCCCACCCGCTGGCTGGTGCAGCGCGGCACGGACGGTCGGCTGGATCCGATAGTCGCCGTGGAGTCCCTGCGCATCACCGGCGATCACCTGCTCCTCGACGCGCTGGCGGCGGTCGCCGTAGTCGATGCGACCTGTGGGCGCACCGCGGCGACCGTCGATGCGCTGGTTGCCTACGAGGGTGAGGCGCACCGAAACCAGCTGGTGGCCCGCTCCGGTAGCGGGGTGCTCTTCGTCGATGACGGCAAAGCCACGAACGTCGCCGCGGTCTGTGCGGCGCTCGCCGCCCGCGGGACCGGCGGCCAGGCGATCCTCATCCTGGGCGGCGAGGGCAAGGGCCAGTCGTTCCTGGGTTTGCGGGACGCCGTGGCCACCCATGCCCGGCACGTGCTGACCCTGGGCCGAGCGGCGGCCCAGATAGAGCAGGACTTGAGTGATGCGGGGGTTCCTCTGGAACGGGTGGGCAGCCTCCCGACCGCCGTCGACCGGGCCTGGGAGCTCGCCCGGCCCGGGGATGTGGTGCTGCTGTCCCCCGCGTGCGCCTCGACAGATGCCTTCGCCGACTACACCGAGCGCAGCGCGTGCTTCCGCGCAGCCGTCCATGCCATCGTGACGCCTGAGGGCGTCGAGGCAGGCGGGCCGTGAGCAGGGGCCGGGTACTGACCACGTGGGGGGTGCTGAGCGGCGGAGCGGTGGCGGCGGCGCTGGCCGCTGCGGCGGGTGTCGCAGCCGTTGCCGCACGCCGGGTGCTGGTCGCCGAGCGAGCCCAACGGTCCGGGACCCGACCCGTGGCCAGTGGCGACATGCTTCTGGTGCTGGGTGCCCACGCTTTTCCGGATCGCCCCTCGCGCGAGCTGCAGGCCCGGCTCGACCATGGTGCCCGGCGCTGGCGCGAGGGTGCCGCCCCGACGATCGGGGTGAGCGGCGGCATCGACGGGACAGTCGACGAGGCCCAGGTCATGGCCGCCTACTTGCGGGACGCACAGCACGTGCCACCGGACGCGGTGGTGCGCGTCGTTCCCGGCGACAACACCCGTTCGACCCTGCGCGCGATGGCGCGGGCGGCAGCCGAGCGATCACTGGGCAACACGGTCATCGCGGTGAGCTCCCCCTACCACGCACACCGGCTGGTGGCCGAGGGGCGGCGTTGCGGACTGCGGGTCGTCGCCGACTGCCCGTCGAGCACGCCGGAGTCGGACAACCCGGAGATCCGGCGCACCCGGCTCTTCGGCGAGGTGGTCGGGAGCATCCTGTACGCGGCACCGGAGCGGGCCATCGAAGTCGCGCGCTACGCCAGCGTGCCGGTTCGCAGGCATCTGCCGAGGATCGCTGCCACCGTGGGCGACCGCGTGCGGCGCCGCAGCTGGCAGCCGCAGCAGGATCCGGCGCTGCCGACTGTCGTGGGCTGAGGGCTAGCAGAGCCGATGTATCCCGAGTCGGAGTTCCTAGGCTCTGTCGACGGTCGCGAGGTGGTTCGTCTCGCTCGCGAAGTCCTTGCCGCCCACCCGGGCGACCCCCTGCGCGCGCGCAGGGCGCTCGACGTGCGCTGCCCCGATGCGACACCGGATCAAGCCCGAGCCGCGCTGGCGCAGGCAAGCCTGCAACTGCGAGCCGCTTCCCGCTTCGGAACGGACGCCGACGATCTGCTCTGGAGCGACGCAGGTCTGGCGGCCGCGTCCCGCCCCGGTTGCACGCAGCGTCGCGCCCGACGCCTGCTCGCAGCCGGCGTCACGGAGGTGGTCGATCTCACCTGCGGTCTGGGCCTGGACGCGATCGGCTTCGCGGCAGCCGGCCTGAACGTCCTGGGGGTCGAGCGCGATGATGCCATCGCCGACCTTGCCAGGCGCAACGTGGCGCAGCGCGGCTTGGATGATCGAGTGACGATCCTCGTCGGTTCCTGCCAGGAGGCGGTGAGCTGGGAGCACCTGCCACGACAGGCCTGGTTCGTCGACCCCGCTCGGCGCGATCCTGGACGCGTGCGGGCCGACGGCAGCCACATCCGGCTCGACGACGCCGAGCGCTGGTCGCCGCCGTGGTCATGGGTCAAGGCTCAGATCGGCGTGCCCCAGGTGCTGCTTGCCAAGGCCGCCCCGGGAATCGAGCACAGGCTGCTCGCACAGTCGGACGACGGGGACGAGAGCATCGATACCGAGGTCGAGTGGGTGTCCGAGGACGGCCAACTGCTGGAGGCCGCCCCCCTCTGGCGGCGCCAGCACGGCGCCATGGGTTGTGTTCCGAGAGGGGTGCGGCGCCGGGCGGTGGTCCTGGGACGGTCGCCGATCGAGTTGGGAAGCGGCACCGCGGCGGCGATGATCGGCCAGGAGGGTCCGGCGGCTCCGCCGGAACCGGGCGAGGTGCTGTTCGACCCGGACCCCGCAATCGTGCGCGCGGGTCTGGTGGCCGAACTCGCGCGTGCGATTGGGGGTCGGCTGGTGGACGAGCATCTGGCCTACCTGGTGGTGCCCGACCCGCTGCCACAGTCGTGGCGCGCCGCAGCGCGGCGGCAGTGGCGGGTGCTGTGGGTGGGCGGGTACCGGCCGGAGGCCATGCGGGAGGCCTGCGTCGACCATGGGATCGGCCAGGTCGACGTCACCGGCCGGGGCCGGTCGCTGACCGAGGATCGTGTGCGCAGGGATCTGCGCCTGCGGGGACGGCCCCACCTGCAACGGCGCGGAACTGTCATCACCATGGGTATGGGGCCACGTCGAAGCACCATCGCCGTGCTGGGCGGCATTGTGACGGAGGCATAGGGCAACGTAGGTGCCGGGCGCCGCCTCTGTGCCGGCGCCGGGACGACTTCGAGGAGGCCCCAATGCCGGCGGACGAGAACGACACGGCGACTGACGCCGAGCTGTGGGCACGTCTGGGTGGCGCCGACGGCCACGACCGCGTGGAGCTGTTGGAACTTCTGGGCGAGCGGTCGCGCGACCGGGCGGAGTTCGCCCAGGCGGCCGCGCTGTTCGCCGAGATCGCGTCGATCTGGGACGAGGCCGAGCGGACTCCGGAGGCGGGGTATGCGTTGCAGCGGGTGGGCTGGTGCCTGTTCGGCAACCGGGAGTTCGACGAGTCGGCGGCCGCCTACGCCGACAGCGCGGCCCGATTCGCCCAGGCTGGCCGGAGCGTGGAGGCCGCGCACGTGCTGTGGCTGAAGGCCGAGGCACTGCGGATGGGCGGGGACCTGGAGGCGTGCCTCGCCGCCGCCAACGAGTCCCGGCAGCTCGCGCAGGCCGAGCAGGAGTGGACCATCGCCGGCGAGAGCTGCTACGAGGCGGCTCGGGCGCTGTACTGGCTGGATCGAGAGACGGAGGCCTACGACGCCTGCGGCGAGAGTCGCGACTTCTTCCGGCTCGCGGGCCAGCCGCTGCGGGTCATGGCCGTGGACGACTTCGCCCTGACGGTGACGCTGTTCCTGGGCGACCTGGAGCGGGCCCTCGAGCTGGCAGTCAACTGCTATGTGCTGGCTCGGGCGTCCTCCACTCCCCATGACGACGCCTACGCCATGCGGCGCCTCGCCGAGACGCACCGCCGCCGGGGCGAGTACTCCGCCGCGATCGAGTTGGCCGAGCGAGCCCGTGAGCGCTACCGGGACGACGATGACCTGCTCGGCGTGGCGCAGAGCGAGCGGGTCCGAGCCCAGACGCTGCTGGAGGTCGACGAGCCAGAGGCCGCGCTGGCGGTGTTCACCGACGCCCGGGTGCTCTTCGACGCCACCGGCGACGACTACGGGGCCTTCGTCTGCGACGCCCGCCGCTCCATCGTGCTGCATGGGCTGGGCCGCTACGAGGAGGCTGCCCGGCTCAACCGGCAGCTGGCCCAGGGGCTGGTATCCGCAGGCTCGGACCTGGCGGTCGAGCTCGGCTGGACGATCGCGCGACTGGCGGACAACCTGATCGTCATGGGCGACGGTCCGGCCTGTCTGGCCGTCGTGGACGAGTGGGGGCCGCGGCTGGCAGCAGAGGGTGAGCGGCTCACCGCCCCGCTGCTGGCGCTGCGGGCCTCCCGCGCCCGGGCCCTGGACGCGGTCGGCGAGGCCGAGGCCGCTGTGGCGCAGGCGGAGGAGGTCCTGGCGCTGACCACCAGCGCCGAGGTGTCGCAGGGCACGGCGTACTGCTACGAGCTGCGCGCCCGGGCGCTGCTGGCCGCCGGGGACCCGTCGGGCGAGAAGGAGCTGGCCCATGCCATCGCCCTGCACCTCGCGGACGGCGACATCGACCGCGCGCGACGGCTGTCGCAGTCGTTCATGCCCGACATCGACCAGGATGCGCGACAGGATCGGCTCGACAGCCGCACCGACGACACGGCGCCTGGTCACGGCCCCGAGCTGATCGGCTGAGCACCTACCCTGGGGCGGTGGCCCCGCGCGTCCTATCGTCCACCGATCTCGCCGGCGCGCGCCTGATCGCCATCCGGATCGCGCTGGCGAAGGGGTGCAGCCCCGAGGACGCCGAGGACATCGCCCAGACCGGGCTCGAACGGCTGCTGTGCCAGGACCCGCCGCCGGACAACCCGGATGCCTGGGTGACCCGGACCGCCCGCAACCTTGTCGCCGACCACTACCGACGACGCCGCCCGGCAACCACGGATGAGCGGCCCGACGCGCTGGCGGCGTTCGTCCGGCTTGCTGCACCCACCAGTTTGGAGGGGATGGCCGACGTGACCCGCCGCCAGCTCGAGTCGCACTTGGCGCGCGTGCTCACCGACCGGGAGCTGCGGGTGGCCGCGCTCAAGGCGGACGGTCTGTCGCTGGCCGAGATCGCCGAGCGGCTGGGCTACGCCAACGCCGCTACGGTCAAGACCACCCTGGCCCGAATCCGCGTCAAGCTGGCGGCGTTGACAGCGGAGCTGGTCGAGTTCAGGGGACACCCGCGGCCATATTGAGACCGCGGATGCTCGGCTCCAGCTGCCACCATTCGCACCGCATCTGCTCGGCGCTGGCGAAGCGGGCCGGATCTGCCGGCATGACCGCCCGGGTGAGGAAGTCGCCCAGGCCCTGATCGACTCCGGGCCGCAACTCACTTGGATCCGCCGGGATAGACCGCATGGTGGGATGGCGCCCTGCGAGGAACTCCGCCAGGTAGGGATGGTCGCCGGTGACCAGCTCGAAGAGCAGCGCGCCCAGTGCGTAGCGGTCCACCATCGGATCCACGATGGGGCCGTGGGCCAGCACGTCAGGAGGCAGATACTGCACTGAGCCGGAGATTGTCGTCTCTCGTCCCACGGGTCGCGTCAGGTTGAAGTCGATCAGCTTGATAGTGCCGCTCCGATCGAGCATGACGTTGGCCGGCTTGATGTCGCGGTGCACCACGCCTGCCCCCTCGAGGTAGGCGATGCCGTCCAGCAGCTGAGCGCCCGCGGCGAAGACCTGGTCGCCGGTCATGCGCATCTGACCGTAGGCGTACTCCTCCAGGGTGGTGCCGTCGATCCACTCCGACACCAGGATCCACCGTCCATCCGCGCCCAGCGGCACCGGCAGGTAAGTGCGCACCACGTTCCGGTGCGCCAGCCCGTGCAGCAAGGCGACCTCATTGCGCAATCCGCGGTCGGCTGCATCGGATCGACTGTCAGCGTGCCTGTGGAACAGCTTTCCTGCCACCGACGACCCATCGAAATCGTGCCGGATGCGGTAGACGCGGGCGAAGGTGCCGTTGGCGTGGAGCGGGTGCTCGACGATGGTTCCCAGGCCGGCGACGTGGAAGCCGACTGGCAACTGCTCGGGGACAGGTGTGGGGCGGGCCATCGCTCGTGCGCTCGCCCCCGACGTGCCGGGTGGCGCCTCGGGCGATGTCGCCGGCTGCCACGCGGGGTGCTTGGCGCGCCAACGCAGCCACGATGGGCGAACGAGGGCCGAATGGACGATCCCTCCCGCCCACGCCGCGATGAAGGCCATTCCGACCGCGGTTCCCAGCCACTCCGACGTGGCGCCCCGCCGGGAGTTCGCCGTGGCCAGCAGCACCTCCGCGACGGCCCACACCGCCCAGCCGAGGGAGGCCAACAGCCACGTAAGCCGGCGAGCCTGGGCGCCGATCACCAGGAAGCCGGCCCAGGTGAGGACCCCCAGCCCCAGGATCGCGAAGAGCATCCAGGCGCTGTTGCGCAGCCGCCATGCGGGTGAGTTCAACAAGTCCGCATCCAAACCCTCCCCGAGAAGGCATCCGCGAGAATGCCGACAGGAACACACAGTACCCGCGCCGAACGGCAGACCCGCCGGCCCGCCCGTCGAGCCGCCGCTCACCCGAGGTTGATGGTGACGCCCTTGGAGAACGATGAGTCCTTGGCGGTGAGCTTGGTCAGGGTCTCGCCGCTAGGAAGGTCGTAGACCAGCACGGCGGTGCTGCTGTTGCCGGGGTTGATCTCGTTCACGAAGCCCTGGGCCTGATCGTTGGCATAGATCCCGGCGGTGCTGTCCGGCGCCAGTTCACGGCCCTGGGAATCGAAGCCTTCGACGTTGGAGTCGAAGAAGGTCTGCGGCTTGTCGCCGATGTTGGTGACCTTCATCGTCACCAACGTGTAAGTCCCCTGAGCCTTCTGCCCGTACTCGCCGCCAACCGCCGGCACGCCCGGTTCCACACCGGTGACGGTGAACTCGAACTTGCCGTCGCGCACCGGGGTATTGATGCCGGCGGCAGTCTCGGACGGCTTGGCAGTTGCGCCGGTGGGTGTCGCTGAGGCCGACGCAGACGGCCCGACCGGGTCGGACGGCTTGGCCGTCTCCGATGGCTTGGCCGTCTCAGATGGCTGGGCGCTCGCCGGGGGCATTGCCGGCTCAGACACCGTGGCGGCGGCCGATGCGCCGGCGCTGGCGTCGCCCGCAGCGGTGGTCGGCTTGTCGCTGCCCCCGCCACCAGCGACTAGCCCAATCAGGATCAGGACGCCCAGCACGATGATCGCGATGCCCCACCAACGCTTGTACCAGGACTTCTTCGACGGCTTCGGCGCACCGGGCGATGCGGGATCCGACCGGCCTGCCTCCGCGCCCTCCACCGGCAGCCACTGCGACCCGTCCCATCGATGGCCGTTGACAATATCCCCAACGTTGTATTGATCACTCACGCCGCAGTTCCTCCTGGTTGATCCCCATCCCGCGCGTGGCGGGCCTCCAAAGGATTCGACGGATCAACCCCCGCCCAGGTAAACACACCCCACGATCACCACGACCCCGAAAGTGCAGGCCTTTGTCAGGCAAGGGGCGTCTGGGACCCACCCAGAGCCTGTCAAATACCTGCAGTTTCGCCGGGGGCGGCTGCGGCGGAGGTGGCGGAGGTGGCGGAGGTGGCGGGCGCGCCGCCGGTTGAACCCACCTCCACCTCCCAGGGCGGCGCGGACGAGTCGACGGCAAGCTCCAGCGAGCCCGGCGCCACCCCCGCCGCCAGCATCGCCGCGCCCAGCGAAGCCACCATCGCGCCGTTGTCGGTGCACAGTCCGGGCCGCGGCACCCGCAGCCGCACCCCGGCGGCCTCGCAGCGCTGCGCCGCCAGCGCGCGCAGGCGAGAGTTGGCTGCGACTCCACCGCCGAGCATCAGGTCGCCGACCTCGAACTCGCGGCACGCCGCCACCGCCTTGGCCGTCAGCACATCGACGACCGCCTCCTGGAAGGACGCTGCTACTGCGGCCACATCGACCCTGTCCCCGGCTGCCTGCCGCTGCTCCACCCAGCGCGCGACCGCCGTCTTCAGCCCCGAGAACGAGAAGTCCCAGCGATGCTGCTGCTGGTCCTTCGCCGCGGTGAGGCCACGTGGGAAGGCAATGGCGTCCGGCGCGCCCACACGGGCCATCCGGTCGATCTCCGGACCGCCGGGGAAGGGCAAACCCAACAGTCGGGCGACCTTGTCGAACGCCTCTCCGGCGGCATCGTCCAGCGTGGCGCCGAGCGGGGCGATGTCGCGAGCGACGTCCTCCACCCGCAGCAGGCTTGTGTGCCCGCCGCTGACCAGCAGCGAAATCATCGGGGCCGGCAGCTCGCCGTGCTCCAACCGATCAACCGCCACATGAGCCGCCAGGTGGTTGACTCCATACAGGGGCCTGCCCAGCCCCCAGGACAGGCCCTGCGCCGCCGACACCCCCACCAGCAACGCGCCCGCCAGACCCGGCCCTGCGGTCACCGCCACGGCATCCACGTCATCCAGCCGCACGCCGGCGGCAGCACATGCGGCCTCGACGGTGGGCAGCATCGACTCCAGGTGCGCGCGGCTGGCGATCTCCGGCACCACCCCACCGAAGCGGGCATGCTCGGCGACCGACGACGCGACCACATCGGCGAGCAACCGCGTGCCCCGGACGAGGCCGATGCCGGTCTCGTCGCACGAAGTCTCGATGCCGAGCACGAGCGGCTCGTCCGCCGTCATCCTCCATCACCGCCCTGTCCGATCACGGCGGCGCCGATCAGCCGCCGCATGACGAGCGCATCGCCCCCATCGCCGTAGTAGTCACGGCGCCGGTCGATGGCCTCGAAGCCCCGGCTGCGGTAGAGCGCCTCAGCGGGGTTGCCGGCACGGACCTCCAACAGCATCCGGTCGGCTCCCGCCGCAGTTGCCGCGGCCAGCGCCAGATCCAGCAGCTGCCCGCCGACGCCGCCGCGACGGGCCATCGGCGCCACCGCAATGGTCATGAGATCGGCGTCGCGACCCGACAGCGCGACGTCCACGTAGCCCGCCACCTCGCCGCAACGACCCGGAGCCGAGCACAGCACGACCTGTAGCCACCGCCCTTCCGCCGCCAGTTCGCCGTAGAACTGCTCCAACGACCAGGCCGACGGACCGAAGATCTGGCGCTCAAGCTCTGCGACGGCCTCCAGGTGCCACCAGCGCATCGGCGCGAGGGTCCAGGCCCCATCCGTGCCGACGGGGACCACGAGGGGAGGGGGACCGCTCACGACACGCCGCCGACGAGCCCCGCGGGAGCCACCGCGTCCGGCTTGCGCAGGTAGATGGGCTCCGGCGCGAGCAGCGACTGGGGCACGCTGGGTCCGGCCGAGCCGTCTGCGCGCGCGTCGTCCCAGGTCTGCTCGAACCACGGCAGGCGCGGCACCCCCACGCCCTCCTCGATGCCCTGCTCCGAGGCGACCCATGCCGCCAGGACCAAGGCATCGGGGCCGAACTCGTCACCAGCGTCGATCCAGCGCACACCCTCGTTTACCTGCCGAACGACCGCGGGGGCCCCGACCAGCGGACCCGCGCAGCGACGGCCCTCCCCGTCGTAGCGGGCCCAGTACACCTCGCGCCGGCGAGCATCGGACGCCACCACGAAGGACTCCCCGTCCGCTTCAGTGCCCACCGAGCGGGCGACGACGTCCAGGCTGCAGGCGCCCACCACCTGCACCCCGACCGCCAGGCCCACTGCGCGCGCGAACATCACTCCCACCCGCAGGCTCGTGTACGGCCCCGGTCCCAACCCCACGGCGATCGCCTGGAGCTCCGCCGGCCGCAGACCCTCCTCCGCCAGCAGCTGCGCCACGGCGACCGGCAGCACCGAGCCCGTCCGCCGACCGCCGGCCAGCCGCCGACCGATCCCCGGGCGGCCCTCCCGAACCAGCCCCACGGCGACCTGCGAAGTGGAGCTGTCGATCGCCAGAACCGCCATGTGCCCAGGCTAGTGCGTGGCCCCGCCCAGCGTTCCCGCCAGATCCACGCCCGACCATCGCGGTCCCACTGCCGTCACCGTCAGCCTGCGCCCCGCCCCGGAACGGTCGAAGGTCAGCACCAGGTGATCGTCGCTGAGCTGCTCCGCAATCCCGACGCCCCACTCGACCAGGGTCACGGACTCCTCGGCGTCGGCCTGGAGGTCGAGGTCGTCGAACTCGCCGGCCCCGCCGAGCCGATAGGCGTCCACATGCAGCAGGTCCGGTCCGCCGACCAGCGACGGGTGCACGCGGGCGATGACGAACGTCGGCGACGTCACCGGGCCCCGCACACCCAGACCCTCCCCCAGCCCGCGGGCGAAGGTCGTCTTGCCTGCTCCGAGCGGCCCCGCCAGGATCACCAGGTCGCCGGCCCGCAGCTGGCTCGCCAGCCCCCGGCCTGCCGCTTCGGTGGCCTCAGCGTCCGCCAGCCAGACCGAGGCCGTCAGCTCTCGCCCTTGCCGCGAGGCGCATCCGGGTCGATCGACCGCAGCGAGCGCTCGAAGAGAGCGATCAACTCCGCGTTGACCTCCGCCGGTCGCTCCAGCATCAGCATGTGGCCGGTCTCCGCGAGCACCACCAGCTCGCCGTGCGGGACCCGCCGGATGATCTCGAAGGAATGGTCGGGCGGCGTCATCTTGTCGTCGCGGCCCACCATGACCAGCACCTCGATGCCGTGCAGAGCCTCTAGCGCGGTGCGCTTGTCGTGCCGGTCGAAGGTCGGCAGGAACTCGCCGACCACCTCGATGGGAGTCTCGTTGATCATGTCGAACGTGAACTGGGCGACCTCCGGCGGGACCTCCGAGCCGAAGCTGTAGCGCTTCGTCAGGATCAGGCTCAGGTCGCTGGCGCGCTCCCGGCTGGCGTCGATCAGGTCCTTGCGCCGAATCATCGTCGGGGCAACCACCGGCGCCAGCCGATGAGCCACCTTCGCCACCGGGGCCGGCAGCCCCAGGGGGACCTCAGCGAGGCCGCCGGAGCTGGTACCGATGAGCGCCACCCCGATCACCCGCTGGGCGAAGAGCTGGGGGTACGACGCCGCCAGGGACATGACGGTCATGCCGCCCATGGAGTGGCCGACGAGCATCAGCGGACCCTCGGGCGCGAACTCCGCGATCACCCGTCGAAGATCGTGGCCCAGCTGATCGATGGTGTGACTCCCTGCGGGCCCCGCGGCGGAGCGACCATGGGCGCGCTGGTCCCAGAAGACCAGCCGGGCGAGCGGCCGCATCGCCTCGCGCTGGAAGTGCCAGGTGTCGTGGTTGAGCGCGTAGCCGTGGCTGAACACGATCGTCGGATCGACGCCCTCGCGCCATCCGTCGGGGGTATCCACCTCGACGTGCAGCTCGGCGCCGTCGGGCAGCACCACCCGGCCCGGCTCCCCCCGGAGGCTCCCAAGCTTGGCGCGCTCGTCGGCGTCGCTGCGGATCTGGTCGCCCACGATGCGGCGCTCCGCCATCACCCCTGCCGCCGCGCCGGCGACGAGGGCGGCAATCACCCCAGCGGCCTTCAACCCGAAGGACTCGGCCATCTCATTCACCTCCCGAAGACGTAGCGACCTCGCCGACCGCCTGCAGCCGGGGCACTCGCGGCCCTACGCGGGTGACGATCTCGTACCCGATGGTGTCAGTCGCGCGCGCCCAGTCGCTGGCGCTCGGACATCCGTAGCGCGGATCCCCGAAGAGGGTCAGCTCATCACCGGCGACGGCCGCCGACCCAGCACCCAGGTCGACGACGAACTGGTCCATGCAGACGCGTCCTGCCACCGTGCACCGATGCCCGTCTGCCAACACCGGGCCGACGTTCGAGGCGGCCCGCGGGATGCCGTCGGCGTAGCCGAGCGGCACGAGTCCGACCACCGTGTCAGCCTCCGTGGTGTAGGTGTGGCCGTAGGACACCCCCACTCCCGCCGGGAGCTCCTTGACGAGGGCGAACCTTCCCTTGAGCGTCATGACCGGCCGCAGGTCCAACGCGGCCTCGGTGCCCACCGCCGGACCCGGCGAGATGCCGTAGGCGGCGATGCCGGGGCGCACAAGGTCGTAGTGGGTCTCCGGCAGTCGCAAGGTGGCGGCCGAGTTGGCCAGATGCCGCCAGCGCGGCCTGAGCCCGGCGGCATGGGCCGCGGTGACCGCGCGCTCGAAGGCTGCAACCTGAAGGACGATCGTGGGATGCTCGGGCTCGTCGGCGTAGGCCAGATGCGACCACAGGCCGACGGCCTCGATCGTCCCGTCGCGCTCGAGCTCGGAGGCAAGCGCGAAGAAGGCATCCCAGGGCTCCGCCGCGCCGCCCCGCGACAGCCCCGTGTCCACTTTCAGGTGCACCCGTGCCCGGCGGCCGGTCGCCCGGGCCGCATCGGCGATCTCGGTCAGCATCTGTGGTCCGTAGGCCGACACATCGATGTCAGCCTCCAGACACGCGCCGAACGGGTCGCCCGGCACCGACAGCCAGCACAGCAGCGGTCCGGTGTCGCCCGCGGCGCGCAACTCCAAGGCCTCGGACAGCAGCGCGACCCCGAGCCAGCTCGCCCCCGCCTGGCGGGCGGCGGCCGCGCAAGCCAGCAAACCGTGGCCATAGGCATCGGCCTTGACGACGACCATGACATCCGCAGGGTCCGCCGCAGCGCGGAGCACCTCGACGTTGTGACGCAGGGCGTCCAGATCGATCTCGGCCCAGGCGCGCCCGCGCAACACGCTGGGCGGCGCCCCTCGGCTCTCGTTCACGCGCCAGCTCCGCGCGCTGCTGCGACGGCCGACGGGATCGCGGCCAGCACGTCCTCGCTGACAATCGGACGCCCGCCGACCGCGGCAAGGCACCCTGCGATGCCGTGCAGGAAGGCCCCGGCAGCCGCAGTGCGCCGAACCTCGGTCGCGTCGGGCTCGCCCTGGTACCGCTGCGCGGCAAGCATCGAGCCGATCAGACCGGCCAGCACATCTCCGCTGCCGGCCGTGGCGAGATCCGGCGGAGCCGACGCCGAGACGCTGGCCGGCCCGTCGGGGGTCGCGACGATGGTCACGGCTCCCTTGAGCAGCACAACACTGCGCAACTCCGTGGCCAACCGGCGCACGGCCTCAGCCCTTCCCCCGCTGTGGTCCAGCTGCCCCCCCAGTCGGGCGAACTCCCCGGCATGAGGCGTGAAGAGCGTCGGCGCCCGCCGCGCCGTCACCGACGAACGCAGCTGGGAATCCTGCGCGATGAGCGTGATCGCGTCGGCATCGACCAGGATCGGCACCGCCATGGCCAGCACCTCGGTCAACCGGGCGCGCGCCGCGTCGTCCGTTCCGCCGCCGGGCCCAACGATCCAGGCCTCGGCGCGTCCGGCCTCGGCCGGCCCCTCGCGGGCCGGGACGACCTCCGGCCAGCGGGTGACGACGGGGTCCGGCGCGCCCCCCGCGTAGCGGACCATGCCGACGCCGCCGAACCGGGCCGCTCCCGTGCACAGGATGCCCGCGCCGGGATACCGCTCCGACCCGGCGACCACTCCGACCACCCCGCGGGTGTATTTGTCGTCCTCGCGGGTGGGCCGGGCGACGAAACCGGCAGCGACCGGCGTCGTCATGACCTCGACAGCTGCGGCGTCCGACTGCAGGTAGGGGCCGAGGCCGATGTCCACCAGCGTGACGGCGCCTGCCCGCCAGCAGCCGTCCGGCAGGACGAGGCCCGCCTTCAGGGCACCGAACGTCACTGTGAGCTCCGCTTGCACACACGCGTTCGGATCAGCCACGACGCCGGTGTCCGGGTCGATGCCCGAGGGCAGGTCGACGGCGATGATCCGACCCGCGGCGGCGCGCGCCAGCCGCGCGGCATCCGGACGCAGCGGCCCCGAGCCGCCGATGCCCACGATGCCGTCCAGCACTAGATCCGCTTGGGCTGCGATCTGCGCGGCTCCCGCCGCATCGGCGCCGGGCAGCGCCGTGGCGGCGGCGAGCACCCGCCCGCCGGCGCGCCGCACCGCCTCCGCGCCTGCCGGATGCAGCTTCGCCGACAGCGCCAGCACATCCACCCGGGCACCGCGGGTGGCCAACTCGGCGGCGGCGAACAGCGCATCGCCGCCGTTGTTGCCCGAACCCGCCAGCACCGCGACGCGGGCACCGGCCAGCGGTCGGTCCCGCGCCGATGCCAGCCACTGGCGGCTGGCTGCCGCCAGACCGCGGGCGGCGCGTGCCATCAGGGCACCCTCGGGGACTGCCGCCATCGCCGCCGCCTCGGCCGCACGGACCTGTGCCACGTTGTAGGCAACCGCCGCCGACGGCTCCACCAGCCCGACCGGCAGCGACGAGGACGCAGTCATGCTCACTCGACCGTGACGCTCTTGGCCAAGTTGCGGGGCTGGTCGACGTCATGGCCCTTGACTGTGGCCATCTCGCAGGCGAACACCTGCAGCGGGACGGTACTGACCAGCGGCTGCATGAGGGTCGGCACGGCGGGAACCCGGACGACATGGTCGGCGTAGGCCAGAACGCCCTCGTCGCCCTCCTCCGCGATCACGATCGTCACGGCGCCGCGGGCGCGGACCTCCTGGATGTTCGACACGATCTTCTCGTGCAACACGCTGCGACCTTGCGGCGACGGCGCGACCACGACCACCGGAACACCCTGCTCGATCAGCGCGATCGGGCCGTGCTTGAGCTCACCAGCCGCGAAGCCCTCGGCGTGCATGTAGGCGAGTTCTTTGAGTTTGAGCGCCCCCTCGAGGGCGACCGGGAAGCCTACGTGGCGGCCGATGAAGAGCACCGAGGTCGCATGCGCGAACTCCCTGGCGAGGGCACGCACGCCGTCGGTGGTGTCCAGCACCAGGTCAACGGCGTTGGGCATGTCGGACAACTCGTCCACCACCGCGCGGATCTCATCGGCGAATTTGTTGCCGCGGACCTGCGCCAGGTAGAGCGCCACCAGGTAGCACGCCACGATCTGGGTCAGGAAGGCCTTGGTCGAGGCGACCGCGATCTCCGGACCCGCGTAGGTGTACAGCGCGGCGTCGGACTCGCGCGGGATAGTCGCTCCCTGGGTGTTGCAGATGGCGAGCACCTTCGCACCCTGCGCCCGCGCGTGGCGCAGCGCCATCAGTGTGTCCATCGTCTCGCCGGACTGCGAGATCGCGATCACCAGCGTCCGCTGGTCCACGATCGGGTCGCGGTAGCGGAACTCGCTGGCCAGCTCCACCTCACAGGGGATGCGGGTCCAGTGCTCGATGGCGTACTTCGCGACCATGCCGGCGTGGTAGGCGGTGCCGCAGGCGATGATGATCACCTTGCCGACATCGCGCAGCTCCGCGTCGGTCAGCCGCATATCGTCCAGCTGCAGCTCGCCCTGTCGGTTGATGCGGCCGAGCAGCGTGTCCGCGACGGCGCGCGGCTGCTCGGCGATCTCCTTCAGCATGAAGAGGTCGTAGCCGCCCTTCTCGGCGGCTGACGCGTCCCAGGTGACCTCGAACTCGGTGACCTCGGCGGGGGCGCCGTCGAAGTCGGTGACCTCAACACCCTCGCGGGTCAACACGACCACCTGGTCCTGGCCGAGCTCCAGCGCCCGCCTGGTGTGGGCGATGAACGCCGCCACGTCCGAGGCCAGGAAGTTCTCGCCCTCGCCGAGCCCGACGACCAGCGGCGAGTTGCGCCGGGCGCCGACCAGCAGGTCCGGCTGGTCGGCGTCGATGGCCACCAGCGTGAAGGCTCCGTCGAGGCGGCGGCAGACGGCCCGCATGGCCTCCGGCAGGTCGCCGCCACACGCGGGCAGCGCCGCGGCCAGCAGATGGGCTACAACCTCCGAGTCGGTCTCGCTGGAGAGCGGGACCCCGGCATCGGCGAGCTCCTGTCGCAGCTCGGCGAAGTTCTCGATGATGCCGTTATGGATGATCGCGACCCGCGAGTTGCTGCTGACGTGCGGGTGGGCATTGACGTCGTTGGGGGCGCCGTGGGTGGCCCAGCGGGTGTGACCGATGCCGGTGGTGCTGTCCGGCAGCGGGTCCTCGCCCAGCAGCGCCTCGAGGTTCGCCAGCTTGCCCGCCCGCTTGCGGGTGTAAAGGTCACCGTGGGACAGGACCGCCACACCCGCAGAGTCATACCCCCGGTACTCCAGTCGGCGCAGGCCTTCGACGACAACCTCCAGGGCCTGCTTCGCACCCACGTACCCCACGATTCCGCACATGGGCGCCAGCCTAGCCCAGGGTGAGCTGCTCCCCGACGATGCTCGCCAGCCGCTCGGCAGCGCGCCGCGCCTCTTCCTCCGTGCCCGCCTCGACCATCACGCGGACGAGGGGCTCCGTGCCGGACTTGCGCAGCAGCACCCTCCCGGTGGAGCCGAGCTCCTGCTCGACCTCGGCCACCGCCTCGGCGATCGCGGAGTTGCCGTCGAGCGCGTCCTTGTCGACGCCGCGGACGTTGAGGAGTACCTGCGGCAGCACAGTCATGACCTCGGCCAGCTCGGCGAGCGAACGGCCCGACTCGGCCATGGCCGCCATCAGCATCAGCGCCGTCAGGACGCCGTCGCCGGTGGTCGCGTGGTCGCTGAGCACCACGTGGCCGGACTGCTCCCCGCCCAGCGAGTAGCCGCCCGAGCGCATCGCCTCCAACACGTAGCGATCCCCGACCGAGGTGGTCACGAGCTTGAGCCCATGCTCGGCCATGGCCAGCTGGAAGCCCAGGTTGCTCATCACGGTGGCCACGACTGTGTTGTCCACGAGCTCGCCGCGCTGGGCCAGCCGCAGGGCCAGCACCGCCATGATCTGGTCGCCGTCCACGACCGCTCCCGTGGCGTCCACGGCTAGGCAGCGGTCCGCATCGCCATCGTGGGCGATGCCCAGGTGGGCCCCGTGCTCGACGACTGCGCGCTGCAGGTCGCCCAGGTGGGTTGATCCGCAGTCGGCGTTGATGTTGTAGCCGTCGGGCTCGGTGTGGATCTCGATGACGTCCGCGCCCAGCCGACGGTAGGCCGCCGGCCCAACGGTGCTGGCGGCGCCGTTCGCGGCGTCGACGACGATGCGGATGCCGGTGAGCGCCGTGGGGACGGCTGAGACCAGGTGCTCCAGGTACCTCTCGGCGAGCTCGGGGGCCAGCTGCACGCGACCGACAGCCTCACCGGTGGGCCGGTTCCAGTCCTCGCCCAGGTGCTCCTCGATGGCCTCTTCGATCTCGTCTGCGAGCTTGACGCCCCCGCTGGCGAAGAACTTGATCCCGTTGTCGGGCATGGGATTGTGCGACGCCGACAGCATCACCCCCAGGTCCGCGTCCAGGGCAGCCGTCAGATAAGCGACCCCGGGTGTCGGCAGGACGTCGATCACAAGCACGTCCACACCGGCGCTGGCCAGCCCCGCCACCACCGCAAACTGCAGGAACTCACCACTAACCCGCGTGTCCCGACCCACCACGGCGAGCGGCCGTGGGCGGTCGTCGTGGGTGAATGCGCCGACGTCGCCGAGAACGTGGGCCGCCGCGACGGCAAGGTCCACGGCCAGCTCGGCCGTGAGGTCCACGTTGGCGACGCCCCGCACCCCGTCGGTGCCGAAAAGACGTCCCGCCATGCTTAGCGCTTGGAGTACTGAGGCGCCTTGCGAGCCTTCTTGAGGCCGTACTTCTTGCGCTCCTTGATACGGGCGTCGCGCGAGAGGAAACCTGCGGCCTTGAGCGGCGGCCGGTTGACCTCGACATCGATCTCGTTCAGGGCGCGCGCGATGCCGAGGCGCAGGGCGCCGGCCTGTCCCGACGGGCCGCCACCGTGGAGGTTGGCGATTACGTCGTACTGGCCCTCGGCCTGAACCACCTTGAACGGCTCGTTGATGAGCTGCTGGTGCACCTTGTTCGGGAAGTATTCCTCCAGCGAGCGCCCGTTCAGGACGTACTGGCCGGTTCCGGGGACGATGCGCACGCGGGCGATCGCCTCCTTGCGGCGCCCAGTGGCACCGGCCGCGCCGAACACTGCAGGGCGCGGGGCGGCTGCTGCCGACGGCGCGGCATCCGACTCGGATGACCAGCTGGTCAGGGTCTCTTCGACCTCGATGACGTCGCTCACAAGGGTCCTTTCAGGCAGTACGTGGAAGTTCAAGTTTGAGTGGTCCGGGTCGGCGTGACCGACCCGGAAGCTACTGGGCGATCTGGGTGATAGTGAAGGGCTCGGGCTGCTGCGCCTCGTGCGGGTGGCTCGGCCCGGAGTACACCTTGAGCTTGCCGATCTGGCGACGGCCGAGGCTATTGTGCGGCAGCATGCCCGCCACGGCCTTCTCGATGGCGCGGCGCGGGTCCGACTCCAGCAGCTCGGCATACGTGGTGGCCGACAGGCCGCCCGGGTAGCCGGAGTGCCGATAGGCCTTCTTCTGCTGCGCCTTGGCGCCGGTCAGGGCGACCTTGTCCGCGTTCACCACGATGACGAAGTCGCCGGTGTCGACGTGCGGGGCGAACGACGGCTTGTGCTTGCCACGCAACAGCACGGCGACGTGGGTCGCGAGCCGGCCGAGCACCACGTCGGTCGCGTCGATCACGTGCCACTGGCGCGTGACCTCGCCGGGCTTGGGGCTGTACGTACGCATGGAACCTTCACCTGTGTCGAGTGCGGCGGTGCTGCGCGACTTGCGTCAGATCAGTGCGATCTGCGCCCGACCTCACGGTCGGCGGCGCGTCACCAGGCGCCTGTGGGCGCACTAACCGGACAAGCGTAGCGCCTGAGCCCTCTCCGCAGGCAGCCAGGGTCGGCCAAGGGCTATCCGCGGACTCGCCGCGCCCGGCGCGCCTGACCGGCGAGGTCGTCGTCGGGGTACTCCACGTGTTCGAGCACGAGCCCGCGCGCGGGGGCGACCGTGGATGCGGAACTGCGCACCCGCGCGGCCAACAGTTGCTCCGGCCACTCCTCCGCCCGTCTGCCGTCACCGACCATCAGGAGGGTGCCGACGATGGAACGGACCATCGAGTGGCAGAAGGCGTCCGCCGTGATGCTGAGACCCGCGACGCCGTCGCTCTCGCGTCGCCACGACAGCTCGAGCAGGTGGCGCACTGTCCCGGCCCCCGGCCGGCGCTTGCAGAAGGCGGCAAAGTCGTGCTCGCCCAGCAGCGGCTCAGCCGCGCGGTTCATGCGATCGACGTCGAGGCTCGACGGCCACGGCACCAATTCGTGCCGGCGCAGCGGATCCGCCGCCCTCTGGTCGGCGACGGCGTAGCGGTACCGCCGCCATCGCGCCGAGAACCGCGCATCGAAACCCTCCGGGGCAACCTCCAGGTCCAGGATCCGCACGTCGGTCGGCAGCACCCCGTTGAGCCGCCTGACGACGACCGATGCGCCGTGGGCCGCCCAGACGTCGGCTGGAACGTCGAAGTGCAGCTGCTGACCGCGGGCATGCACCCCGGCATCGGTGCGCCCAGCGCAGACGGTCCGCGGGGGGCGGCAGCGCAGCACCACCCCGAGGGCATCCTCGACCGTGTCCTGGACCGTGCGCAGCCCGCGCTGCCGGGCCCACCCGTGGAAGTCCGCACCGTCGTAGGCGAGTCGGCCCCGAACACGGATGAGCCCGCCGTCGCCGGCGGGCTCATCGCGGATCTCGGTCATGCTCTGGTGTCCTCCGGCCCGAGTGCCGGGCGGGTGACCTTGACGGGTGGCGTCAGCCCTGCCCGGGGGCGGCCTCTTCGCCGTCCTCGGCGTCCTTGGCCTCGGCGTCCTTGGCCTCGGCGTCCTTGGCCTCGGCGTCCTTCGGCTCGGATTCCTCCGCCTTGGGGCTCGGCTCCGGCTTCGTGCCGGCCGCCGCACCCTTGGTCTCGGCGTCCTCGGCGTCACGCTCCTTGGCCGCTCGCTTCGTAGCGCCCTCGGCTTCGGCCACGGTCTGCTCGGCCAGCGGCTCCACCAACTCGATCACGACCATGGGGGCGTTGTCGCCCTTGCGGTTGCCGATCTTGGTGATACGGGTGTAGCCACCCTGCCGCCCGGCGTAGCTGGGCCCGATCTCGGTGAAGAGAACGTGCACCACCGACTTGTCACGGACCACTCGCAGGACCCGCCGCCGGGAGGCCAGGTCGCCCCGCTTGGCGAAGGTCACCATGCGCTCCGCCAGTGGACGCATCCGCTTGGCCTTGGCTGCCGTGGTCGTGATCCGCCCGTGCTCGAACAGCGAGGTGGTCAGGTTGGCCAGGATCAGCCGCTCGTGCGCCGGACCGCCGCCGAGGCGGGGACCCTTGGTGGGCGTCGGCATGGTTGTCGTCTCCTTGACTTGTCGTGCGGGGTGGTACGGATGGGGGCCGTCGTGGGCCTAGTACTGCTCGTCCTCGGGAAAGGCCTCGTCGTCGGCGCCGCTGAACGTCACTACCGCGATGGGGTCGAACCCGGGCGGGCTGTCCTTCAGCGAAAGGCCGCGCTGGGCCAGCTTCGCCTTGACCTCGTCGATCGACTTCTGGCCGAAGTTGCGGATGTCGAGCAGGTCGGCCTCGCTCTTGGTCAGCAGCTCGCCGACCGTGTTGATCTGCTCGCGCTTGAGGCAGTTGTAGGAGCGCACGGTCAGCTCCAGGGCCTCGATGGCCTCGTTCAGCCGGGCGATCTCGGTCTCGTCCCCGATCTCGGGGGCGATGTCGATGCCCTCAGCCTCCTCGTTGAGCTCGCGCGCCAGGCCGAACAGGTTGACCAGCGTCGTGCCGGCCGAGGCCATGGCATCGCGGGCCGACAGCGAGGACTTGGTCTCGACGTCGATGATCAACTTGTCGAAGTCCGTGCGCTGCTCGACACGCGTGGCCTCGACCTTGTAGGTCACCTTCAGCACCGGCGAGTAGATCGAGTCCACCGGGATGCGCCCGATGGGGGCGTCGGCGCCGACGTTCGAACCGGCGGGGATGTAGCCGCGTCCGCGCTCGACGGTGAACTCGATCTCCAGACGCCCACGGTCGTTGACCGTCGCGATGTGCAGGTCCGGGTTGTGGATCTCGATCCCCGCCGGCGGGTCGATGCTCGCCGCCGTGACCTCGCCCTCGCCGTGGTGGCGCAGGTACATGGTCGTGGGTTCGTCGAGGTCGCTGGACACCACGATCTGCTTGACGTTGAGGACGATTTCGGCCACGTCCTCCAGCACACCCTCGATGGTCGAGAACTGGTGCTGGACGCCCTCGACGCGGATCGCCGTCACAGCAGCGCCCGGGATGGACGACAGCAGAGTGCGCCGCAGGGAGTTGCCGAGCGTGTAGCCGAAGCCCGGCTCGAGCGGCTCGAGGGTGAAGCGGGACCGATTACTGGCGATGACCTCTTCGGTCAGCATCGGGCGTTGCGAGATGAGCACGTGCGTCTTCCTTCCTTCGGCGACCGCTATTTGACGCCGGGTCAGGGGTTACTTGGAGTAGAGCTCGACGATCAGCTGCTCGGTGACGAGCGTGTCGATCTGGTCGCGCACGGGCAGCTGGTGGATGAGCACCCGCATCTGGGCCGGGATGACCTCCATCCAAGCCGGGGAGGTGTGCTCCTCGGCTTCGGCCTGCGCCACCAGGAACGGGGTGAGGGTGCGAGCGTCCGGCCGCACCTCGACGATGTCCTTGGGCTTGACGCGGTACGACGGGATATCGACCTTCTTGCCGTTGACCAGGATGTGGCCGTGGCGCACCGTCTGGCGGGCGGCGTCGCGGCTCTTGGCCAGGCCGGCGCGGTACACGACGTTGTCCAGGCGGCTCTCGAGGATGATCAGCAGGTTGTCGCCGGTCTTGCCGGGACGACGGTTGGCCTCCTCGTAGTAGCGGCGGAACTGCCGCTCCAGCACGCCGTAGATGCGCGCTGCCTTCTGCTTCTCGCGCATCTGGAGCAGGTACTCGCTCTCCTTGGTGCGCGCGTTGCCGTGCTGGCCGGGCGGGTAGGCGCGCTTCTCCAGCGGGCAGGCCGCGGAGATGCACTTGGAGCCCTTGAGGAACAGCTTGACCTTCTCGCGCCGGCAGCGCTTGCAGTCCGGTCCGGTGTATCTAGCCATGGTTGCTCCTCTGCCTCAGACCCGGCGCCGCTTGGGCGGGCGGCAGCCGTTGAAGGGAACGGGGGTCACATCGGTGATCTGGCCCACCTCCAGGCCAGCGGCCTGCAACGAGCGGATCGCGGTCTCGCGGCCGGAGCCCGGACCCTTGACGAAGACGTCGACCTTGCGCATGCCGTGGTCGATCGCCCGCCGGGCGGCTGCCTCGGCGGCCATCTGCGCGGCGTAGGGGGTGGACTTCCGGGAGCCCTTGAAGCCCACCTGGCCCGACGACGACCACGCGATGACGGCGCCGGTCGGGTCGGTGATGGAGACGATGGTGTTGTTGAAGGTGCTCTTGATGTGCGCGTGGCCGTGGGCCACGTTCTTCTTCTCTTTCCGGCGCACCTTGCGCGCGCCGCTGCTCTTGGGAGGCATATGTGTGCTCAGAACTCCAAGGTCGTGAACTGTAAGGATCGAGGGATGGACGAGGCGGCGGCTACTTGCCGGCCTTCTTCTTGCCGGCCACGGTCTTGCGCTTGCCCTTGCGGGTGCGCGCGTTGGTGTGGGTGCGCTGGCCCCGCACGGGCAGGCCGCGCCGGTGACGGATGCCCTGGTAGCACCCGATCTCGACCTTGCGCCGAATGTCGGCGGCGACCTCTCGGCGGAGGTCACCTTCGACCTTGAAGTTGGCATCGATGTAATCGCGCAGGGCGATGACGTCCGCTTCCGGGACGTCGCTCACGCGCTGGGAGCCGTCGACGCCGGTGGCCGCGAGAGCCTCGGCGGCGCGGGTCTGGCCGATGCCGTAGATGTACGTGAGTGCGACCTCGAGGCGCTTGTCGCGCGGCAGGTCGACTCCAACGAGTCGTGCCATTGGGCGGATCTTCTCCTGTTCGGTTACGACATCCTCGATCTGAGGCGTCTGACTCCGATGCGGGGCACCGGCGTCGGTCGAAGGTCTGACAGCATCACCGGTCCCACCGCCCTGGTGGGTCCCCAGCCTTCGAGCCGGGGGTGGCGTCCCGCAGCCGCATGGCAGTCGGCGCGGGGGTCGGGTGATGCCCTGGTGGTTGGTGCGCTTTCAGCCCTGGCGCTGCTTGTGCCGGGGGTTCTCGCAGATCACCATGACCCGTCCGTGACGGCGGATGACCTTGCACTTGTCGCACATCTTCTTGACGCTGGGGTGGACCTTCATCGTCTGGGGTTCCTCACTTGTACCTGTAGACGATGCGTCCACGGGTCAGGTCGTACGGGGACAGCTCCACCACCACGCGGTCCTCGGGCAGGATGCGGATGTAGTGCATGCGCATCTTGCCCGCGATGTGCGCGAGCACCTTGTGGCCGTTGTCGAGCTCCACCCGGAACATGGCATTCGGGAGTGACTCCACGATGGTGCCCTCGAGCTCGATGGCACCTTCTTTTTTGGCCATAGTTGTGGTGACGGCTTTCGATCGGGGGATGTGGTGCGGACACGTCGGCGTCCGCCGAAGGACTAGTCTACGCCAGCGGGTCCCCGACGAGCAGGCCGCCCCCATCCTCTGCTGTCAGCACCCAGGGCCCTGCGCTTGTGATGGCCACGGTGTGCTCCCAGTGGGCGGCCAGACCCCCGTCGGCGGTCACGACCGTCCAACCGTCGTCCAGCTGGCGGGAGTCGCTTCCGTCGTCGCCGGCACGCCGGGCGAGGGTCACCATGGGTTCCACGGCGATGGCCATGCCGGCACGCAGCGCCCGTCCCCTGCCCGTCCGGCCGGTATTGGGGACGTCCGGGTCCATGTGCATGGCTGATCCGATGCCGTGGCCGGTGTAGCCGTCAACGATCCCGTAGGCCACACCGTCGCGCGCCGCGGCCGCTGCCACCGAGGACTGGACGGCGAACCCGACGTCGCCGACCGTCGCCCCGTCCCGGGCCGCGCGCAGGCCGGCCCACAGCGAGGCCCTGGTGGCGTCGCTCAGTCGGACGGCGGCGTCCGAGCCCGGCGCGCCGGCGAAGACCGTCACAGCCGCGTCCCCATGCCAGCCGCGGACGATTGCCCCGCAGTCGATCGAGACCAGATCCCCCTCCGCCAGCACCCGGTCCCCCGGTATCCCATGCACAACCTCGTCGTTCACACTCACGCAGATGTGCGCCGGGAAGCCCTGGTAGCCGAGGAAACTGGGTTGGGCGCCGGCGTCGGCGATGACCTCCTGCGCGATGGCGTCGAGCTGACCCGTCGTGGTCCCGGGCGCCACCGCGGCCGCGGTCGCCCGCAGGGCCGCGGCTACGACCAGACCAGCCTCGCGCATAGCGGCCAACTGCTCAGCGGTCTTGATCTCCAGCCTTCGCCTGCCTAGCCGCACGTGCGGGCGCCCCTGGGCGGATCAGCCGCCGAGCGCGGCGACGATGCGCTCGTGGACCTCTTCGATCGAGCCCATCCCGTCCACCTTGCGCACCAGGCCACGCTCCGAGTAGACGGCCACGATCGGCTCGGTCTGCTCGGCGTACACCTGCAGCCGGCGGGTGATGACCTCTTCGGTGTCGTCGGCGCGGCCCTCCTTGGCGGCCCGGGCGAGCAGCCGGGCGGTCACCTCAGCCGGGTCGGCGGTGATCTCGACGACGGCGTCCAGACGCTTGCCCAGGTCGGCCAGGATGAGGTCCAGCTCATCCACCTGCGGCAGGGTGCGGGGGTAGCCGTCCAGCAGGAAGCCGTTCTCGGTATCCGGCTCGGCCAGCCGTCCGCGCACCATGGCGTTGGTCACCGAGTCCGGCACGTACTCACCCCGGTCCATGTACGCCTTGGCCTCGCGGCCAAGGTCGGTGCCCTGCGAGACGTTGGCGCGGAAGATCTCGCCGGTGGAGATGTGCGGGATGCCGAAGCGCTCGGCGACCAGCGTGGCCTGGGTGCCTTTGCCCGCGCCCGGAGGGCCGATCAGGATCAGAGACGTCATCGGATGAACCCTTCGTAGTTGCGCTGCTGGAGCTGGGACTGCAACTGCTTCACGGTATCCAACCCCACACCCACCATGATGAGCAACGACGTGCCGCCGAACAGGAAGCTCTGCCCCACCCCCAGGAACGCGAATCCCGCGAACGGGATGATGGCGATCACGGCCAGGTACAGCGATCCCGGAAAGGTCAGCCGGGTCAGCACGTAGTTGAGGTACTCGGCGGTGGGGCGGCCCGGCCGGATGCCGGGGATGAAGCCGCCGTACTTCTTCATGTCGTCGGCGACGTCCACCGGGTTGAAGGTGATCGCCACGTAGAAGTAGGCGAAGAAGATGATGAGCAGGAAGTAGACCACCAGGTAGAGGGGCTCGCTGCCGGTCGTGAAGTTGCGCTGGACCCATTGCGCCCAGCCCGCCTGACTGCCCGTCAGCGACACCACCAGCTGCGGTATGTACAACAGCGACGAGGCGAAGATCACCGGGATGACACCGGCCATGTTGACCTTGAGCGGGATGTAGGTGGAGGCCCCGCCGTAGAGCTTGTTGCCCACCATGCGCTTGGCGTACTGCACGGGGATGCGCCGCTGGGCCTGCTCGACGAACACCACAGCCGTGATGGTTACCAGGGCGACGATCAGCACCATGGCGAGCACGAACGCGCCCTTGCTCTGGAAGATCGCCGCGAACTGCGCCGGGAAGCCGGCCAGGATCGAGGCGAAGATCAGCAGCGACATGCCGTTGCCGATGCCGCGCTCGGTGATGAGCTCGCCGAACCACATCACGAGCACGGTGCCCGTGGTCATGGTGAGGATCATCGTCAGGATCACCGCGGTGGAGGTGTCCGGCACGATCGCCTCGGAGCAGCCCTGGAACAAGCGACCTGGCGTGCGCGCCAGCGCGACGATGCCGGTGGTCTGCAGCACCGCCAGGCCGACGGTCAGGTACCGGGTGTACTGCGTCATCTTGGCCTGACCGGACTGGCCCTCCTTCTTCAGCGCCTCCAGCCTGGGGATCACCACGGTCAACAGCTGGATGATGATGCTCGCCGTGATGTAGGGCACCACACCCAGGGCGAAGACGCTCAGCTTCAGCAGCGCACCGCCGCTGAACAGGTTGATCAGGCCATACAGCGAGTTGCCCTGCACGAGCTCGACGCACTTCTGGACCGAGCTGTAGTCCACTCCCGGCGTGGGGACCACGGCACCGAGTCGGTACAGGGCCAGCAGCCCGAGCGTGAACAGGACCTTCTTGCGCAGGTCCGGCGTGCGAAAGACGGCCGACACATTCGTCAGCACTGCTCACCTCCGGGTTGTGGCTCTGCGGGCACGGCGCATTCAGGTCCAGCGGACAGCCAAACCCTATCTGGCCCAACCGACGACCCCGCCGACCGCGAGCACATTGGGGCCGAGGCTATCAGTCGGGGACACGTTGCGACCCAGGCGTCGGAGCGTCCGGAGTCCATGGTCAACAGGGGGGACGGTTCGCGCTGGGAACGCTCCCCGGGCGTTCCCCCCGGAGCGCACTCGCCGGCCGCGGCGTCAGTCCTTGACGACCGAACCGCCGGCAGCGGCGATCTTGTCCGCCGCCGCCCGGGAGACCGCATCCACCTTGACCTGCAGCGCCACGGAGACGTCGCCGTCGCCCAGCACCTTGACCTTGTGGCCGGAGCGGACGGCGCCCTTGGACACCAAGTCCTCAACCGTGACGTCGCCGCCCTCTGGGTAGAGCTCCGCCAGCTTGGCCAGGTTGACCACCTGGAACGGCACCCTATTGGGGTTCTTGAAGCCCTTGAGCTTGGGCAGCCGCATGTGCAGCGGCATCTGCCCGCCCTCGAACGAAGCGGGGATCTGGTTGCGGGCCTTCGAGCCCTTGGTGCCGCGACCGGCGGTCTTACCCTTGCTCGCCTCACCGCGACCCACACGGGTCTTGGCCTTCTTGGCACCCGGCGCGGGGCGCAGGTGATGGACCTTGAGAGTGCTCATCGCGCTCAGACCTCCTCGACGGTCACAAGGTGCTGAACCGTCGCGATCATGCCCCGCACCTGGGGGGTGTCGTTCTTCGTCACGGTCTGCCCGATCCGCTTCAGGCCGAGCGACCGCATGGAGTTGCGCTGCGACGACGTTGCGCCGATCAGGCCCTTCGTCTGGGTGACCTTGACCTCAGCCATCAGGACTCCCCTGCCGCTCGTGCCCGCAGCATCGCGGCTGGGGCGACGTCCTCCAGCGGCAGCCCACGACGGGCGGCCACTTCCTCCGGCCGCTCCAGGCTCTTCAGCCCGGCGACGGTGGCGTGGACGATGTTGATGGGGTTGTCGGACCCGAGCGACTTGCTCAGCACGTCGGCGATGCCGGCGCACTCGAGCACCGCGCGCACCGCGCCACCGGCGATGACGCCGGTACCGGGGGACGCCGGACGCAGCATGACCACACCTGCAGAGTCCTCACCAATCACCGGGTGCGGGATGGTGCCCTGGATCCGGGGGACTTTGAAGAAGCTCTTCTTGGCCTCCTCGACACCCTTGGCGATCGCCGCGGGCACCTCCTTGGCCTTGCCGTAGCCCACACCCACCGTGCCGTCGCCGTCACCGACCACGACCAGTGCCGTGAAGCTGAACCGCCGACCACCCTTGACCACCTTGGCCACGCGGTTGATCGCGACGACACGCTCCAGGAACTGGCTCTTCTCGGCGCCGCGGGCGTTGTCCCGGCCCCCGCTTCTGCGCTGTGCAGCCATCGTGAAAGTACCTCTCTCGTCTGCTGAAGTTCGTCGTCTACAGGGTGAGCCCGGCGGACCGGGCACCATCGGCAAGGGCAGCGACACGGCCGGCGTAGCGGCTGCCGCCGCGGTCGAAGACCACGGTCTCGACGCCCACGCCCTTGGCGCGCTCGGCCACCAGCTCGCCCACCCGGCGGGCCTTCGCCGACTTGTCGCCGTCGACGGCGCGAACGTCGGCCTCCATGGTGGACGCCGCTGCCAGAGTCACCCCGGCCGAGTCGTCGATCACCTGCGCCACGATGTGGCGCGACGAGCGGAAAACGGACAGCCGGGGGCGCGCGGCCGAACCCTCGACGCGCTTGCGCACCCGGGCAGCGCGTCGCTTGCGCCCGCGAGTACGCGGGTCGGTGTGCTTGTGCTCATTGGCCATGGCTTACTTGCCCGCCTTTCCGGCCTTGCGGCGGATCACCTCGTCCGCATACCGCACACCCTTGCCCTTGTAGGGGTCGAGCTTGCGGATCTTGCGGATGTTGGCGGCGACCTCGCCGACCTTCTGCTTGTCGATGCCCGAGATCGTGAATTTCGTCGGCGTCTCGACCTTGAATGTGATGCCCTCGGGGGCCGGAACCAGCACCGGGTGGCTGTAGCCCAGCGCGAACTCCAGGTCCTGGCCCTTGGCCACGACGCGGTAGCCCGTGCCGGAGATCTCCATCGCCTTGGAGTAGCCCTCGGTCACGCCGATAACCATGTTGTTGATCAGCGACCGCGTGAGGCCGTGCAGGGCGCGGTTCTGCCGCTCGTCGTTGGGCCGGGCGACCTCGAGGGTGCCGTCGGACTGCGAGACGGTGATGGGCTCGGCCACGGTCAGCTGCAGGGAACCCTTGGGGCCCTTGACCGACACATCCTGGCCGTCAATGTCGACCGTGACCCCGCTGGGCACGGTGATGGGGAGGCGTCCGATACGCGACATGGTGTGCTCCTCCCTACCAGACGTAGGCGAGGACTTCCCCGCCCACACCCTGGCTGGCCGCCTGCCGGTCGGTCAGCAGACCGGTCGAGGTCGAGATGATGGCGATGCCCAGGCCGCCGAGGACCTTGGGCATACCCGTGCTCTTCGCGTACACCCGCAGCCCCGGCTTGCTCACTCGCCGGATGCCGGCGATGGCGCGCTCACGCCGCGGGCCGTACTTCAGCGTCACGGTCAGGGTCTTGCCGACGCGCGCGTCGGTGACCTCGAAGCCCGCCACGTAGCCCTCCTTGACGAGGATCGCGGCGATGCCCTCCTTCAGCTTGGAGTGCGGCATCGACACGGTGTCGTGGTACGCCGTGCTGCCGTTGCGGACACGCGAGAGCATGTCTGCGATCGGGTCGGTCATGGTCATGGCCGGCTCTTCTTCCTCGCTGCGGTTTCCGCGTCGGTGTCGCGGACCTGCAGCGCTCGATGGGGGATGGTCGGGCGGACTACCAGGACGACTTGGTCACGCCGGGCAACTCGCCCCGGTGCGCCATCTCGCGCAGGCAGACCCGGCACAGGCCGAACTTGCGGTAGACCGAGTGCGGGCGTCCGCAGCGGGTGCACCGGGTGTAGGCCCGAACCTTGAACTTCGGCTTGCTGTTGGCTTTGTTGACGAGCGACTTCTTGGCCACGTGCTCACTTCTCCTTGAAGGGGAAGCCGAGCTTGCGCAGCAGCGCCCGGCCCTGGTCGTCGTCGGCCGCGGTGGTCACGATGGTGACATCCATGCCGCGGGTGCGGTCGATACCGTCCTGGTCGATCTCCGGGAACACGACCTGCTCGGTCAGCCCGAAGGTGTAGTTGCCGTGGCCGTCGAACTGCTTGGACGACAGCCCGCGGAAGTCCCGGATGCGCGGCAGCGCGACGCTGATGAGGCGATCCAGGAACTCCCACATGCGGTCCCCGCGCAGGGTCGAGTGGGCGCCGATGGGCATCCCCTCGCGCAGCTTGAACTGCGCGATCGACTTGCGGGCCCGGGTGACCTGGGGCTTCTGGCCGGTGATCGTGGCCAGGTCGCGGACGGCGCCGTCGATCACCTTGGAATCGCGCGCGGCGTCGCCCACGCCCATGTTGACGACGACCTTGACCAGGCCGGGCACCTGCATGACGTTCTCCAGCTCGAACTCGCTGCGGAGCTCGGGCTTGATCGTGTCCAGGTACTTCGCCTTGAGCCGGGGCATGCCGGCCTCTGCAGTGGTGCTGCTCATCACACGTCCTTACCGCTGCGCCGGCTGATCCGCAGGCGCTTCAGCCCTGTGCGGGTGGACCCGTCGGCGCGAGTCTGCTCGACTTCCTCCGTGCGGCTGCCGGTGCGAGTGGCCTTGCCGTCCTCGCCGATGAGCATCACGTTGGAGATGTGGATAGGTGCCTCCTGGTGGATGATCCCGCCTTGCCGGGAGCCTCCCTGGCCGGGAGTCACCTTCGTGTGGCGCACCACCCGGTTGACACCTTCGACCAGGATACGGTCCGACTCCGGGTAGACCTTCAGCACGGTCCCCTTGGCGCCCTTGTCCTTGCCCGCGCGCACCAGCACCTCGTCGCCGGCCTTGATTCGAAGCTTGGCCATGGCCTACAGCACCTCCGGCGCGAGCGAGATGATCTTCATGTACCGCTTGTCGCGCAGCTCGCGGCCGACCGGGCCGAAGATGCGCGTGCCACGGGGCTCGCCGTCGCTCTTGAGCACGACTGCGGCGTTCTCGTCGAAGCGGATGTACGAGCCGTCGGGGCGGCGGGTCTGCTTCTTCACGCGCACGACCACGGCCTTGACGACGTCGCCCTTCTTGACGTTGCCGCCGGGGATGGCGTCCTTGACGGTCGCCACGATCACATCGCCGATGCCGGCGTAGCGGCGACCGGAGCCGCCGAGCACGCGGATGCACAGCAACTCCTTGGCGCCGGTGTTGTCGGCGACCCTGAGTCGGGATTCCTGTTGGATCATCGCAGCCTCACTTGGCCTTCTCGAGGACCTCGACGACGCGCCAGCGCTTGGAGGCCGACAGCGGTCGGGTCTCCATCAGCAGCACGCGGTCGCCGACGCCGCACTCGTTGTTCTCGTCGTGCGCCTTGAGCTTGGACGTGCGACGCACGACCTTGCCATACAGGCCGTGCTTGAAGCGGTCCTCCACCGCAACCACGACGGTCTTGTCCATCTTGTCGCTCACGACCAGGCCCTCGCGAACCTTGCGCTCGCCGCGCTCCTTGGTCGTCTGCTCACTCGTGCCGCTCACGCCGCACCCTCCGTCTCGGACGTGATGCCGAGCTCGCGCTCGCGCATGATCGTGTAGATGCGCGCGATGTCCTTGCGGACCACGCGCACCCGGCCGTTGTTGTCCAGCTGGCCCGTGGCGGCCTGGAAGCGCAGGTTGAACAGCTCCTCCTTGGCCTCCTTCAGCCGGGTCACGAGCTCGTCGTTCTCCAGAGCACGCAGCTCTGCGACCGTGTCGTTGGCCATCAGTCCTCACTCACCTCGCGCCGAACGATGCGGCACTTCATCGGCAGCTTGTGCATGGCGCGGGTGAGCGCCTCCTGCGCGGTTGCCTCATTCGGATACGTCAACTCGAACATCACCCGACCCGGCTTGACGTTCGCCACCCACCACTCGGGCGAACCCTTGCCCGAGCCCATGCGGGTCTCTGCCGGCTTCTTCGTCAGCGGCCGGTCCGGGTAGATGTTGATCCACACCTTGCCGCCACGGCGAATGTGCCGGGTGATGGCGATACGGGCGGACTCGATCTGCCGGTTGGTCACATACGCCGGCTCCACGGCCTGCAGGCCCCACTCGCCGAACGTGACCTTGTTGCCGCCCTTGGACATCCCCGATCGCTTGGGGTGGTGCTGCTTGCGGTACTTGACCCTGCGCGGGATCAACATGGATCAGCCCTCCGATCCGCCGGCAGCGCCGGAGTCGTTGCGGGGGCGACGGGCACCGCGGTCACCGCGGTCGCGGCCACCGCCGCCACGCCGGTCGCGCCCGCCGCCGCTGGGACGCACGCGGGAGGCCTGCTGCTGGCGGCGCTCCTCGGCGTTCGTGGAGACCTCGCCGTGGTAGATCCACACCTTGACGCCGATCTGGCCGAACGTCGTGCGCGCCTCGTAGAAGCCGTACTGGATGTCGGCGCGCAGGGTGTGCAGCGGCACCCGACCCTCGCGGTAGAACTCGGTGCGGCTCATCTCGGCCCCGCCCAGGCGCCCGGACACCTGCACCCGGATGCCCTGCGCGCCGGCCTTCATGGCCGTCTGCATCGCCTTGCGCATGGCGCGGCGGAAGGACACGCGGCTGGACAGCTGCTCCGCGACGCCCTGGGCCACCAGCTGGGCGTCCACCTCAGGGTTCTTCACCTCATGGATGTTCAGCTGCACCTGCTTGCCGGTCAGCTTGTCCAGCCGGTTGCGCATGCGCTCGGCCTCGGCGCCCTGGCGGCCGATGACGATGCCCGGCCGAGCGGTCCAGATGTCGACCCGCACGCGGTCGCGCGTGCGCTCGATCTCGACCTTCGCGATTCCGGCGCGCGACAGCTCACCCGTGATCAGGCGACGAATCTTGACGTCTTCCTCGACGTAGTCGCGGTAGCGCTGGCCCGGCTTGTTGCTGTCGGCGAACCAGCGGGAGTTGAAATCTGTGGTGATGCCCAGGCGGAAGCCGTTGGGGTTGATCTTCTGACCCATACGTGTCAGCCCTTCTTGCCGTTGGTCTGGGGCTCGAGCACGACGGTGATGTGGCTCGTGCGCTTGCGGATGCGGTAGGCCCTGCCTTGGGCCCGGGGGCGGAAGCGCTTCATGGTCGGCCCCTCGTCCACGTAGGCCGCGGCCACCACCAGCGACGACGGGTCGAGCTGCTGGTTGTGCGCGGCGTTGGCGATGGCGCTGTCGAGCACTTTGCCGACCGGCTCGCTCGCGGCCTGCGGGGCGAACCGCAGGATCGCCTGCGCCTCTGCCACCGGCAGCCCGCGGATGAGGTCCGCCACTCGGCGGGCCTTCATCGGCGTGACGCGGACGTACCGCGCCTGGGCCCTGGCTTCCATCCTTGCTCCCTAACTGCTGTGTGCGTGTGTGCGATGCGTGTGGTGTCGTCGCCGACTAGCGGCGGCGCGCCTTGCGGTCGTCCTTGATGTGACCGCGGAAGGTGCGCGTCGGGGCGAATTCGCCCAGCTTGTGACCAACCATGTTCTCGGAGATGAACACCGGCACGTGCTTGCGCCCGTCATGCACGGCGATGGTGTGCCCGATCATCGCGGGGATCACCATCGAACGGCGCGACCAGGTCTTGATCACGTTGCGGGTGCCCTTGGTGTTCTGGGTCTCCACCTTCTTCAGCAGGTGGTCGTCCACGAACGGGCCCTTCTTCAGGCTACGCGGCATCGGATCTCCTAACGCTTCTTGCCGGTCTTGCGACGGCGCACGATGTACTTGTCGCTCGGCTTCTTGGCCGCACGGGTGCGGCCCTCGGACTTGCCGGCGGGGTTGACGGGGTGGCGGCCACCCGAGGTCTTACCCTCGCCGCCGCCGTGCGGGTGGTCGACCGGGTTCATCGCGACGCCGCGGACGGTCGGGCGCTTGCCCTTCCAGCGCATCCGGCCGGCCTTGCCCCAGTTGATGTTGGACTGCTCGGCGTTGCCCACCTCGCCGACAGTCGCGCGGCAGCGCAGGTCGACGTTGCGGATCTCGCCCGAGGGCATGCGCAGCTGCGCGTACGGTCCGTCCTTGGCCACCAGCTGCACGCTGGCGCCGGCCGAGCGCGCGATCTTGGCGCCGCCGCCGGGGCGCAGCTCCACCGCGTGCACGACCGTGCCCGTGGGGATGTTGCGCAGCGGCAAGTTGTTGCCCGGCTTGATGTCGGCGTTCGGCCCCGTCTCGACGCGGTCGCCCTGCTTGAGCTTCGTCGGCGCCAGGATGTAGCGCTTGGTGCCGTCGGCGAAGTGCAGCAGCGCGATGCGAGCGGTGCGGTTGGGGTCGTACTCGATCTGCGCGACCTTGGCCGGCACACCGTCCTTGTCGGCCCGGCGGAAGTCGATCACCCGGTACTGGCGCTTGTGCCCGCCACCGTGGTGCCGGGTGGTGATGCGCCCGGAACTGTTGCGTCCGCCGGACTTGCTCAGGGGCTTGAGCAGGCCCTTCTCCGGCGTGGAGCGGGTGACCTCGACGAAGTCGGCCACGCTCGAGCCGCGCCGGCCCGGCGTCGTCGGCTTGTACTTGCGGATTCCCATGTCAGTCTCGTCCTGTCCTGAGGCCCGTCGCCGCTAGGCGACCGGCCCTCCGAAGATGTCGATCCGGTCACCGGGGGCGACGGACACGATCGCGCGCTTGGTGTCGGGGCGCTTGCCCGTCCCCCGGCGCACGGTCTTGCCGTTGCGGTTCATCGTGTTGACGCCGGTCACGCGCACGCCGAACACCTGCTCCACGGCGATCTTGATCTGCGTCTTGTTCGCATCGCTGCGCACGAGGAACGTGTACTTGTTCTCGTCCAGCAGGCCGTAGCTCTTCTCCGACACCACCGGGGCGAGCAGGATGTCGCGGGGGTCTGCGATCCTCACTTGTCATCCTCCTTCGCGGCGCCGCGACCGAGGAACGCCTCCAGGGCGCCCTTGGTGAACACGACGTCGTCGCTGACGAGCACGTCGTAGGTGTTGAGCTGCTCCGGCGCCAGCACATGCGCCGAGGCCAGGTTGCGCGCAGAGCGCCAGGCGACCGTGTCGTTGCGCTCGACCACGACCAGCACATGCTCGCGGTCGGACACCAGCGCCAGCGTCGAGGCAGCGGCCTTCGTGGACGGGGCCTCGCCCTCGACCAGAGCGCTGACCACGTGCACGCGGTCGTTGCGGGCGCGGTCCGACAGGGCGCCGCGCAGGGCGGCGGCCTTCATCTTCTTGGGCGTGCGCTGGTCGTACGAGCGCGGCGTGGGGCCGTGCACGACGCCACCGCCGGCGAACTGGGGCGCGCGCGTCGAGCCCTGGCGGGCGCGACCGGTCCCCTTCTGCTTGTAGGGCTTCTTGCCGCCGCCGCGGACCTCGCCGCGGGACTTGGTGTCATGGGTGCCCTGGCGCGCCGCGGCGAGCTGGGCCACGACCACCTGGTGGATGAGCGGCACGTTGGTCTGCACGTCGAAGATGGCATCGGGCAGCTCGACTGAGCCGTCCGTGCCTCCCGCCGGAGTGCGAACATCGACGTCGGTCATGTCATGCCCCCTTCGCTGCGGAGCGGACGAGCACGAGGCCACCGCGCGGGCCGGGGATGGCGCCGCGCACCAGGATGTAGCCGCGCTCGGTGTCGACCGCCTGGATCTTCAGGCCGCCGGTCGTGTGGCGCTCGTTGCCCATGCGCCCCGCCATCCGCAGGCCCTTGAACACGCGGCCCGGCGTGGCGCAGCCGCCGATGGAACCCGGCGAGCGGTGCTTGCGCTGGACACCGTGCGAAGCGCGCAGGCCGTGGAAGCCGTGGCGCTTCATGACACCCGCGTATCCCTTGCCCTTGGTCGTGCCGGTGACGTCGACCACCTGGCCGGCCTCGAACACGTCGGCCGTGATCGTCTGGCCCACCTCGTAGGTGCTGGCGTCCTCGGTGCGCAGCTCCACCAGGTGGCGCTGCGGCGCGATCCCGGCCTTGGCGAAGTGCCCGGCATCGGGCTTGTTGACCCGGCGCGGGTCCACCTGGCCGAAGCCGAGCTGGATCGCCGAGTACCCGTCGGTCTCCTCGGTGCGTACCTGGGCGACGACGCACGGCCCGGCCTGGATGACGGTCACCGGCACAACCCGGTTGTTCTCGTCCCACACCTGGGTCATGCCGAGCTTGGTGCCCAGGATGCCCTTGCGTTGTTCGGTCATTGTTGAAGTCCCTTAGAGCTTGATCTCGATGTCGACGCCCGCCGGCAGATCAAGACGCATGAGCGAGTCGATGGTCTTGTGCGTGGGCTCGAGGATGTCGATCAGCCGCTTGTGCGTGCGCATCTCGAAGTGCTCGCGGCTGTCCTTGTACTTGTGCGGCGAGCGGATGACGCAGTACACGTTCTTCTCGGTCGGCAGCGGCACCGGGCCCTTGACCTGCGCGCCCGTCTTGGTCACGGTCTCGACGATCTTGCGCGCCGACGAGTCGATGACTTCGTGGTCGTAGGCCTTGAGCCGGATGCGGATCTTCTGTCCCGCCATGGGCTTCTTCCTTCGCTTTCTGGTGCCGCTGGATGTCTGGGGTGATGGCGCCGGCGCGAGGTCCCCGCCGACGGCTGCCGGCGGGGACCCGCGGGGGTGCTACTTGAGGATCTTGGTGACCCGGCCGGCGCCGACGGTGCGGCCGCCCTCGCGGATCGCGAAGCGCAGGCCGTCCTCCATGGCGATCGGCTGGATCAGCTCGACCGACATGTCGGTGTTGTCGCCGGGCATGACCATCTCGGTGCCCTCAGGAAGGGTCACGACACCGGTCACGTCGGTGGTCCGGAAGTAGAACTGCGGACGGTAGTTGTTGAAGAACGGCGTGTGCCGGCCACCCTCGTCCTTGCTCAGGATGTAGACCTGGGCCTCGAAGTCGGTGTGCGGCGTGGTGCTGCCGGGCTTCACGACGACCATGCCGCGCTCGACGTCCTCGCGCTTGGTGCCGCGGAGCAGCAGGCCCACGTTCTCGCCGGCCTGGCCCTCGTCGAGCAGCTTGCGGAACATCTCGACGCCGGTCACGGTGGTCTTCTGCGCGGCGCCCGGACGGATGCCGACGATCTCGACCTCCTCGTTGACCTTGACGATGCCGCGCTCGATGCGGCCGGTCACGACGGTGCCGCGGCCGGTGATCGTGAACACGTCCTCCACGGGCATGAGGAACGGCTTGTCGACCTCGCGCTCGGGGGTGGGGATGTACTCGTCCACCGCGTTCATGAGCTCCAGGATCGAGCCGGTCCACTTCTCGTCGCCCTGCAGCGCCTGGTAGGCCGAGACCTGCACAACGGGGATGTCGTCGCCGGGGAACTCGTAGGTGCTGAGCAGCTCGCGCACCTCCATGTCGACGAGCTCGATGAGCTCCTCGTCGTCCACCATGTCGCACTTGTTCAGGGCCACGACGATGCTGGGCACGCCCACCTGGCGAGCGAGCAGGACGTGCTCCTTGGTCTGCGGCATGGGGCCGTCGGTGGCCGCGACCACCAGGATCGCGCCGTCCATCTGGGCGGCGCCGGTGATCATGTTCTTGATGTAGTCGGCGTGACCCGGGCAGTCCACGTGCGCGTAGTGCCGGTTCTCCGTCTGGTACTCGACGTGCGCGATCGAGATCGTGATGCCGCGCTGACGCTCCTCCGGAGCCTTGTCGATCATGTCGAACGGGGTGAACGGGTTCACGTCCGGGTACGCGTCGTGCAGCACCTTGGTGATGGCCGCCGTCAGCGTCGTCTTCCCGTGGTCGATGTGACCGATGGTTCCGATGTTGACGTGCGGCTTGGTCCGCTCGAACTTCGCCTTCGCCACTGGGTCCTCCTAGACCTGTCGTATTTCCGGCCGTCCTCCGGGCTGGAGGGTTAGGCCCTTGCTTGTGTTGGGTTGTTCCCAGTTGGCGGCGACGCCATGCGTGTCGTACGCCACCGACGCGGGGGTTACTCCCCGCGAGACTTTGCGATGATCTCCTCCGCCACGTTCCGCGGAACCTCGGCGTAGGAGTCGAACTGCATGCTGTAGCTCGCCCGTCCCTGCGTCTTGCTGCGCAGGTCGCCGACGTAGCCGAACATCTCCGACAGCGGCACCAGCGCGCTCACCACGCGGGCCCCGCTGCGCTCGTCCATGGCCTGGATCTGGCCGCGGCGCGAGTTCAGGTCGCCGATGACATCACCCATGAAGTCCTCGGGGGTGACGACCTCGACGGCCATCATCGGCTCCAGCAGCACCGGAGCGGCCCGCCGGGCCGCGTCCTTGAACGCCATGGAGCCGGCGATCTTGAACGCGAGCTCGGACGAGTCCACATCGTGGTAGGCGCCGTCGAGCAGCGTCACCCGGATGTCCACCATGGGGTAGCCGGCGAGCACGCCGTTGTCCATGGCCTCCTTGGCGCCGGCGTCCACGCTGGGGATGTACTCCCGCGGGATGCGGCCACCGGTGACCTTGTTGACGAACTCGTAGCCGCCGGAGGCCTCTTCTTCCGCCACCGGCGGGTTGGGCTCCAGCGAGATGATGACGCGGCCGAACTGGCCGGAGCCACCGGTCTGCTTCTTGTGCGTGTACTCGACCTTGTCGATCGGCCGGGTGATGGTCTCGCGGTACGCCACCTGCGGCTTGCCGACGTTGGCCTCGACGCGGAACTCGCGGCGCATGCGGTCCACGAGCACCTCGAGGTGCAGCTCGCCCATGCCCGCAATGATCGTCTGGCCGGTCTCCTCGTCGGAGTGGACCTTGAACGTCGGGTCCTCCTCCGCCAGGCGCTGGATAGCGGTGGCCAGCTTGTCCTGGTCGCCCTTGGTCTTGGGCTCGATCGCGACCGAGATCACGGTCTCGGGGAAGGTCATCGACTCCAGCACGACCGGGTCGGACGCGTCGCACAGAGTGTCGCCGGTGGTGGTGTCCTTCAGACCCATGACGGCGACGATCTCGCCGGCGCCCACCGTGGGGATCTCTTCGCGCTTGTTGGCGTGCATCCGGTAGATCTTGCCGATGCGCTCCTTGCGGCCCTTGGTGCTGTTGAGCACCGAGGTACCGGTGTCCAGGGTGCCGGAGTAGATGCGGATGTAGGTGAGCTTGCCCAGGTGCGGGTCGGCGGCGATCTTGAATGCCAGCGCCGAGAACGATGCCTCGTCCTTGGGCTCACGGGACAGCACGACCTCCTCGTCGCCGGGCTTGTGCCCGTCGATCGCGCCGACGTCAAGCGGCGAGGGCAGGTAGGCCACCACCGCGTCGAGCATCGGCTGGACGCCCTTGTTCTTGAAGGCGGAGCCGGTCAGCACCGGGGTGATCTTGTCGGCCAGCGTGGCGCGACGCAGCGCGGCCTGGATGTCCTCCGTGCTGAAGTCCTCTTCCAGGAACTTCTCTGCGAAGTCGTCGTCGGCGTCGGCCAGCGTCTCCAGCAGCGTGCCGCGCCACTCCTCGGCCGCGTCCGCGAGGTCGGCGGGAATCTCCTCCACGACGTAGTCCTCGCCGATCTTGGTCTCGCCGGGCCAGACCAGCGCCCGCATGCCCACGAGGTCGACCACGCCGGAGAAGTCGCCCTCGTTGCCGATCGGGATCTGCAGCACGGCGGCGGTCGCGTTCAGGCGGTCCCGGATCATGCCGACGCACATGAAGAAGTCGGCGCCGGTGCGGTCCAGCTTGTTGACGAAGCAGATGCGCGGCACGTTGTACTTGTCGGCCTGGCGCCAGACGGTCTCGGACTGCGGCTCCACGCCGGCCACGCCGTCAAAGACGGCCACGGCGCCGTCGAGCACACGCAGTGAGCGCTCCACCTCGACGGTGAAGTCCACGTGGCCGGGCGTGTCGATGATGTTGATCTGGTAGCCCTTCCACTCACACGTGGTGGCTGCCGAGGTGATCGTGATGCCCCGCTCCTGCTCCTGCTCCATCCAGTCCATCGTCGCGGCGCCCTCGTGCACCTCGCCGATCTTGTAGTTGATGCCGGTGTAGAACAGGATCCGCTCGGTCGTGGTCGTCTTGCCCGCGTCGATGTGGGCCATGATCCCGATGTTGCGGACCTTGGCCAGGTCGGTGCTCTTGGCAGACACGATTACTCCGTCGCTTTCTTGTCAGGCTTCAGCTGTGCGTCGAGGGGTGGGCGGTTCGGGCGGGAAGGGGGCGCTGCTACCAGCGGTAGTGCGCGAAGGCCTTGTTGGCCTCCGCCATCTTGTGCGTGTCCTCGCGCTTCTTCACGCTGGCGCCGAGGCCGTTGCTGGCGTCGAGGATCTCGTTCATGAGCCGCTCGG